>NZ_JACHFC010000002.1 GCF_014205895.1 Borreliella lanei | reverse complement strand
AGCATCTAAGTGGGAAGCCTTCCTCAAGATGAGATATCCTTTAAGGGTCCTGGAAGAATACCAGGTTGATAGGTTAGAAGTGTAAGTATAGTAATGTATTAAGCTGACTAATACTAATTACCCGTATCTTTGGCCATATTTTTGTCTTCCTTGTAAAAACCCTGGTGGTTAGAGAAAAGAGGAAACACCTGTTATCATTCCGAACACAGAAGTTAAGCTCTTATTCGCTGATGGTACTGCGAGTTCGCGGGAGAGTAGGTTATTGCCAGGGTTTTTATTTTATACTTTAAACCTTGAATTTATTGTGTATATTTGTTTTTACACAGTGGTAAAACTATTGTATTTTAATAAGGAAATTTTAAAATAACATGAAAAAAGCAAACTTTTTAAGTATTAATTTTTTAATTTTACTTTTGGTTTGCTTTGTCAACGTCAATTTATTTTCTAAGGATATTTACAAGTTTAAGCTCGTAGATCAATATTTTCCTTTTTACCATAAGAATAATAAAGGAGAATATGTGGGGCTTATTTTTCCTATTTTAGATAAATGGGCAAAAGATAACAATGTTGATATCAGGGTTGAACATATTGATAATTTAAATGAAAGTGAAATTGAAGACGAGGCAATATATATAGGATTGACTTATAATACAAAATTTAATGATTTTTTTTATTTTAAAAGTGAATTTACTAGGAGTATTTCAATTTTATTTTCTAAAAACTCTAATAAAAAATATAAAAATATCCATTCAACGTTTTTATCCAATTTTAATATAGGAGTTGTTAAAAATACAATATATGAAGATATTTTAAGACTAAAAGGCGTTAATACTATTTTTTTGGCTGATAATATCCAAGAGTTATTATTGGCCTTAAAAAATGATAAAGTTGATTATATATATGGTGATTGTAAGACTTTACACAACATTTCAAAGCTTTTTTTTAGTGAAGATCTTGTAATTTTTATTGGAGATGTTTTTTATAGTATCAAAAATAGAGTAGCCATTAGTAGAAATGCTCCCGAGATAATAAAGAATTTGAATTTAGATTTATTTTCTTATTTGATGAAAATTTCTGATGAAGATGTTTTTTCTTTTTTAGATAGTACTTCTAAGGGAAATTTTATTGATGTTGGTTTATATAATGATTATCCTCCTTTAAGTTTTATTAATTCACAGGGGAAGTTGTCTGGCATTTTAGTAGATTTATGGAATCTTCTTTCAAGGCAATATATTTTTAAACCTATTTTTAAGGGATTCCCTAAAGAGGATGTTAAGAAATCATTAGATGGAAAGTCAGTAGGGATTTTTGGAGGAATTATTAGTAATGATAGTGTATTGGAAAATGTTAATTATGTAGTAAGTAAGCCAATATATCCTCTTAATTTTAAATTTTATTCTAAAGATCTAAATGGTGGTGTTGGTCCAATAAATTCTCAGTTTATTGATTTTAATTTTAATAATATTCAATTAAATAAGAATAAAGATATTGTTAATAACTTTATAGATATTGTTAATAATTCGTATGGGTTTATAGAAAATTCAATAACAACAAAATATTTATTAAAATTAAATGGATATAACGGTAGATTAAAATCTTACGATTCGATTTTTAATAAAAATAGGTTTTTAGTCTTAGCTATTGATAACAGGATTTATAAGGTTATTAAATATATTCTCAATGCTATATTTGATGATATTTCATTTGAATCTTTACTTCAAATAGATAAAAATTGGTTGGATAAAGAAGAGATTAATAGTTCTAGAATAAATAGTTATAAAATTATGAATAAGGTTAAATTTAATATAGAAGAAAAAATTTGGTTATCAAAAAATAATAAATTAAATCTTGCTGTTAAAAATTGGTATCCAATAGATTATGTTGAAGCAAATAATTATAAAGGAATAAATCAATTTTTGCTTGATAAGATTAAAATGTTTTCAGGTTTGGGATTTAACATAATTGAAGCACACAATAGTTTAGATCTTAAAAAATTAATTAAATCTGGAAAAATCGATATGCTAAATACTAATGCATTAGATTCAAATTTAGAGAATGTTTTCAACATAAAATTAAATTCTCGAATTCCACTTTATATTTTTTCAAATAAGAAAAGGGTGCTTCCCTCTAGATCTTTAGAAAGGTTTGCTATACTTGATTTTTTATATAGTAAAAATTTGGCTTCTAATATCAAATCAAAGCTTATTTTGGTAAGTAGCTTTAAAGAGGCTTTGCTTCTTCTTTATAAGGGGAAGGTAGATGGGATTATTAGCGATGAGTATACAGCTGCTGCTGTTTTTGAAGAATTGAATATTATTGATGTTGAAAAAATTCCTACTTTTAGAGATTTGGCTTTTGATTTGAGTCTTGCTATTTATAATCAGGATTATATCTTGAAAGAAATTATTCAAAAAGTTGTTATGCGTTCGAATGTTGGCAGTCAGATGTATTTAAATGATTGGAAATTTGATATTTATTATAAATCCAAAGATAGCAGGTTTAAAAGTTTCAAATTTCTAGTGATAACAGTTATTATGTTTTATTTTACTTTTTTAGGATTTGTAATTATATTTATGTTCAGATTATCATTTGAGCAGAAAAGAAGATATTCTTTTGTTATGAATGAGAAAAAGATTGCAGAAGCTGCTAATGCTGCTAAAACCATTTTTATAGCTAACGTCAGTCATGACATTCGTACCCCTATTAACGGGATAATGGCGGCTACTGAGCTTTTGGATACAACTTTTCTTACAGATGTTCAAAAAGACTATGTTAGGATGATAAATTATTCATCTGATTCTTTGCTTTCTTTAATTGATGATATATTGTATTTGTCTAAAATAGATGTTAATGAATTATATGTTGAGAGTCAAGAGATTGATTTAGAGAATGAAATGGAAATGGTTTTAAAAACTTTTCAATCTCAATGTGCAAAGAAAAATATTGATTTATTCTCTTATTCTAAATCTATTTTTAAGAATTATATAAAGGGTGACATTGTAAAAATTAAACAAGTTTTAATTAATTTAATAGGAAATGCTTTTAAGTTTACAGATGATGGTGTTATTGTTTTAAACTATGAAGAAATATGTAGAACAAGAACCGATGGTAATAGAGTTTTAGTTACAGTTGAATTTAAGGTAATAGATACAGGCAAAGGGATTGAAAAAGAGAATTTTTCTAAGATATTTGAAATATTCAAACAAGAGGACGATTCTTCTTCAAGGGTTCATGAGGGTGCGGGATTGGGATTGTCAATATCTAGAGAGCTTATAAGACTAATGGGTGGTCTTGGCATTGCTGTCGATAGTAAGGTGGGAGAGGGCACAACTTTTTCATTTATGTTGCCCTTTTTATTGGGCGGTGAGCTTAAAAGCGAAAATTTGTCAATCAATAGATTTCAATCAATAAATGGTGATAATAAAGTATTAAATGTGCTTTTAAGTCAAAAATCTATTAAAATTTTTGAGCACTGTTCGATTTTATTGGGATGCTCGTCTAATGTGCGCTATGTAGCGTCTTTTGAGGATGCTTATAAAGTCTTCAAGGAATATCCTTTTTATAATTTTGTTTATGTAAATGTAAATAACGATAATATTCAAGAGAGTATTCGATTTGCCAATAATATTGAAAGATTAAGTTCTGATGTACAAATTATTTTTTTATTTTATTATTTAGATAATCAAGCTTTAAAAAATTTAAAATATAGGTATGTTAAAAAGCCTTTAATGGGGCTTAGTATATGCTCTATTTTTTATAAAAAAGCGTTTAACTCAGAAATGGATTTTGATGATTTGGTTCTAATAGATAATGTTTTTAAGATAAAAGAACCCATTAATGTTTTAATAGCTGAAGATAATCAGGTAAATCAAAAAGTGTTGAAAGATATTCTTGTTGTAATAGGCATTAATGAAAATTTTATTGATGTTGTAGATGATGGAGTAAAGGCTTTGAAATCTTTAAAAGAGAAAAAATATGCCATTTCTTTTATTGATATACGAATGCCAAGATATGATGGATTTTCCGTGGCTAAGGAGATTAGAAAATTTGAAAAGGCAAAGAATTTAAAGCCTTGTGTTTTAGTTGCTGTAACAGCGCATGCTTTGCAAGAGTATAAAGACAAGTGTCTTGCAAGTGGTATGAATGATTACATCTCAAAACCAATACACATAAGTTCAATTAAAACCATATTAAAGAAATACTTACAGTTTGAAATTGATGATATTTGGGAGAATGAAGATTTGAATCAACCTATTAAGTTTTCTAATTTAGATGTTAATAGGGCCTTAAAAGAATTAAATCTTTCATATGTATCATATTCTGAATTATGTAGAGGACTTGTTGATTTTATCTCTATTAATATTGTTGATTTAGAAAAAGCTTTTGATGAGGAAAATTTGTCTTTAATTAAGGATATATCTCATTCAATATCTGGAGCTCTTTCTAATATGCGTAGCGAATTGTATAAAGATTTTCAAAAAATTGAAACAAGTAAAGATTCAATTTCTGAGTTGAAAAAAATGTATTTTTTTGTAAAAGATGATTTATTTCAACTAATAAGCGACATAAAGGAAAATATTTTGTTTGAGTCTGATGTTGTTAATGAGAACAAGCTATGCTTTAAAAATAATGATCAACTTTTAAACCTTCTCAACAAACTTTTAATTGGTATTAAGACTAGAAAGCCAAGAGAATATAAAGAAATTCTTGAGAGCATTGACAAGTATGTTTTAGACGATAATATTCAGGTATTATTTGGTGATCTTCGCAGAAATTTAAGACTATATAGATTTGCTGAGAGCTCTAAGATTCTTGAAGAGATTATTAAAATGCTTAATAATAAGAGATATTAGCAGTGGAAATGATAATTAAAGATAAAGCTTTTGAAGCTGAGAATCAGAAGCTTTTAATTGTGGATGATTCTCCCACCAATTTAGATTTATTGGTAAATATATTGCAAGATGCTTATGAGATTGAGGTTGCAACAAATGGATTTGATGCTTTAAAGCAAGTTGAAAAAGATAGTCCAGATCTTGTGCTTCTTGACATAGGTCTCCCGGATATTAATGGCTATGAGGTATGTAGAAAGCTAAAAAGCGATCCTGATACTAAAGAGATTCCTGTAATTTTCATTAGTTCAAGAAGTTCCACAGATGCTCAACTTGAAGGATTTAACGTTGGTGGGGTAGATTATATTTTAAAACCTTTTAATAGTCGAATAATTGATGCTAGAGTTAAGACGCATCTTGAATTAAAGAGGTTAAGAGATTATTTTAAAAGCTTGTCTAGAATTGATGGGCTTACTCAAATTCCAAACAGAAGATTTTTTATGGATAAATTTTCTAAGTCGTGGATGAAAGCTTTAGAAAATAAAGAAATAATAATTGTTGGGATGTTGGATATTGATAATTTTAAAAATTACAATGATAATTATGGGCATACTAATGGTGATGAATGTCTTAAATTGATTGCTAAAGCTTTATATAAGGTTTCTTTAAAATACAAAATAGATGTTGCTCGATATGGGGGGGAAGAATTTATTTTTTTTTCTGTCAACAAGAGTCTAAATGAAATGATTAGCATTATTAAAACAATGATTAATGATATAAAGTGTTTAAGAATAGTTCATGAACACAGTAGTGTTTCTAGCATTGTGACTGTTTCAATTGGACTTGCTCAAGAAGTTCCTATTGATAATAATTTTACCAATATCATAAAGCTTGCTGATCGCAAGCTTTATGATGCTAAAGTTTCTGGAAGAAATCAGTTTAGGTATTAAATCTATATTTAATAGGCTTTAGTATTTATAAGTTATAGATATCCCAATAGAGTCGTAATAAAAATAAGAATTGCCAGTTGCTATTCTTTTTGAAATATCAGCCAGTCCAGCTGTGTTACTTGTGTATGTGGGATTTGTAGATAATTTAAATTGCAGGCCAATTGTTAAAGGTTTGATAACTTCAAAATTAGCAACAATAGAAATATTGTGATAAAAAATATCACTTCCCCAGCCTTTGTTTTTCCAAGAGCTTATTTTTCTTTCTTTGCCAATTTGTGTTTTCCCTTCATAAAGTAGGCCTATGGTGTTAAGAGGTATTGGCATTTTGTAAGCCAAAAGAGCGTAAGGTTTTATTAGCATGCCATTTATATTTTTACCATCATCTGCTTTATATTTCCAAAGTTGATCTTTTTTTGCATGGGGATTGATTAAGTATGTAAAATCATTTCCAATAACTGTAATAATGTGTGTCCATTCTCCTTGAAAAATAGCGTTTAAGTCAAATTGGAATCGTCCCCCTGCTGTTATTTCTGAATAAAATTCAACATCATTTGAATATTTTCCATTTTCAATGTGTACCCCAACTCCCTTAAATCCAAAAGCTTGCCAACCTATACCAAGTTCATTTGATGCATATAAATTTAAAAAAGCAATAGGAGTAAAGCTTACTGTGCTTTTAAATGAGACACTTACAGGAGACAATCCTATATTTAAATCTATGTCTATGCCATTATTTTTAAAAAATATAGAATTGGGATTGTGCAAAGCTTTAAAATTTTTATAGTAGCCCAAATATGATATTAGTTTTATTCCTCCCCAATAATTGACTGGAATTTTTAAACTTGGTTCAATATTTTGGAAGTTGGGACGTTTAAAGCTTTGTGAAAAGCTTTTTCCATTTGTGCCCAACTCGTGGGGAGGATAATAAGCAGATTGAAAATTAAAGTAAAAATATTCATTATTGAATTCTAAGTTCTCTTGATCTTGGGCAAGAATTATTTTTGCTTGCAAAAGCAACAAGCAAAAGCAAATTTTTTTTATTAACATTTTTATTTTGAATACCTTTCCCATTTAATTTTTTTTTAACATTATTTTAATTATTTTTTTTCTCATTTCGTCAATCTTAACAGATGCATCAATATTGTTAAGTCTAGAGCATTTTGAGTAAAATTCTATTAGTGGTTTTGTTTGTAATTTATATTCTTTAAGTCTTGTTTTCAAGCATTCTTCTTTATCATCTTCTCGCTGGTAAAGATCTCCTCCACAAACGTCGCAAATGCCATTTGTTTTTGTTGCTAGGGTATATATATTGAAAATATTATTGCAAGATTTGCAAATTCTTCTTCCCGAGAGTCTTTTTATTACTAACTCTTCATCAATTAAAAAGTTTATTATTTTTACATTTGGCAAAAATTTGTCAAGAGCTTCGGCTTGACAAATATTGCGCGGAAATCCATCTAGAATAAAATCTTTATTCTTTTTAATAGCTTTAATTTTATCTTCTACTATTTTGATTGTAATTAGGTCAGGGACCAGCTCTCCCCTTTCAACAATTTTTTTTATTTCTTGCCCCAGAGCCGTGGAATTTAAAATATTTTCTCTAAACAAATCTCCTGTTGAAATGTGTTGGCATTTAAATTCATTGGAAATAATTTTTGAAATGGTCCCCTTTCCAGAACCTGGAGGACCTAAAAACACAAGTCCCATATATACTCCTGTGTAAATATTTGTTATTTTAAGGGTTTATTTAAAAACATTTAATAAAAATTTAAGTCCTACAATTGTCCCAATTGTAGATCCAAGGTTTACAAAAAGTACTATTAATAAAATTCTTGTAACTTTGTTTTTAAAATATCCTTTTATTGTCGATAATTCTTCTTGTAGATCTTCAAAATCTTTGACCTTTGGTTTGTTTATATAAGCTTCAACAAGGCCTGCTACCATGCCTGTTCCTATGAATGGTATTAAGGAAAATATTGGAGAGCCTATAATAGCTGTTAAAATTGTTAAAGGATGAGATTTTAATAAAATAGATGCAATGCCTGAAAAAAGAGAGTTAGAGATTATCCAAAGTTTTAAATTTTTGTAAGCAAAATCAAATCCTTTAAAGTAAAAAGAGCTTGCTATTAGTAAAATGATTGAAATTGCAATCAAGTAAGATAGCACTTTGCTAAATGAAAAATGTTTTTTAGGTATTCTCTCGAGTTCTTCAACGTTTATTGTTTTTTTATTTTGGCTTATTTCTTTTAGAGTTCTCATTATTCCGTTTACATGACCTGCGCCCACAACGGCAAGAATAATGCCTGTTCCTTCAAGCATTTTGTTTGTAATAAATTCGTCTCTTTCATCAATTAAAGCTTTTTTTACTTTGGGTATTTCTTTAGAAAGTTCTTCCATTATTTTTGAAAGAGCGTCCTGTTCTTTGAGTTTTTCAATTTCATCTTTTGTAATTTTTGTATCTGCTAGGGAAAAAAGGCTTGAGATTATTTTTGCTTTTTCGAATATTGGAATAGATATCCAAGCTCTTTTTAGAGTTGTTTCAATTTTTCTGTCAGCAAGAATTAGTGGAATATTGTGTTTTTTAGCTTTTAAAATAGCTGTTTTCATTTCTTCACCAGGTTTTATTCCCTGTTCTTTTGCTAATTTTTTTTGAAAATTACTAAGGATTATGTTTATTATGAGAAAGAAAGCTTTTCCTTGTTTTAATGCTTTATCTATATCTAAGTTTCTCCATTTTTCATTTTCATTGGTATTTAAGATCGAATGATAGCGAGCTTCATCAAGTTCAACTGCAATATAGTCTGGTTTTAAGATTTCTATTAAATTTGCAGTATCTTCTGAGCTTTTTTTTGACACGTGAGCAGTTCCAAGTATGTATATTGTTTTATTGTGTATATTAAATTTACTTACATGGGAAAAACAGTCTTCTGTTTCGGTGGTTTCTTTTTTATTGTCCAAAAAATATTCCTTGTTTAAAAAAATTTAGCTACTAATTAGTATAGCTTTTAATAATTTTACCATATGGTTTAGTGGAACTATATAGTCTATATTGTTTTCCTTTATTGCTATTTTTGGCATTCCAAAAACCATAGAACTTTCTTTGTCTTGCGCAATAGTTAGTCCCCCAGCTTTTTTTATATCTCCAATTTCTCTTGATCCGTCATTTCCCATTCCAGTCATTATTATGGCAATTGCTTTATCTTTTGCAATCTCTGCAATAGATTGAAATAAAACTCCAATAGATGGTTTATGACCATTTATATGTTTGCCATCGAGGGTTTTTATTTGATAGTTGCCATCGATTTTTTTGATTTTTGTATGATATCCGCCCAAGCTAATATATGCATGCCCTTGCTTTAATATTTCGTTATTGGTGGTTTCTTTTACGCTTATTTTGCAAAGATTGTTAAGATTTTTTGCGAATTCTTCTGTAAATCCTTTAGGCATGTGTTGAACAATTATTATTGGCGGAAAGCTTTCAGGTATTTCTGGTAATATTGATTTCAAGGCCACAGGTCCACCCGCTGATACTCCAATTGCTATTATGTCAAATTTTCTCAGTTTAAGTTTTTTTATTTCTTTTTCATTTAATATTTTTTCTTTTGCATGTTCTTCAAGCTGAGTTGATGAAGAAATGTCATTTTTGTGATTTGAAAAAAAATTAGCTCTTTCATAGTTTTTTGTTTTCATATCCTTATTGCAGACAATTTTGTTTTTTATAGATATTGATCCATAGGTTAAAAGAGAATTAATAATTTGTTCTTTTTTGATTTCATGTGATTTTTTATTTTTAGATACTAATATAAGGTCATCAGCGCCCTTTAAAGCAGCAATGTTTATTAGGTCTTGATTTGAAGATGTGACGACAATTGGTATTGTTTTGTTTATATTCTTTTTTTTCTCCAAAAATAGAATATCTTTAACATTGTTTTCTTCTAAATTCATTAATATTACTTCGGGGTTATGTTTTTTAAGTTTATTTGTTGCAAATTTGCCATTAGAAGCAGTTGCAATGACTTGGAGTTTTGGAGACGAATTGATAAGGTCTGATATAAGTTTTCTCTTTACAGCATAGTATTCTATGATAAGTACAGAAATTTTTGTTTCCACTGTTATTTTTTCCCCATTTTATTCTTGTTAAATTATAGCTTATATTTATTTTGTGATTTGAATTTTTCTTTTTGACAGCTAGTATCTTTTTTTTCATATATTATTGCCCAAGGTGTTTTTAAAAATTTAAAAGGAAGGTTAAGTCCAAAAAGTGATTCTGAGTGTCCTATAAATAAATAGCTGTTTTTAGACATATTGTTATAAAATTTTTTAAGTACTTTAATTTTTGATTTTTCATCAAAATATATTAATACATTTCTACAAAAAATAACATCAATTTGTGAAAAATTACTTTCAAAGTTTAGGTTATGATAGTCGAATCTTATATGATTTTTAATTTCATTTTTAATTTTATATCCGTTTGAATGAGAATATATATAGTGTCGGTATTCTTTAGGAATATTTTCACATTTGTTTGATGAATAATATCCCTCTTTTGCTATCATCAAAGATTTTAAGCTTAAATCAGAAGCAATAATAACAAAATCCATTTCTTTTGGAAGCTTTGATTTGAGTACAAATGCCAATGAATAAGGTTCTTCTCCTGTTGAACATCCTGCAGACCAGATAATAATCCTATTTTTTTCTTCTATGTTTTTAATTTTAATTAAATTGGGAATTACAAATTTTTCAAAAGTTTGAAAATGTAGTGAATTCCTAAAAAATCTTGTTAAATTGGTTGTTACTAAATCCAAGAAATATTCTTTTTTTAATTTTTCACTAATTATTAAATTATAAAGTTGTGCTGGGTTTTCAAGAGCAAGAGCTCGTACTGCGTCGTTCACTCTGCTTTGAAGAACAAATTTATTTTTTTCATCAAAACGAATTCCACTGTTGTTATATATAAAATCGCAAAATTTTAAAAATAGTTTATCTTCAATTTCTAGCATTTTTGGGAACCTGCTTAATTCTTCTCTTTATAAATAAGTATTGCCTATTTATAATAAATCTCTAGGTAAGAATATTTTTTTTGAAAAAAATTGTAAAATTAATATAAGTAATTTTATTATAAGACATAGAGTTATAAAAAGGTTTTTGTTTATTTTAATTTATTTGCAGTAGTAAATGAGGAATTTAATGAGTATTGAAAAAATATTTACAAATATCGATTTAATATGCATTTAAAAAAGATCAAATGATTTTTAATGGGTTTAAAAGAGCAATTTTTAGAGAAGATATTAAGTATGAAATTTTTAGAAAATTTTTTCATATTTTTAGTTTAATAGTTTTAGTTTTTTATGGAATAAATTTTTGGATAGGACTTGTTTCTAATATACTTTTTATGATTTTATACCTAAGTTCTGAAATTTTTAGAATTACTAAAAAAAAAATACTTTTATTTAAAAATATTTCAAACATAATATTAAAATCAAGAAAAATATTGCCCAATAGAGTATCTTTTTCACCTGTCTTTTTGTTTTTAGGTATATTGATATCATATTGTTTGACTATGTATCCTTTCAATTATATTGGAATATTTTCGGTATGTCTTGGCGATGGATTTGCAAGTCTTATTGGAAAGTTAATTCCTTCTTTTAAGCTTGTAAACGATAAAACAATTTCTGGCAGTCTTGTTGTATTTTGTGTTACTTTTTTTTCATATTATTATTTTTTTCCTTATTTAGCAGTAGCTTTAATTCTTGGAATTTTAGCAGCATTGGTAGAGCTTTTTGATGCTGCTAATTATGACAATTTATTTTTACCACTTGTTGTTTCAGCTTCGTCCTATTTTTTAACTTCCTTTTTTTATAGCCAATAAAAGAAAATTTTTCCTGATTTTTTTAAGTAGATTGGTGTACCAATTGAGATTGGGATAAAGGCATAAGGTATTTTTAGCAAATTCAAGTAAATTCCACTTAATATTAAAAGCATTGAAACAAAAAGGAAAAAATAGTCAAAGCTTTTTTTTCTTAAAAAAGCTACTATAAAGTTTGTTAAAATAAGTAGCAAGAATGCGTCTATATAAAATTTTGTATTTTCAATTTTAAGAATGCCGTAGTTTTGACTATTTTCGTATGAATTAATGGGCATTGTGTAACTATATATGCAGGCAAAGATTAAAATAATGTAAATTGTATAATGTATTGATTTTATTTTGAAATCGCATATATATAAACTTAGAAAAAATAAATTTAATAATGAAAAAGTATTTACAAAAAGGATAAATTTTGTAAATAAATAATAACTTGAATTTAGGTTATTATTTAAAAAAAAATCTCCGGAGATCAAAATAGGTTCTAATGTATATGAGCTAATAAAGCAATAGAAAAGTATAAATTGTATGTTGTTGGTTCTTTTATAGTTAATATATGACCACAGTGAGCCTATGATTCCAGCAATAAAGATGGTTAATTTATTAACCAATATTATAAAATTATTATTGTAAATTTCTAGAATATAATTTTGATAATTTTCATTATATTTTATTTTATAAGAGAAAGTTAGTATAACTAGTGTTGCTAAAATAAAAATTATAAAAAGAAAGAGATTGATAGAAGCGTTTAACTTTGTAAATATTGATTTCATTTAAATTTCCAAGAATGCGTGTTTTGTATTTTTTTAATATTTTTTTTAATTTTTGAATCAAGTTTTTCAAAAAAATCTATCTTTGTTTTTTTTTCAATTGAATCGACGCTAACAACGTAATTTTTCAAATCCAAGTCTTTTGCTTTTTCATTTGGAATAATAAAAGAGATTATATCATAATAATTGTTATTATTAATTGCTAGTACTATTTTATAAAAATTTTTAGGTATCAAAATTTTGTTTTTACCAATAAATCCTTTATTTTCTGTTAAAATTCCAGCACTAATGATATATATATGTCCTTTTAAGATTGCCCATTCCCTTACTAATTTTTCAAGTTTTAGCCAAATTCCAGAATTAAATTCGCTTTTTTGAGGTGCCATATTTGATAAAAAATATGTATCTTTCATTGCATTTTCAGAAAAAGACATGTCTGCAGAACTTACTATGTGTCCTCTGTCATAACCGCTTTTAAAGTAATCTTCAAGTTTTGGGAAAGTACCTTTGATGTTGGTGTCTTCAAAGAATTTGGTACTCCTTTTAATTTTTTTTGATTTTAACAAAGTTAGTGCTAGCTCTACCATTTCTCTTTTAAGCGGATAAGCAGCCCATTCGGATTGTCTTGCGCTTTCAGCATATCCTAAGGTATAGTGTTTTTTGTTTATTATTTGGGTAGTAAGATATCCTTTTGGTATTAATTGGGATTCTTTTATTGGAATAGATTTTGTAATGGTAATGTATTTATTTTCTATTATTTCTAAATAGTCATAAATTTTGTGTTTAATTTGTTTTAGGGCTTTTGGATTTAAGGAAAAAAATAAAAATCCTGTTAGGCATAAAATATAGCAGTAAAGAAAAAATTTTGACCTTTTTTTCATGTTTCCATCTCGTTTTCGTCCTTAAAATTATATCTAATAGTGAAATTAAAAGAAATGTTAAATGTATCTAAAAATAAAAAGTCAATTTTAAAGTCCAATCCCATTAAAGGAATTGCCTTTTTAGAAGAAATTTCAATAAACATGTAAGGCTCTATCACATAAGGCAATTTTTCGTAAAATCGAATGTCTCCTATGAAGTTTGTAGATAGGTAAAAACGACCACCTATGCCAATGGTAGCAGAAAAATATTTTGTTTTTTTAATTAAGTTTGCAATGTGCCAGTTTATTCCTCCCCCAATATAAGATTTAAAGTATTGCATTTTTTTTGGGATATTAAGGCTTTCTTTTGTTAATATCATAGCAATGATTAAAAAATCAAAAGTATTATTAGAGAATGTATAATAAGGTCTAAAAATAAGGTGTTTAATATTTGAATTTAGAAAAAATCCAATTCCAATTCCAATTCCTGTTGAATATGTGAATCCTCTTTCTGGGCTAAAAAAATTAGATCTTTGTTTGGGTTGATCATTTTTTTCATTAGTATTGCCTTCTTCATTTGCAAGTGCATTTAAGTTGGAAATGATAAGCATCAATGTTAATAAAATACAAGTGTTTGGAGTTTTTTTCATAAACAGATTATTTTAAATAATATAAAAATTGTTTTGCCTTTTCAATATTATGCTATTTTATTGTATATTATACAGTATGTTTAATTACTAGGAGTCCACAGTTATGTTTTTTAATTTTTTGAAAAAAGATCTTGTATTTATTTTGCCAGAAGTAAATTCAAAAGAAGATGTAATTGATTTTTTAGTTGAAAAAATCAATGATAAGGGATATATAGATAATAAAAAAGAGTTTCTTCAAGGAATTCTTGATAGAGAAAAGATAGGTGACACTTCTTGGGAAAATGGGGTTGCAATTCCTCATTTTATAGGGGATGTGGTTAAGACCAGTTTTATTTCATTGCTTTACATTAAAGGTGCTGGGGTTAAGTGGTCTGAAGAAAATCCTCCTGTTAATTTAATATTTTTGATTTGTATGTCAAAAAAACAGCAAGGTAATGAGCATCTCAAGGCGATTGCTTTTATAGCTAAACTATTTGAAGATGATGCTTTTCAAAATGCTTTAAGTGGGTTTATTACTACTGATGACATTTATTATTATATTGAGAATATTCAAAGAAAAGCCAAAGAAGAGGTTTTTGGAGCCACAAAAGCAGAAAAAATAGTGGCTGTAACTGCTTGTCCTGTTGGAGTTGCTCATACATATATTGCAGCGAAGAAAATTGAAAATGAAGCTAAAAGGCAGGGTTATAGCATTAGAGTAGAAACTCAAGGATCTATTGGCATTGAAAATGCATTAACCGAAGAGGAAATTAGGAATGCAGCTGTTGTAATACTTGCTGTTGATAAGGATATTGATGAAAAGAGATTTGAAGGCAAGAGAGTTTATAAAGTCTCAACTGTAAAAGCGATAAACAATACAGAAAATATTATTAAGGAATCTTTTAATGCTCCAGTATTTAAAAGCAAAGACTCTGGAGCTAATAGCACTCCTAAAGCTTCGGTTGCAACAGGCAAAGGTAGTTTTTATAAATATTTAATGAGTGGAGTATCTCCAATGATTCCTGTTGTTGCAAGTGGAGGAATTTTAATTGCTCTTAGCATTGCTTTTGTTGGGATTGGACCTGATGGGCCTAATTTTTCTGAGCATCCATTTTATAAGCAGATTTCAGATATTGGATCTGTCGCTTTTGGAATGATGCTGCCCGTGCTTGCTGGTTTTATTTCAATGGCAATTGCTGATAAGCCTGGTCTTGCGCCCGGTCTTGTTGGTGGAGTGATTTCTGGGAATGTAAAAGCAGGGTTTTTGGGCGCAATATTTGCAGGGTTTCTTGCAGGCTATGTTGCAAGGTTTTTAGCAAGAAGGTCTGTTCCTGAGTGGTTAAGACCCGTTATGCCTATATTTGTAATTCCCCTAATAAGCACTATTATTGTTGGCTTTTTTATGTTGTATGTTGGTGTTTATGTTGGAGAATTTATGGGGGTACTTGAAAGCGGGCTTAAGTCTTTACAGAGCAATTCAGAAACGTTTGGCGTGTTGGGTAAAATTTTCTTAGGTTTGGTACTAGGTTCAATGATTACTGTTGATATGGGTGGGCCTTTTAATAAAGTAGCATTTCTTTTTGGTGTAGGGCTAATTCCTCAAGTGCCAGAAATAATGGGAATGGTAGCAGCGGCAATTCCTGTTCCTCCTATGGCTATGGGGCTTGCAACTTTTTTGGCGCCTAAATTATTTGAAAGTGAAGAAAAAGAATCCGGCAAAATAGCCTTTTTAATTTCGTTTATTGGTATTAGCGAGGGAGCTATTCCTTTTGCCGCTAGTGATCCTGGACGGGTAATTCCTTCAATAGTGGTAGGAGGAGCTGTATCAAGCATTATTGCTGCTTTTTTAGGTGTTGCTAATCATGCTCCACACGGAGGACCAATAGTACTTCCTGTTATTGATAATAAATTTGAGTTTATTATTGCAATTGCTGTTGGAGTTGCAGTTGCAACAGCTTTGGTAATTTTTTTAAAATCTTTAAAATTAAAGGAATCTGAATGAATAATGAAAATAATATTTTTTTAATGAAAAATAATATTAAAGAATATGATTGGGGAGGAATTAATTTTATTCCCAATCTTTTGGGCGATAAGATTGATGGAAGACCTAAGGCTGAAATGTGGCTTGGAGCACACAAGACATTTTCTAGTAAGATTTTATATAAAAATGAATATGTGCTTTTAAGCGATTTTTTAGAAGACCATAAAGAGCTTTTAGGCTGTAATGACGAATTTCCTTTTTTATTTAAGGTATTGTCTGCAAATAAACCTTTATCTATTCAAATTCATCCTTCTAAAGATATTGCCTTAAAAGGGTATGAATCAGAGAATAATAAAGGGATAGACATTAATGATCCTAGAAGGACATATAAAGATAAGAACCCTAAAATTGAACTTATATATGCCTTGAGTGATTTTTATGCCCTTAAAGGCTTTTTGCCGTTGTATGAGATTAAAAAAATTTGTGAAATTCTGAAATTAAATTTTGACTTTCACTCACATAAAGACTTTGTAAAGGCTATTTTTGATTTACAAGCGTATGAACTTGAGAAGATTATTGAAAAAATTTTAAAAAATTTGCACCTTATTGATAATTTTAGGGGCTATTGGTTTAATGAAATTTACAATATTTACGGTGTAGATGTGGGTCTTTTAGTGTTTTTGGGTATGAATATTTTAAAGCTAAAACCAGGAGAAGTTGTTTATACAAATAGTCAGGAGGTGCACGCATATCTTAAGGGAGACTGCATTGAGCTTATGACCAATTCTGACAATGTTATTAGAGCTGGGCTTACTACAAAGTATATTGATAAAGAAGAGATGTTAAGAGTTGGTCAATTTGAGGAAGGAAAGTTATCATTTTTAAATCCCGATTTTCAAGATGGTTTTAGTGTATTTAGACTTCCAAATACTAATTTGAAACTGATTCAAAAAAAAATAAATGAGAACATTTGTATTGATAGAAATAGTGCAATGGTCTTGCTAGTTTTAGATGGGTGCGTGAGTATAAATAAATCCTTAAATCTTAAAAAAGGCGAGAGCGTATTTATAGGCAGAAAAGCAGAAAACTTGTTTATTGATGGGGACGGAGAGGCTTTTATTGCTGGTTTTAATTAAAATTAAGCTTACTTATGTGAGCTTAATTTTAATTGCCAATTTGATTATTTGGTTAATTAAATGCAAATTTTATGAATCCAAATCCAAAAAAATTGAATTTAATTCCTTCAAATAAAATGCTTGGTTTTGTTAGCAATATTGTTGGTCCTACTGCAGGATAAATTTTGAATCCTATAGATAAATTTTTTGCAAAGTTGTATTCCATTACAAAAGGAATTCTTATAACGGCACCTATTCTTTCGTATTCAGTTTCTTCCTCTTCATTAGGAGGTGTAAGGGATGTTTTTGACCAATCTGCGCCTATTCCAATGCCGCCTCCAATTCTCATATATTGTCCAATTTGCTTTTTAAAAATAACGTCTATTCCACCATTTAGATAATTTTCAAAATTGTTTGATTTAAGTCCAATAAAACCTCCATATCCAAAATCAATATTTACATAAGGAATTGTAATTATAATGTTTGCAATAGGATCGCCTATTCCAATTCCCATTGAAAACAAGTCATAACTTTTCTTTTCTTTTATTTCTTTAAGCTTTGCGATACAGGTAGTTGAATCTTCTTCCTTGCTGCATCTGACCATATAATTGTCAGATGCAGAAGAAAGGTGTACCACACCTAATACTAATGTTAAAATATGTATTTTTTTAAAATTTTTTATCATTTATTCTCCATTATATATATATTTTTATAAAGCCTGTGCCTAAGAAATTAAATCTAGCTCCTTCAAATGACATTGGGCTGCCAAGTAGCATGGTTGTTCCAATAGTAGCAACAGCTTTAAATCCAATCACAATATTTTTAAGAAAGCTGTACTCTATTACCAAAGGTAGCCTTATCACAACCCCTATTCTGTTTTGCAGAGAAGCTACTTGTTGTGCTTCATTTTCTTCCTCTTCCTCAGGTTTTTCATTCGATTTTTCAGGACTTCCTTTTGACCAATCTGCACCTATTCCAATGCCGCCAGAAATCATAGTGTTTTTATGTATTTCATCTTTAAATAAAAGATCTACGCCCATCACAACATAGGGCAAGAAATTGTTGGGTTTAAGCCCTACGAATCCTCCGTATCCAAGATCTATGTCTACATATGGAACAGATATTGTAATGTTTGTAAGTGGATATCCAATTCCAAAACCTATTCCAAATAAACGGCGCACAGACTCTTCTTTTGCAAGAAGTTTATCAAAATCAAAGTCATCTTCAGTCATACTTTTGCTTTTGGATTGGGCAGTTAATAAGCCCGTTGTTAATATAAGTATTATTGTTGCTAATAGCATTCTCATTGAAATTCTCCTTTTTTATTTTCAATTTTAGATAATATTATTTTTACAATATTTTTAATAAAGCATAAAAAATTAAAAATATTGATATTTATTTGCTTATTTTGATAGCAAAACTTTATTGTTGAATTTTTTATTGTTTTGTTTATCAAAAAATTTTTAATCACAAATACAGGTATTATTATACTACTTGACTGTATATTGATGTTAATCTTGTTTGTTTGTATGGGATTTTTGGAAATATGTTTTTGTGTTGATTTTTTGGCCTTTGAAAAAAATATAAATTTATGAATTTGCAATAAATAAGCTTTATTGCAATGTTTTGTTTTAAAACTCTTGCAAAAAAACTTTATTTGCCCCAAGCTTTTCAAAGCTAATTTTAGGCCATTAATTCTTTTTTTCAAAAATTTATCCCAAAAATTTGAATATTAATTTTTTAATCTATAAACAAATAGTATATC
Organism: Borreliella lanei; assembly: GCF_014205895.1. GTDB lineage: Bacteria > Spirochaetota > Spirochaetia > Borreliales > Borreliaceae > Borreliella > Borreliella lanei. Next base: position 202,326 of record NZ_JACHFC010000002.1, on the reverse strand, counting down.
AAAGTTTTGAATTTGAAATGCTGTTTTGATATTATTTTAAGTAAGAGTAAATTAATTATAAATAAGATTTAATACATAATTTATTGTTATTAAACTTATACAAAGCTTATGATTAAACTATATATCGTTTTTTTTTATTTTTTTTCTTTTTTATTGGGGTTTTCAGAGAATATTTTTTTTAAAAATTTAGGATTTTCTAATAATGATAAATATTTTATGTTTGGCGAATATGGTTTTGAAAATGGATATTATTACTCTGCTGTATACTTTGTTGATGTTGTTAAAAATAATTTTGCAAACTCTGGAGTACATTCTAAGATTTTTAAGGAGTACATTGAATATTCAGACAGTTATGATAAAAGTCTTTATGAGCTTTTAAAGATGATTAATTTCAAAGTTAAAGAATTTAAAATTAATCATTTAAGAAGAGGGCGCGAAATTTATTTTTATGTAAAGAGCGAAATTCCGGAAACAGATTTTTTAAATTTTGTTGATTTTAAAACAGGAAACGAATATCAAGTTTTTGTAAATAAGGATATTAATTCTCAAGAACTTTCTTCTTCTTTTAATATTTTTTTATCTGTCAGATATTGTAATTCAACTTTAGAAAAACATTTGACTGTTGGAAGAGGGAATTATTATAGAAAGAATGTTGTTGATTACAGAATAAGAGAAATTGTTTTATTTCCAAATGAAGATGGAATTGTTTTTGTTTTGGAAAAAATCATGTTAAATTCTTATGGGAATAAGTATAAACGGTTTATGGTTGAAGTTAAAAAATATTGAATATAATTATTTAGTTTTTTAAAGAAGTGTAATGCTTTATTAAGGATAATGTATGAGTGATTTTATAGCATCAAAAGAAGATGATTATTCTAAATGGTATTTAGATATAGTCCAGAAAGCAAAACTTGCTGATTACAGCCCTGTGAAAGGATGTATGGTAATTATGCCTTATGGGTATTCTATTTGGAATAAAATTCAGAGTATACTTGATAAAAAATTTAAAGAGACAGGACACGAGAATGCATATTTTCCTATGCTTATTCCCTATAGTTTTTTAGAAAGAGAAAAGGATCATATTGATGGATTTTCACCTGAGTTTGCTATTATTAAAGATGCTGGTGGGGAGAGTTTGGCAGAACCTTTAGTTTTAAGACCTACTTCTGAGACAATTATTTGGAATATGTATAGTAAGTGGATTAAGTCTTACAGAGATCTTCCTCTTAAAATTAATCAATGGGCAAATGTTGTTCGCTGGGAAAAGAGAACAAGGCCTTTTTTGCGCACCACCGAATTTCTGTGGCAAGAAGGACATACTGCTCATGCTACTGAAGAAGAGGCATTAGAAGAAACCTTACTTATTTTAAATGTATATAAAAGATTTATAGAAGACTATTTAGCAATTCCGGTTTTTTGTGGTAAAAAATCTGAAAAGGAAAAATTTGCGGGCGCTGTTTCTACTTATTCAATTGAGGCATTAATGCAAGATAAAAAAGCGCTTCAAGCCGCTACATCTCATTATTTAGGTTTAAATTTTGCAAAGGCATTTGATGTAAAATTTCAAGATAAAGATGGCAAGATGCAGCATGTATTTGCTAGTAGCTGGGGTGTTTCTACTAGATTGATTGGCGCTTTGATTATGGTTCATTCTGATGAGAAGGGCTTGGTTTTGCCGCCTCGCATTGCTCCAATAGAAATTATTGTTATTCCTATTTTTAAAAAAGAAGATGAGATTAATAAAAAAATTTTGGATTATTCTGATTGTGTTGTGAGTGCTTTAAAGAAAGCGGAATTTAGGGTTGAAATTGATAAGGATATTAGAAGTTCTCCAGGATTTAGATTTTCATCTGCCGAGTTTAAAGGAATTCCAATACGCCTTGAGGTAGGGATAAATGATGTCCTTTTAAATTCTGTTACTATTTCAAGAAGAGATAAAGATAGAAAATTTAAGTATCAAATATCGCTTGATTCTCTTGTAAGCAAGGTTAAGGTAGAACTTGATTTGATGCAAAAAGATTTATTTGAAAAAGCATTAAATTTTAGGACCTTAAATACTAAGGAGATTTTTAGAGGCAGTAAGGATAGTTATGAGACATTCAAAGCTTATGTGAATGATTATTCTGGATTTGTGCTTTCTTGTTGGTGTGGCAGTTTGAATTGTGAAAATATTATTAAAAATGAAACTAAAGCTACAATAAGATGTATTCCTGATGATTTTAAATCCAGAGATTTAACAGGTATGACTTGTATTTATTGTTCTTCTAAGGCCAAATATTTTGTTTTATTTGCTAAATCTTATTGATTTATTTAGCTTTAATTAATTTTTTCTTGGTCTTTTAATTCTTTAAAGTTTATTATATGAATGATTGCAATGTTAAAAGCAAAGTCGATTAGTAAGGCCAAAGAGATTAATATTGGCAGCATTGGCGTTATGTTAGAAACATTTAATTCTATTCCTTTTGTATAGGTAGAGCAAAGCATTGTAATTATGTAAATTAAACTATTTGGTATATGAGGAAATGCAAAGACAAAAAAAAATGATAAAGTGCTCATATAGCTTATTTCATAAACAGAAATAGGTAAGCTAGAATATGATTTTAAAATTATAAAAAATGATATTACTGAAACAAAAATAGTACCAAATTTAGATACAAAATTTATTAAAGGTATGTTTATAATTATAGATTTTTTTATATTTATTCTTTCATTTTTAATATCTTCTATTAATATCACATAAGGGGAATAAGAATCTTTTGCAAGCCCTGAAAATATTATGTTTTGAAATGATACAAAGATTCCTTTATATATCATTTTAAAGCTTCTTGTTGACCTATAACTAATTGTTGGCAATATTACGAATAGAATTATAATTGTCCACGTCAAAAAGAATGTTATGCTGTTTGTGTAATTTTGGTAATCCTTGAAATTTTTTAAGTTTGTAGCATAATCTGCTGCTATAAAAATGATTCCTATATTTAAGATATTTACAATAAACCCATTTGCATGGTAAAAAAGGTTGGATGCGCTTAGCATTAGTTCTCTAGCTATTCTGCCTTTTTGTTTTGCATAATAAAAGCTTGTGCCTATTATTATTGAAATCATATAGATGCTTAGTAGATTTGGATTACTAGATGTAAATATTTTGAAAATATTTTTTGGAAAAAATGTTTCTAATAAAGCTTCTTTTTCAAAAAAATATGTATTTTGTATTGTTTTTTCTAGTATTGGAATTCTTTGTGGAAGATATATTGTCGCAGCTAGTATTGATACAGCAACTCCAGATAGGTTAGTTAAAATTCCATAATAAATGGTTTTACCAAAAAGCTTTTTAAAGTTTTTATTTTCAATAATATTTTCAATTCCTAATGGAATTGAAAATATTAAAAAGGGAATAAGAGACAAGTATGACAATCTTATAAAAGCATGTGACAAAGAGCTATAAATCCCAAGAGGGAAAAATAATCCTAAAAAGATTCCAATAGGCAGAGTGAAAAAAAAATTGATTTTTATATTCATACGACTTCCCCTTTCAGAGATTTAAGGTACACTGTGTATAATAAATAGTACTAAATTTTTTTGTAAATATAAACTTTAGAGTTACAATTGTACTTGTGTTGTTATATTGCTTGTTGGTGTTTTTGGGGGTTGTTTGTATAAGTATCCTGATTCTGTAGATACAGATTTAGATTCGAGATTGCCAAATATTTCAACTTTAGAGGAGCATGATAAGCAATTTTTTACTAAAGATTTTTATAAAAATCTTATTTCAAGTAGTAAGGAAATTGGCTTTAAGCTTCATAAAGTTTTGGTAGACTATTTAAATCCGCAGTCAGAAGAGGTTGATAGGGTTTTAAAATATAATCAAGTGATTAACATTTATTGGTCTTTTCTCAGATCGATTGCAAAAAATATTTCAAAATTGACTATGGAGCAGAAAATTTTATTTAGATTTGCTGCCCTTATTCCAAATGCACTTGGATCTGAAATCCAGCTATTAATTTCAAAAACTATTTGGGACAACCATTATAATGAGTCTTTTATTTATTTTGATGAATGGCTTTATGGGGTTAATAGTTTTAAGCTTAGTAGATTAGCAACCGATTTGCCAGCAGACAATTTTAAAGAAGAAGATATGGAAAAAATTTTGTTTAATAAGAAAGAAAAACTTTTGGCAAATATTGATTTTGCAAAAAGCAGCCTTAAGAGAACTGATAAGATTAGGGAAGAGGCTCTTAGTAAGTTAAGAAGCATGTTTGAATTTTTATTTTCAAATAATAGTCAAAGTTATTTAACTTATATGACTGAATACGGAGTTCAGAGTTCTTATCCCAATTCAATTTTAAAGCCTTTAAATTTTGCTAGTAATTATGTTGATGATCTTATTAAATCAAATCGGGATATTAATGTTTTTATTAATAAAATTGAAGATACTAACAGAGAGCTTTTTGAAATTCAAAATAAAATGAATAATATTGGGATGTCTATTGAATCAACTATTGCATATGATGAAGTTGAAGTTATCAGAAGCGCCAATAAACTTGCGATAGGGCCAAGAGGCAATCATTTCCCTATTCTTTTGAAAAATAATGTAGTTGCTAACCCTCAATTTTTTGGAAGCAGAGAAAGAATTATGCAGCTTGTTTGGGAAATCGAAGATATTCAGCCCAGACTTTTTCAAAAAGCATATAGAGGAGATTTGCTCAGAGTAGTTCCTTATTTTATATTAATACCTTCTTATGGTGATAAAGGAATTTGTTGGGAATCAATTGATGTTAAAAACAGAGCAAATGGCAGGGGCAAAATATTAATACCTATGTATGCTAAAAACTTAAGAAAAGCGGTTATTTTAGGTATTGGTGATTTTGTTTGGGAACTTGCAAAAGAACAAGCTTCTTTTAGATGGATGGAAACAGGAATTACGGGTCAATATTACGATTATTATGTTAAATTTATTAAAAAAGGAAATGTTAAAAATTTTTTCCTAGAAGATTATTTTCTTTGGATAGAAAAAGAAAGTAAAGGAATTCAAAAACTTGAGAAATTGGTACGTGGCATAATGTGGAGAAATTTGCCCTTTTCTAAGAATTTAAAAGAGACACTTGCTAAAAAATCTTTTATATACAAGGATCTTATTGATAAAGATAAAAATATCCAAGTATCTGATGGGTATTAAATTTATTTTTTATTTTACTAAAATTCGAACTATTTCTTTGTTTTTAAGCGTTTTAAGTTCTTTTTTATAATTGTCATCAATGTAAATTTTTTTCTTTTCCAGAGATTTAATCAGTTTTATATTTTCTGTTTCTATTGCGGCTTGCATTGGTGTTTTTTTATTTTTAAGTGTGGAACTTAAATCAGCTCCGCTTTCTTTTAAAAATTCAAATATTTTTTCGTTATTAGTATATATTGCCCAAAATATTGGAGAATAGTCGGTATCATCTATTTGATTAAGGCTTATTCCGTAATCTACCAATATTTTTGTAATTTCAAATTCATTGTTTATTATTGAAATTGAAATTGGAGATATTTTATATCTAAAGTTTATTTCTGCTCCAAGATTTAGTGCAATTAAAACCCCTTTTTTATTGTTGAAAAAAACAGATATTATAAAAAGTTCATTTTTAATTTTTTCTAAACTTTGTAAGATTCCTTTGTCGTTTATATTTATTGAATTTATAAATTCATTTAAAGTGTCTTTGTCATTTTGATATTCCTTGCTATTGAAAATATATAATTTTTTTTGCAATTCTTTTACTATTGAAGCACTTGTATGGGTATTTGTTGAATTTAAATTCATTATTGTTTGCAATAACAGTAAAAGCGTAATGAATTCTTTTTTCATGTTTTGTGAGTTTTATATTCCTTTAATAAAGTGTTTAATTTTAGATGATTGCTTTTTTAAATAGGCATTAAATTAACATTTATTATAGGTTATTATAAGATTATTTTTCAATATTTTTGTGTTCATAGCTGCCAGTTATGAAATGATTTTTACTATTTTTTAAATATTAGAGTTTTATACTAAATTTTAATTTAGGCTTTAGTTCTGTTGTTTTGAGGTTTTTGTATTGGTGTTAATGCAAAATGTGGTCATGTTAAGTTGGTATTTATAAAAATTTTGGCAATTTTTTAAATTGAGATGTGCATTTTATTATGTATAGTTTATATTGTAAAATACTCTTATGAATCTATTGACTGAAATTGCTAAATTTATTTTGATTTTGTTTTTATTTGCTTCTTGCAAACAAAAACAAAGCGAGATTCAAAATCTTACTCATCTTTTAAAATCTTCTAATAAGAATATATTAGATAAATTTCTTATTATTGATAGGGTTGTTAATATATATATTGCAAATAAAAATTATGAAGATGCTTTAGAAATTGTAAATAGCGGAATTATTGATGATGAATCTAGAGAATATTATCCTTTGTATCTTTATTTAATGGGCAATATTTATGATTCCATGGGAGAAGATTTTGTAGCTTTTAGTATTTACAAGAGTGTTGTTGATAATTTTGATGATTATGTTTATGAAAACTGTTCAGTGAAAACAAGAGTAGCTAAAAAGATTGTCAATTTAAATATTGATTCAAGCGATAAAATCAATTATTACAAATTTATATTAAATGCGGGGATTGATAATTTAAATAATGAGGAAAAGGGTAATTATTTTTATAATCTTGCGTTAAGTTTGGAAGATGTTCAAGATTACGATGAATCTTATTTTTATTATAAAAAGTTTCTTTCAATTCCAAGGTCACATTTAAAAATAGATTCTAGGGACTATTTTAATGTTGTTACAAAAATTAATTACTTTAATAATCCGGAGTTTGTTGTTTATAGAAATTTAGGAGATTTAATCCAGGATGTTAAAAATTTTGTTCTTTCTGGTGATACTTCTAAATTGCTTAATATAAGAGATAAGAATAATTTTTTTATTCAAAGTTGGGATCAAAAGGGCGGAAAGAGCAATTCTATTAATACTAATAGCTTTTTAACCACGATGATTAGGCTTGGAGGGAGAAGGAAAAACGGAATACAATTTGCAAAGCATCTTGAAGCGGATTCTAGTGACGATATATCTTATCTTGAATCAAGAGGCTGGGACCATATTCGGGAATGGTATTTTGTTTTTAAAAGAATTGTTTATCCTAAAGATCCAGAAATTAATAATGGTTGGACTTGGATAGGTGTGTATTTAGGCAAAAAATAATAGGAAGGAGATAATGTATTTTCTTAAGTTTCTTTTTAGTTGTTTATTTCTACTTTATTCTAGTGTTTCTATAATAAAAGATGAAGCTGCTGAGACAAGTGTCCACAGAATAATCGATTGGGACAGAAAAGTTATTTGTTTTGATATTGTTAAGGAAATTAATGAAAATGAATTTAGGCCAGTAGGTTTAAATACAGCGTCTAAATTAATAGCAACCATTAATGATTTTAAAGACACGTTAATAAGAGAATCTCTTTTTAAGATAATTATGGATTCTGAAAATACTTTTAAGAATTATTTTGACCTGAATCCCAGCTTAATACTTAATTTTTCAGGTCCTAATAGTATTTTGAAAAGGTCTTATATAAAATATTCAGAAGATTTAAGAAGCCTTACTGTTAGGTATGAACTTAGTCTTTTCCCCGATTTTATAAATTTATTTTTTTCACATGAAACGCCTTATAAAGCTTTTTATCCATTGGTAAATTCTGATGTTGATAAAACCAACTATACAGGAATTGTGATTTATGTGGGTGAAGTTTTCAATAATACTTCTGGTTCTAAAAAATTAGAAGACTCTTTTTTTATCAAAATTTATGATGAAAACATTAGACCATATTTTGACAAGAGAATGGTTTCTTCAGAGGCTTTGAAAAAATGGGGAATGCTTGAGTATAGCAATGATGTTCTTTATAACAATAAAAATAGGGTTGGACATCGTCCTTTAAAATTGGTTGCCAAAGGTATTTATGGTAAAAATAATACAGATATTATACTTGATGAATATTCTATTAATAAGTTGTTTTCAAATAGTAATAACATTAAACTTTTGCAAGATGGAAAACTTGTTGTAATAAAGTAAGAAAATTAGATTTAGTACTTGTTTTTTTCCAAACAATCAACTAAGATAATAAAGAGTTTTATAGGGAATTAGTGCCCTTATAGCTCAGTTGGTAGAGCACCACCATGGTAAGGTGGGGGTCGTCGGTTCAAGTCCGATTGAGGGCTTTTGTTGATAGTTAGGAGTTTTGTTATATGGGTAAGAAGAAGGGCAAAGGAGCTGTTGAACTTATATCTTTGATTTGTGAAGAGACAGGAATTAGAAATTATACCACTACTAAGAATAGACGTAATAAGCAAGAAAAGTTAGAATTGATGAAATATTGTCCAAAATTGAGAAAACACACTCTTCACAAGGAAGGAAAAATAAAATAATAAATAATAGGTCAGTAGTTCCAACGGTAGAACGACAGTCTCCAAAACTGTATGCTGGGGGTTCGAATCCCTCCTGACCTGTTGTTAGGATTAAAGTGAGGCTTTAAAGTGTTTAGGTTTATCAAAGATAGTATCTTGGAGCTTAAGAAGGTAACGTGGCCTAAGTATAATGAAGTGGTTGAAAATGGAAAACAAGTTTTTTGGCTGGTATTATTTGTTTCAATTTTCTTGGGTATAGTCGATTATCTCATGTTTCTTGTTGTGACTTATGTATTTTAGTTTTATTGTAAGAAGGGTAAATTATGTCTAGAGCTTGGTATGTAGTTCAAACTTATTCTCAATATGAGAAAAAGATAGAGCAGGACATAAGACTTTTAATAAATGAAGGTGTTTTTGGTGGTGTAGTATTAGATGTCAAGGCTCCTATTGAAAAAGTAGAAGAGATAAGAAATGGCAAGAAAAGAATAAGAGAGAGAAAAATATGGCCAGGTTATATTCTTATTGAGCTAGATCTTCCAGAAGTAGGCTGGAAAGATATTGTTGCTAATATTATAAAAGTTCAAGGTGTTATTAATTTTGTTGGTGTTAGTAAGGGGCAAAGGCCTATTCCTATTAATGATGAAGAAGTAAAAAGTGTTTTTATGCTTACTGGTGAGATTAAAGCAAATAAGTCTATTTTTATGCTTTATGACTTTGAAGAAGGAGAAAGAGTTAGAATTAAAGGCGGACCCTTTGACTCCTTTGAAGGGCTTATTAGTTCTATTGATTATGAAAGAAAGAAATTAAAAGTTGCAGTTCAAATTTTTGGAAGATCAACGCCTGTTGAAGTTGATTTCCAGCATATAGAAAAGATTTAAAATTTAATGCTAATGGGAGCTTTAAAGGCGTTATTACCATAAGGAGATGATATGGCAAAAAAAAAAGCAATTTCTTGGATTAAATTGCAGGTTCCTGCTGCTCAAGCGGCTCCAGGAGCTAAAATAGGGCAAGCACTTGGACCTCATGGAGTTAGTGGTCCTCAGTTTGTAAAGGAATTTAATGAGAGAACCGCAAAGATGGATCCCGGCATTGTGGTCCCTGTTATTATTACTGTTTATAGTGATAAAAGTTTTTCTTTTATTGTAAAGACCCCCCCAGCTTCGATTCTAATTAAAAAAGCTATTGGGATAGAATCAGGATCTAAAAAATCCAATACAGATAAAGTTGGAACTATATCAAAAGAAAAGTTGATGGAGATAGCAAGAATTAAAATGCCAGATTTAAATGCAAAGTCAGAATCAGCAGCGTTTAAAATTATTGCAGGAAGTGCACGTTCAATGGGTGTTGAGGTGGAGAAATAATGTCAAAAAAGGGTAAAAAATATATTACAGCTTTTTCTAAAGTAGATAAGAATAAATTTTATAACATTGAAGATGCAATTTCACTATTGAAAGAAATTAAATTTGCCAAATTTGATGAAACTATAGATATATCTATTAACCTTAATTTAAAAAAGAATCATACCGTTAGAGACACTATAGTTTTGCCAAATCAGTTTATGAAGCCAAAAAGAATACTTGTTTTTGCAAAAGGTGATCGAGCAGATGAAGCTAGAGCTTTTGGTGCAACTTATGTTGGCGATGAGGATCTTATAAATAAGATTAAAAGTGGTTGGGATGAATTTGATATTGTTGTTGCAACTCCCGATATGATGAAAGATGTTGGAAGGCTTGGTCCCATTTTAGGGAAAAGGGGCTTAATGCCCAATCCAAAGACCCAAACAGTCACAAATAATCTCAAAGATGCAATCAATAGTCTTAAAAAGGGGCGAACAGAATTTAGAGCAAATAAAAATGGTGTAATAAGCTTTTCTTTTGGTAAATCTTCTATGGACAATGAAAAGATAAAAGAAAATTATGAGGAATTTATCAAGGAAGTTATTAAAAAAAGACCAAGCGACTTAAAGGGAGCTTTTATAGATAGTATTTATGTTTCATCTACTATGGGGCCTTCTATAAAAGTTAATTTTGTTTGGAGGTAACATTATGAGTGCAAAGATAAATTCTAAAAAGTTGGAAATGTTTGATTTATTAAAACATTTTGTAGATAGTAAACAAAACCTTTTTTTCTTAGATTATAGAGGATTAAATGTAGCTCAGTTGACAGAACTTCGCAATAAAATAGAAGGCGAACATGGAGCATTAAAAGTTGTTAAAAACAATATAATGAAAATGGTTTTAAAAGAAAAGAATATTAATGTTGTTGATTCTTGTTTGGTTGGCCCTACAGTTGTTGTTACTGCATTAGAAGAAGCTAATGTAATAGCAAAAATTTTTTATGATTTTGTAAAAAGTAGTACTTTAAAAGTAAAGGGCGGTTTTATATTAGGAGAGTTTTATGATGAGACTAAAGTTCAAGCTTACAGCAAACTTCCTACCAAAAAAGAGTCTATTTCTTTATTTGCTAGCGTGTTAAAAGCGCCAGTTTCTAAGCTTGCAAGAACATTGAAAGCTTTGGCTGATGTTAAAAATTAACATGGCAGTGTTAGTCTTAATTTTTGAGTGCATGCTATCACTGTAAAATGAAAATATATAAGGAGTTAATATGGCACTAAATAAAGAAGATATTTTAACCTGGCTTGAAGGTGCAAAAACTATAGAAGTTGTTGACCTTGTAACAGCTATTGAGGAAAAGTTTGGAGTAACTGCCGCTGTTTCTACTGGTGTAGGGGTAGCTGTTTCAGCAGGTTCAGCTGATTCTGAAGAACAAACCGAATTTGATGTAATTCTTATGTCTTTTGGTGATAGCAAGATAAATGTTATAAAAGAGGTTAGAGCTATTACAGGACTTGGTCTTGGAGAAGCTAAGGCGTTAGTTGAAGCTGCTCCTAAAGCCATTAAAGAAGGTCTTTCTAAGTCAGATGCTGAGGAATTAAAAAAGAAACTTGAGGCAGTTGGCGCAAAAGTTGAAGTTAAATAAAAAATTAAAAATATATCAAAGTTGTTATTCCGCATGTCGTTATGATGTGCGGCTTGTTATGTCTTAAAAAAGGAGTCTTTTAATGATAAAAAGAGTTCATCTGGGACAAGGAAGAGCTGATGAGATTTTAGACCTACCTAACCTGATAGAAATACAATTAAATTCTTATGAAAAATTTTTACAACTTGATAAATTAAAAAATAAAAAGCCTTTACTTAATGAAGGCCTTGAGTCTGTTTTTAGAAATATATTTCCCATTAAAAGTGGAAATGGTGATGTTGCTCTTGAGTATGAAAGATACTATATAGAAAATGATGCCCTTAATTTTACAGAAAAAGAATGTAGAAGAAAGGGTCAAAGTTATGAGGCTGTTTTAAAAGTAAGACTGAATTTGCAATTTTTGACTACTGGGGAAATAAGGCAAAAAGACGTATACATGGGAACTATTCCTTTAATGACAGAAAGAGGCACTTTTATTATTAATGGGGCTGAGAGGGTTGTTGTTTCTCAGATTCATAGATCCCCAGGAGTTGTTTTTTATAAAGAAAAAGATTTGTATTCTGCTAGAATAATTCCTTATCGTGGTTCTTGGTTAGAATTTGAGATTGATTCTAAAAAAGATTATCTTTATGTAAAAATAGATAGAAAAAAAAGAATACTCATAACTCTTTTTTTAAGAGCTTTGGGGTTTGATACTAGAGAAAAAATAATAGAAACTTTTTACAACATTAAAAAAATTAAAGTTGAAGACGGGACAAAAAGAGATCTTCCAGGGCAATATTTAGCTAAGAGTATTAACATAAGAGAAAATATGTATTATCGAGCAGGAGATAAAATTACCCTGCAAGATGTTGAAGATTTTTTACAAAATGGAGTAAATGAAATAGAGCTTGTTGATTTTGATGGTTATGATGATATTTCTGGAAAGCGCTTTGTAAGTTCGAATGTTATTTTGAATTGTCTTGAAAAAGAGGATGCTTTTTTTGCTTTAAAGGATGGCTCTAAAGAGCTTCCAAGAGAATCAGTTCTGCTGGCTGTTTATGGCTCTCTTTTTCCTGGTGAGCCAATATCAATTGATAATGCTGAAAACGATTTGAAAACTATATTCTTTTCTGAAAGAAGATATGATCTTGGACGTGTGGGGCGCTATAAACTTTCGAAAAAATTTGGATTTGATGATTTAACTACGTCGGTTTTAACTATGGATGATATTGTTAACACCATATCTCATCTTTTAAGAATATATGAAGGCCATGATATTCTTGATGATATTGACCATTTAGGAAATAGAAGGGTTCGTTCTGTTGGTGAGCTTCTTACTAATATATATAAAGGCGCGATGTCAAGAGTTGAAAAAATTGCTAAAGATAGAATGTCTAACAAGGAAGTTTTTAATTTAAAGCCTCAAGAATTAATAAGCGTTAAACCTATTGTATCTGCTGTTAAAGAATTTTTTGCAACCAGTCAGCTTTCACAGTTTATGGATCAGGTCAATCCTTTGGCTGAGCTTACTCACAAAAGGCGTCTTAATGCTCTTGGACCAGGAGGGCTTTCAAGAGATAGGGCAGGATTTGAAGTAAGAGACGTACATTATACTCATTATGGTAGAATGTGTCCTATTGAAACTCCTGAAGGGCCAAATATTGGACTTATTGTTTCTTTGGCTACTTATTCTAGAGTTAATGATTATGGTTTTTTAGAAACTCCTTATAGGAAAGTTGTTAATGGAGAGGTGACTGATCAATTAGAATATTTATCTGCTATTGACGAAGAGAAAAAGTGCATTGCTCAGGCTAATGCTGCTTTTAATTCTAATGGAAAGTATCTTGAAGATTTAGTTTCTGTTAGAATTTCTGGTGATTATACTACAACAAGCCCTACAAATATAGACTATATGGATGTTTCTCCTAGGCAGCTAATTTCAGTATCTTCGGCGTTAATTCCTTTTCTTGAACACAATGATGCAAATCGAGCTCTTATGGGTTCTAATATGCAAAGGCAAGCAGTGCCTCTGCTTTTTCCTAAGCCTCCTATTGTTGGTACGGGTATGGAAAGTGTTGTTGCAAAGGATTCAGGAGTAGTTGTTAAGGCTAAAAGAAGTGGGGAAGTTATTCTTGCAACAAGTAGTAAGATAGTTGTTAAACCGTTTGAGGCAGAGAATGCTAAAGATTTAGATGAATATCATATTGTTAAGTATGAAAGGACAAATCAAGATACTTGTTTTAATCAATCTGTTTTGGTTAAAGAGGGGCAAAAGGTTGAAAGGGGCGAGATAATAGCTGACGGTCCTGCTACTAGATGTGGAGAACTTGCTCTTGGTAATAATCTATTGCTAGGAGTTATTCCTTGGAATGGATTTAATTATGAAGATGCTATATTGATTTCTGATAGAATTGTAAAGGAAGATCTTTATACATCTATTCATATCAAGGAATTTAGCATAGAGGTAAGAGAAACTAAACTTGGTCCTGAAAAAGTTACAGGAGATATACCTAATGTTAGCGAAAAGATACTAAACAAATTGGATGAAAATGGGATTATACGGATAGGAACTTATGTAAAGCCTGGTGATATTCTGGTTGGTAAAGTTACTCCAAAGTCAGAAGGAGACATTACTCCTGAATTTAGACTGTTAACTTCCATTTTTGGAGAAAAAGCAAAAGATGTTAAAAATAATTCATTAAAAGTTCCTCATGGTACTGAAGGTACAGTTATTGATGTTCAAAGGATTACCAAAGAGGATGTTGGCAATCTTTCTCCTGGAGTTGAGGAGATACTTAAAGTTTATGTTGCCAAAAAAAGGAAGCTTAAAGAGGGCGATAAAATGGCTGGACGACATGGTAATAAGGGTGTTGTTGCAAAGATTCTTCCTGTTGAAGATATGCCTTATCTTGCAGACGGAACCCCTCTTGATATATGCTTAAATCCTTTGGGAGTTCCATCTAGAATGAATATTGGACAGTTAATGGAGTCTCAATTAGGTCTTGCTGGTAAATATCTTGGTGAATCTTATAATGTTCCTGTTTTTGAATCTGCTACAAATGAACAAATTCAAGAAAAATTAAAAAAAGCTGGATTTAATCCAACTTCTAAAGAAGTTTTATATGATGGTTATACAGGAGAGCCGTTCGAAAATGAAGTAATGGTTGGGGTGATTTACATGCTTAAACTACACCACCTTGTTGATGATAAAATGCACGCAAGATCAACAGGCCCATATTCTCTTGTTTCTCAGCAACCTCTTGGAGGAAAGGCTCAATTTGGTGGGCAAAGACTTGGAGAAATGGAGGTTTGGGCTCTTGAAGCTTATGGTGCAGCACACACCCTTCAAGAACTTTTAACAGTTAAATCTGATGATATGTCAGGCAGAGTCAAAATATATGAAAATATAGTAAAAGGTGTTCCTACTAATGTATCAGGGATTCCTGAGTCTTTTAATGTGCTAATGCAAGAGCTTAGAGGACTTGGACTTGATTTGTCAATTTATGATGATGCTGGAAATCAGGTTCCTTTGACAGAAAAAGAAGAAGAATTGATTAATAAAAGCTAGGTTTTTGGAGTTTTTATGAAAGAGATAAAAGATTTTGAAAGAATAAAAATTAAAATAGCATCTCCTGACCAAATTAGAAATTGGTCTTATGGGGAGGTTAAAAAGTCCGAGACTATTAATTATAGAACTTTAAGACCCGAAAAGGATGGGCTTTTTTGTGAAAGGATTTTTGGTACTACAAAGGAATGGGAATGTTATTGCGGTAAATTTAAATCGGTTAGATATAAAGGTATTATTTGTGATCGTTGTAATGTAGAGGTTACTCATTTTAAGGTTAGACGTGAAAGAATGGGTCATATTGAGCTAGCAGCTCCAGTTGCCCATATTTGGTATTACAAATATATACCCTCTAGGATTGGGCTTTTGCTTGATATTACGGCATCTAGTTTAAATTCTATTCTTTATTATGAAAAATATGTGGTAATTGAGCCGGGCGATACTGATCTTAAAAAAATGCAGCTTTTAAATGAAGATGAGTACATAGAGGCTAGAGAGCGATATGGCATGTCTTTTAATGCTTCAATGGGAGCTGAAGCTATTAAAACTCTTCTTGAAAATCTTGATCTTGATGAGCTTTCATCTAAGCTTAGGATTCAAATGATAGATAAAGATGATAAAACTGATAAGAAGCTCTTAAGACGTCTTGAAATTATTGAGAATTTTAAAATTTCTGGCAATAAGCCAGAATGGATGATTATGGAGGTTCTTCCTGTTATTCCTCCAGAGATTAGGCCAATGGTTCAGCTTGATGGAGGGCGTTTTGCAACATCTGATCTTAATGATCTTTACAGAAGAGTTATAAATAGAAATAATCGTTTAAGAAAATTGCTTCTTCTTAATGCGCCAGAGATTATTGTGAGAAACGAAAAAAGAATGCTTCAAGAATCAGTAGACTCTCTTTTTGACAATTCTCATAAAAGAAAGGTTGTCAAAGGCTCATCTAGTAGGCCTCTAAAGTCGCTTTCCGATGCATTAAAAGGTAAGCAGGGAAGGTTTAGACAAAATCTTCTTGGTAAAAGAGTAGATTATTCTGGTCGTTCTGTTATTGTTGTTGGACCTGAGCTGAAGCTACATCAATGTGGATTGCCTGCAAAGATGGCCCTTGAGCTTTTTAAGCCTTTTGTGATAAGGAGGCTGATTGAAAGTGAAGCTGTTTTTAATATCAAAAGAGCAAAGAATTTAATAGAGCAAGAAGTTGACGAGGTGTGGCAAATTTTAGATCTTGTTATTAAAGAGCATCCCATTCTTTTAAATAGGGCGCCCACTCTTCATAGACTTGGGATTCAAGCTTTTGAACCTGTGTTAGTTGAGGGTAAAGCAATAAAATTACATCCCCTTGTTTGTCATGCATATAATGCCGATTTTGATGGCGATCAAATGGCAGTACATGTTCCTCTTACTCCAGCAGCACAAGCTGAAAGTTGGGCTTTAATGCTTTCAACAAATAATCTTTTAAATCCTGCCAATGGGCACCCTATTGTTTTTCCATCCCAAGATATTGTTTTGGGCCTATATTATTTAACTATGGAAAAAAAGAATGTTGTTGGAGAAGGTAAAAAGTTTTTAAACTTTAGCAATGTTATTCTTGCCATAAATAATAGGAGTCTAGATTACAATGCTTCTATTTATGTAAAAATTGATGGCGAATACAAAAAAACCACAGCTGGTAGGGTTATATTTAATGAGGCTTTGCCCAAGGGAATTGAATTTGTAAATAAAACTCTTAGTGATTTGGAGCTACAAATTTTAATATCAAAAGTTTATGTAGTTCATGGTTCTTCTACCGTAATTGAAATGCTTGACATCATCAAGGAGCTTGGCTTTAGGTATGCCACTAAGTTTGGGTGCACAATTAGCATGAGCGATATTATTGTTCCTGATGAAAAAAGAACTTATGTAGAAAGGGCTAATAAAGAAATTGCTAAAATTCAAAATGATTATGCCAAAGGTGTTATTACTGGTGAAGAACGATATAATAATGTAGTTTCTGTTTGGTTAAAGACCAATGAAGAGCTTACTAATAAGATGATGGAAATTCTAAAGAGAGATAGAGATGGATTTAATGTTATATACATGATGGCAGATTCTGGTGCTAGGGGCAGTAGAAATCAAATAAGACAACTTGCTGGCATGAGGGGATTAATGGCAAAAACTTCTGGGGATATTATTGAGCTTCCAATTATTTCTAACTTTAAAGAAGGTCTTTCTGTGATAGAGTTTTTTATATCTACAAATGGAGCAAGAAAGGGTCTAGCAGATACTGCTCTTAAGACCGCCGATGCTGGATATTTAACTCGAAGATTGGTAGACATTGCTCAAGATGTTGTTGTTAGAATAGAAGATTGTGGAACTATAAACGGAATAAAAGTTGAGACTGTAAAAAATGGAGAAGAAATATTAGAATCTTTGAAAGAAAAAGCTGTTGGGAGTTATTCTATTGAAAGAATAAAAAATCCAATTACTGGCGAGATTGTTTTAGATGCAAATGAAGAAATCTCAGAAGCTAAAATAGAGTTATTAGAGAAAATTGGTATTGAAAAACTTGTGATTAGGTCTGTTTTAACATGTGAGGCTGAGCACGGTGTTTGTCAAAAATGTTATGGTAGAGATTTTTCTAAGAACAAACCTGTTAACATTGGTGAGGCTGTAGGAATAATTGCTGCTCAATCCATAGGTCAACCGGGTACTCAATTAACCATGAGAACTTTTCATATTGGTGGAGTTGCTCAGGCTGGTAGTGAGGATGATAAAATATCCTTAAAGAATGCCTTTATACTTAATAGCATAGAAGGTTTTAATGTTAGAGTCGACAATGGAATTCTTTTCACAAGAAAAGGAACTTTAAAAATAATCAATGTTTTTTATGAGGAAAAAATTAAGAATATAAAAGAGATTAAAGTTTTAGATTCTCAAAGAGTAATAAAAGGAATTCCTTTATTTGTTGATAAAAAGGGTGTAGAGATTCTCTCTTCTTATATTGGTTATGTTAAATTAAGAGACGATAATTTTTTCATAGTATCAGAAGAGCAAGAAGTTGCTTTGAAAGCTGGAACAAAGCTTGAAATAGAGGTTGGTGATTATGTTGAATCGGGCAAAGTTATTGGTACATTTGATCCATTTGCAGAGCCTATTATTGCAGAAGTTGAGGGTAAAATTAAATTTAAAGATATTATTTTAGGAACCACTCTTAAAGAGGAGATAAATACTGAAACAGGCAATGTTGAAAAAAGAATTACAGATAATGTTTTTGAATCTCTTGATCCCAGAATTTTTATTATTGATAGTAGTGGTATGGAGGTTGCATCTTATGTATTGCCAGGTGATGCTTATCTTCAAGTTGAAGATGGTCAGAATATTAACATAGGAGATGTTATTGCGAAACTTTCTAAAGGTTCTGAAAAAACTCAAGATATTACAGGTGGATTGCCTCGTGTTAATGATCTTTTTGAAACAAGAATTCCTAAGAATTTAACTGAAATGGCTAAAGTAAGTGGAATTGTGCAATTTAAATCAATTCAAAAAGGTAAAAGACTTATTAATATTTTAGATGAGTATGGGGTTGAACATAAACATTATATTCCAGCCGGAAAACATCTTTTAGTTAGAGATGGAGATGTTGTTAAAGCAGGAGATATGCTTTGTGATGGTAGAATTAATCCTCATGATGTGCTTGAAATTTTAGGTGGGATTAGTTTACAAGAATTTTTATTGGCAGAAATTCAGGATGTTTATCGAAAACAGGGTGTTAGCATTAATGATAAACATATTGGTGTGATAATCAAGCAAATGATGAAAAAAGTTAAAATTGTTGCAGTTGGTGATACTAATTTTGTTTATGGACAAAAGGTAGATAAGCACACTTTTTATGAGCAAAATAGAAAAGTAATAGAACAAGGTGGTGAGCCAGCAATAGCAAGTCCAATTCTTATAGGAGTGACTAAGACGTCTCTTAATATAGATTCTTTTATTTCTGCAGCTTCTTTCCAGGAAACAACAAAAGTATTAACAGATGCTTCAATTGCTGGAAAAATAGATGATCTTAGAGGATTGAAAGAAAATGTTGTAATTGGACATTTAATTCCTACTGGAACTGGTATGGGGCTTTATAAAAAAATTAAAGTTAGTGAAAATATCGATTCTGAAGTTTAACTTGAAAATAAGTGATATATTTGCTACCATTTTATTAATAGTTTCAAGAAAAGGAGAGCGTTGATAAATGCCTACAATTAATCAGTTAATTAGAAAGCCTAGAAAAAGTCAAACGGAGAAGACCGCATCTCCTGCGCTTCAAAATTGTCCTCAAAGAAGAGGAATTTGTACACGTGTAATGACCGTAACTCCCAAAAAGCCTAATTCAGCTTTAAGAAAAGTAGCACGTGTTAGACTTTCAAATGGATTTGAAGTAACAGCATATATTCCAGGAATTGGTCATAATTTACAAGAACACTCTGTTGTTCTAATTAGAGGTGGTCGAGTTAAAGATTTGCCTGGAGTAAGATACCATATTGTTAGAGGAGCTAAGGATACTCTTGGTGTTAATAATAGAAAAAAGGGTAGATCTAAGTATGGAACAAAAAAGCCTAAAGCTTAACTGAAAGGTGGGTTAATATTCAATATGTCAAGAAAAAATAAAAAAATCAAAAAAAAAGTTTTTGTTGATACCAGGTATAATTCTAGAATTGTTGCAAAGTTTGCAAACAGAATGATGTATGATGGAAAAAAATCAATAAGCGAGAATATACTTTATAGTTCAATCGATTTACTTGCTGATAAACTTGAAGAAAGCGACAAGATGGCTGTTTTTTATAAAGCTTTAGATAATATTAAGCCTCTAGTAGAAGTAAGAAGCAGAAGGGTGGGTGGTGCTACATATCAAGTTCCTGTTGAAGTTAGAGAAGAGAGAAGAGAAGCTTTGGCTATGAAGTGGATTATTTTTGCTGCCAGGAAGTCTAGTGGTAGGTCTATGAAGGAAAAGTTGTCAAACGAACTTTTAAATGCATATAATTCCACTGGAGCTGCTTTTAAGAAGAAAGAAGATACTCATAGAATGGCTGAAGCAAATAAAGCTTTTACTCATTATAGATGGTAAAAAGACACCTTTTTAAGGTGTCTTTTTTTGTTTATATGCTGTGTATTATAAGAACTATTTTTTTATTAAAAGTAAGGAGGATATTTTTGTGCTAAAAAAAGTTTATTATTTTTTGATTTTTTTATTTATTGTTGCTTGTTCTGGCTCTGATAATGGTAATTCGGGGGCAAAAACAGTTTCACTTATAGTTGATGGCACTTTTGATGATAAAGGATTTAATGAAAGTTCTTCTAAGGCTATAAGAAGATTAAAGGCAGATTTAAATATAAATATAATTGAAAAAGCATCTACAGGTAATTCTTATTTAGGAGATATTGCAAACTTAGAAGATGGTAATTCAAATTTGATTTGGGGAGTTGGGTTTAGATTGTCAGACATTCTTTTTCAAAGAGCTAACGAGAATGTTTCTGTTAATTATGCAATCATAGAAGGAGTTTATGATGATATTCAAATACCCAAAAATCTTCTTAATATTAGTTTTAGATCCGAAGAGGTGGCTTTTTTAGCAGGATACTTTGCGTCAAAAGCTTCTAAAACCGGTAAGATCGGATTTGTTGGAGGGGTGAGAGGAAAAGTTTTAGAATCTTTTATGTACGGATATGAAGCTGGCGCTAAGTATGCAAACTCTAATATTGAAGTGGTTTCTCAATATGTTGGTACATTTGGAGATTTTGGACTTGGTCGCTCAACAGCATCTAATATGTATCGAGATGGGATTGATATCATATTTTCAGCTGCAGGACTTTCTGGTATAGGGGTAATTGAGGCAGCAAAAGAGTTAGGGCCCGATCATTATATTATTGGAGTCGATCAGGATCAATCATATCTTGCTCCTGATAATGTTATTGTTTCTGCTGTAAAGAAAGTTGATTCATTGATGTATAGTTTAACAAAAAAGTATTTAGAAACTGGAGTTTTGGATGGGGGCAAAACCATATTTTTTGGGCTTAAAGAAGATGGGCTTGGTTTGGTTTTAAATGAAAACTTAAAATCAAATTATTCTGAGATTTATAACAAATCATTAAAAATTAGGCAAAGTATAATGAATGGTATAATAAAAGCGCCTTATGACAAGGTGTCTTATGATAACTTTGTTTTGCAAATGGAAAATTAACTTGATTTTTATTGAGTTGGATTGTGAAAAATCTTTTTGGTTTTTTTAAAGATATTTTAGATAGTTTTTTTATTATTGTAAGTTTTAATTTAAATTAATCTTGAAAAAGGGTTTAAATTTGGATATTATGGTGATGTAGGAAAAATTATTTTTCCTACTACCGTGTTTTTATTAATGCTAGAAGTATTTTTTTAAAAGGGTGTATTGAAATTTTTATTTTATAAATAAAGAATACTACTTGTTAGTAAAATAAAGTTAGTATTTAAATTTTTAAGAAATTCTAAATTTTTTAAATAAATTTTATAAGGAGAGGATTAATTTTGTTTAAAAGGTTTATTTTTATTACTTTATCTTTATTGGTATTTGCTTGTTTTAAATCTAATAAAAAGTCTATTAAATCTGACAAAGTTGTTATAGGTGTTTTAGCTAATGGTAGTTTTTATGATAAAGGCTATAATCAAAGTGTTCATGATGGTGTTGTAAAACTTAGGGATGATTTTGGAATAAAACTTATAACTAAATCTTTAAGGCCTTATCCTATTGCGGGCAAAAGACTTCTTACTGTTGATGAGGCAATGACAGAGGATGCTCATGAGATTCAAAAAAATCCTTTAAATCTTTTTTGGTTGGCTGGATACAAATTTTCTGGTTTGTCAGTGAAGCTTTCGCATGAACGTCCAGATATTTTTTATGGAATTATAGATGCTTTTGATTATGGAGATATTCAAGTTCCTAAGAATTCTTTGGCCATCAAGTTCAGAAATGAAGAGGCTGCATTTTTAGCTGGGTATATTGCTGCTAAGATGAGCAGAAAGGAAAAGATTGGATTTTTAACAGGTCCTATAAGTGAGCATTTAAATGATTTTAAGTTTGGTTTTAAGGCTGGAATTTTTTATGCTAATCCTAAATTAAGACTAGTTTCAAAAAAGGCACCTTCTATTTTTGATAAAGAAAAAGGCAAAGAAATGGCTCGGTTTATGTATAAAGAGGATAAAGTAGGCGTTATTTTTCCAATAGCTGGCATAACTGGGCTTGGAGTTTATGATGCTGCTAAGGAGCTTGGACCCAAATATTATGTTATTGGTTTAAATCAAGATCAATCATATATTGCACCTCAAAATGTTATTACTTCAATAATTAAGGATATTGGAAAGGTTATTTATTCTATTTCTTCAGAGTATATTAATAGTGGAGTTTTTAAAGGCGGGATTGTTATTGATCGGGGGCTAAAGGAGGGAGTAATAGAAATTGTTAAAGATCCTGATATTTTAAATAATAGATTAGTTGATGAAGTTATTGATCTAGAAAATAAAATAATAAGTGGAGAAATTATTGTTCCTGATAGTGAATATGCATTTGATTTATTTAAATCAAAGTTATAAACTACTTAGGTATAGCTTTATTTGTAAAGGGGGAATGGTTTATGAATAAATTATTGTTGTTGATTTTGTTTGAGGGGATTATTTTTTTATCTTGTAGTGGTAAGGGTAGTCTTGAGAGCGAAATTCCTAAGATATCTTTAATAATTGATGGAACTTTTGATGATAAATCTTTTAATGAGAGTGCTTTAAATGGCGTAAAAAAAGTTAAAGAGGAATTTAAGATTGAGCTTGTTTTAAAAGAATCATCATCAAATTCTTATTTATCTGATCTTGAAGGGCTTAAGGATGCGGGCTCAGATTTAATTTGGCTTATTGGGTATAGATTTAGCGATGTGGCCAAGGCTGCTTCTCTTCAAAATTCCGAGATGAAATATGCAATTATTGATCCTGTTTATTCTAATGATCCTATTCCTGCAAATTTGGTGGGTATGACCTTTAGAGCTCAAGAGGGCGCATTTCTAACAGGTTATATTGCTGCAAAACTTTCTAAAACAGGTAAAATTGGATTTTTAGGGGGAATAGAAAGTGAGATAGTAGATGCTTTCAGGTATGGGTATGAGGCTGGTGCTAAGTATGCTAATAAAGATATAAAGATATTTGCTCAGTATATTGGTAGTTTTGCTGACATTGAAGCTGGTAGAAGTGTTGCTACTAGAATGTATTCTGATGAGATAGATATTATTCATCATGCTGCAGGTCTTGGAGGAATTGGGGCTATTGAGGTTGCAAAAGAACTTGGTTCTGGTCATTATATTATTGGAGTTGATGAGGATCAATCATATCTTGCTCCCAATAATGTAATAACATCTACAACTAAAGATATTGGTAGATCTTTAAATATTTTTACATCTAACTATTTAAAAACCAATGCTTTCGAAGGTGGGAAATTAATAAATTATGGCCTTAAAGAAGGAGTTGTGGGGTTTGTAAGAAATCCTAAGATGATTCCCTTTGAACTTGAAAAAGAAATTGATAGTCTTTCTAGCAAAATAATCAACAAAGAAATTATTGTTCCGTATAATAAAGAAAGTTATGAAAAATTTCTTAAAGAATTTATTTGAATAAAGAATCAATTTATATATTTTATTTTTAAGTATAAAAAAACACATTGATTTTGTTTGAATGATTGAAAATGGAGAAGTTTTCTATATGAGGATTGCGATTTTTATATTCGGCATTTTGTTGATTTCTTGCTTTAGTAGAAACGGAATGGAATCTGGTTCAAGAAAAATTAAGATATCCATGTTGGTAGATGGTATTCTTGATGATAAATCTTTTAATTCTAGTGCTAATGAGGCTTTATTGCGCTTGAAAAAAGATTTTCCAGAAAGTATTGAAAAGGTTTTTTCAAGTGCTGTCTCTGGAGTTTATTCTAGTTATGTTTCAGATCTTGATAATTTAAAAGCGAATGGTTCAGACCTGATTTGGCTTGTAGGGTACATGCTTACGGACGCATCTTTATCGGTTTCATCAGAGAATCCAAAAATTAGCTATGGAATAATAGATCCTATTTATGGCGATGATGTTCAGATTCCTAAAAATTTGATTGCTGTTGTTTTCAGAGTAGAGCAGGGTGCTTTTTTGGCTGGCTATATTGCAGCTAAAAAAAGCTTTTCTGGCAAAATAGGTTTTATAGGGGGAGTGAAGGGAAATATAGTAGATGCATTTCGCTATGGTTATGAAGCTGGTGCAAAGTATGCTAATAAAGATATACAGATTATAAGTGAATATTCTAATTCTTTTTCAGATGTTGATATTGGTAGAGTCATAGCCAGTAAAATGTATTCTAAAGGGATAGATGTAATTCATTTTGCAGCTGGTTTAGCTGGAGTTGGTGTTATTGAAGCGGCAAAAAAACTTGGCGATGGTTACTATGTTATTGGAGCTGATCAAGACCAGTCACATCTTGCTCCTAAAAATTTTATTACTTCTGTTATAAAAAACGTTGGGGACGCATTGTATTTGATTACTAGCGAATGTATTAAAAATAATAATGTTTGGGAAGGTGGAAAAGTTGTTCAAATGGGATTAAGAGATGGTGTTGTTGGGTTATCTAATGCGAATGAATTTGAATACATAAAAGTTCTTGAGAGAAAAATAATCAATAAAGAGATCATTGTTCCTTGTAATCAGGAGGGATATAAAATTTTTATAAAACAAATATTAAAGTTATAAACTTTTGAAATAGAAAGATTTTAATTTTCCAGTTTTTAATTTTTTAATTATGTTATATTTATTGTGTTATAATAAGTAGAAGCACATTTCTATCGTTTTAGAGGATTTAGCATTGAATAAAAAAATGTTTCCCAAAATTTACTATTATGATCAAGACTTTATTGATATTTATAATAAAAGTTTATCTTGGATTCAAGATAAGGTTGTTTTACAAAAAGTTGCTGATAGGGGTAAAAAAGATAAAAATTATTATTCGGAAAATTGCGATTATATAGATCAGATGCAAGCTTGTATGTCAAGCTTTTTTCTTGTCTATAGTAATGGGGAATATTCATCTACATCTGCAATTGATAAATTTTATCAATTGCAGGAAGAATCTGGCGCAATCAGAGCTAGATATGGCAATAACAATGCTATTATTGAGCTTGATGGGAATGAAGAGAATATTGGATTTCCTATTTTTGCGTGGGCTGAATATAACTTATATCATAAAACAGGAAATAAAAAGAGAATTTCTGAAGTTTTGCCAATTCTTGATAAGTATTATAAATGGATAGAGAGCAAATTTTTAAAGGAAAATGGTCTTTATTCAATTGATGTAAATAAAATTTTTTATAAAAACTCTCCAAGAGCGGGTGCATACTATCCTATAGATTTTAATTCATTACAAGTTCATAGTGCATATTGTATTTCTAAATTGGCAGACATTTTAAATGATAAAAATTTATCACTTGAATATAAAAAACGATTTTTTTCCCTTAAGGTCAAAATTAATTCTTTAATGTGGAGCGAAAAAGATGGATTTTATTATGATCTTGATGTTAATGAAAATATTCTTGAAATTAAGACAATAGTAGGTTTTTTCCCAATGCTTTCCGAGATTCCCAGTGAGGACAGAATAGAAAGAATGATTTTTTATTTAAAAAGTACTAAGCATTTTGGGACTCCAAATCCTTTTCCAACACTTTCTGTTAGTGAGCCAGGTTTTAGTGAGGATGGTAATGGATATTATGGTTCAGTTTATACTTATATGAATTTTTTTGTGATCAAAGGCCTTGAATATTGTGGTCGTGCAAATATTGCAAGAGAATTTACTATAAGACATTTATATTATATATTAGACACTTTAATGCCCTTTAATAAAATTAAAGGGCACATTTGGGAAGCTTATAAACCTATGCAAGAAGGACCTGCATATTTTGATTCTAATAAAAAAACTTATACTGAGAAAGGTCTTATTTGTTATCTTGCGCTTTTTAGTATTAGCTTGATGATAGAAAATATTATTGGGCTTACAATTAGTTTGCCTGATAAAACTGTATATTGGAACATACCTACTCTTGAGATTATGGGGATAGAAAGCCTATCTCTTAAAAAGAATCAAACCACAATAATTTGCAATAAAGGGAAAAGAGGCTGGGAAATAAAAATGGAATCTGAAAAACTTTATTATTTTACAATAAATATATTAAATAAAAAAGAAAAAACTCTTCCTATTCCTTCAGGAAGATGTTCTATGTTATTGGATAAGCTTTGATGAATTAGATTCATTAAATGTCTTGTAAAATTTAAATTTTTGGAGGCCTTTTAATGATAGATATTGATGAATTGAGAATTTTTCTTAAAGAGAAGAGCTATTCTAAAATTAAAGAAAAATTTTTAAAGCATGACTCTTTTGATATTGCTGAGGCTCTTAAAAGACTTAATGGATCTGAGTTGATTTTACTCTACAGGTTTTTACCCAAAAAAATAGCAGTTGAAACTTTTTCTAATTTTGACCAATCTACAAAAAATAAATTAGCAAATTCTTTTACCAATAAAGAAATAAGTGAAATGATTGATGAGTTGAATCTTGATGATGTTATTGATCTTTTAGAAGAGGTTCCTGCAAATGTTGTTCAGAGATTTTTGGCAAGTTCTACAGAAGAGAATAGAGAAATTATTAATAAATTTTTGTCTTACAGTGATGACTCTGCAGGTTCGATCGTAACAATTGAATATGTTGAGCTTAAAGAAGATTTCACAGTTGGTAAAGCTCTTGACCATATTAGAAAGGTAGCTAAAACCAAAGAAGATATTTACACCTATTATATTACAGATGATGAAAAGCATTTAAAAGGAGTTGTAAAAATTGAAGATTTGATATTGGCTAAAGATGATGTTATTCTCTCATCAATAATGAGAAATAGTGGGTTTTATATTGTGGGAGTCAATGATGAGAAAGAAGATGTTGCACTTCTTTTTCAAAAACATGATATTACCAGTGTTCCTGTTGTTGATAATGAAGGGAGAATGATAGGGGTTATTATTATTGATGACATTTTAGAGGTTATTCAATCGGTAAATACTGAAGATTTTCAAATGATTGCAGCTGTTAAGCCCCTAGATACCTCTTATCTTGATACTTCTATTTTAGTTATGACAAAAAATAGGATAATTTGGCTTTTAGTTCTTATGATATCTTCTACTTTTACAGCTACAATCATTTCAAATTATCAAAATTTAATGTTGTCTTTAGTGGTTTTAGCCAGTTTTATTCCCCTTTTAATGGATACTTCGGGCAATGCTGGTTCTCAGGCATCTGCTTTAATAATTCGTGAGCTTGCTCTTGGTACTGTTAAGGTAAAAGATTTTTTTAAAGTGTTTTTAAAGGAAATATGTGTTAGCATTCTAGTGGGAGTAATTCTTGCTAGTGTTAATTTTTTAAGAATTGTATTTTTTGTAGCTCCACACCATTCTGATAAGCTGAAAATAGCTTTTGTAGTTTCATCTTGCTTGATGGTAAGTTTGACAGTAGCAAAGATATTGGGAGGTCTTTTACCCATTGTTGCTAAAATTTTAAAGTTGGATCCAGCACTTATGGCAGGCCCTTTAATCACTACGATTGCAGATGCTATTACTTTAATAGCTTATTTTAATATAGCAAAATGGGTTTTAGTTAGTTATGCTGTTTAAATTTCATTTAAATATGTTGATTATTATTTTTTTATAATAGGATATTTTTAATGTATGATTGTATTTTTTGTAAAATAGTAAACAAAGAGCTTCCTAGTTATAAAGTTTATGAGGACGATTTAGTTTTGGCATTTTTGGATATTAATCCTTTAACTGTTGGGCATACTCTTGTTATTCCTAAAGAACATAGTGAGAATTTATTAAACATGGATGATAAATTTAACGAGAGAGTTTTAAGAGTATGTAAAAAAATTTCAAATGCTTTAAAGAGAATAAACTCAAGTATTTATGGTGGAATAAATATTTATTCTGCTTTGGGTGCTGGTGCGGGGCAAGAGGTTTTTCATACTCATTTTCATGTAATTCCAAGATTTAAAAATGATGGTTTTGGTCTTAAGAGAGGCAATAAACTTAATCTTGAAGTTGAAAAATTTAAAGAGCTGTCTATACAAATAAGTATGAATATTTAATTTTATTTTGCCAAAAAGGATTCTTTGTGAGAAGAAGCTTTTTATTCTTTTTTGTTTTTATGTTTAATACATTAAGAATTTATTCAGGAATTCCTGGTTATTTTAATGTATATAGTGGAATTGGGATTGGTGTTGATAATTTTACTCGAGATTTATTCTTCTATGAAAGACTTAAGTATCAATTTTTCAGCGGGCTTGGTGTTAATGTTTCTCAAAATTTCGCATTTGGTGGAGAATTTAATTTAGATGTTAAATTTTTGCCAAGTCACACTCTTTATACTAAAGAGATTATATTTATGCTGGATGATCAAGCATATTTAAAGCATTCTCTAAATTATTTTATAGTAAAAGATGTTACATTCTCATTGAGAATGTATGGTAATTATTTTTTTTACCTTATACCCCAATGTTTAGTTTAACCTTTTTTACAGGTTTAAAATTTTCATATATTGGTGCAAAAATTTGTTTTATAGGCTCAAATGATTGGGCTTTGATAAGTAATTTTGTTTTGGGAGTAGACATTGGAGCTAGAATTAATATAGATTTTATTTTTTTGGAATATGCAGTCTCTCCAATTTTTTACAACAAACCTTTACTTTTAAATCAAATGCATAAAATAACTCTGGGCTTTATTTTTCAGTTTGATGTAGCAACAAAAAATGACAGCGAAATACTTTCTATTTTGTAAATTTTATGATCTAGGGGTATTTTAAATTTTCTTCTTTGATATTGTTTAATATTTGCAAGTATTTAGAAGATTCATATTTAGCCATGTCAAGGTTGTGTTCCTTGTAATTTCCGCATTCTTTATCACTTGCGCCTGGAATAGGCTCTGAAAAATTTAAGATTTCGGAAAAAAGCCATGATATTAAGTCAATAAGATCTTTACTTTCATAGTCTCCAAAAATTATTAAGTAAAAGCCAGTTCTGCATCCCATAGGGCCAAAATATACTATTTTTTCGGCCCAAACTTCATTATTTCTAAGCAAAGTGGCCCCTATGTGTTCTATTGTGTGTATTGCTGCGTTTTCAATTATTGGTTCAATGTTGGGAGCTTTAATTCTAATGTCTATTGTAGTAAATATTACATTTTCAAAAGTATCTTTTCTTGAGACATATATGCCGGGGTTTAATTTTGTATGATCTATTGTAAAGCTTTTTATTTTTTTCATTCTTTTAGCACTGTTTGTATTTTTTTTACAAAATCTAATTTTTCCCATTCAAAGTCATTTTTTCCAAAATGACCATAAGTACAAGTTTTGAGATATATGGGTTGTTTTAGATTTAATTTTTCAATTATACCGTTGGGAGTTAGATCGAAGTTATTAACAATAAAATTTAATATTTTGTTTGCATATTTAGGATCATTTATTCCCGTGGTTATTTGAATAGATATTGGGTTTTCAATTCCAATTGCGTATGCAAGCTGTAGTTCAAATTCTTTAGAAATTCCGGCTGCCACCATATTTTTTGCGATATATCTTGCCATGTAGGCAGCTGATCTATCTACCTTTGTGGCATCTTTTCCGCTGTATGCTCCCCCTCCGTGTCTTGCAAATCCTCCATAACTATCGGCAATAATTTTTCTTCCTGTAAGACCAGTATCTCCGGTAGGCCCCCCAATTACAAAATTTCCAGAAGGATTAATGCAATAAATAGTATTTTCATCAAGCATTGATTTGTCTTGAATGGTGGGCTTGATAATTTCTTCAATTATTGTTTGTCTTATTAGTTTTTGGGAGATGTTTGGATGGTGTTGATGAGAGACTATAATATTTTTTATTTTTACAGGGTTTCTGTTTTTATCATATTCTATAGTAACTTGAGATTTTGAGTCGGGTCTTAACCATTTTATTGCTCCTGATTTTCTAAGATTGCTAGCTTTTTTTAGAATTGAATTGGCTAGTTCATAAGGAGCAGGTAAAAAATTTTCTGTTTCATCGCAGGCATATCCAAATATTATTCCCTGATCGCCTGCTCCAAGGGTAGTAGATCCTTTTTTTTCAATTGCGTTTATAATGTCACGCGATTGATTGCCAATAGCATCTATTACCGTTATTGTTTTGTAATCAAGTCCATAGTCAATATTTGTATAGCCTATATCTTTGATGATATTCTTAGCAATTTCTTTTATATTTATGTTTTTTTTTGCAGGACTATTTATTTCTCCTGCTATTACTACTAAATTTTGTGCAATTATGACTTCGCAAGCTACTTTTGCATTTTTATCTTCTTTTAGTATTTCATCAAGGATGGCATCAGAGATTTGATCTGCAATTTTATCTGGATGTCCTTCAGATACAGCCTCAGAAGTTAAAGTTTGGTTAGCTGCTATTATTTTATTCATATTAGCCTAATAAGTTCCTTTGTCATTTTGCTTGAATTTATTGATGATGCTTTTAAAAATTTATTAAAGTCTATATGGTTGTCTTTATTGTTTGGTAGATCAGAAATTGAGCGAATGATTATGAATGGTATTTTAAATATGTGTGCTACTTGAGCTATTGCAGCTCCTTCCATATCTACAGCTAAAGCATCTTTGAAATTTTTTTTAATTGTTTCAAGATTTTTTTCATTGTCAACGAATTGATCTCCTGTTAGTATTAAGCCAATGTGGATATCAATGTTTAAAAGCTTGTTGTCAATAATATTAACTACTTTTTTTAGTAGCTCTTCATCTGTTTTAAACTTTTGTGGCAAATTAGGGACCTGTCCTATTTTGTGTCCAAACTTGGTTAAGTCAAAGTCATAGTATGCTGTTTCTGAAGATACTATGATGTCTGATATTTTAAGGTTAGAGTTTTCTTTTATCCCCCCAGAACTTCCAGAGTTTATTATGTGAGTGATTTTGTACTTAGAGATAATTTGACTACTCCAAGCTGATGCGTTAACTTTTCCAATTCCTGTAGTTAAAGATATTACATCTTTTCCCAAAATTTTTCCTTTATAAATCTTTTTATTTTCTAAGTAGTCGTTTAATACAATTTCTTCTTTGTTATCAAGCATTTTATTTATTTCTTCTGATTCTTCTTGCATAGCTGATATTATCAAAATCATTCTTTTTCTCCTTTTAAGTGTCTTATATAATATCTATTAAAGAATATTTATTTTTAATTAGCTCTATTTCATTTTGATTGAGTATTTTTTTTATTCCTGTATTTGTATTTGGTATAGACTGAACACTAGATTGTTCATTTTTGTCTACAACTTTTCCATTTTTTATTATGTAGTTGATGTATGGGAGATTTGGGTTAGAATCATCTATGTCTACTATTTTGGCTATAGAATTGTCATTAAGTTCTACAATAAAGTCTAAAGGACAAGAAGATATTGCATTGATTATTAATTTTAAAACTCTTTTGTCAAATTTTTTGTCAGCATCTTTGATTAATTCAATAATAGATGCTCCAGAATTAAAAGATTTTTTGTATGCCTTATCTAAAATGATAGCGGAATAGGCGCTAGCAGCGCCTATTATATTTGATTCTATGCTGATATTTTCACTTGTCAATCCTTTAGGATAACCAGTCCCGTCTAGATTTTCTTTATGTGTTAGAAGTGTCAAACATATTGATCTCGACAAATTGCTTGTTGAAGCTATTTTATAGCTTATTATAGGATATTTTTTTATTATTTCTAGTTCTTCCTCAGTTAATTCTTCTTTTTTTTCGCTTATTTTTGATGGGATAAATAAAAATCCTATTTTGTGTAAAAGAGCAATACTACAAAGTTCTACTGTTTTGTAGTTATTTAGCCCCATTTCATTACCAAGTGCTACTGTTAGGATAGCAGTATTTACTGAATGAATAATGTGATAGTTTGCAGAAAGCTTGGGAATTCTAAAATATTTGATAAAAAATTTTTTCTGTTTCTTGTAAAATTCTATTACTTTTTTTACAGTAGGCATAATATCTTGGTAATATATTTTTTTATTTCTTTTGCAATTTTCATAAATTTCTTCTAAATTACTTATTATTACATGATAATTAGAAATAGCCTCTTCGTTGAATTTTTTGTGTATTTCTTCATATTCTCTTTTAACAGAATCGTCACTGAAAAAATTTTTTCTCTCTTTGATGTATGACTTTAAATTCCATTTTTCAATAAGCTCAATGTTTTTGTCTCCAATAAATGCATTCTCAGGCCAAACTAAGAATTCCTTGTCTATTAAATATGATGAATTTTTTATATTTTTGATAATGCTTTCAGAATTTTGCATTTATTCCCTTGAAATTAAGCTCTATTAACCATGTATATCATATTATTTATTAATTGTCTATCTATTAGTATAATGTATTTATTATATCTCAATTTTTGAATTAAGCTTTTTTGAAGAGATTTTTATGGTAGAAAAAATACGCTTAGGTTTTAATATTATTTTTCTTGGATTATTTATTTATTTTCTGGCAATTTTAAGATTTCAAATGAAATTAAGCTTCATTTTGTTTAATTACCAATTTATTGTAATTTATTTTTTATTAGTGATTGTTTTTAATGTTATTTATTCCCAGTATTTTTTTTCAAGATTATATTTTATTTTAAATGGGATGGAAGATACGTTTACTTTTTTAAAGCTTAAAATGGTTCGTAAAAAGCTTAAAAGTGTTTTTGAAATATCTATTCTTCTTAGGTTTATTTTAATAAAACAAGATAAAAAAAGCCTTGATGAGCTTTATTTTTATTTAAAAGACTCCAGATTAAGGTATAAGACAATAATAGAGCTTTATTCTGTTCTTATTAGCTTTAGAGAAAAAGAAAAGGCTTCTAGTTTAATTTTAAATTACAAGTACAGTAGAAATAAGTGGGTGAAATATTGTGAGGCTCTTAGCATGTTGTCATTTGAAGAGCACTCAAAGCTAAAAGAGTTGGTAAATTTTTTAGATAAGTTTTTTTTAAAAAATGATATTTTTACTATTTATTTCTATTATTTATTGCGAAAATCAAAAACATCTTTTGATTTACTTGAAAGTAAAAAAAATGATATTAGAAATCGATACTATAAATTTAAAAACAGGATAGATTCTAAGCATACAAAGCTACTTGGTTCGAATTTATTTTTTGTTGTGTTTTATTATATTTATGATTTTTCTAAAAAAGATGTTTTTTATTAAAGGAGTTGTGTTTTGAGTATAAGAGTTCGTTATGCACCTTCTCCAACGGGTTTGCAACATATTGGTGGGATTAGAACAGCTTTGTTTAATTATTTTTTTGCAAAGTCTTGTGGAGGTAAATTTTTGCTTAGGATTGAGGATACAGATCAGAGCAGGTATTCTCCAGAAGCCGAAAATGATCTGTATTCAAGTCTTAAATGGCTTGGTATTTCTTTTGATGAAGGCCCTGTTGTAGGAGGTGATTATGCACCTTATGTTCAGTCTCAAAGAAGTGCAATATATAAGCAATATGCCAAATATTTAATTGAATCTGGGCATGCTTATTATTGTTATTGCAGTCCTGAAAGGCTGGAAAGGATTAAGAAAATTCAAAATATTAATAAAATGCCACCTGGATATGATAGGCATTGTAGGAATTTAAGTAATGAGGAAATTGAGAATGCGTTAATTAAAAAAATCAAGCCCGTCGTTAGATTTAAAATTCCTTTAGAAGGAGATACTAGCTTTGATGATATTTTGCTTGGAAAAATTACATGGGCAAATAAGGACATTAGTCCTGATCCTGTCATTCTCAAGTCAGATGGACTTCCAACTTATCATCTTGCTAATGTTGTTGATGATTATTTAATGAAAATTACTCATGTATTAAGGGCTCAAGAATGGGTTTCCTCAGGTCCATTGCACGTGCTTCTTTATAAGGCTTTTAAATGGAAACCCCCTATTTATTGTCATCTTCCAATGGTTATGGGAAATGATGGTCAAAAATTAAGTAAAAGACATGGATCAACGGCTTTAAGACAGTTTATTGAAGATGGATATCTTCCAGAAGCTATTATTAATTATGTTACTTTGCTTGGCTGGTCTTACGATGATAAAAGAGAATTTTTTTCAAAAAATGATCTTGAACAATTTTTTTCAATTGAGAAGATCAATAAATCACCTGCTATTTTTGATTATCATAAGTTGGATTTTTTCAATAGCTATTATATTAGAGAAAAAAAAGATGAAGATTTATTTAATCTTTTACTCCCTTTTTTTCAAAAAAAAGGTTATGTTTCTAAGCCTAGTACTTTAGAAGAGGATCAAAAATTAAAGTTATTAATTCCTCTTATAAAGAGTAGAATTAAAAAATTAAGTGATGCTTTAAATATGACTAAATTTTTTTATGAGGACATTAAATTTTGGAATTTAGATGAGTTTTTAAGCAGGAAAAAAACAGCTAAAGAGATTTGTACTATTTTAGAATTAATAAAGCCTATTTTAGAAGGATTTGAAAAAAGATCGTCAGAGGAAAATGATAAAATTTTTTATGATTTTGCTGAGAGTAATGGTTTTAAATTGGGAGAAATTCTTCTTCCTATTAGAATTGCAGCGCTTGGTAGCAAAGTCTCTCCTCCGCTTTTTGATTCTTTAAAATTGCTAGGTAGGTCTAAAGTTTTTGAAAGAATAAAATTAGCACAGGAATTTTTAAGAATAAATGAATAGCTATTAAGGATATTTTTATGGTTAGAATGGAAGATATTATTTCTCTTGCAAAAAGAAAAGGGTTTGTATTTCAGTCTTCAGAGGTTTACGGAGGCCTTTCAGGGGCTTGGGACTATGGTCCTTTGGGAGTTGAACTTAAAAAAAATATAAAGAAAGAGTGGTGGAAGAGCATGGTGTACTTGCATGAAAATATTGTAGGCTTAGATAGTGCTATTTTTATGCGTCCTGAAATTTGGAGAGCATCTGGTCATGTTGATGGTTTTTCAGATTCTATGGTTGATTGCAAAGATTGTAAAAGTAGATTTAGAGCTGATTTTGTTGATTTGTCAAAAAATTGTCCGAATTGCAAAGCTGAGAATAATTTTACTTCCCCAAGAAGTTTTAATTTAATGTTTAAGACCCATATTGGAGCAGTGGAGGATGGTTCTAGTGAAGTTTATTTAAGGCCGGAGACAGCACAAGGAATTTTTGTTAATTTTAGAAATGTTTTGGATTCTTCAAGGCTTAAGATTCCTTTTGGAATTGCTCAGGTAGGTAAAGCGTTTAGAAATGAGATAGTTACTAAAAATTTTATATTTAGAACTTGTGAGTTTGAGCAAATGGAAATGCAGTTTTTTGTTCATCCCAAGCAAATAGACGAGTGGTTTTGTTATTGGCAGCAAAATAGAATGAATTTTTTTATAGAAACTCTTAAAATTAGGCCTGATAAATTAAGATTTAAGGCTCATGATTCATCGCAGCTTGCTCATTATGCAAAAGCCGCATTTGATATTGAGTATGAATTTCCGTTTGGATTTCAGGAAGTAGAAGGTATTCACAATAGAGGTAATTATGATTTGACTCAGCACGCTAAATTTTCTAACAAGCCTAAAATATTTGAGTATCATGATTTGTTAACAAAAGAGAAATATGTGCCTTATGTTATTGAAACTTCTGCTGGTCTTACAAGGTCTGTTTTAATGACCCTTTGTGATGCTTATTCTGAGGAAGAACTTTCAGATGGAGACAAGCGTATTGTTTTGCGCTTACATCCCAAGTTGGCTCCTTACAAGATTGCTATATTTCCGCTTGTTAAAAAAGTTGAGCTTATTGAAGTTGCTAGAAGGATTTATATGGAGCTTTGCGATGATTTTCATATATTTTACGATGATAGTGGAACAATAGGCAAAAGGTATAGACGTCAAGACGAAATAGGGACTCCTTATTGTGTAACAATAGACTACAATACTATTGAGGATGAAACAGTTACTGTTAGAGAAAGAAATAGTATGACTCAGAAGAGAATTTTTATTAATGATTTATATTCATACATTAAAACAGAGATTTTAAATTACAAAAAGGATTTTAATAAATGAATCTTGCTTTAAGTCTTTTACATAAACGCGGATTTTTAAAGCAATGTACATCTTTAAAAGTTTTAAGTGATTTAATGGATATAGAAAAAATAGTTTTTTATGCAGGAGTTGATGCAACATCTAGTTCTCTTCATATTGGTCATTTGATTCCCTTTTTAGCAATGATGCATCTTAGGCAACATGGTCACATGCCAATTGTTTTGATTGGAGATTCTACAGCAAAAATAGGCGATCCTTCTGGAAAAAGTGAGATGAGAAAGATTTTATCTTCAGAAGAGATTAGCAATAATGCTTTGTTGATAAAAAATCAACTTCAAAGAATAACCAACTTTACTTCAGAATGCTTTATTCATAATTCAAATTGGTTAGATAATCTCAATTATATTGAATTTTTAAGAGATATTGGCATGCATTTTTCTGTTAATCGTATGTTAAGCTTTGAAACTTATAAAAGAAGGCTGGATTTTGGACTTTCATTTATTGAGTTTAATTATCAACTTTTACAGTCTTATGATTATTATATGCTTAATAAAATTAAAAATTGTCGACTTCAAATTGGTGGTGATGATCAATGGGGAAATATTATCTCAGGGGTTGACCTAATTAGAAAAAAAAATGGATCAGAAGCTTTTGGGCTTACGTTTCCATTAATTACAAGAAGTGATGGAAAAAAGATGGGTAAATCAGAAAAAGGTGCTGTTTATCTTGATTCTAATCTTTATAGTATTTATGATTTTTATCAGTATTTTAGAAATACTTCAGATTCTGATGTGAAAACCTTTTTATATCTTTTTACTTTTTTAGAAGAAGATGAGATCGAATTAATTTCAAATTTTAAGGGAAATTCTTTAAATAAAGCCAAAGAGATTTTAGCTTTTGAGATAACTAAAATTGTTCACGGAGAATCGGAAGCCTTGAAAGTTCAAGAGGCATCTTTTGCCGCATTTAGGGGAAGCGGAGATAGAAGTAATATTCCATTTTTTAAATTTAGCTTTTCTAATTTGGAAGAAGAGGTATTGTTGATTGATTTAATGCTAGATTCAAAAATTGTGCCCAGCAAGTCAGAAGGCAGAAGATTAATTGATTCTGGAGGGGTTTATATTAATGGTAAAAGGGTAGAAAATCAGAGCCACCTTATTACTAAAAAGGATTTTAATAACAATGAAGTTGAATTAAGAGTAGGTAAAAAAAAGTTTTTACGAATTGTTTTATAGTTGATTTTGGATGTATGATAGAAGAGCTTTAAATTGTTTATTTTTTAACACTTTTTTGTTTTTCATGGAATCTAAACATCTTGTGTTTACAGAAGAGCATATTTTTTATGGGCTTATTAAAAGCGATAAAGTTAAAGAACTGCTTAATTTGTGTGCAATTGACTTTTATAAGCTTAATAAACAACTAGAGGAATTTTTTAACAAACTTCCCTTAAGGGGCAATTATATTCCAGATCATGTTTCTAGTATGGATTATCTGTATGACGATATAATTAGCGCTCTTTTTTTTTATAAAAAACCTTATAAAATACAAGAAAAAGATTTATTGTGGGTTCTGGTCAAAAAAAGAAAAAATAGTATTTTAGATGCGCTGCTTAATTCGGGTTTTAATTTGACTATTTTTGACAAACTTATTGAAGTTCATGATTATTTGGCTGTAAATACTAAATCTGCCTCAGGTGACAGTGAGTTAATTTCACAATATATTCATAATAATGTGCCAAAAAGGAAAGGAGGCTTTCATATTTTTGATGATAAGCGTGATAAGTTAGATCAAGATAATATTTTATTAGAAAGTAAAGACTCTATTGGTAATTTTTTAACAAATGTTATTGATACTTTGGATTTAAAATACAATCCTTTAATTGGCAGAAAGCAAGAATTATCTCGGTTAATCCAGGTGATACTTAGGAAGCATAAAAGTAATCCTATTTTATTTGGAGAACCTGGTGTTGGAAAAACAGTATTAATCCAAGGTCTTGCATATAAAATAAAAATAGACAATGTTCCAAAGGATTTGATAGGGTATGAAATCTATTCTCTTGATATTGGTAGGCTTATTTCGGGTACTAAATATAGGGGGGATCTTGAGAGTAGAGTGAATAGGGTTTTAGATTTTTTAAACTCAAGAAAAAAAGTTATGCTTTTTATTGATGAAATCCATATGATAATAGGGGCAGGAGCTACTTCATTTGGTAGTATGGATATTTCCAATTTGTTGAAGCCCATTCTTACTTTGGGAAAAATTAAATTCATTGGAGCTACTACAGAATATGAATATAGAAAATTTTTTTTAAAAGATAAGGCTTTAATGAGAAGGTTTCAGAGCATAGAGCTCAAAGAGCCCGATTTTGAAGACACCTATAATATTTTGCAGGAGATTAAAAAAGATTATGAGAGATATCATAATGTGGAATATACAGACGAAGCAATACAAGCTTGCATTGTCATGTCTAAAAAATATATTAAAGATAGATTTCTTCCAGACAAAGCTTTTGATATTTTAGATGAATTAGGCTCTAAGTTTAAGCTTGAAAACATAAAAAGGATTATAACAAAAGACGATGTTTGTGATCTGATTAAATCTATTGTTGGTTCTAACATTTTTAATTTTGAAGAATATAATAGTCAATTGCTAATTAATTTAGAAAATAGAATAAAAAAAGAACTTATTATACATGATAGCTTGATATTTGATTTGATATT
Source organism: Borreliella lanei (assembly GCF_014205895.1). Taxonomy (GTDB): domain Bacteria; phylum Spirochaetota; class Spirochaetia; order Borreliales; family Borreliaceae; genus Borreliella; species Borreliella lanei. The sequence continues at coordinate 163,551 of NZ_JACHFC010000002.1, read as the reverse complement.
AAATATCAAGCTATTAAAATTTAATTTGCTTGCCAACAGAAGTACTATTGGCATATTTGCCTTTATTGGTGCTTCTGGATCAGGAAAATGCAAATTGACGGATATTTTATCAGAAGAGTTTAAAATTCCGAAATTTACTCTTAACATGGGTGAGTATAGTGATTTTAATTCTCTTGATAGATTGATTGGGCCTGTTTTAAGTAATGAAGGATATTATGAATCTACTAGATTTTTTAAATTTTTAAACAAATCTTCTAATTCTATTATTTTTTTATCAGATTTTGATAAATGTAATAAAAGGGTTTTAGATTTTTTTTTGGAGGGGTTTAAAACAGGTAAACTTTTTGATGGTCTTGGGAAAAAGGTAAGTTTATCGGAAAGTTTAATAGTAATAAGTATCAATGCTGAAAGCAAAGAGCTTAATAGCATTGGTTTTAAGAATAAAATGGCAGGGGGAAATGATTTTAACCTTATATTAGAGAAGAGATTTCCTAATGAGTTTTTAGAGTTAATAGATCATGTGTTTGTATTTAAATCTATTGATGAGTTAGATTTTGAAAAAATCATTTTTAATGAACTTAATTGTTTTGCAAGGATATTAAGAGATAGAAAATTCGATGTTTTTTTTGAAAAAAGTGTTGTTGATTATATTCGAGAAAAGATCTATGGAAAGGGTTATAGCTTAAAAAGTGTTAAAAAGTTTATATTCAAAGAGCTAGGAAAACTTTTAATAGATGAAATTCTTTTTAAGAAAATTGAAAATTCTGGTAAAATAAAAATCTATTTAGATGAAACAATAAAATATGAGTTTTTATAAGGTTATAGGGAGTATTTATGAAAATATCAGTAATAGGAGCAGGTGCTTGGGGAACGGCTATTGCGAAGTCTTTGGCAGATAAATTTAATTTTAATATTTTTTTATGGTCTTTTGAAGAAGATGTTAAGAATGATATTAATAATGAAAATGTTAATGCCAAATATTTAAAGGGAATTAAATTGCCAAAAAATTTAGTTGCAAGTTCAGATTTGTTTGAAGTTGTATCAATGTCTGATTATATTTTCATTGCAACGCCTTCTCTTTTTACTGTTGATATTTTAAAAAAATTGGATCAATTTTTGCATTCTTTGGAGATAAAGCCAAAGCTAGCAATACTTACAAAGGGGTTTATTACTTTTGATGGTAAAACTCAGACAGTTATTGAAGCTGCTGAGAGAGTTATGAAAGGATATAAAGATGAGATTACTTATATTGTTGGCCCAAGTCATGCTGAGGAAGTTGGACTTGGTGTGATAACAGGACTTGTTGCGGCTAGCAATAACAGAGAAAATGCATATTTGTTTATTAATTTATTTAGCAAAACTTCAATTTCTTTATTTTATAGTAACGATGTTTTTGGAGTGCAAATAGCAGCAGCTTTAAAAAATGTGTTTGCAATTGCATTTGGAATTTTGGATGCTTATAAATTGAATTATCCTAATTTGATAGGTAGTAATACAGAATCATTTTTATTTTCAGTATCCTTGAATAATATAAAAGATGTTGCAATGGAGCTTGGGGGAAGAAATATTGAAACGTTTTTGTTTTTGTCTGGTTCTGGTGATTTAGATGTTACTTGTAGAAGCATGTTTGGAAGAAATAGACGATTTGGTAATGAAATTGTTAGCAAAAACATTTTAGAAAGTTTTTTTAGTATAGATGATTTGATAAGCAATATTGAAAAAATTGGATATTTACCAGAGGGAGTTTTAGCTGCTAAATCAATTTTTTCCTTTTTAAAACAATTAAATCGTGATTTCAATCCCAATAGCCTGTTAAGCGTTATATATAAAATTTTGAATAAAGAGTTGGAGCCTGAATCTGTTATTGAGTATATGAGAGATGTTAGGCAATAAAATAAAGCCTCTGTAGAGGCTTTATTGTTTTTGCTCATTCATCATATATAAAATTTTATTGTAAACATCTTCGATTATTTCAAAATTCATTACAACTTCTGTAAGTTCATTAGATTTAATAGTTCCTATTATGTTGTCATTTTTTGTTAAATTGTCTCTTTTGACTAAAGAGTTGCTGTCTACTAAAATTTTTATTCTTGTTAGGTCTTTGTGTATTTTTTTAATATTTTTAATTCCCCCAAAGCATTCCACAATATGCTCTGCTACTTTGATTTTATTTGTTTTTTCTAAATCTGCCATAGCGATTTTATTCTCTGTAGAAAGCTTTATATGCTAAGTAAGCATTGTATAAATCAAATTTAGAAGTTATTTCCATTGGAGAATGCATACTTATAACAGCAGGTCCCATGTCTATTGTTCTTATTCCATAGCTAGCTAAGAATTTAGCAACGGTTCCTCCCCCTCCTTCTTCTACTTTTCCAAGTGTTGCTACTTGCCAGGCTATATTGTTTTTATTTAATAATTGCCTAATGTAAGAAACAAGCTCAGCATCAGCATCGCTGGCCATACTTTTTCCACCATGTCCTGTGTATTTCATTATGGGTATTCCATAGCCAAGTTGGGGAGCATTTTGTTCGTCATGAACTGAGCTAAATAGTGGGTTTATTGCTGCGCAAACATCAGCGGAAATGCTTTTTGAATTCCATAAAGCTTTTTGGACGTGAAGATTGTTGTATTCTGATTTTTTAATTTTAAGGATCATATCAGAAACAAAATATTCAAGATATCTTGAATCTAGTCCTGTTGAGCCTGTTGAACCAATTTCTTCTTTATCTACAAGAAAGCAAATGGCTGTTTTGTTTGGAGTCTCTTCAAGATCAAATATGGATTCTAGCGAAGTGTAAACGCATATTTTGTCATCTTGTCCGTAAGCGCCAATTAAAGCTTTGTCAAATCCAACGTCTTTTGCTGTTCCTGCAGGCACTATTTCAATTTCTGATGATACAAAATCCTCTTCTTCTATTTTGTATTTTTCTTTTATTAGCTGTAAAGTTGCCAGTTTAACTTTATTTTTTTCTTTTGTTTCGATTGGTAGGCTTCCAATTAAAATTTTTAGATTTTCTCCCTCAATAATTTCATCTGATTTTTTATTTCTTTGTATTTTTCTATCAAGATGGGGTAAAATGTCGGGAATTACAAATACAGGATCGTTTTCATTGTCTCCAATGTTGATTTCAACCCTTTCTCCGTTTTTTAAAAATACCACACCTCTTATTGAAAGGGGTGTAGATAGCCATTGATACTTTTTTATTCCCCCATAATAGTTGGTTTTAAGAATCGCAAGTTCGTTTTCTTCAGAGATTGGTGAAGGTTTTGCATCAAGTCTTGGTGAATCTGTGTGAGAAACAATGAAATTCATTCCATCTTCAACAGGATTTTTGCCAATAATAGCAAAAGCAACAGATTTTTCTCTACAGGTATAAAAAATTTTATCACCTGGCATTAAATTTTTTTTCTCTTCAGCGTTAATAAACCCCAATTTTTTTGCTTTATCTAGGGCATAGGCTGTAACTTCTCTTTCTGTTTTATATTTACTTATAAATTTTTTGTAACTTTCGGAAAAATTGAAAATTTGATTTTTTTCTTCTTCACTTAAATATATCCATGGATTTTGTTTTTTCATATTTATAGGTCCTCCTGTTTCATTTTAACATTTTAATTGTTTTTAAAGTGTGTACAAAATAAATTATTTATTGTAAACTTACTTTTAATTTTAATATGATTAATAAATTATAAGGGAGAATTTTTATGTATAAAAATGGTTTTTTGAAAAACTATTTGCCATTGTTTTTATTTTTTTTAATAATTGCCTGTACTTCAAAAGACAGTTCAAATGAATATGTTGAAGAGCAAGAAGCAGGCAACTCTTCTAAGCTTGATGATTCTAAAATAGATGAACATACTATTGGGCATGTTTTTCATGCTATGGGAGTAGTTCATTCAAAAAAGGATCGAAAAAGTTTGGGGAAAAATATAAAGGTTTTTTATTTTTCTGAAGAAGATGGACATTTCCAAACAATACCTTCAAAAGAGGGTGCAAAGTTAATAGTTTATTTTTATGACAATATTTATGCAGGAGAAGCTCCAATTAATATTTCTGGAAAAGAAGCCTTTATTTTTGTTGGTCTTACCCCTGACTTTAAAAAGATTATAAATAGTAATTTACATGGCGTTAAAAGTGATCTTATTGGCACTTTTAAAGATCTTAATATTAAAAATTCAAAATTGGAAATTACAGTTGATGAGAATAATTCAGATGCCAAGACTTTCCTTGAATCTGTTAATTATATTATCGACGGTGTTGAAAAAATTTCACCTATGCTAACGAATTAATTGATATTTTTGATTTTGTAGGCTTTAATTTAGATTAAAGCCTACTTTAAATCAAGCTTCTCAAGTCCTTTTATTAAAATTTCTGCTGTTTTTACGTTGGTTGCAAGCGGTATTTTATGTACATCGCAAAGCCTAATAAGAGCTGACACGTCTGGTTCGTGGGGCTGGCTTGTTAGGGGATCCCTAAAGAAAAATATGGCTAAGATATTTCCTTCAGCTACTTCAGCCCCAATTTGCTGATCTCCTCCCATAGGGCCTGATTTATATTTAATAATTGTAAGATCAGTAGCTTGTTGGATTTTAGATCCCGTTGTTCCTGTTGCAATAAGCTTGAATTTGGACAAGAAGAGATAGTTTTGTTTGACAAAATTTACCAAATCTTCTTTTTTTTTATCATGTGCAATTAATGCTATTTTTTTTTCCATTAATTTTATTCCTTTTCCAATGTAAAATAATTTTTGTTGAAATTTAATAAAATTTAGTCATAAGTATATTTTTAGACTTCAATTTTTTAGAATTTATATTGGTTCTGGTTTGTGCCATAAAAATCCTTGACCATAGTCTATTTCTAGTTCAATTATTTTTTTTAATATTTCCTCATTATACACAAATTCGGCAATAATTTTTATATTTTTTGTATCTGCTATTTTTTTAATAGATTTTATTATTACAAAATCTATTTCACTAGAGTTTATTGCTTTTATGAAAGATCCATCTATTTTAAGTAAGTCTATTGGTAGTGTTTTGATATATGAGAGTGATGTATGTCCGCTTCCAAAGTCATCAAGTGCTAGTTTGATTCCAAAACTTTTTAATTCTTGAAAATATTTGTTTATTATCTCAAAGTTTTCAAGAATTCCAGTTTCTGTTATTTCTAAGCATATATTTTGAAGCGGGATTTGACTTTTCAATAAAGTATCTCTTAAAAAGATTCGAAAGTTTTGGGATTTTAGTGAATAAGGAGATATGTTAATTGAGAAAATGTGAATCCCATTTTTTGATACAAAGCTTTTGTATTCTCTTAAAGCCTTTTTAACCACCAATGTATCAACCTCAACAGTTAAATTATATTTGTCTATTAAGTTAAAAATTTGATTGTTTGGAATTGGCCTGCCCATGTGGTCGAAAAGTCTTGTCAAGATTTCTATTTTGGGCTTTAAGTTTTTTTTAAGAGGATTTATTTTTTGATAATAAAGAGTAAAAAAATCATTTTTTATTGCTTTGAGTATATATTGAAAGATTTTGTTTTGATTTTTTAAAATCACCGCTTCTGGTAATTCTTCTTTGTATATAGTGGGATTAGATTCTTTGTATTCCGATGATATCTTTGTAGCCATCATTAATTTGGGGATTTTGAATTCTAAGTTTTCTTTTAAATTTACCTCTATTATTCCAATATTGAATTTGAATATAATAATATCTTCTTTTTTAAATGCCAGTGCAATTGTTTTTTTGATTTTTTTAGCAATTGAGATTATTTGCTTTTCACCACCGCTTGTGCATACAATTACTATTAAATTGTTGTGTTTTAGCTTAAAAATATATTCGGAGTATAATGACATTATTTTTGAATACATTATTTTAAGTATTTTTATATTAAGCTTTTCTTGATCCTCTTTGTATTCATATTCTGCGGTTAGGGATACGTCTAAATTAAGCAAATATATTCTTTTCTTTTTGTAAATATCCATATGGTTTACTAGTAATTTTTCAATTTCTTTGGCATTTTGAATCTCGTCTTGCGAATCAATAATTTCTAGGTATTTATAGTTTTCTATTTCATTAGGGTTTGATATTTCTTTAATTGTTATTAATTTATCAATATTGTTTTGAGCGATTGTGCTAATAAATACATCTACATGCAGTTTTTTGTTATTTTTTAAAGTTAAAATACAATCGGTTATTAATATATTTTTAAATTCTGGGATAGAATTTGTGTGGTAACTTAAATCTATTTTTTCTAACTTTTCCCAATCTCTGATATCTATGTCGGTTACTTTGATTATATTTCCAGAGGTTTTCATTGGAAGATTAAGATTTTTACTACCTTTTTCATTGATATAAATAATTTCATTTTTGGTGTTTGTGATGATTACTATTTCTTTTATGAGTTCTGATAAATTTAAAAAGAAATCCAGAGTTGTGTTTTTATTGTCGTAAAATAGTTTTTTTTGATGTATTAAGCTTTGCTTATATTCTAATTCGCTTATATCTTTTATTATTTCTATATGATTAAGTTTTAAATATTCCTCATCAAATTTTTCGTTGCTAATTATAATAGAATGGATTTTGTTTGCATTTTTTAATTCATTTGCAACGTTTATTGAAAAATCTATTGGTTTTTCATAATTATAAATAATAGCAAATTTAATATTATTTTGTTTTACATACTCGCTGTATAAAGCTTTTTCAGATTTTACGATTTGAATTAAGTTGAAAATAGATTTAAGCTTTATTAGATCTATAACATCAATTTCTTTTTTAGAGATTATAACCGAATTTATATTTTGATAATTATTAACAACGTTCATTTTATTGGCTTGCTCTTATTTTAATTTTTGTATGCCAAGTTGGTATTATTTTTTATTTTTTTATCTGCAATTTTTTTAGTGACTATTATCCAGATTAAGCCTGAGAGCATTAGTGTTAGTGAGAGAATTTGTCCCATTGATATGTTTAAAAAAGAAAATTCAGACAGACTTTTAATTGGCTTATAGGTTATTATAAATCCAAGTTCTTTGTCTGGTTCTCTTAAATATTCAATAAAGAATCTGAAAAAAGCGTAAAGCATTACATATACACCAAAAATAAATCCATCATATTTTTTGATTTTTCTAAATAAAAACCATAGCAACAGAAAAGTTATAGGCCCTTCGAAAAATCCTTCAATAAGTTGAGAAGGTATTCTCGGAAGGTTAATTAACAGGTCATGAGGCAAAATTTCAAGCCCTACTGATGACGCAAATTCTTTTACTCCTGGTATATTTGTGTCAAATGGTTCTGCATTGGGGAATATTATTCCCCCTTTCATTACTCTTCCATAAAGTTCTGCATTTGCGAAATTAGCAAGTCTTCCAAGTATGTAGCCAGAAGAAAAAGCTATTGATCCATAGTCTGTTAGTTTTAGAAAATATTTTTGAACATTTGTATTTTTAAGCTTTGTATTTATTGTGATTAGAGGAGCAATTATTGCCCCCAAAAAACCACCATGGATGGCCATACCTCTAAAGCCTGTAAAATTCCAATGTTGGTCGAATGGCAAAAGGATTAGCCAAGGATTAGAATAATAAATTCCCGATTTGTCGTAAACCAAGGTAGATGCCAATCTGCCTCCTAAAATTGCTCCAAGCACAAGTGAGAACATAAATGTTTCATAATCTTCTTTTTTGATATCAACGTTATCTGATTGTATTTGATACCAAATAAATTTATAAGAGATTAGTATGATTAAAATATAAGATAGGCTATACCATGTAATTGGTATGCCTTGAATCACTTCAGGATGTAACCAACTTGGGTAATTTATGTAATTTGGCATTAGACCTCCTTAGCCTTTTCAAGCTTTTCAAAAAGCTTTTTTTTAAATAACATATTTTGCTTTCTTAAAGTTTCGATTTCTCTTTTCTGAGATTTTATTATATCAATAATTTCACTACTTTCTATTGTTTTGTTTTTTATCAACGATTCAAGGTATTCAATTTTTTCAATATATTCTTCTTGAGCTTCTCTTAGTACAAAATCATAGCTTTCATTTAAATCTTCTTCGTTTAAAAGCTCGGCATCATTTGTTAAATCTTCAATTTCGATTAATTTTTTCGCAATTTTTTTTATACTTTTAGAGGTTGGGCTTGTAGGTTTGTATATAGTGATGGGTATTTTATTGTTTAAAGCTTGATCAACTATTTCATCTTTATAGATTGCTCCAATACTTTGTAAATTTATGCTTAAATAGTTTTTTGCTGATTTTATTATTTTTTCGGTTTTTTCAATGTCTTTGGGAGTTTTTAGCATATTAAATATCATGAAAGGACAAATTGTTTTAAACAATTTGTTAAATTGAGAATAATTTTCAGGATCTTCGTTTTCAAGTTTTAATAGCAAATTAGGTATATAAATCCTTTGAAGATCGATTGAATTTTGTTTTATTGTTCTGAGAATTTCATTTCCTTTTGTCCCTCTTTTAAACACGCTTGATAACAGTCTAAATATTATATTTTTAAGAAATAAATATGCATTCATTGTAGCTGTTACTGTTGGTGTTGTTACTATTACTCCTCTTTTTGACATTAAGAAAAAGTCTATGATATTAAAAGCTGTTCCTGCTCCAAGATCAATCACTAAGTAATCATATTTTAAAGATTTTAAATTTTTTATTATGATTTTTTTTTGAGAAGCAGCTATATTAGCAAGTTCTGGAATGTCAGAATCTCCCGCAATGAAGTTTAGATTTTTAATTCCAGATTGAATAATAATGTCTGAAAAATTAATTTTTGTTTTTAAAAATGTTCCTATGCTTTTTTTGGGTGTAATGTTTAGCATTGAATGCAAATTAGATGCTCCAAGGTCAAGATCAACAAGTAATACGCTTTTTCCTTCGTTTGCCAGGCAAATTGCTATGTTTGCTGAGAAAAGGGATTTGCCAACTCCCCCCTTACCACTGGCTACAGGAATAATAATCAAGCTTTACTCCAGATTTTTTATTTTTGCTTTAATTAGCGCTAATATTGTTACATTAAATGCTAGGTAAACTACTGTAATTCCTAAAAGTATGGCTAGAGAGGTTTGGTAGACGTATATTTTAAAAGTAAATCCCAAGATGAATAATAATAATGTTAATATTATTTGGAATAATTTAGTTATTACTATAATGCTGTGAAGAATTTTAAATTTTTCGTAGATAAAGTAATAGATTGTTAAATTGGCCATGAAAAATTCAGGTGAGTATAAGATAAATGTTAGCATAAACTTTATGGAGTAATTATTAATGAAAATTAATTTATTAATGGCTTGGTATAATAAGGCTAAGATTAAAAGACTTTCAAGAATTTGTAAAACAATAAGTCCTGCTCTATAAAGGCTTTGTTTTTTTTTAGGATCTGAGTTTAACATAGTTTTAAAATATTATATTATGGAAATAAAATCAAGTTTTAATTTTTGCATTAGGAATGAATAAATGAAAAATAAATTTTTAATATGTGTATATTTTTTATTGACTTTAGGTATAAGCTCTTTAGTAATTGTTGAATCTATTTTTGCTTTTGATGAATCTAATAATAAGTTATCAAGATCAAATTATGAACAGATGATGATTCAAGCTTTTGAATTTGTAAAAGAAAATTATGTTGATCCTGTAAGCGATGAAGTAATTTTTGAAGGCGCTTTAAAAGGAATATTTCAAGCCTTAGGTGATCCTTATTCTCAATATTTGACAAAAAAAGATTTAGAAGAAATTTCAAAAACAACAGTAGGAGATTATGTTGGTATTGGAATTTCTATAATAAAAAAAATGCATTCCCAAGATAAGCAAGACAAGGCAAAAGATCTTGATCCTAATGGTGCTTGTGTTTCTATTGTTACGCCTTTTGAAGGAGGTCCGGCTTATAGAGCTGGAATTAAATCTGGAGATTGTATTACCGCTGTTGATGGTAAGAGTGTTTATTCTATGGAAGTAGATCAAGTTGTTGATCTTTTAAAAGGCAAAGAAGGCACAAAAGTTAAAGTATCTATTCTTAGGGGGAAAAATTTAACATTGGATTTTGAACTTACAAGAGAGAAGATAGAAATTCAAACAATCAAGTATGATGTTATTAATTCAGATATTGGTTATATAAGAATAGTAAGCTTCAATCCACACACCTCTGTAGATTTTAGAAAAGCCTTAGACAATCTTAAGAATAAAAATATTAAATCTTTAATTTTAGATTTAAGACTTAATACGGGGGGATATTTTCAGGCAGCTATAAAAATGGCGGATGATATTTTGTCTAAAGGAACTATTGTTTCCACAAAATCAAGAAATTCTAGCAAGCCCGTTGATTATAAGGCAAGCTCAAAACAAGTTTTGTCTTCAGATATAAAAATTGTTGCTTTGATAGACAGATCGTCAGCCTCAGCCTCAGAGGTTTTTGTAGGGGCCTTAAAAGACAATAAGAGAGCCTACATTATAGGTGAAAAGTCTTATGGCAAGGGGCTTATTCAGCATGTAGTTCCTTTTTACACTGGTGGATTTAAAATTACAAGCTCAAAGTATTATACTCCATCTGGAAAGAGTATTCATAAGGTTGGGATTGAGCCTGATTTGGAAATAAAATCCCCAGATTTTTCTGAGGAGGAAGCATTAATATATAAAGAAATTTTTGATAAAAAGCTGATAGAAGGCTTTTTGAAGGGTAAAAAATCCATTACCGAACAAGAGATTGATTTTTTTGTTGATAATCTTGTTAAAGAAAATCCAAAATATAAAATTGATAAAGAATTTTTAGGCAAGTATGTGTTTTTTAATTACTATCAAGACAATAATAAAGAATTACCAATTTATAATCTACATTATGACAAGGTTTTAAAAGCAGCTTGTGAGTATTTGTCTAAATTAGGTAATTAAATTGTGAAGCAAATTGTTTTGGATGCAAATTGTTTAGCAGGCGATTTTATTATTGTTGAAGATACAAGTATATATCATCATCTTATTAATGTAAGGCGACTTAAAAGGGGTGATAAGCTAAACATTCTTTTAAAAGATAAGGAATTAAGAGCTTCAGAAATAGTGGAGATTGGTAGTAACTTTATTAAGTTTGCTACCAATAAAATAGATAAAATTGAAAAAAATAATTTTGAGACAAGTATTTTTATTTCTAGCTTAAAGGGTAAAAAAATAGACTTGGTGTTAAGACAGGTTGTTGAGATTGGAGTTTCAGAAATTAATATTATTAATGCGGATCGTTCTGTTTCAAAAATAGATATAAGCAATGCATCTGCCAAAATTTTAAGATTTTCCAAAATAATAGATGAGGCTCTAAAGCAAAGTGGCAATAAAATTGTTCCTAAAATTAATTTTTATAATAATTTTTTTCATTTGCCTTATTCTTTTTGCACTACCAGATATTATGTTGCTCATCCAAGCGGAATGATTTTAAGCAAGAATGAAAGTTTTGACAATTTTAGCAAAATTGGAATTATAATAGGCCCTGAAGGATGCTTTTCGGAGTCAGAAATTGCCTTTTTCAAGGAGAAAGACTTTAATTTTGTAAGGTTTAACACTCCAATTTTACGAGCAGATACGGCTATTATTTATTCACTTGCTTATTTTAAGGCATTATTAGAGGATTATAATGGCTAATTTAAAAGACATATATTCAAAACCAGACAGATTTTATTTTTTAGGTGTGCCCATAGATGTTTTTGATAGTCGCAGCAAGCTTATAAGCAGATTTGTCTATCTTTCAGGGCATCCTTATCATTCAATAGTAATTTTTATTGGGCTTAAAGCTTTTCTAAAGGCTTTGATTTTTAAAAAGTTTAGAAATCACATTAAAAACTCTTCTCTTGTTTTTTTAAATTCTAAGATTGTAAGATTTTTTTGTAAGATTTTTAAAAGAGTTAATATTGACTGTTATGATTTAAATACAGTTCTTCTCATTTTAATGGAAATACTAGAAAATGCCCATAAAACATGTTATATTATTGACAAGGATAAAGTGATTTCAAAGAAAAAATTTTTAAGATTGAAAGAATCTCATAAAGAAATTAGTTTTATTGGGTATTATGATTTAAAAGCTGTAAAGAGAAATAAAGAAATGTTTTTTGCAAATATTAATAAACTTACTCCTAGTGTAATAATAAGCTTTTGTAATGATAGATATCTTGAAAATTTATTTTATGAAAATAAATTTAATATTAGAACCAATTTAAGCGTTTTTTTATGAGCTTTTAAATTTTAACTATCTATATTTTATGAGGTAAGTATGGCATTTTTGCTAAATCAATCAGTAGTTTATCCAATGCATGGTGTAGGTACGATTAAGGATATTAGGACTAAAGAGTTTAATGGTGAGATTATTGATTATTATGAAATACATTTTCCATTTAATGATATGATTTTTATGGTTCCTGTTGCTAAAGTTGACGATTTTGGAATTAGAGCTTTGGTTAGCAGGGAAAAGGTAGAAGAAGTTTTTGATGTTATTAAAGAGTTTGAAGGTCAAATAGATTCAAAAAAAATAAAAGATGGTGGTCATGAATTTTATAAAAAAAGCGATATTTTAGATACAGCAAAGTTATATAAATTTTTATATAAAAAATCTACTCAGAAAGAATTACCTTTTTACGAAAAAAGGATTTTGAATGATTTTGAGTTAATATTGGAGCACGAGATTAGCTTGGCTTTGCAAATTAGCTTTGAAGAGGCTAAGAAGAAGATTAAAAATATTTTGGTCGATAACAAAAAGGCTTAAAGTTTTTTAATTTTCGAGAGGGGGAGGATTTGCTGTGTTTGATTCTTTAAGATTGATCTTTTTAATAATTTTTAGGTTTATCTTAATATTTTGCCTTTTTTCTTTAATGTTTATATGTACATTTTATTTAAAATATAGGTTTTTGTATTTTAATTTTTCTATTTTTAGTTATAGTCTTTATTACAATGCTTATGTTTACTCTTTCCCTTTGTCTCTTGTTTTTACTTTTATGAGAATATCTTGTCCCTTTTATGGGATAGTTTTAAAGTCATCTAGAGAGTCTTTCTATTTTCATTGTATTATCTTTGTTCTTATTTTATTGTTTTCTTATTTAGGATTTTTGGTTAGCAATAGTTTTCATTCTTACTATATTAATAGCAATAAAAATGATAATTTTATTCTTAAAGATGAGGTTGTGCATTTTTTAAATGATGAAATAATATTTTCTAGTAATGGGCCTAGATTTTATGGTTTTAATGGAGTTTTAATCGTTTCAGAGAATGATAAAGGGGATAAAGGTTTTTCTTACCAATCAAATCTTTCTGATTCTAGTAAGATTGATTTTGTTGAGAATAATTTTTTAGAACAAAAGATTTATAATAATTTTGTTGATTTTCTTTTCAGAGATTTAAAAATTTTGAATAATTTTCTACTCTCACTCAATTTTTTAAATTTAATTTTTAATATATTGGGAATTTCTTTATTGTTATTTTCGTTTTGTTATGTTTTTAATCTTATTTTTTCAAATAGTTTTGCAATATTTCTTTATCCTATTTTTATTATACTTTTTTTGAAAATTTATAATGTCTATTCGATTGAGTTTCCTAAGATTTACAATGTAATAATAGGAAAGAGCATGATCTCTGATTTTATTCCTTTTATTTTTTGTGTTTTGACTTTTTTTTCTACCTATTTATTTGGCTTTGTTTCAGAATATATTAAAATCAGCAAAGATTTAGATAATAATTTATATAAGGGTAGTTAATTCTTAAAGCTTATGAAAAGAGAAATATATTCATTTTTGAGCAATTTTATTATTTTTCTGTGTTTTTTTCTAGGTTTGCTCTTTAGTTATTCATATTTTTTTGGAGAAAATTTTTTAGAAAAACATAAATTAATAGCAACTTTTTTTGATTCTATTTTGCTTTTTTATAAGTATTTTTATGGATTTTTTATTTTTATTGTTTGCATTTACTTTGCCTTTTTTGTTCAGCAAGAAATAAAGATTTATTTAAAATCGTATAATGGATATTTATTTTCTAGACTTTATGCATTTTTACTATTATTTTTTATTATAGGGCTCTTTTTTGCTTTTATATTTAATTTAATTTTGCCTTATATAATTTCTCAGAGAAATGAGTATAAGTTTAGTTATGACAGATACAATCTTCTTGAAAATGAGGCAAATGAAATATCTCTTAAAATTAAAAATATAGATATAAGTTTGTCCGAAAATAGATTTTTTTTATCTTCTGATTTGACAGATTCAATGAAGCAAAAGAGAAAACATCTTGAAAATTTGATTAAAATATATGATAAAATGCGAATTATTTATGTAAATAATGAAGAGCTTTTAACAAATTATTATTTAGTGAAATCTGAATATAGTAAAATTCCAAGTTATGACGTTGATTTAGAAAAGGTTAAAAAAACTTTTTCCCAATATCCTTTGCAAAGTCTTAAAAAGCAAGATTTTTTTAATATTGTCAATGAATTTATTTCTCAAAATGATTATTATACGGCTAATTACTTTGCTTATATTGCTTATGTTGCAACAAAAGACAATAATTTTGTTACGCTTTTAAATTTGACTTTAAAGTTTATTAATGAAAACAGAAATTTTGAAAAAGAAAAAATGCAGTTGATTTCTGAAGAAAAACAAAAAAATTTTTTGTTTCTTAATACTGAAAAATTTAAATTAGCTTATTATGGATTTTCAAATCTTCATAAGTTATTGCCCAATGATAATGAAATTTTGAATTATAAAAACAAATCTCTTGAAAAGCTTAGGAAAAGGTATCTTTTTTTTGATGAGATTGAAAAATATTTTGAATATTACGGAATAAACGATGTATTTTTATTACAACCAGATTCTAAGAGGGGTCTTTATGATTATATTTATATGCAAAAAGTTGTCGCCTTTAACAATCATTCTAAAATAATAAAAAATTTTGAACTTATTAGATTTAATAATACAGGGAATGTTATATTGCATATTAAAATTCCATTTGCTACTTTGAAAGGTAATTTTGTGTATCAAAATGTTTTAGATAAAGATAATGAACAGAGCGAAATTACTCTTACCAAAGTCTTTGTATCTACGGATAGTTTTGATACAAATGTTTTAGAGGTTGTCAGAATTAATGAGAATGTAGAAAATTTAGCTTTATTTTCAAATTTTACTGAGTTTGGATTTTTTTTAAAAATTCAAAATTTATCAAGCGCTTTTCATAGGGTTGCTATATTAAATTTGAAATTAATTAATATTTTTTCCTTAAGTTTAGTTTTGCTGATTTCTCCTATTTTACTAGTTTTAATGGGATCGTTTTTTATTTCTTTGTTTTCTAGAATAGAATTTAATTTCAATTCCAAGGCCATGATTTTTCTAATTTCATTAATGATAGCTATTTTCTCAGGAATTATTTGTCTTTTTGTAAATTATTTTCTAATTGTTTTTACCTCTCTTCTTATATATGTTTTTAATAGTGTGTATGTATCTGTAGCTATTCTTTCTGCGTTATTGTTTTTTCTTATTTTTAAAATAATTACTTTAAATTACAAGGAAAGACATATTTAATTTTTATTTTTTTTTAGATTATTAACTTTAGAGAAAAACCACTCATTTATTAGTAAGTTTTCTTTTTCAATTGTTTTTTTGCTTAATACATAAGAATGGCTATTGATTTGGGTTTCGTCAATAATAAAAGGAGATATTCCATCAATTGAATGTTTTATTTTCAAATTTAATTCTTTGTAAGGAGTAAAACCATTGGCAAATCCAAAACATATGTTTGATTGGGATTGATTGTTAAATCCAATTAAGGTTTTTTGGGTTTTTTTATCCAAGATCCAGCTAATAAATTTTTTAGTTAAAGCAGATGTTTCTAAAATACCAATAAAATTTGGGTTCGAGATAACAATTTCATTGTTATTGTTTGTTAAATATGAAAATTTTATTTGTGCCTTTTCTTGTTCACTTAAGCTATTGTAGAAAGTTATATCGCTTAATCCTGCTATTAAAAGAGATTTTTTATTAAGCAATATTTTATTTAGCTTTAGGTAGCCGTATTTATTAAAGAAATCTTTTTGCAAATCCATTTGTTTTGTATTTAAAAATGATGAAAAATATTCTAGCATTTTTAGAATTTGATTCTCATTATAATTTAATTTATTCTTTTCAAAAGAAAATCTCACATTATTTATTTGAGAAATTACGTAAAATAAATTTTCAGAAACATATGGCGATATAAAAAATTTTTTGTCTTTAATGAAATTTTCGTATTCTTCTTTTAAATATTTATTGTTTATGTATTTTTTAATGTTGTATGTATTTTTATAGATTAAAATAGGAATGTCAAAGCTTAATGGAATAATTTTGTAGTTAAATTGTTTGGAAATATGTTTTAAGATGGGATAATCTGGATTATAATTGATTTTTATAGATTTAAAATGGTTGGCAATATTTGTGTTACCAATGTTTTTAGAAATAATTATTTGTGCATTTTCTTTTTCTATTGTTTGCAGATCAATGTTATTTCTAAACTTAATTATAAAATTTAGTTTATTTTCTATATTAAATTGATTTATATAAAATGGTATTGTTTTGTTGTCAGTTAGTACGACGATGTTCTTATTTGTTGAACAGCTAAGGCTAATTAATAAAATTGTTGTTAGTATTAAATTTTTTATTCTCATAAAATTATTCAAGTTTTTTCTTTTATTTTACAATAAATTATGTATAATTTTTATAGTTATATTAATTTCCATGTTTAATTGGAAATAGAGTAAGGCAGCTGAAGAGCTTTTAGGGGGATGATGAATTTGGGTTTATTTGATTTTATACTTTCTATGTTTAGTATTAATAAAGAACTTACTTCTGAGCAAATAAAGCAAAAAAGGCTAAAAGAAGTTAAAGTTAGTTTAAGCAGGGTAAGTAATTTTTTTCATGCTTCAAAAATTCAGGCTTTACCTCAATTTTCTAGATTTCTTTATAATTTTTATAAAATTTTTTCTCCCTTAAGGCCATTTGCACAAAGATATAAAAATTCTAATAAAATTGTACATTTTGTTGTTGAAAAATACTTAAATGAAAATCAGAAGAAGTCTTTAGATTATATTTATTCTTTTTCTGCAAACGATAACATAAATTTTGCTTCAGATCTTCCTAAAAATTTGCATAATAATTTATCTTATTTGTTTAAAAACATAACTCAAGAACAAATTAAATTGATAGATGAAACTTATCAAGCTTTGCATAATTTTTTTGATTTAGTCTTATATCAATATCATTTGGTTCTTAAAAATTTTGACAACTTACTTCCAGAAGATGATTTTGTGTATAGGCCTAGATTCAGTGCTATAGGTTGTGGAGTTATTATAGATGATCTTAAAGATTTGTTAGAATGTATTTCTTGCATTAAGAATATTTCTATTTGGAAAAATCTTTATGACATTATTTTAGAAATTTATGGAAATAAAGAAGATTTTCCTATTAAATCGAATGTCTGGATTAAGATTATTTCTTCTATTTTGGATATAAATAAGAGTAAAGAAATCTTATATCTAATAAGATATGTTAGTGGTGATCCAGATTATTTTCCTATTTCTGTTGGACAAAAACCTAATCCAATAGCAAGAATATTTTTTAATGATCTTACCAAGCATGTTGCCACTGAAATTGAGAAGGTTAAAGTTCTGCAAAAAAATAGCAAATCTAAAATATTAGCCGAACAGCTTTTCCCGGGAATATCTTTTTTAAATTTGGATAATTATAATGAAAAAATGAATGAAAAGATCGTATCTAAAATTATGAGCACCACAGGTTATATTTATTGCGAACTTTTAGTTTATTTGAGAACATATACCATTTATTTTGTTAAAAAAGATCTTAATGATATTATTAATTTACTTATCATTAAAGGACAGTGGAAGCTTATAGAGCTTTCAAGGGAAATGTCTAATGACATGCATGCTTTGATTAATATTTATGCAAGTCTTATTGATTTTGATTCTAATTTGGGAGAGCAAGGTGGTTATGGCAATAGAATAAATGCATTGTTGCATAGAGCTTCTTTGGGGGATAAATCTTCGGAGAAATTATTGTTAAATATAATAGCAGATGTTAATAAAAAGGCGTTTGCTATATCAAGCGAATATTATTCTAAAATATATTCTATTGAGCAGCGTTTACAAGATTGTCTTTCAGACTATTCAAAAGTCTCTTTGGAAAGAGAGTTGATTTATAATTGGAAAGAGCTTGATATGGATCTTGCTAAAAGCTATGGAAACAATTTAAACTTTGGGGGTATAATGAAAAATATTTTGGGTAGTTTGGCTTTATTTTTAAAGTTAATGGATTTATATTTGGAGAAAAAATCATAATTGAAGGAGTGCTAAAATGGCTAGGAAGTGTGAGATAACAGGAAAAAAAACTATATTTGGAAATAATGTTCCAAGGAAGGGGCTTGCCAAGAAAAAAGGTGGAGCTGGACAACATATTGGAGTAAAAACCAAAAGAACCTTTAAGGTTAATTTAATAAATAAAAAATTTTTTATTCCAAGTCTTGGAAGAAGTGTTAATATTAAGGTTTCTGCTAATGCACTAAGAAGTATTTCAAAGATAGGACTTGATGCTTTTTTAAAGAAAAACTGTAAAAGAATAGAAAACTTTTTATAAATTTTAATTTTGACAATTTTATCTTATTAGAATACTGCTTGATATCAAGTATTCTGGAGAGTTAAATGTTGTTTTTGAGTCTGTAAATTCAAAATGTTTAAAAAGGCTTGAAATAGTCATGATTGCATTTATGTTTTCCGGAAATATTTTTTTTGATTTATAGTTTTCTAGTATTAGATTAAGATTAGGCAATTTTTCTTCAAGAAGGATATGCTTTAAATTTTCTTCAAGCTTTAAGGCTTTTTTTATATTTGTAGATTTTGAAATAAAGCAAGATAGCAAAATAAATGAATTTTCTTCTTTGCTTGTAAAGGGTTTTAAAAACTCGCAAAATTTTAGTAAATGTTTATTGCAAGTTTTCCCAAAAATTATTGGAATTATTTTTATATTTTCCTTTATGTTGCTAATGAAATTCAATGTAATTTCAATTTTATGATCATTTTCGATTAATTTATCGTCTATATTAATGAAATTTAAATTTTTTAATAATTTTAATATCTTTAGGTTTACTTCAATATTTTTATTAAAAATTTTCCACACATGGTGATTGGATATATTAATTAAAAAATTGCTTTTTGCTTCAGAGATTATAAATACATTATTAGTTTGATTTGATATTATTTTTTTAAACAAACATTCATTTTTTAAAAAAAACTCATAGCTTCCATAACCTGTTAGGATGGCTTTGTGAGTTTTTTTTTCTTCCAGCTTAAATGATAATCTGCTTGTATTATTTGAATAAAATATGTTTTCAACCAAGGAGTTTCTAGCTTGTTTTATATATTTCGTCCTTTGATTGCATCTTCTACTGTGTTTATTTCCATAAATTCTGTTCCTTTTTCAATATCTCTATTTGGATTGCCAGAAATAATTATTACAGTATCTTTGTCATTAACAACACCCTGTTCTTTTAACATTTTAAGAGAAGTTACTACAAATTCGGTAGTTCTTTTGAAATTATTGTCTACAAGATTAGAATAAACCCCGTAAGATAATGATAATTCTCTTGCCAGTCTCTCGCTATTTGTTGTAATGAATAGTGGAACACTTGCTCTGTAAGTTGCCATTATTCTTGCAGTTTTGCCTCTTAGAGAATCTACAATAATTGCTTTTACTTCCATAAGTTTTGTGGCATCAATTGCACATTTGATAATATAGTTTCTTGTAATGCTTTTATCGTAAAAAAGTTCATCTTTATATAGGGTTCTTTTCCTGTGTCTTTCAACTTTTTTAGCAATGCTTGTCATCATTTTTACAGCTTCGATTGGATATTTTCCGTAGGCAGTTTCTCCGGATAACATAATTGCATCTGTGCCGTTTAAAATAGCGTTAGCTATGTCAGATACTTCTGCTCTAGTAGGTCTTGGATTTTCAATCATTGTATGAAGCATTTGAGTTGCTGTAATCACGGGTATTCCATACTTTATGCAGGTTTGTGTTATTTTAAGTTGAGCAATGGGCACATCTTCTGCAGGAATTTCAACTCCCATATCTCCTCTTGCAACCATTATTCCGTAAGAGGCTTTTACTATTTCTTCAATGTTGTCAATTCCTTCTTGATTTTCTATTTTGGATATAATTTTTACATCAGGATTTCCAGAGGCATTTAAAATTTTTTGAACATCTTGAACGTCTTTGGAATGTCTTACAAACGAATGGGCAATAAAATCGACATTATATTTTGCTGCAAGCTCAATAAATCCTTTGTCTTTTTCGGTTACTGATTGTAGCTTAAGAGAAATTCCAGGGGTGTTAATTGATTTTTTATTTTTAATTTGGCCGTCATTTTTAATTTCACAAATTAGTCGGTCAGGCAATTTGGCAACAACAGTCATTTCAAGCTCTCCGTCATCAATTAGCACTTTAGCTCCTTGGGGCACTTCTTTAACAAAGCCATCATAATTGGTTTGAAAGTTATTAGGCTCATTAATAGGCGAAGTTGAAATAATTACCTTGTCTCCAGTTTTTACAATAATAGGATTTTCAATATTTGCTGTTCTAACCTCTGGTCCTTTTGTATCAATCATTAGGGCTATTTTATTTGAAATTTTTCTAACATTGTTTATTACTTTTATTGTATCTTCGTGTGATTGATGAGCAGTATTTAGTCTTATAACATTTACTCCCGCATCGTATAAATCTTTTATGTGTTCTGGTTCGCATCTAAGATCGGATATTGTTGCCACAATTTTTGTTAACTTTGAAATCATAAAGTTCTTCCTCCACTTTTATAAATTTTATGCTTTTTGTCTTTGAATAACAATATTTTGTAAAAAAATCAAAATTTTACTTTACTATAAGCGGTGTTTAGGTTTGATTTTTTAATTTTTTTATTAGATTTTCATCTAGCTTAATATGTAAATTTTTTTCTGCTTTTGGAATTACAAGGCCTAGCTTTTTGTTTTTAACTCTTCTTAAATTTTTAACTTGAGTGTAGTAAAGATCTGCTTTTCCCGATTTTTTTGCTAATTTTGTGTAAAATACACATAAATTACCAGCAGCCAAAAGGACATCAAGGCTAGGAGTTTTATTTTTTTGATTTTTAATAAAAACATAAGCTCCAGGATAATCTCTTGTATGAAGCCAATAGTCATTTCCTTTAACGCAATGTCTTAAAAGTTCATCGTTTTCTTTTGCGCTTCTTCCAATAAGAATTTCAAATCCACAATGGGTAAAATGCAAGCCTATTTTTGGTGTTTTTTCTTTTTCTTTAATAGCAGTTTTTTCTTGATTATATTCTTCTTCCGGAATGAAATTTTCGACTTTTAACATTGTTATTTTTGATTGAATTAAATTGAATTTATCTAGATTATCTTTTAATTGATTTTGTATGGTTTTAAAAGAATTTTTGCCCTTTTTATATGCTTTAAAATATTGTAAGGCATTTTCTTTTGGTGATAATGATTGGTTTAAGGATATTTTTATTTTTTCTTCTTTATAATTTAAGAGGTTTATTTCTTTAATCCCTTTTTGTATTTTATTAATATTTAATAAAATCAACTCGCCTTTTTCCTTTTCGCTTTCAATGTTTTCAATCAATTTAATTTGTTGTTTTAAAGAGTCTATTCTTTTTTCTAAAGCGATTAGCTCTTTTTGATATTTTTCAATAAGCAATTCTTTTCCATTGGTTTTTTTAATTTGATCATTAAGTGATTCATAGTAATTTTCAAGAAATTCAGAATAAGATGTATAGTTGTTATTATTGTATTCTTCTTTCAGTCCCATGATTTTTTTATCAGACATTTTATTGCTTTCATTTATTTCTTTAGCTTTTAAAAAGATCTCGCCTGTTTTTTCTTTTATTTTTGGTCTTCTGTAATATGCATCTAGTATTTTAAAGTTTGAGTTTGTAGCTATTATATTTGGAGAGGATGGCCACAATTTAATAAATAAGATAATTATTTCCTTTTTTAAAATTTCAAGAGAAATGATTCTTTCATTTTTCATTTGGAAAGCTTTTATAATTTTTCCATTTTGAATTTTTGATTTTAAAAAGTCAGAAAATCTTAATTTTAAACCATTCTTTTTGAAATTTTTTTTCGTTATATGGAATCTTGTAGTGTTTGGATTTAAAGAGATTAGTATTTTAAATTTTTTATTGTCAATTTTATTGTAAATCTCTAAAATCAAACTTTTGTAATCCGGTTGTATTATTTTTGTTATTAAAGAGTTTGTGAAAGGAATTTCTTTAATCAAAGTATTTATTTCAATGTAATTCAAAGACATTGTTATCAAATCCCCATTCTTTAAAGGTGTTTATACCCAAGCTTTAAATTTTTATTTTATGTATTAAACTATTACTATTAATAATAGTTTATTTCCATGATATGTAGTATTATAGAAATAAAGTTTATTGACAATAAATTGTTTAAATGTAGTTTTGTTAATAGCTTAAGCTTAATAATAAGAGTTCATAGAATGATAAAAACAATTCTTTTATTAGTTTTGTACCCTGTTGCTGTGTTTTCTCAAATATCTGCAAATCAATATTTTGAAGGAATTTATGCTAAATATCAAAATATAGAGGATATGCAAGCAACAATTAATTTTACTTTAAAGGGGTTAAAGCAAACAGGTGTTTTGCTTTATAAGTTTCCAGACAAGTTTATTATTAATTTAGATTCAAATAATCAAGTTTTTGTAAGCGATGGTGAATTTTTGACAGTTTATGTTCCATCTCTTGGGACTTCTTTTAATCAGCAATTAGTAAAGGGTAGTAGTGGGGGAGGCCTTATGAAAGTTTTAAATAGCGAGTACAGCGTGTCTTATACCAATTCTCCAAATCTAGAAGATCTAGATTCATCTGAGCCTGGAAAATATATTAAATTAACCTTTTCTAGAAAGCTTTACAAGGGTGCTGCTACTATTAATTCTTTTATTATTGCTTTTGCTCCGGATGGAATAATTAGAAGAATTACTGCTTTTCCTACTAGTGGTGGGCGCGAAATAGTTATTGATTTAACTGCTGTGAAGTTTAATGTTGGAATTCTTGATAGCAAATTTAAATATGATCCTCCAAAGTCTTCGAATAAAGTAGATAATTTTTTATATGATATTAAGAAAAATTAAGGTTTAAATCTATGGAAGAAAATGATTTTATTAAATTTGGGAGTTATTTGAGAAAAATTAGAAATGGTAAAAATTTGACTCTTGAAATGGTAGCTGATGATATTAAAATTTCTGTTAAGTATCTTAAAGCTCTTGAAGATTCTAATATTGAAATTTTTCCAAACGAAGTTTTGGCCGTTGGATTTTTAAGAACTTATAGCGAGTATTTAGACATTGATTCTAGATTAATATCAACACTTTTTAAGGATTATAAAAGTAGACTTAATAATAGTTATATTGGGATTAGATCTGAAGATAAAATTTCAAATTTAGGATTTTTAGGTGACAATAAAGTTCCAGAAAAAAAATTGTTTTTTTTTAGCTTAGAATCTTTAAGTATGTTAAAAATCCTGTTAGGCATTGTTGGTGTTATTTTTTTATTATTTGTGTTTTTTTATTTTAGAGAAGTGGAAGTTTATTTTAAAAAATTTTTCAAGCTTAGTCAGGATGAAAAGATAATTTCAAATATTCATGAAGTGTCTTTTGATAAAAAGAATTTTTGGAATGTTTCTCTTAAAGAGGGAGATTTTTTATCTTTAGCATATGGCGATGATATTGTAAAATATAGAGCATCGTTTATTAGCGACGATTTAGTTATTGTTAATGAGTCTAAAAAAAGTAAAAATATTTTAAATTTAGGAGAGTTTAAAGAGATAAACCTTGATGATAATATTAGAGTCAAAATTATTTATGAAAATTATTATTATGATAAGTTGAAAATAGCTCATGTAAGTTTAGAGTCTTTTGCTTTAAATGTTAAATATGTATCTGAAACTAATATCGACGATAGATTTAATATTTTAAATTGGCAGTTTGATGTTAAGGGAGCTGAAAAATTACCAAGTAGCGATTATCTTACCCTATATTCTTCTCAAAAACTTTCAAATGTTGATTTGAAAATCGATTTTTTAAATGATACGTTTTTTAGATATGCTGATGAAAACAATCTTTATGGCAAGTCTCTTTTTGCATCCAAGGGTATTCCTATTAATTTAGCTTTTGAAAAATCTTTGATACTATTTTTTTCAAGACTTTCTGATGTTAATATTATTCTTAATGACAGGGACATTACTCCTTTTTTAAAAGAGCGGGGAAAAGAGATTTTTGCTGTTCAATTCTTTTGGGTAAAGACCCCTTCAGGGTTTGATCTTAAGGTTTCTGAAGTTTATTAATAATGGATAAAATAAAAAAATTTTTTTCTAGCTTAAATACTTCTCAAGAGAAAATTGTTTTTAGTAAAAGTAAAAATCCAATGCTTGTTTTGGCAGGGCCTGGAAGCGGTAAAACAAGAGTTATAATTGCAAAAATTGTGCATTTAATCAAGCATATGAATATAGATCCTAATGAAATTTTGGCTTTAACTTTTACTAACAAAGCTGCAAATGAAATGAATGATAGGATAAATGATCTTTTAAAATTTGACAAAAAACTTCATATTCAAACTTTTCATTCTTTTGGGTCTTGGCTTTTGAGAGTTTATTATAAGGATTTTGATAAAAATTACGATTCAAATTTTACAATTTGGGATACTAATGATGTTGTTAAATTTGTTAAACAAATTGATCTTGCTCCAAATCTTGAAATGGCAAAACATATTGCAGCTTTGATTTTAAAAGACAAAGAAAATTTTTTCTTAGAAAAATTTATTGAATTTACAGAAAAGGAATATGACTATATCAAAATTTATGAGGAAGAGAAAGCCAAAAATAATGCTTTTGATTTTTCAGATCTTATTATTAAGCCTATTTTAATGCTTAGGCAATCTAAATCTTTAAAAGAATCTATTCAATCTAGATTTAAAGTTATTTTTGTAGATGAATATCAAGATACAAATTATTCACAATTTTTATTTTTGAAAGAACTTTATTTAGATGGTATGTATTTTATGGTTGTGGGAGATGAAGATCAGTCAATTTATTCTTTTAGAGGAGCTAGAATTGAAAATATTCTTGAATTTGAAAAAACTTTCGATAATGTTATTAAATTTTATTTAGTGCAAAATTATCGCTCAAATTCAAATATAGTGGGCATTGCAAATGAGGTTATTTCAAAAAATAAAAATAGGTATGAAAAACAAATAACAACTCAAAATAGTTCTAATAAAAGGATGAAATTTTTAGTTTTTCAAAGCACTTCAGATGAAGCTGAATATTTTTCTAATTTGCTTATTTCCAATGATATTCAGACAGCAATACTTTATAGGTTCAATTCTCAATCTTTTCATTTTGAAACAGCTTTTTTAAAGAAGAATATCCCATACAAGGTTTTAGGATCAATTAAATTTTATGATAGAGAGGAAATAAAGGATATTATTTGTTTGCTTAGGCTTTTTATAAACAAGAAAGATAAAATAGCTTTTTTAAGAATGATAAACAAGCCTTCTAGAGGAATTGGAAAAACTGCTCTAGACAAAATAATTAGTGCTTTAAACGATGATGATGTTAATTTCAATTTGTTTTGTGCAAGTAAAAAAGTTTTGAGTTTGCTTAAAAATAGAGTCAAAGAGTCTCTTTTGTTGTTTTTAAATGTTTATGATGAGCTGGGTAAAAAACTTTTTGAAGATAATTATATTAATTTATCTGCTTTTATTGAGAATGTTGTAATTAAGTTTGGTCTTTTAGATTATTATAAAAAATTTGATAAGGACGAAAAATTAAGGAATATTGAAGAGCTTATTAATAGTGGAATTGAATATTCAGGTACATTTGAAGGTCTTGCTATATTTTTAGAAAATTCTTCGCTTTCTCCTTTAATTTCTGGAGATTTTAAGTCCAATATACTTTTGTCTTCAATTCACGGTGTTAAGGGGCTTGAATTTGATAGGGTTGTGATTTCTGGACTCGAGAAAGGTCTTTTACCGGCTGAAATTGAAGAATTAACAGAAGATAGACTTGAAGAGGAAAGAAGGCTTTTTTATGTTGCAATTACAAGAGCTAAATCAGAGCTTATTATTACCTTAAATTTAAAGCGAGCTTTTAGAGGTTCTTATAAAGGCACTTTGCCTTCCGTTTTTTTTCAAGATATTGACAAAAACTCTTATGACATTGTCTTTATTCCCGAATATTTAAAAGAGAATTTTAATAATTTTTTTATTGATAGCAAAAGGGATATTAGATTTAATATTGGAGACTATATAATTTATAATGGAGAAAAGGGAATAGTTGTTGATAGCTGGTACCAAAGCAACTTACAGTTTGTTAAAATTAGTTTGAGAAATGGGAAGAAAGCTATTTTGAGTCCTGAGTATGTTAAAAAAATTGTTAAAGTTTAGAGGTTTATTTTGAAAGATATACATTTAGAAAATAGTTTAAAATTAAGCTTAGTGACACTTAGTAGAGAGAGTGAAGATAAATTTATTTCAAAATTTGAGAAAGTTATTAGGTTAGTTAATGAAATTTCAAATTTTGAGGTTCAAATTAATTTTAATGCTAATAAGAAAAAGATTTCTACATTACGTGAGGATAAGGTAAGATTTTCTCTTTCTATTGAATCAATTAAAAAGCTTAGTAACTCGTTTTTAGATGGATATTTTTCATCTCCTAAAATATTAGAATAAGGATAATGTATTGGATTTAAGCAATTTAACTTTAACCAAAATTCAAGAATTAGTTTTAACTAAAAAATGTAAAATTTATGATATTTTACTTGCTTATAAAAGTAATTATGAATTAAATAAAGATATCAATGGATATATTGAATTTTTTGATGATTCTTTAGAGATTGCAAAAAGGTATGACGACTGTTTAAAGAATTGTGAATTGGAAGATTTGCCTTTAATTGGCATGCTTATTGCAGTTAAAGATAATATTTCAATTCAAGATAAATCTTTAACTTGTGCTTCTGAAATTTTAAAAGGCTATATTTCTCCTTATGATGCGACTGTGATTAAAAGACTTAAGAATAAAGGGGCAATTTTAATTGGTAGAACCAATATGGATGAATTTGCCATGGGTTCTACCTGTGAATTTTCTTATTATGGTGCAACTTTAAATCCTTTAAATAGAGAATATGTTATAGGTGGTAGTTCTGGGGGCTCTGCAGCTGTAGTTGCAGCTTTTCAAGCACCTTTTTCGCTTGGTAGTGATACTGGAGGTTCTGTCAGGCTTCCTGCATCTTTTTCGGGAATTTTAGGTTTCAAGCCTTCTTATGGAGGTCTTTCTCGCTATGGGCTTGCATCTTATGCTTCGTCTTTTGATCAAATAGGATTTTTTTCTCATTCTATTGAAGATATTGCTTTAATTTTAAAGCATACTTGTGGAGCTGATAAAATGGATTCTACTAGTGTAGATATCTTTGATGATTTTTATCCTTTAAAAATTGAGTCGTTGCAAGGTAAAAATTTAGCTGTAATCAAAGAACTTAGCGAAGATTTAATGGACAAAAATGTTGCAAGTAGTTTTGCCAAATTTAAATTAGATCTTTTGTCAAAAGGTATTAATATAAAAGAAGTTTCAATAGAAGAGATTAATTTTATTTTATCAATTTATTATACAATTTCTCCTGTTGAAGCATCCTCCAATCTTGCTCGTTATACTGGAATTTGTTATGGAAAGAGGATGTCGGAAAGCTTGAGTCTTAATGATTTTTATTTTAAACATAGGAGCAATTTCTTGTCTGAAGAAGTTAAAAGGCGTATTGTTCTTGGAAATTATTTATTGTCAGAAGGTTATGATTCTAAATATTATGCAAAAGCTTGTGAAATTCTTCAAAATTTGATTATTCCTAAATTTAACAAGCTTTTTGAAAGCTGTGATTTTATTATTACCCCAACAAGCTTTGTTAAACCTTTTAGACTTGGTTTGGATTTTGATGATCCTGTTAAAATGTATTATTCAGATATTTGTACTGTGATTGCAAATCTTATTGGAGCTCCTGCTATTTCGCTTCCGTATTCTAAGGATGAGGAAGGATTGTCAATTGGAATGCAAATTATTGGGCGCAGCAAGAAGGATTTTGAACTTTTAAGTTTTTCAAAAAATGTGATTAGGGAATTAGGATTGAATGGAATATAAATTAGTTATTGGATTAGAAATTCATGTTCAACTGGGTTTAAAAACAAAGGCTTTTTGTGGATGTAAGAATGAGTTTGGAGGAGTGCCCAATTCTCGTGTTTGCCCAATTTGTCTTGGGCTGCCTGGTTCATTACCAAGTGTGAATGTAGAGCTTATTAATAGCGCAATTTTAGCAGGGCATGCTACAAATTCAAAGATTAGAAATGTTGTTAAATTTGATAGAAAGCATTATTATTATCCAGATTTGCCAAAAGGATATCAAATTTCGCAAAATGATAAGCCGATTTGTGAGGGGGGAAGCTTATTAATTGAAACCCCTTCTGGTCCCAAAAGGATTAACATTATTAGAATTCATATGGAAGAAGATTCTGGCAAGAGTCTACATTTGTTAGATAGTGAAAATCAAAGTTATATTGATTTTAATCGTTCGGGTGCTCCTTTGCTTGAGATTGTTTCTGCTCCAGATATTAGTAGTGGGGATGAGGCAGTTGCTTTTTTAACTTCTTTAAGAGAAATTTTTAGGTATCTTGATTTGTCAGAATGCAATATGGAAAATGGTTCTTTTAGATGTGATGTAAATGTTAATTTAATTGTTAAAGAGAGTGGTGTTGAGCATAAAACTCCTATAGCTGAAATAAAGAATTTAAATTCTTTTAAATCTATTAAAGCTGCCATTGAATATGAAGAATTAAGGCAGCAACAGGAGTGGGTTCAATTTAGGAAAACCCTTGATAGTTGTGGTAAGCACACTAGAGGATTTGATGATAAGAGTGGAGTAACAGTGATTCAAAGAAACAAAGAGACAGTATCTGATTATCGTTATTTTCAAGAACCTGATCTGTCTTTAATAGAGATTGATGATTCTTATATTGATAATATTAAAAATTTGAAGTTAATTGAACTTCCATTTGATGCAAGAGTTAGGCTTAAAGGTCAATATGGGCTAAGTGATTTTGATGTTATTACTTTAACAGCAGATAAGCACCTGCTTAGATATTTCGAAGAGGCTGTTATTAATGCAAGCGATCCTAAAAAAGTAGCCAATTGGATATTGTCCGAAGTTTTAAGCGTTCTTAATGATAAAGGGATTAGTGTTCTTGAATTTAATTTGCTTCCAAGCTATATTACAGAGCTTGTAGAATTTATTGTTGTTGGCAAAATAAGTAGTAAAATGGCAAAAAGAGTATTTTCAGAGATGATAGCCAGAGGAGTTTCTGCTTCTGTTGTTATAAGTGAAAATCAATTAGAACAAATAAGTGATAAGTTTGTTATTAAGCAGATTGTGCTTGAAGTTTTAGATGAAAATCCCAAATCAATTGAACTTTACAAAAAGGGTAAAGATCATGCTATTAAATTTATGATGGGGCAAATAATGAAAAAATCTTCAGGAAAGATTAATCCTAGACTTGCAAATGAAATTCTTTTAGAAAGTTTGTCAAATGTATGATTTGTCCTTAATAGACAACTTGCCAGTAATTAAAAGGGCAAGATTTTTTTATCTTTATGATATTCATGGTAAGAGATATTTAGATTTATATTTAAATGGTGGAAAAAATTTTTTAGGTTATAGGGTTCAAGGTTTAAATCGCCTTTTTAAGCAAACTATGTCAAGGGGTTTGATATCTCCTTATCCTTCTGTTTTTAAAAATCAGTTTATTAATTTGGTATTTACTTTTTTTAAAGAAGCTGGATCTGTTTATATTTTTAAGCTAGAAAAAGATGCAAAAGAATTTTTATTATCTTTAACTGGTAAGAATAAATTTTTTATGCCTTGGGAAAAAGAAGAAGGAATATATGAGTTTAAAGTAGGATTTAGTAATATTAAATATCCTATGATTTTCAATATTCCTTTGCCCGATTTTATGTCTGTTAGCATTGTTGTTATGGATAACCTTTCTAGAAAAATAGAATTTAAAGATAATTTTGATGCTGTAACTTTATCTTTAGCTAGACATACATTAAGCAAACTTTTATTTTATAGAAAAAATATTGATATTGATTTTAATTCTTTTGCCACATCTTTATTTAGACTAACTGATAGGTATATGTTTCCTCTTTATGATGCTTGTTATCATGCTGAAATTTTTAATGAATTTCTCAAATTTGGGTATTTAATTAGCCCAAATTTTAGCATTCCGTCTATTGTTCCTTTGAAGTTTTCTAAAGGAGATCTGGATAATTTCAAAAAAATTTGTTTTTCTCTTAAAAATAAGTTTATTGATGGGCTTGACAGTGAACCTTACAAATAATACAATGAATGAGATTTATGCATAAAATTATAGTAAGGGTAATGCGCTATTATGAATAAAATAACGAATAATGTTACGATTTGGATCAAGCCAAAGACTGTTGAGAAAAAATGGTATGTAATTGATGCAGCAGATAGAATTTTAGGTAAAGTTGCTGTGGATGTTGTTAAAATTTTAAGAGGCAAACATAAAGCTTATTACACTCCCCACCAAGATTTAGGTGACAATGTTATTATTATTAATGCTTCTAAGGTTAGGCTGACGGGGAAAAAATATCAACAAAAACTTTATTATAGGCATTCAAGATATCCGGGGGGTCTTTATTCTGACACTTTTAGAACATTGTCAGAGAGAAAGCCTTGTGCACCTCTTGAGATTGCTATTAAGGGCATGTTGCCAAAAGGTCCTTTGGGGCGCAATCTTTTTAGGAATTTAAAAGTCTTTTCTGGTTCGGAGCATACTCTTAAGGCTCAAAATCCTATAAAGCTGGAAGCTAATTTAAGAGGGGCAAAATGAAAAAATCAAATTTTAGCAATGTTAATTTATCAATGGGAACTGGTAGGAGGAAATCTTCTGTTGCTAGAGTTTACATTAGAGAGGGTAGTGGCAATATCAAAGTAAATAATAGAGACTTTGACTCTTACATCCAACTTGAAAATTTAAGAACAATGGCTTTATCGCCTTTGGTTTTGACAAATACACTTGGGAAATATGATCTTTATATTAATGTTTATGGGGGAGGGATTTCAGGTCAATCAGGAGCAATAAGGCACGGCATTTCAAGAGCTCTTTTTGAGCTTGATGAATCTAATAAGATGATTTTGAGATCTAATGGGTTTTTAACAAGAGATTCAAGGAAGGTTGAACGTAAAAAATTTGGGCAGAAAAAAGCACGAAAAAGTTTTCAATTTTCCAAAAGATAATTTTACTTTTTTATACATTTTACATTTCATTTAAATAAATCAAATCCCTGTAAAAGGGATTTGATTTATTTTTGTTTAATAGAATAAAAGACGCTTTTACCGTGATATTCAGCAGTTGTTTCTAATTCTTCTTCTATTCGTATGAGCTGATTATATTTTGCTATTCTGTCTGTTCTTGAGAGTGAACCAGTTTTGATTTGTCCTGTTCCAAGAGCTACTACAAGATCAGCTATTGTTGTATCTTCTGTTTCTCCTGATCTGTGGGAGACTATTGCTGTGTAACCTGCTTTTTTAGCCATTTCCACAGCTTCAAATGTTTCTGTTAGTGTTCCAATTTGATTGACCTTAATAAGGATTGAATTAGCAACTCCCATTTCAATTCCTTTTTTAAGAAACGAAGTATTTGTTACAAACAGATCATCTCCAACAAGTTGTATTTTGTTTCCAATTTTGTCTGTAAGCTTTTTCCATCCATCCCAATCTTCTTCAGCCATTCCATCTTCAATTGAAATAATTGGATATTTTTCTACCCACTTTGCCCAATATTCAACCATTTGTTCGGAAGTAAGCTCTTCTTTTGTTGACCATTTAAGTACATATTTTTTTGTTTTTGGATCATAAAGCTCAGATGTTGCTGGATCAAGAGCTATTGCAATATCTTTTCCAGGCTCATATCCTGCCTTTTTTATTGCCTCTATGATCACTTCGCAAGCTTCTTCATTTGATTTTAAATTTGGAGCAAATCCTCCTTCATCTCCAACAGAAGTTGCATACCCTTTGCCACTTAGAATGCTCTTTAGCGTATGAAAAACCTCTGCTGCCATTCTTATTGCTTCGCTGAATGTTTTTGCTCCTACTGGCATTATCATGAACTCCTGAAAGTCAACAGAGTTGTCAGAGTGTGCACCACCATTAATAATATTACACATAGGTGTAGGCAAAATGTTGGCCTTGTACGCTCCAAGATATTGATAAGGCTTAAGTCCAAGGTACTTTGCAGCAGCTTTAGCTGTAGCCATTGAAACTGCTAGGATTGCATTAGCACCAAGCTTTTCTTTTGTAGGGGTTCCATCAAGTTCAAGCATTTTTCTGTCGATTGCAACTTGATTTAAGGCGTTCATACCTTCAAGTTCTGGGGCAATTATGTTTTTTATATTTTCAATTGCCTTTAAAACTCCTTTTCCCATATACACAGACCTATCACCATCTCTAAGCTCAACAGCCTCGTTAATTCCTGTTGATGCACCTGATGGTACGGCAGCTCTTCCGCAAGTTCCGTCTTCTAAAATGACATCAGCTTCAACTGTTGGATTCCCTCTAGAATCAATAATTTGTCTGGCTTTGATTTCATAAATATGAAAACCCATTTTTTGTACTCCTCGTATTATTTACTTTAATGTATGTTTTTAGTATAATGTTAAAAAGTTTAAATGTGTAGTATTTTGCCAAAAGAATTATTATTGTGAGCTTTGTGTATAATCTATGAAAGAAAGGTGTTTATATATATTGGTTTTTGTAGCTTTATGTGTTAACAATCTTTTTTCAGATGATTATTTGATTTATGATTTTGATTTAAGTTTAAATGAATTTCTAGAAGTTTCAACAAGAAAAGACAATCTTAATCCCATGGTTGATTCCAATCGTATATTGTTGTTTTACCCTCCCAATAAAGAAATTAGAAAAATTTTTGCCGCTTTTGACTTTGATCACTATTCTAAGAAATATTTATTCAAAAAAAATGAGCATGGAGTTTTTTTTGTTAAAGTTAATATTCCTCATGGCACAAGCAGTATAAAATATAGACTTATTGTAGACGGTGTTTGGACTAATGATGAGTATAATAAAAATGTAGTTTATAATGAGGATTTAATTCCATTTTCTAAAATTGAGGTTGCTAAAGAGAAGTCCAGCTATATTTCTTTGAGGAATCCAATACAATCATATGATAACAATGAAATTGAAATTTTTTATATAGGTCGTCCTGGGCAAATAGTTACAATAGCTGGTAGTTTTAATAATTTTAATCCTTTTTTAAATAGGCTTGTTGAAAAAGAGGACAATAAGGGGATTTATACTATTAAGCTTAAAAATTTACCCAAGGATAGAATTTATTATTATTTTGTCGACTCTGGTAACAAAGTAATAGATAAAAATAATGTTAATAGAATTAATTTATACTTTGTTGAGGGAATTGATAATAAAATAGATTTCGAAGTCTCC
Source organism: Borreliella lanei (assembly GCF_014205895.1). Classification (GTDB taxonomy): domain Bacteria; phylum Spirochaetota; class Spirochaetia; order Borreliales; family Borreliaceae; genus Borreliella; species Borreliella lanei. The sequence goes on along the minus strand of NZ_JACHFC010000002.1, from coordinate 129,906 downwards.
TATTTTGACCATAAATAAGCTTTTAAATTATTTATTCATCTCATCAAAAAGGTATTTAGATACAAAGTGATCTTTTTCTACTTCTTCGAGTTTTGGGTGTACTTGGGTTGATAAATGAATTTTTCTAATGTTTGCTAGAGTTTGTTCGTCTAGTTTTATAGTTTTATTTTTTCTTTTTTCGGGGTTGATTTCAGGAATTGATGCTATTAGCATTTTAGTATATGGATGAATTGGATTTGAAAATAGCGTTTCTCTAGGTGCAAGTTCTAGGATAACTCCGAGATACATTACAGCAATTTTATCACTCATATATTTTACTACAGCAAGGTCGTGAGAAATAAATAGATAAGACAAATTGAATTCTTTTTGCAGATTTTTTAGTAGATTTAAAATTTGGGCTCTGATTGATACATCAAGAGCAGAAACGGCTTCGTCTAAAAGTAAAAGCTTGGGATTTAAAGCTAGTGCTCTAGCAATTCCTATTCTTTGTCTTTGTCCTCCTGAAAATTCATGAGGATATCTGGTTAACATACTTTTATGTAGTCCGACAATATCTGTTAGTTCGTTTACTCTTCGTTCTATTTCTTGTTTTGTTTTTGGAAGAATTTTGTTTTCATTGTATATTTCTAGCGGTTCTGCTATTATTTCTTTTATTGTCATTCTTGGATCAAGAGAAGTATGAGGGTCTTGAAATACCATTTGCATATCTTTTTTTGTTTTTAAGAGTTCTTTTTTTGAAAGTTTAGTTATGTTTTTCCCGTTAAAGTAGATATTTCCAGAAGTTGGCGTGTAAAGCTGCATTATTGAGCGGAGAGTAGTAGATTTGCCGCAGCCAGATTCTCCTACTAGTCCTAAAGTTTTATTTTTTTCAACTTCAAAGCTAACATTGTTTACCGCAGTTACTTTTTGTTTATTTTTCCAAAATAAAAAATCTTCTCCTGTTGTGAATGTTTGCATTAAATTTTCTACTTTAAGAATTATTTCTTTTTTACTGCTCATTTAAAACTCCTCGGCACTGGTTTTTGTGATCTTGATAGGGTTTTCTTTTATTGAATAAAGTTTTTTATTTGGATCGTGTTCTAGCGTAAGAATTGATTTTAAAAGCCCAATAGTGTAAGGGTGTTTAGGATTATTAAATATTTCCTCTACTGTTCCTTCTTCTACAATTTTTCCTTGATACATGACAGATACCGTATCACAAATTTCAGCAACAACTGCAAGATCATGAGTTATAAATATGGTAGAAGTATTGAATTTTTTAGATAGGTTTTTGATTAATAATAATATTTGTTCTTGGATTGTAACGTCAAGGGCCGTTGTCGGTTCATCTGCTATAAGTAAGGATGGATGACAGCTAAGAGCCATGGCAATCATAACTCTTTGTCTCATTCCTCCTGAAAATTGATGTGGGAAATGTTTTATTCTCTCTTCTGCGTTTACAACCCCAACAGTTTTTAGCATTTCTATTGCTTTTTCTTTGGCTTCTTTTTTCCCTAATCCTTGGTGCAAGATTATTGTTTCTTCAAGTTGAGTTGATATTCTTAAAAATGGGTTTAATGAAGTCATTGGGTCTTGGAATATCATTGATATTTTATTCCCTCTGATTTTTAAAAGTTCTTTTTCGCTAAGTTTTAGCAGATCTTGATTTTCAAATAGTATTTCTCCACTTTTGTATACTGTTGTAAGTTCTGGTAATAATTTTAAAATAGCCATACTTGTTACGGATTTTCCACTTCCAGATTCTCCAACAATAGCTCTAATTTCTCCTCTTTTTACAGATAGGTTAACATTGCTTACGGGATGGATTGTTGTATGTTTTAATTTAAATTCAACTGTTAAATTTTTTATTTCCAATATATTTTCTTTTTCCATTCAATTTCTCCTTAGATACTATCTTTTGGATCAAAAGCATCCCTTAATCCGTCACCTAAAAAGTTCATAAATAATAGAAATATTGTCATAACTATAGCTGGAATAAAAACTTTCCATGGATATTCAACAAATGTGGCAATTCCATTTTGCACTAATTCTCCCCAGCTTGTCATTGGAGCTGAAATTCCAAGCCCTAAAAAGGATAAAAATGCTTCGGCCATAATAAAGCTTGGAACCCTTATTGTTGTGAATATAACTATCATTCCAATGCTATTAGGGATTAAGTGTTTTAAGATTATTCTTTGATTTGTTGCGCCAAGAGTTTTGGCTGCTTGTATAAATTCTGAACTTGATAGTGATTGTACTTGGCCTCGTACAACTCGAGCTACTGTTAACCACGATACAAATGCAAGTGCTATGAATAATCCTATTATGCTTCTTTCCATTATTGCCATTAGGATTATTACAATAAGTAAATAGGGTAATACATAAAGAATTTCGATTGTTTTAGTTATTATTTTATCGGGCAACCCCCCAAAAAATCCTGCTATTGATCCAAGGATAGTGCCTATTATCATAGACAAAAAAGCTCCAATAAATCCTACAGAAAGAGAAATTTGACTGCCTTGTATTAATCTTGCAAGCAAATCTCTTCCAAGATTGTCTGTACCAAGTAAATATATTCTTTTATGTATTTTTACTTTCTTTTTATCTATTATTTGAACTTCATTTTCTATTTTTCTTTTTATGTCTTCGAGTTTTTTTAGCTCTTCTTCATTTATTTCTCTTTTTTCTTTTTTTGCTAATTTTTCAATAAATTTTTTTTCTTTATTATACCAGAGTTCTCCAGCAGCCTGGAAAGATGGCGGCAAATCAGAATGCTCTACTATTTGAGTATGGTATTTATATATTGGCAATATTGGTTGCAGAATGGCAATTAAGATATAAAATCCAATTACAAAAAGACTGCCAAATGCGAGTTTATTTTCTTTAAATCTTGACCAAGCTCTTCTTTCGAGTTTAGAATTGTTTTCTTCATTTTGTTTTTTAAGGCTATTCATTTTGATTTCCCCTTATACTCTTGGATCTAACATTTTATATATAATGTCTGATATTAATATGGAAATAAGCAGTATTATTGAATATACTAACAATCCTCCCATTAATACTGGGTAATCTCTGTTTAGTGCGGATTCTGTTATAAACATCCCCATTCCAGCAATTCTAAATATTTTTTCAATAACCACGCTTCCAGATATTATGGCAGCAAATGCTGGGCCTATATAGCTTACTACAGGTAACATTGCTCCTCTTAACATGTGCTTTATAACTATTTTTTTGAAGCTTAGCCCTTTTGCACGTGCAGTTCTTATAAAGTCGCTCTGTATTATTTCTAGCATTGATCCTCTGATTATTCTTGCGAAAATAGCTACATTAGGCATGCTAAGAGTTATTATGGGTAGAAGTAAATTTGAAAATCCTCCTCTTTCTGTAATCCATCCAGAGGTGTAGAGCAAGCCCCATTTAATTGCAAAAAAGTATTGTAAAATTGGCCCTATTACGAATAATGGTATGGAAATCCCCAATATTGCTATTGATGTTATTATATAATCCACATAAGTATTTTTATAAATAGCAGCTAATATACCTATTGGTATTCCTATTGATAGTGATATAATAAGGGATATTACTCCTAGTGTAAGTGATTTTGGAAATCCTAATTTTATGTATTGATTAACTGTAAGGTCTTTCTTTTTCAAAGAAGGCCCTAAATCTCCCTTGAGAGCATTTGAAATGTAATAAAAGGCTTGAATATAAAAAGGTTTGTCAAGGTGATATTTTTCCATCAACCTTGCTTTTACTTGAGGATCAATAGGTTTTTCAGAATCAAATGGGCTTCCGGGAGCCATTCTCATTACAAAAAAGCATAAAAAAATTATTACCAGTAAAGTTGGTATTATTCCTATTATTTTCCTTAAAGTAAACTTTAACATTTTTGCTCCTTTGTAAATAGATATTGATAACTTGTGTATTAGTCAATTATATCATATAGTCTTTATTGTTTTTCAAGCTATAGTTGATAATTTTTGATAGAATAGGAGGTTGCTTGTATTATAACGAATAATTTAATTTTCAGTATAATGTATTTTTTGGTTTTAATTTTTTATTTAAAATTTTATTATTTTGATTTGAGAATAATTTTTTTGTGTAAGATTCTAAGTAAAATTATCATAGAATCTTACACATTATTTATGTATTTTTGTTTTAAAGAAAGCTTTATCTTAAGCGATATTTAGTCAGCTTTGCTTTTAGGCTTAAATATTGTTTTTAATTTATATTAAACCTTTTTTAAAATTAATTGTGTTTTGCATTTTTAATTGGTTTTAATTCAGAAAGATAATAAACTTCTGATACATTAGGACTCCATCCAGTCCATTTATCGTTTCTAAAAAGATAGTGCCCAGAATATATGTATATTGGTGCGGCAGGAAAATCTTTTTCAATTATTATTGATTCTGCTCTTCTGAGCAATTGTTTTCTTTTTATAGGATCTTTTTCGAAATCTGATTCTCTGACGAGTTTGTCAAATTCTAGGTTTGAATATCCGTATGATGCAAGTTGTGAATTTTCGCTTGTGAATATAGTAAAGTATGTGTGTGGATCTAAATATTCCCCAATGCGTCCAATTCTTATTATTTCAAAATTGCCCGTATTTCTGCTGTTGGTAAGAACAGGCCAATTTTCGTTAGTAAGCATGAGATTTATATTTAGAATTTTTTTCCATTGGTTTTGAATAAATGCAGCAATTTTTTTATGAGTTTCGTTTGTATTATATTTTAGTGTTAGCATTGGAAATCCTTTTCCATTAGGATATCCAGCTTTTGCTAAAAGCCTTTTGGATTTTTCAGGATCAAATAAGGCTAGTTTTTTGCCGTAATTGTAATTTTCAAGATCAGGTGTTATTTCTCTTGTAGGGACTGTACCATCATTTAGTACTTTGTAAGCCAAAGTTTCTCTGTCAATAGCCAAGGTTAGAGCTTCTCTAACTCTAACATCATCAAGAGGTTTTATTTTTGTATTAAATGAGTATAAATAAATTGCATTACTTTTGTGTTGATAATAGTCATTTTGTAGTTTTATTTCATTTACAATGTCCGGTGGGATGCTGTTAAAAATAGCATCAATTTCGTTGTTTTTGTACATATTGTACACAGTCAGATCATTGTCAGATGTAATGTAGACAAGCTCATCAAGCTCCACTTCTTTTGCATTATAATAACGTTCGTTTTTTTCAAAGATAATTTTTTCATTAGGCAATCTTTTTTTTAATTTAAAGGGACCGCTAGTAACCATGTTTTCAGGGTTTGTCCAATTTCTCTTATATTTTTCAATAACATGAATAGGTACTGGCATGAATGTGTGATGTAGAAGTAATTCAAGAAAATAGGGCTTTGGAGATGTAAGTGTTATTTCTAGTGTTTTGCTATCAATTGCCTTTATTCCAAGTTCAGAATCAGATACTTTGCCATCAAAGTACTCTTGTCCATTTTTTATTATTGATTTAAGCATGTCAACATGTGTAGATCCTGTTGCTTTATTTAAAATTCTTAAAAAAGATTTTCTTATCCCTTCAGCAGTAATTTCAACGCCATCGCTCCAAACAAGATTGTCTCTTAGGTAAAATTGATATGTTTTTTTATCTTTTGAGGCTTCCCAATTTTTAGCAAGTCCAGGCTTTAGCTTTCCTGTTTTGGTATTTAATGTTAAAAGCCCTGAAAATATTTGTTCTAAAATTCTTGCTCCTATTGTCTCATCTACTAAATGCGGGTCAAGCGATGAAGGTGCTCCCCCTATGTATACTTTAAATGCCAATTTTTCTTTTTCTGAATTATTATTACATGCAATTAAGGATGCGGCAAGCATAAATAGTGCCACTATTTTAATTTTTTTACCGATTTTTTTAGTTTTATTAAAGCTCATATTAACCTTTCCCCAAATTAAAGTTATTTATAAATTTTAAGCTATCTTTTTTTTATAAGAAAGTCAATAAAAATCGCCCATAAGAAATAAATTAATGGACGATTTTTATTTGATTAAATTAAATATTAATTATTTATTTTTTAATTTTAGTTGAGATAAATCAAATCTTTCTAAAATATTGGTATTCCAGCCTGTCCATTTGTCATTTCTGAAAAGGTAACTATTTCCATATATGTATATTGGGGCTATTGGAAAATCTTTTTCAATGATTATCTCTTCTGCTTGTCTTAGGATGTCTTGTCTTTTTATTGGATCAAGTTCAAGATCGGATTTCTTTATAAGCTCGTTGTATTCTGGGCTTGAGTAATTGTGAGATGAGAATTGTGTGTATCCTTGTGTGAATATTTTTAAAAATGTCAAAGGATCAGCATAATCGCCTATCCATCCTGCTCTTGCTATTTCATAATTTCCATTTGCTTTAGTGTTTAAGTATGTTGTCCATTCTTCGTTTTCAAGCTCCACATTAATATTTAAATTTTTTTTCCATTGGTTTTGAATAAATTCACAAATTTTTTTATTTGCTTCGTTTGTATTGTATTTTAATTTTAAGATTGGAAATCCATTACCATTGGGATATCCAGCCTCAGCTAGAAGTGTTTTTGCAATTTCGGGATTAAATAATTCTAAACTCTTTGCATAAGAATATGAACTAAAGTTGGGAGTTGCTCTTCTTGTAGGGGTAGTCCCGTTGTCAAGAACTTTATATGTAAGCGTTTCTCTGTCAATGGCAAGAGTTAAGGCTTTTCTAATTTTAACGTTGTCAAGTGGTTTAATGTGTGTATTGAATGCGTAAAAGTATATTGCATTAACAGCTGAGGAGTAATAATCGCTTCTTAATTTTAGATCTTTGATTAAATCTGGTGGTATGGAACCAAAGATTGCATCTAGTTCTTCATTTTCATACATTTTATATGCTGTTGAGTTGTCATTTGTCGTATAAAATGTAATCTCTTCTAATTCTACTTCATTTGAGTTGTAGTATTTATCATTTTTTTCAAAGACATATTTTTCGTTAGGGATTCTTTCTTTTAATTTAAAAGGCCCGCTTGTAACCATGTTCTCGGGGCTTGTCCAGCTTTGTCCGTATTTTTCGGTAACGTGAATTGGTATTGGAATAAATGATTGGTGTACTAGCATATCAATAAAATAAGGTTTTGGTGATTCTAGCGTTATTTCTAATGTTTTTTCGTCAATTGCCTTAATTCCAAGTTCAGAGTCAGGCACTTCTCCGTCAAAATATTTTTGGCCATTTTTAATTGCTGATTTAACCATTTCAACGTATTTTGAGCCAGTTTCTTTATTTAAAATTCTAAGATAAGATTTTCTAATTCCCTCTGCAGTGATTGCAACTCCGTCACTCCAAGTGATTTTTTCTCTTAGGTTAAATGTATAAACTGTTCCGTCAGGAGAAATGTCCCATCCTTTTGCAAGTCCTGGTTTATTTCCCCCTGTATTAGGGTCGCCTGTAACAAGTCCTCTAAACATTGTGTCTAGCATTTTTGATGCTACATTATCGTCTGCCAATTGAGGGTCAAGACTGCTTGGCTCTGCTCCCAGGCTTATTTTAAATGATACTCCTTCTTTTTTTCCCTCGTTATTACAACAAAGAAAAGTTAGAAAAAATATTATTAAAAATAATGACTTTTGTAATTTCATAATTTTTTATACCTCCATTTTAAAGCTTACTTTAAAGTTTAACTTTAATTTCATAATTGCCCTTCCATAGATATTAATTTTAAATCTTAATTTTAAAATTACTTATTTTACTTAATTTTATTATTTTTTAGTTTTAATATCTTCATATAAATAGCTTTCTGCAATATTTGGTACCCATCCTGTCCATTTATCATTTCTAAAAAGGTAATGGGATTTGGGTATATATAAAGGTGCCATAGGAAAGTCTTTTTCTACTATTATCTCTTCAGCTTGTCTTAAAATGTCTTGTCTTTTTATTGGATCAAGTTCAGAATTAGATTTTTTTATTAAAGCATCATACTCTTTGTTTGAATATTTGTATGCTCCAAAAAAATGATTTTCTGTTGTAAATAGGCTATCTAAGAATGTTAAAGGATCAAAATAGTCTCCTATCCATCCCACGCTTGACATTTGGTAATTACCAGCTCTTCTGCTTCCTAAAAATGTTGTCCATTCTTCAGTCTCGATTTCTAAGTTAATGTTTAGTATTTTTTTGAATTGTTCTTGTAAGAATTCTGCTGTTGTTGGCCTTCCTCCTGAAATTTTATATTTTAATGTGGGAAATCCTTTCCCATCCGGATATCCAGCTTCAGCTAAAAGTTTTTTTGCATTCTCAGGATCAAATAGTATTAAATTTTTTCCATAAGAATAATCATCAAATTTTGGAGTTAGGTTTCTTGTTGGATCTGAGCTTCCTTTTAAAACTACTTTAGTTAAAGTTTCTCTATCAATAGCAAGTGAGAGGGCTTGTCGAACTTTTAAATTGTCTAGCGGCTTTATGGTTGTATTGAATGCTATGTATGCCATTCCATTTTTTAATCCGGAGTAATAATCATCTCTTATTTTAATTTCTTCTAAATTATTCTTTTCTGCTCCTTGTAAAAAATCGATTTCACCGTTTATATACATATTATAAGCCACGCTACCTTCTATTGGGTAAAATATTACCTCATCAATTTCTACATTTTTTGCATTATAATACTTGTCATTTTTTTCTATTACGATTTTATCGTTAATTGATCTTTCTTTAAGTTTGTATGCACCATTAACAACTATATTTTCAGGATTTGTCCAATTTTCTCCATATTTTTCAACAATATGCATCGGAACTGGTATGTATGCTGTGTTTGTTAGCATATCAGGAAAATAAGGCTTTGGAGATGTCAATGTTATTTCTAAGGTTTTACTGTTAATAGCTTTTATGCCAAGCTCAGATTCAGATACTGTCTCATCAAAATATTCCTGTGCGTTTTTTATTGTAGATTTTATTAAATTGGCATACAATGCAGCTGTTTTTTTATTTAAAATTCTAAGATACGATTTTTTTATCTCCTCAGCAGTGATGGCAACTCCATCGCTCCAAACTATATCTTCTCTTAGGTTAAATGTGTAAATAGTTCCATCTTCAGAGATATTCCAACTTTTTGCAAGTCCCGGTTTATATTTCCCAGTTTTAGAATCTTTTACTGCTAGGCCTAGGAATAGGTTTGTAATAATATTGCTACCGTAAAGGTCTGTTGAGAGTTGAGGATCAAGTGACGATGGTTCGCTTAAGTTTGATGCTCTGAAAACGATTTTTTCTTTTTTAGCATTATTAATGCAGGCCGTTAAAGAGAAAATTATTAGCATTAAAGCTATTTTTGTGTATTTCATGGGATTTTCCTTTTTCAATATTTTTGTATATTTTTTGTTTTAATTTTAAATATGTATTCCCCCAGTACTTTGACTTGTCTTACTTTGATTTGTCTTACTTTGATTTGTCTTGTATTTAAATTTTACTTTAATTTTTACAATAAAAAAAGTCTAATAACTTAAATAGTTTTTAGTATTATTTGTCTATTGTGGCAAGCTAAAATTTTACTTTAATTTGTGTAGTAAATAAGGTATAATGGTGTGAAATGTTTTCAAAAATGTATGCTTGTTTAATATTAGTTATTTATTGTTAGTCTTATAGAGCTTTTTGTCTTTAAAAAATAATGTAACTAATGGTTAAGTGGCAACATAGAATGCTTTAAAGGGTGCTGGTTTTATGTTTGTACAAAATGAAAGTTTTGATAAATATTTTAAAGACATGGAAAGCGACTTTGTAAGTCAATTTAAGTCTGTTGAAAATGTTAATTATTTGGATAAATCTTATCGAAATGCAGATTCTAATAGTAGAAGATTGGTAGATAGAATGATAGAGAGACTTCTTAAGAGTGGATCTACCATTGTTGGCATGCAAAATATTTTAGAACTTTACCAAAAGACTAAATCTGGCAAGTCTTCAATTATATTAATGGAGCATTATAGCAATTTTGATTTTCCTTGTTTTCAGTTTTTGCTTTACAAAATGGGTTATCATGATATTGCAGATCATATTATCCCAATAGCTGGAGTTAAGCTTTTCAGGGATAATTTATTTGTTAAGACTCTTTCTTTAGGATACAATGCAATATTAGTTTATCCACCGCACGCATTTGTTGGGGTTGGTTTAGAACATGCTAGGCAAAGGCGTGTTTTTAATGCTAATTCTATGAAGTATATTTATGAAAAGAAAAATAGTGGGTGCATTATACTTATTTTTCCTACTGCTACTAGATATAGAAAAGGAAGACCTGAAACAAAAAAAATAATTTTAGAAATTGGCAATTATTTTAAAATTTTTGATTATTATTTGATGATTGGAGTGAATGGAAATGTTTTAGAAGTTTCTGAGGATGGAGATATGTCTCACGATGTTTTTAAAAGAGATTCCCTTATATATAATGCTGACAAGGTTATAAGTATTGTTGAGTATAGGGATAAAATTTTAAACACCTTGAAAGATTCTCAGACAGAGATTACAAAGGAAGTTTTGGGTTTAAAAATTGCTGAAGATTTAGAAAATCGCTTTAATATTCTTCATGCAGAGGGTCATGAATTTTATAAAAAAAGCTTTTTATGAGCTAGGAATTTGATTGTAATATGCCTGATATAGATAAGATAAGACAGTTTAAAAGAGAAATATTAGATAATCTTTCTAATGAAAGATTATCTAAAGAATCTTTTGGCGTGAGTATGGATGTTAAGCTTCCTGAGCCTGGAGAGAGTATTGTTCCTTGGATAGGCGAAGATCTTGCCTTAGAAGAAAATGACGATGAACTTGATTTGAATTTTATGCTTGATGCTCTTGAGAGTGAGGATAAATTGCCTTATTCTGACATTTTTAATGACAATTTACCTTTAAGTGGTTCTAACTTGAGGGTTGATATGGATTCAGAGCTTTCAACTTTAAATAATGATTTTGACGTTTTTTCTGGTGATTCTTTTGAAAATAATATTGACAAAGTTCTTGATGATAATTCTATTGATTTAGAAATTGCTTCTAAGCTCAATTTTGATAATTTAATTAATTCCTCAGAACTTAATTCTGAGGAATTAATTAACAATCAAAGTAATAATAATTTTTTTAAAGCCAATAATGATTCTTCTGTTTCGGGGGATGATAATTTTTTACAATCTGATGAATTTAATACTGGTGATTCGACAAATGATAAAAACCAAACAAACGAACAATCAGAGATGTTTGTTGGAGATGGTTTAAATTTAAGTGCCGATGAGGATGATTTTGAAAATGTTGCAGATGATTTTAAATTTTTAGAGTATGATCAAAATGCAAATTTTAAACGTTTCGAACTTAAGGTTAATTATCCATTATTTTTAAAACATTTAAATTCCTATCCTAGAAACTTAAGAATTGCAATTGCTGAGGCTCTAACTAAGGAGAATGTTTCAAGGTTTAAGCTTGAAGCATTAATTGATCTTGTTGAAAAAAATAAAAAAAGGTTGAAATTTATTGCTAAATTTGCAGGAGATATTGTTGGGCGATCTATTAAATTGCCTGTAATTTATTTTAAAGCGGAGGAATTTAGCAAGCTTCAGCAAAAATTTAGCTATAGAGTTTCAAGGGCTTTGTTACCTTTAATAAAAATAGCCTCTCTTTTTGTTGTTTTAGTTTTATTTTCTTTGTACTTTATAGTAGATGTAGTATTTTTTTATGTTGCTTCTGAGAGTAAGTATAAAGAAGGCATAGAATCTATATACGCCAATAAAAGAGATCTTGCAAAAGCTATTTTTAGAGATGCTTATTATATTAGGCCTGATGATAAATGGTTTGTCAAGTATGCTAAGGCGTTTGAAGACGTTAGGGATTTTGATAGTGCTGAAGAGAAGTATGAGGAATTGTTTACGATTGAGCCTTTTTCTAAAAATTCTACAAGTAGAAGACGAAAAAAGTTTAATAAGGAAGGATATATTTCATATGCTTCCATGAAAATTAGTCTTGGAGAGCACTCCGAGGCTAATTCAATACTTGATGAGGTTATATCTTACGATCTTTACGATTATGATGCTTTAGTATTAAAGGGAGATAATTATTTTAAATGGGCTAAGGCAAATTCTAACTACTATAAAGATAGTATTAATAGCTATACGGTTGTGCTTTCTAAATATGGACAAAAAAAGGAAATTTTATTTAAGCTTTTTAATGCTTATATTGAAGCTAATTTAGATACTGAGTCTGACAATGTTAATAATTTTATCAAGTCAAATGAAATTCTAGATATTGATGAAGCTGTTTACACGAAATATGCTAAAAAGCTTGTAGATAAGTATATTTCTTTTGTGACTTATAATCAGAGAGCAAATAATCTTGCTATAAATTTAAATTATCTTAATGGGCAAACAAATTTATTGAATAAGGAATTTTCTGATTTTAAAAGAAATGATGGCAGAACTGTTTTTAAGCTTGATAATAATGTTAATATGAATTCAGAGATTGAATACATTCTCAGAAAAATATTAAATAAGAATCCTAATTACGACAAGGCACTTTTTGAAAGTGGAAGATATTCGTATTACATGGGAGATTTTAAGAAGGCCGAAGTTTATTTACTTAAGGCATTAAATAGTTTTAGGCATGAAAATTCAATTGAAGATGCTGGGGACAAGATATTGGCTTATAAAATTTTAGCAGACATTTATGAAAAATCTGGAGATTCTCTTAGGGCTAGAAATATTATTGGTTTAGCCTTGAGTGATTATTCTTTTTATAAAAAACACAATCTTATAAAAGGATCTAAGGAGATTTCTTCAATTTATGAAAAGCAAGGCGATATTCTTAGATCTTTAAATGACTTTAAGTCTGCGATATCTTCTTACAAATTAGCAATAAATGAGGGTGTTGATTATCCAGATGTTTACTATAAAGTTGGACTGCTTAGTTACAGGGAAAATAATTATGATGATGCATTGAAATATTTATTTAAAGTAGAGAGCATGGCGGGGTTTTCAAGTAGTAACGAAGTTTTAAATTCTATTGCCCTAACTCTTTATAAGATAGGTGATTTTTTAGCTTCTAGGAGCTATTATTTAAGGGTTATGCAAAATTTAGAATTAGAGAAGGCCAATGTTTTAAATTTTAATCCCAAAGAAAATGATTATCATAAAACTCTTTTATTAAAAGAAATTGAGACTTATAATAATCTTGGGGTTGTAGAAGTGATGGCTTCTTTTTCATCTATAAGAGATACTAAACTTTTTAATTCTGGAGTTAGTAATCTAAGCGAATCAGTCAAGATCTTTGATATATTAAATAGGGATGAAGATATGGTAAAAAGTGTTAAAAAAGATCTTGCTAGTTTAAATCTCAGGAATATTTTTAAGAATAGTTTTTCTAAATCAAATGTTTTATTTTATGAAAATTTATCTGAAAAACTTTAGTTATAGATCTTATTCATTGTTTTTGAGTTATTTATGAGGGTAGTTTCCTTATGAAGAAAATTTTTTTATTTCTTTTTATTAGCTTTTATTTGTTTGGATTTGAAGATAGTTCTTTGAAAATAGGCATTGATGATGTTTATGTTGAGGCTCATAAAGAGGGATTTCATCTTTTTATTAGAAAAAAACCTGCAATCAAATCAGTAATATTGACAGAGTCTTTTGAAATTCCTGATAAGAAAAAAGATGTAGCCACTTATTCATTTCGTACATTAAGTTATAATAAGGTTAATGGAGATGAAATTAGGATTTTAAATGGAAGAGTTATTAAGAATAAAGAACTTTTATCATTGACATCTTCGACCCCTGTTCCTAATAAAAAGTTTGGAGAAGCTTTTCATATATTGATTCCAAAAAAGTTAAAATATGGATTTCCAAATTTTTCAACAAGAAGTGGTGAGATTGATTTAGAAATATTAAAAAACAAAAAAGAGCCCTTTTGGTTTTCTATAAGATCTTTTGAGAAAAAATATAATGATTATTTGGGCAGGTATCAAGACAATGCTTATGAATTGCTTTTCAAGGATGACCAAAATCAGGGAAAAATTGAATTTAATGAATTAAAGGATACTTTTACAAAATTTTCAGATGAGGTGGTTATTGCTAATAATGGCATTGATATTGTTGATAAAATAAACAGAATTTTAAAAAACTCAGAAGATTCAGTTTATGATTTAGATTTAGTGCTTGTTGTTGACGTTACTGACAGTATGAAAAGCAATATTGAGATTCTAAAAGAGCATTTGTTTTCAATAATAGAACCTCAACTTCAAAAGTTTAAATCCTACAGAATAGGCCTTGTTTTTTATAAAGACTATCTTGAAGATTTTTTAACCAAAGCTTTTGATTTTAATACTATTCCTTATTTAAATAATATTCTTAAGTATGTTAATGTTGGTGGCGGTGGGGATTATCCAGAAGCTGTGTTTGAGGGTATTGATGCTGCTGTAACCCAGTTTGATTGGCGGGCAGAAAGAAGATTTATTATTGTTATAGGAGATGCACCTCCTCATGAGTATCCAAGAGGATCTGTTGTTTATAAAGATGTTATCAATTCTGCAAAGGAAAAAGACATTACAATTTATGGAATAATATTCCAGTAAATATTTATATTTCTTAGATTATTATTTTTTATTATTTTCTATTTTATTTAATATTTTTTTAGCTAAGGGCTTAATCCATTTAGGCATTTCCATATTATTTTCTATTAACTCTTCAAAGATTTTTTTTGCTTTTTCTGTTTTGTTTGTTGTATAGTATATAAATGCAATTTCATATTTACCAGTAGCAACTATATTTGGATTATAAGCGAAATTTTGAATCATTTTTTCGTATGCTTTTAAAGCAGAGTTATAATCATTAACATTGACAGCTTTTTGAGCTTCTCTGAGATAAACTCCATAAGGAGTTTCTTTTGTTAATTTTTCTAAGTTAATTGTATAGCAGGAAATAAATATTAAGTTTAATAATATTAGCTTTTTCATTTCTGTCTCTTTTAGAATGTTTTTATTATTTAATTTTATTAGATATAAAATAAGAAAGCAAGGCTTTTAAGCCTTGCTTTATGATTGTTTTTGCTTATTTGGCAGGAATTATTATTTTCCATTTGGAATGAATTAGATCTGGATTTTGTATTTTTTGTCTATTGGCAAACCAAATTTTTGGCCATAAATAAGGATCGTTGTATAATTTTTTAGAAATGCCCCATAAGGTATTGCCTATTTTTATTACATAAAGCTCACTGCTTGCATTGCTTTGATAAGCTTCAAGGTATCTTGCAGATTCTAAAAATAATTCATTTGCAAGTCTAAAGTTTTTTACATTTTTAGCCTCAACCCCTTTTTCCCACAATGTTCTAGATCGTTCAATAAGTTCTAGTGTTTTGAATTGTTCTTGAGGTTTGGATTTTTTTGCTATTTCTACCTTTTCTTCGTATGCGAGTACTATTGGAATTGAAATTTCTGCTTTTCCAAGAAGATAAGTGTCTTTATTGGTATTTAAAAGGTTTAAGTGACTGTTTCTTTCTTTAATGAATGCTCTACCATTCCATGGAGATGGCTTTATAAGCTTATTATTGCTGTAAATTGGTAAGTTAGAGGCTGCTTCAAGCGCTTTTAATTGTTTGTACATTCTCTCGTCAGTTTCTTTTAAAGCTTTGGCTTCTTTGGCATTTTTTGCTGCTTGTTGTGCTCTGTTAAAGGCCTTGCTATACATGTCAAGAGCATTGTCAAGATCGTAATTTTTATATTTTCTTGTTGCTTCAAAATACAGGTTATTTACTTCGTCGATTTCCAGCGGAATCCATATATATGCCTCATTTGCTTCTGCATCGTTTAGATACTTTTCAATATTTTCTTTAAGGTAATTTGTTTTTTCTTTTTTTTCCCGCGTTTCTTTTATTATTGTTCTGTATCTTTCAAGTACTTTTAGCGCAATTTCATTCCCCTCTATTGCTTTTTTTTTAGAAAAACTTTGTTTCATTGCTTCTTCTAATCTTTCGGCTTCATTAAACTCTTTGGAATAAAAAAGATGTCCTCGTTCTCTTATTAGTTCATTTTTAATGTCTTTTATATCTCTTAATTGAAAATTTTTATTATCTGGTTGTGCAATTTTAGCATTTTTACTCTCTCTTGATTCTGGAGGCGTTTTGCATGCGATAAAAGAGATTGCTACTACAATTCGCAGTAGCGATATTAATTTATTCTTTATATTCATAAATACACCCTTCTAATAACTTGGCTTCTATTATCTTTAAAGTAAGAATCTTTAAATATTAAAGTTCTTACTTTAACTATTTTTATTAGTATAGCAGTTATAGTATTCAATAAAAACTTAATATTTTTAATTCTTAAATTAAATTATACTTCTTTTTCATCGTTGTTCAAAGTGTAATAAATTTACGTAAAACAAGGTATAATTAAATTTATGAGTTTTTCAAAGATCAGGAGAACTATATTTTTAGAATATATCATTTTATCCTTTTAATGTTGCTTTCAAGTAGAGCTTTATTTTCTCAAGTGGCAGTTGTAAAAGAAATAGAAGGTAAAGTTAGTGTTGTTAGGAATACATTTCCTGTTAAGTTGGATTTAGATGACGAAATTTTTGAATATGATTTTATTGAGGTTGGAGAAAATTCAAAGCTTAAAATAAATTTATATGAAATAAATGGTATTTCTGCAGATTTAATTTTTTATTCCAACACAAATAGTTTTGTGTTTTATTCTTCTCTTAAAGATTTGCAAGACGCAAAAGTATATTTATTTAGAGGAAGTGTTGATGCTATAATTCATAACATTGTTAAAGGATCTTCATTTTCTGTTATAATAGATAATAATCTGTTTAAAGCCGAGAATACTTCAAAATTTTATGTCAATAGCGATTATTTCAATAATTGTTTTATTAATGTTTACAAGGGTAGCATCAGGCACATTAATAAAGCCGAATATTTCATTTTTCCAAATACCAGTCTTTTGCTTTTTAATGGAAATTCTTTTTTACACAAAGTTAATGAAGGCACTTTAAAGGGTGTTAATCAAAATTTTATAAGGATGGCTAAAGATAATTTTATGTCTTTAAATAAAAGGTTTTTATATTTTTTTATTTTAAAATATATTGAAGACAGTTTTAGATTTAACTTTATGTATAATTATTTAATGAAAGATTTTAAATTTAATTCTATATATTCAAAATGGAGCCTGGAAGATAAAAATTATAAGTTTGGCAACAGGGTTGATATGATTAAAAATGTTAATTATTTAAAGGGTAGAATCGGAGTGCTTTTTAATAATTTTGTTGATTTGGCTAATAGGTTTTATTTTGTAGATGATGTTTTGAAGCATTTTTCTGCTTTTTTCGATAATTCAACAACTGTTAACGGGCCCATTTTAAAATTTTTAAAAGATTACAAAGCTAATAAAAATTTTTTAAAAAATAAGTTTTTTAAAACAATCCATTCTCTAAAGATGTATTTAAGACGCTCAAATGATGATATTACTAGTAATTTAAATGCTAATGAATTGTATTTACTGCGTCCTAGAGAGTTTTGATTTTTATATATTTAGCTTTATGTTAAAGTTATTTGTTAGATGACATGATATATTCTTTGAAAATTCAAATAGAAAAAATCAACATATTTGTTTTTATCAGCTATTTAAAACTATTAATATCAGGCATTTTTAAAAAAATAAGAAATTTTCAAATTTTATTATATTATTCAACGGAATTTAAAATTCACATTCATAATTTGCTTAATATTTTATTAAATTTCGGTTTAGATTTTTTGCCAAAATGTGTCATAAGGGGGAAAAATGTGTTCTTCAGCTGTTCGGATAATTAATTTTTTAATTAATTTTGGCGGCTTTATTTTTTATGGCTTGTTATTGATCTTTTTTTATTTGACTTTTGTGGTATTAAAGTGAATTTAATAATAATTAATAAAAGGATGTTTTATTTTTATGAGTAAAAACGTGTTTTTTAAAGGGTTTTGGATTTTATTTACGATATTTCATTTATATTTATTTGTTTATTTAATTTTTTTCAAGAAGCGAAAGGTTGATATTTCTAATAAAACTAATATTGCTTTATTTATTCCTGGGATTATTTCAGGGTCTCCATCTTATAAAGAAATGTATGATTCTTTGTTTGAATTTAAAAAAAAGCATGAAAATCTTGAAATTAAAGTTTTAGAAGCTGGATTTAATCAAAGCGAGTGGATAGAGATGCTTGAAAAACTATTAACCTCAAAAAAATATGATTTTTTAATAACTACAAATAATGCTATGCAAGACATTGTCGATAGTGTTTCAAGTAATTATCCCCATACTAAGTTTCTCATTTTTGATTCTTTAGTCAAAAACACCAACAAGCAAGTTTATTCAGTTTCTTATAATGTTGCAGAAGAGGCATATATTTTGGGGTATTATGTAGGTCTTTTTTTAAAGGAATTTAGTAAATCTGGCTTTGGGAATGCTGCTTTGATCGCAGGTCAAAATTATCCTGTTATGAGTGATTATATTTATCGTTATTTCAAAAAAGGCATTCTTGATACTGGCATGAAATCTGAAGTTTATTATCGAGTTTTGGGCAATTGGCATGATAGCAATTTAGCTAAATTGTTAGCAGACTCTTTGATTAAGGACTCGGGGACTTTAGTGATACTTCCTATTGTGGGGCCTGCTGTTGAAGGAGTGCTTTCCTCTGTTAGAGAGAATAATATCTCTGCAGTTCTTTTTGATAGCGAAGATTATTTGGATAATAAAGAAAATATTATTGGTTCAGGAATTACAAATCAAAAATATTATGTTTCATATGTTTTAGATAAGGCTCTTAAGGCAGAGATTAACTATGGGAAGTCTGATATTTTTGGCATAAAACATAAAGGAGTTTTGTTTAATATTTCAAATGTTTTTTACTTAGAGCGAACCAGTCAAAAGTTAAAAGAAGATCTTTTAAAAAAAATAGAAGAGGTTAGTGCAAATGGTATAAAAATTAATTTGGAACAAAATTAATGGTAGAGTTTAAAAACATAGTTAAGTATTTTCCAGATATTGATAAGCCTATTTTGGACAGTATTAATTTAAAAATTGGGGAAGTTAAAATTTTTACAGTAGTTGGTAAAAATGGAGAAGGAAAGAGCACTCTAGCCAAGATTATTGCTGGACTTATTAAATTTGATGCTGGTGAAATATTGGTAAATGGTATTAAGCAAAAAACTTGGAATGTAGATAAAGCTAAAAATAACGGCATTTATCTTGTTTCTCAAGTTCCTAATTTGAAAATGAATTTAAGAGTATGGGAATATTTGAGTATATATTGGTTTGGTTATGCATTTTTCATGCCGATGAATAAATCTAAAACCTATAAATATTATAAATGGCTTATGCAATTTTATAATATTTCTTTTGATCTAGATAAGAAAATTAAAGATTTAAATATTAAAGAGATTTATTTTTTGCTTATTATTGCTTCCCTTAAAGAGAATGCAAAAATAATTATTTTTGATGAGAGTGCTGCTTATTTTTCTCAAAAAGAAGCACAAGCTTTTATAAAATTGCTTGTATTGCTTAAGAAATCAGGAATTGCGTCTTTTTTTATTACTCACAGTGAGATCATAGATGCTGTAAAATTTAGCGACGAGTTTATTGTTTTAAAAGATGGAAAGTGTTTTAGAACAATAAACAAAGAATCAATTTTGAGCAAGCTTGAATCCTCTAGTGATAAAATATTTTTTGCAAATATTAATTTTAATAAATTTGAAAAAGATCCTATTAAATTTAATTTGTTTTTCGAAGATTTTTGGAAATATGATGTTAGTTTTTCTTTAAATAAAAGGGGTGTTTTGGGAATAGTTGGCGAAGAAGCTGTAATTAAAACTTGGGAAAAATTATTCTTAGGAGAGCTTATTTTTGTTGGATGCATAAAAATTGATGGCATTAGATATGAGCGAATAAATATTTTTGAGTGTAAAGCGGGATTTTTACCTTTAGGTATTGGCAATTTATTTCCTGATAATAGCAGCATATTAGATAATTTTTTGGCTAAATTTATGAATTTTGAAAATAAAATTTTTATTAGGAAATCTTACATTAATAGAATTAAAGATTTTTTTAAAAAAAAAATGGAATTTTATAGCGAAGAGAAAATATATAAAATTCTTTATTCAAAATCTTTGGCATTTTCTGGAGGAACTTTGAAAAAATTTGCTCTTTACAGAGAGATGTATATTGCAAAAAGTTTTTTAATTTGTTTTTCTCCTTTGAGTAATTTAGATCACAGGGCTTATAATGAAATGTCTGTTGCTATTCGTAATTATTCAAAAGAAAAACCAGTTCTTTTGATCACTTCCAATTTAGATGAATTGTTTTTGCTTTCTGATAACATTTTAGCAATGAAAATGGGAGAAGTTTTGTTAAACGTATCTAGAGAAAAGATTAGTAAAGAAAAATTAAAGGAATTGCTATTTTTATGACCTTTTTTAGAAATAGCTTTATGGCTTTAATTTTTTCTTTTTCGATATTAAGTATTAGCTATTTTTTCGGTGATTTTTTTCAATTTTCTTATATTAAGATGATATCTTGGCGCTTTATTTTATTTTTAATCATGGCTACGGGTATTGCTACTTGCGCAAAGAGTAATTCATTAAATCTTGGAAACGAAGGTCAGGTTTATTTTGGAGCATTTTTCGTTTATATATTTTCAAGTTTTTTTGGATTAACCTATTTTAATTTTATATTTTTGATATTTTTGAGTTCTTTTTTTGTAGGGCTTTTAGGGCTTATCCCCTTTTTTATTACTTTTTTCTTCGGATTAAATAAAGCCTTAACAGGTCTTTTAATATCTTATGGAAATCAAAGATTGGTAGATGGATTTATTTTAAATATGTTAAAAACAGGTAGTTTTTCTAATCAGACAAAAAGGATCAATAGTTTATTTACTTTAGATTCATCACTTATTTACTTGGTTTTGTTTGGTGTATCAGTTTGGCTTTTTTATGTTTTTATGCATAAAAAAACTATTTATGGACTTCAGCTTGAAATATTAAGCAATAAAAAAAAGATAGATATTTTTTTAAATATAAATGAATTTAAATATAAGTTTTTTGCTGTATTTGGCAGCGCTTTTTTAAATGGTCTTGCGGGTTCTATGTTTGTAATGTTTTTTAAACCCTATTTGGTTTTAGGGCTAACCTCAGGACTTGGTTGGAGTAGTTTAATTGTTGCTGTAATTTCAGGATTTAATTATGTTTATGTATTATTTTTTAGTCTATTGTTTGCAATATTAATCGAATTTAATAATTTTCTTAATATAAATTATGACTTTAAGTATGAATTTATTGGGCTTTGTCAATCTATTGCAATTTTTATCTCCTTGTTTTTGATTAAAGTTAGGAAAAAGTAGATGTTTAGTATTTTTGAGCAGGCTATTGTATTTTCGTATTTAGCACTTGGAGTTCTTTATACAGAGAAAATAGGATTTTTAAATATATCTATTGAGGGCATTTCGTATCTTTCAATATTTTTAACATCTTTTTTCATTTATTTGGGATATGGAATTTTTACATCAACTATTTTCACTCTTTTTATTAGCTTTTTGTTTGGATTTTTTTTATCTTTTGTAGTAAAGAAAAATTATGATATTTTTATAGCAGGAATAGGCATTAATATTTTTTGTTATTTTTTTGTTGATTATTTAATGAAGAGTAATTTTAATTTTATTCCTGGCTTTACTTTAAATTTATCTGAAAATTTTGAGATTTTTGTTTTTATTGCTATTTTTTTCATTTTTTTATTTATTACTGTTTATATTATAAGTTATTCAAGAATTAGAGCAGTTTTTGAATTTATCTCTTCGGGAAATTATGAAGACATTTTGGGTGAGAAAATAAGCAATCTCTTTAAATCTTTTGCAATTTTTGTATCAATTTTCGCAGCAAGCATTGCTGGCTCATTTATTGCGGTAAGTCTTAATGCTTACTCTTATAATTTGGGATTAAATAATGGTTGGCTTGCTATTTGCATTCTTTATATTGCATTTTCAAATCCTTTATTAATTTTTCCAATTTCTTTTTTGATAGTTTTTTTTGAATATCAATTTTTTCGTACTCAAGAGTATATAAATTCTTATTTTTCTCTTTCTTTTCGATTTTATGTAGCAATAATAATAAATATATTAGTTTCGTTGATTAGGCGAAAAGATAAATCTTAGTTTTAAGTTCTACACATTGTGTTTTGAATTTTTTTTAGGGTGCTGATTTGCAGATATAATTCTTCTAATTTTTTTCTATTAAAATAATAGAAAGGTATTTGTTTTATTATTTCTAAATTATTTAAAAAAATTATAAACAAGGTGTCGTCATTGAGTGCTAATTGAAACGTTGCGGATAATATTGTATTAAATGCTGCATTTTCATTGTTTATAAAATGATAAATACTTTTTTTAAAAAGAGCATCAATTGCTATAAATATATTTTCTCTGAACAATTCTTTACCGCTTTGGAAAAATTTAATTATATAGTCCATTGAATTTTCAACTTCTCCTATTAAAAAGTATGCCCAAGAGATATCTAAAAAGTTATTTTTATCTTTAAAGTCTATTATTTTTAAGTAATCCTGAGATTTAATAATTGCTTTCTTCCAGTTTCTATTTAAATATTCTAATTCTGAGAGCAAAAGATGAGCATCAGCTTGATTTTGATCCATGTTAATTATTTTTTTTAGACTTGCTATTGCTTTGTTATATTTTTTTGAATTTTTTAGCAACATTGATTTTTGGTAAAGTTTTTCTATTGTATGTTTGCTTTCTTTTTCATCAAGCTTTAATGTTGATGTTATTGTAGGATAAGTATTTGTGATAAAGCCATAGAAAAGCGCTATTATTATTGTTTTTCTCATCATATTCCTTCTTTTATTTGTTCAATAGTATCTATTAGTAAATTTTTATATCTATTTGTTAGTGGGTATAAATTGAGTTCGTTTTTAAACTCGTTTAAATATTTTAAGGCAATAATAGTTGAGTTTCTTATTGATTTTGATGAATTTATCATTTCTATTAGTTTAAATATTTCTTTTCTTGATTTAGTGGTTTTAGTATTTTTTATTTGATTGAATTTTGAAATAATTTTTGGTTCAAATTTTTTTTCTTGTAAAAAATAAATTATTGGCAAGCTTTTTTTTCCTTCAAGTAAATCATCTCCGAATTCTTTACCATTGATTTTATTTTTAATATTTTTAATATCGTCTATTATTTGAAAATAAACACCAAGCTTTAAAAATGTACTGTAAATTTTTTTAGCCTTATCTTCGTTATTTGTGAGTATTGCAGCTAGAAAGCTAGCCATTCCAAAAAGTGAAGCTGTTTTTAATTCTACTAAAGAAATATATTCTTTAATGCTTGGGATGTATGATTCATTGTGAAATTTAATGTCAATTCCTTGTCCTAGGTGGAGATTTGAAAGAGTTGTAAAGAAGTTTTCATAAATTAGTAATTTTTGATTTTCTTTTAGATTTGATCTTTCTATTAATTTTGCAGGCAAAAAATAAATTAAATTGCCAGCATTTATACTGTTATCTATTCCATATATTAAATGTATTGCTGATGCACCTCGTCTTTTTGATGAATTGTCTTCAATGTCATCAATAATCAAGCTTCCAGAATGGGTAAGTTCAAGTAGCAAGCTTAATTTATATATTAATTTGGTGTTTTTTTCTTTTAAACCCAATGCATATGCTAAAAGAATCATTATCATTGGCCTTATTCGTTTTCCGCCTCTATTAATAATTTCAATTGCTGGTGCTTTAATATAATCAAGGGTTTCCTTTTTTATTTTAAAAGTAAATTTTAAATCTTTATCTTTGAATAAATTTAGAAAATTAGTTGTTGAAAAGATTTTATTAATATTTTTTTCAATATTTTTTAAAAATAGTTTATTTTGCATAATAAGAATTATAATGAAAAAGTATAATAAATTGTATTAAAGGGATTAATGTGTATCGCTTGGATGATGAGTATTCTAGAAAAGCCAAAAGAGAAGGATATTTGGCAAGGTCTGTATACAAGTTGATAGAAATTAATGAAAAATTTTCTTTATTTTCTTCTGGTAATGTTTTGGATATTGGCGCATCACCCGGCAGCTTTTCTCAATATGCTTATAAAAAGCTTAAAAGAGGGGTTCTAGTGTCTGTTGATATTAATGATATTGGCCTTAGATATGTTGATAATTTTTATTTTATAAAGGGAGATATCTTTTCAAATGATACAGTTTTTAAAATTAATATGTTTAAACCCTATAGCCTTGTAATTAGCGATGTGGCTCCCAAGACTACTGGAAATAGGATTGTAGATACCAGCAATTCTTTTAATTTAAGCATGAGAATAATAGATTTATCGCTTGAAGTTTTACTTAAAAAAGGGAATTTGCTTGTTAAAGTTTTTCAGGGAGGAGATGAGGTGCAAATTTTTAAAAAGTTTGAAAAATATTTTAAATTTGTAAAAAAAATTAGACCCAAGGCTGTAAGAAAAAATTCTTTTGAAATTTATTTTTTGGGCAAAAGTTTTGGTAAGTAGCAATTTAATCAAATTGTTATAAGCATTAATTTAAAGGTAAAAATATGTTTAGAAAAGAAAATTCTAAAGACAGCAGATCACAGCTTCAAGTTGCAGGTTTTAAAATAGGAAAAGAAAGCTATGGAGTGTCAATAGAGCACATTAGAGAAATTATTAAGGTTCCATCAGAAGGAGTTTATGCTATACCAAATGTTCCTGAATATATTATAGGTATTTATAATCTTAGAGGCAGTATTATTCCTTTGGTTAATTTAAATATTAAATTTGGAGTTCCTTCTATTTCAATAACAGAAGAAGATATGCTTTTAACAGGATACTTAATAGTTAAGATTAAAAATAAACTTTTAGGCATTTTTGTTGATAGGGTTCTTAAAGTTATTAGCTTTGATGATTCTAGGGTTCAAGAACCCCCTGCTACTTTACAAACTTTAGATAGAAAATATATATCTGGAGTTGTAAAGCTTGACGAAGCTGATAATCTTGAGAGTGAATATTTAGTATTAATTGATATCGCAAAAATTTTTGATAAATGCGAATTTGACGATATTCCCTATAAAGATCAGCATGAAGAATAAAGTTCTTCTTTGCATTAATACCTTAAAGTCGGGAGCCAGTATTTTAGGCAATGATGTTCAAGTTTATTTAGAAACCAAGTATTTTGTTGAAGTAGTGTTAATAGATGTTGGCAGGCCTTTATTTTCTTTTCCAAGAGAAAATTTTCTTTTTTTGATAACTTTAGGAGGGGATGGTACAGTTCTTTTGGCTGTTAATTTGCTTCTTGAAAATAAAAATATTGATATTCCAATTATTTCAATTAATATGGGTAAGGTAGGGTTTTTAGCAGATATTAAGATTGAAGATTTTAAAAAAGTTATAGATAGATTTTTTAACAATTCTTTGGCTATTAATAAAAAATTTTTACTTCATGTAACAGTTTCTCAGCACGGCAAAGATTTAATTTCTAAATATGCTTTAAACGATATTATTATTCGCTCAAGCGTTCTTAATAAAATGATCTATGTAGATCTTATGGTTAATTCTGAGAGTTTTTTATCATACAAAAGTGATGGGATAATTGTGTCTACTCCAACAGGCTCAACAGGGTATTCTTTCTCAGCAGGGGGTCCTATTTTAGAAGCAGATCTTGAGGGATTTTTGCTTACGCCTATTTCTCCGCATTCCGTTTATAATCGTTCTTTTGTGTTCTCTAAATTAAGTAGACTTTCTATTTCTTTTTCAAAGGAATATTTTGTATCATCAGCATCAATTTTTTTGGATGGAATTAATTTTGGTTCTTTCGGAGTTGATGTTGTTTTTGAATTTAAAATTTCTTCTCAAAGCTTGAATTTTGTTTCATTTTGTACGGATACTTTTGTTAAGAGATTAAAAAATAAATTATTGTAAGTTCAATGTTTTTTTAAACAGTGTTCTTTTTAATGAAAATTTTTCTTGATTGTTATTTGAATGTTTAATTTAATCTAATCTTTAATAAGGCTAGAGGATTTTGTATGTTTTAAGACTTTTTAATTTTAAAAATTAGTTAAAATTTTACTTAATTTATTATAAGTATTTTAATGTTTTGTTTATTTGCAGAGTTAATGTTTAAAGGGTATTTTTTATAAATTTATAACTTGCTAAAATATTTAATATGTTTTTTGCTAAAATCAATATATTGGATAGCTGATAAATCACCTTTATATGAGTTTTAGGCAGGTGTTTATGGATTTAATTGATAATGAAAATTATAAAAAAATAGTGTATATTAATAATCTTGTTTTAAGGACTTTAAATGATATAGCAGCTATAAAGGATACTGACGAATTTACATCAAATGCTAAACTTTCATTTAATCTTATTGATTTTAATTTAAATGTTTTAAGTTATATTTCTTCTTTAAATTATTTTTATACTAGGCCTAGATTGAAAGTAAATTATTCTATAAAAAAAATTTTGTCTGGATTGATTTCTGATTTTAGTTTAGTTATTAGTCCTGTTCTTAGTATTACCCCAAGAGAGTTGATTGAAATGCCCCAGGCTCTTAATTTAAATCCTGAAGAGAGGTTTTTAATTGTTAAAAAATTGGGCTATTTAATTGATTTGGCTAAAATTTTTAGTAAAAAAGATTCTAAAACGCTTGTTTTTCTTGAGGATATGTATCTCAAATTTATTGTTTTTTCTAAAAATATTATTGATTTTAGAGATTTTTCTAAGAATTTAAAACTTGAGAGTCCTTATTATAAATTTCAATTTGAACACCTTATTAAAGTGTTAGAGCTTTTAGAAGAAGGAGCTTTTATTTTAAGGAGCAAATATGAGATTAGTGGGTCTCATGAATTTGGACTGCATTCTCTTGCATATCTTGAAGCTGGAAGAGCTTTGGCTACTATAGCCTCTCACAAAGAAGCTGCTGAAAAATTTTCAAGGTTTCATGGAGTTTGGTCTTCAAAGTTTAGCTCAGATTTAATTAAAGTAAAATAGATAAATTAAGGTAGGAGAAAAAGTAGTTATATTGAGTTTTAATGTAGAAGAAGGCACTATTAAATTCAAAAAATTAAAATTTTTTTTGATTTTAAGTTTGTTTTTATTATTTATAATTTTGATTGATTTTTTTATAAGATCTGCTATGAATGTATCTAATTTTTATGATTTTAAGAATTTTGAAAATAAATTTGATTGTAAAAATATAAATTTAAGCAAGAATGTTTTTTTATCAAATAAGGTTTTAAGTCTTAATTTCAGAGAATCTTGTTATTCTCTTTTAAGCGATAACTTAATAAGTTATTCAGACTATTATTATGTGCTTTTTAATTCTGATGAAAATTATTCTGTTTTTTCTGTTAAAAACAATAAATTTTTATTTACACTCAAGCTAAAGGATTTTGTTTTTGCAAAAAATAATTTAATTTTTACTTTAAACAATTTATATAAAACTTTAGAAGTTTATGATTCTAGTGGAAATAATGTACTAATGCTCAATTTTTTGTCCTCAATTTTAAGTGTTGACTATAATAATGAAGTTTTGGTTTTGGGGCTTTCTAATGGTGAGATTTATATATACAAACAGGGTGAGATAGTTTATATGGAAAATTTTTTAGAGAGAAAATTTCCAACATGTTTTGTTAAATTAAGTTCTGATAATAAATATTTGGTGTCACTAAAAGGCAATTCTGAGTATTTTTTAGAAATAATTGATTTAGAGAATAATTATAAAAAAATTTTAGAATTAAACAATTTAACTATTAATAGTTTTGAGACTTTTATAAAAATAGATGATTATCATAATTTGTTTATTGAAAGCAAAAATTCACTTGTGGTGATAAATATTAAAAGTGGTAGAATATTTAAAGTTGAAAATAAAAATTCTATTTTAAGGGCGTCATATGATTATTTTCAAAATATTTATAGAGTATATTTTTATTCTGAGAGTGAAAAAACCATTAATATAAAAACTTATTCTGCAAATTCTTTTAAATTATTTGATAATATTTTTATTAAAGATGAAATAAGCTCTTTTGTTGAATTTGGAAAGGGGCTTTTGTATTTTAATAGTAATAATGATTTAAAATACTTGGGATTGGCTCAGTGATTTTAATTGTTTTTATATTTTTTTTTAATATTTTGGATTTATATCCATTTTTGGAATTTAGAAATAATGAAAAGTTTGCTTTAGTTGAAGATTTTGGTGTGTTGAATAATAATAAATTGAATATTGGATTAAGGTTAAGGCCCTTGGAAAAGACCGTATCTGTTTTTTCCAATAATTATAAAATTTTATATTCAAAAAATAGTTTAAATGGAGATGGTAGTATTTTAATTATTTTTGATAATGATTTAAATTTGAATTTAGAGGTTTTTGGAGAGTTTTTTTATAAGCTTGGAAAGATTTTTTTAAGAGATGAAAAGAGCGTTATTGATTTAGTGGTTAATGATTCTAGTGCTAAAAAGATTATCAATCCTTTGTTTGTTATCAAAAATAGGAACAATGTAGTTGCTGAGACAGTCTATACTTTAGGCAGGGTTTTTTTAAAAGGAAAGGGTGATGATGAAAGATTGGAATTATCAAAAAACATAAGTTTAAATGTCGATTCTGGTCAATACAGTCTTTTATTATATTTTCATACTCAAAAAGTAGAATCTTTTGAAAATTATCTTAAAGGAATTTATTATTTTGAAGCTATTTTGAATAATAAAAGTATTCTTCGTTCAGATTTTCAAAATATTTTTTTGATTAATAATTCATATGCTTTAGCTCAAGAGAAAAATTATGGATTAGATATTTTGAATATTAAAAAAGATGGGGGATGTCTTAAAATAAATGATCTTAATTTTGTTAAGGGCAGGAATGAGCTTAAAATAAAATATGGCGATGTTTATGGAAATGAAAAAAAAATAATTTATAGGTTTAAATTAAATGAATAATAATGCTTTTCATTTTCCAGTACTTCTTGATGCAATTTGTAAACTTATAGAAGATTTGCCGGTAAAAAGTGATTTAATATACATTGATTCTACCCTTGGAGAAGGTGTTCATGCAAAAGCGATTCTTGAGAAATATGACTTTTTAAGTTTGGTTGGAATTGAAAGAGATTCTCAGATTTTAGAAAGAGCAAAGCAGTTTCTTCTTATTTTTGAAGAGAGAATTACATATTTTAATGATTGGTTTGATAATTTTTTCGTCAATTATCCTTTAAATGTCAAAGCCAATTTTATTTTAGTTGATCTTGGTATTTCTATGTTTCATTACAAGGGAAGTAAGAAAGGATTTTCTTTTCTTGAAGATGAACCTTTAGATATGAGACTTTGTTCTTCTTCTTGCAAAATCAGTGCAGCTGAGATTGTAAACACTTTTAGTAAATATGACCTTGAAGCTTTAATTTATAATTTAAGCAATGAACATTATTCTAGAAGAATCTCTAAAGCTATTGTAGAATATCGAAAAATTAAAAAAATACAAACCACAAAAGAGTTGCAATCTATAATAAGCAAAGTTTATCCTTTTTCAAAAGTTAAAATAAATCCAGCTACAAAAACTTTTCAAGCGTTAAGAATTTATGTAAATGATGAACTTGCTAGGCTTAAAAGGAGTTTGCCTTTTTGGGTAGAAAATTTAGCCAAAGATGGAATTTTAGCTATTATTACGTTTCATTCAATAGAGGATCGTATTGTAAAAGATTTTTTTAGAGGTTTAAGCGGCGATTTGTATGCTAAGATTTCAAAAAAGCCCATTATTCCAAGTTTTGATGAGATTAAAAAAAATAAACCTTCAAGGAGTGCAAAACTTAGAGTTGTAAAAAAATTATGAATGGTATAAGTAAGATTGAATTTGAAGTTTATTGTATTTTAATTTTGATACTAACAGTTATATTATGTTTTAATATTTACTTAAATTTCAGATATGTTGTAAAGCTTAGAGAATTTAATCATCTAGACAATGAACAGGAAAATATTATTGATGATAATTTAAGATTGCTTACAGTAATATATGAACTTGAAAATATTGATAGAATAGAGAGTTTTTGTTTTGGAGAATTAAATTTGGAAAAAAAAGCCAATCAAGATATAAATATTTTTGTTGAGTAAAAGATTTTAGAATGAGGTTTGAGTGCGTATAAAGATTAAGGATATTTTAATCTCTTCTAAAGATGTAAAATTTGTGGGGAATATAAAAAATATTGAAAGAATCGTATCTTTTTACTCGTTAGATAGTCGCGAAATAAAGGATGATAATATCAATGTTAGTCTTTATTTTGCATATAAGGGAAATAAAGTGGATGGATTTTCTTTTGTTAAATATTTAATTGATTTGGGTGTTAAATGTTTTGTATGCTCAAGAGATCATGAATCTGAGTGTATTAAATATTTGAATGACAATGAAGAGTTGGTTTTTTTACTTACAAGTAATGTAATAAAACTTCTTCAAACTTTAGCATCGTTTTTAATTGAAAGAACAAGCTTTAAAAGAATTGCTATTACAGGTAGCAATGGTAAAACTACAACCAAAGAGATGCTTTATAGCATACTTTCAAAAAAATATAAAACTTACAAAACTTGGGGCAATTTAAATTCTGACATTGGTCTTCCTCTTAGTGTTTTGAGGGTAGAGGGTAATGAAGAATATGCTGTTTTTGAAGTTGGAGTTAGTTATGTTGGAGAAATGGATCTTTTATCCCAAATTTTAAAACCTGAGATTGTTATTATTACGAATATAAGCTATGCACATATGCAAGCTTTCAAGGAATTACAAGCTATTGCTTTTGAAAAGAGCAAAATAATTGGCAAAAACACTAAAATCTTTGTTGTAAATGAAATGAATGATTATTGTGTTTATCTTGAAAAAAGAGCAAAAATCGTAAATCCAAATGTTAAAATTGTTTATTTTGATTTTGAAAATCTTAGTATTAAATCATTTTCTTTTTTGGAAGGGAAATTTTCTTTTGATTTTGTTTACAAAGGGTTTGAATATTCTATTTTATTGCTGGGGCGACATAATATTTTTAATGCAATAGGGTGTATTAATTTAGCTTTATTTTTAGGAATGAAAGAAAAAGAAATAAGAGAGGGTCTTATTGAAACTGCTTTCCAAAAGGGTAGAGCAGAAATTTTGACAAAAAATGGATATTTAATTTTAAATGATTCTTATAATGGCAATATGGGTTCTTTTATGGCCTTAAAAAATATGATTTTGGATCTTAATATCCAAAGCAAAAAATTTATAGTTCTTGGGTCTTTTAAAGAGCTTGGAGAATTTGCATACAAAACTCACAAAGATTTAATTCAAGAGGCTGTTTCAATGAATTTTGATAAAATTTTTTTAATTGGTGAAGAATTTTTAGATGTTAGAGATTCTGAAAATTTAGTTGAAAAGTGTTTATATTATTTTAGCGAGTTTGATAAATTTATTGATTTTTTTTTAAAAAGCTTGGAACCCTCAGTTTTTATTGTCATTAAAGGCTCAAGGTTTAACAGGCTTGAGAGAATTTTAAATTATATTTAGATGATAATGGGGTTTTTATGTTTTGCCTTTTAGGTTTGCGGTTGCTCAAATATATTACCTTTAGAATGGCTTATGCTACAATTTTTGCATTTTTACTTTCTTTGATTGTGGGTCCTTATATTATTTTAAGGCTGAAAAAATTAAGAGCCGATCAGATTTTAAGAGAAGATGGCCCTAAAAGACATTTGAGTGAAAAAGCAGGAATTCCTACCATGGGGGGCATTCTTATTTTTTTTTGTGTTTTTATCTCTTTGGTATTTTGGAGCAACATTTTAAATGTTTATTTTTTGATTATGGTTTTTGTTATGCTTGGATTTGCTTTTTTGGGCTTTATAGATGATTTTTTGAAAATTAAAAAGAAAACTTCAGATGGACTTAAAGCTCGATTTAAGATTTATGGACAAATAATATTTTCTTTTTTTTCTGTTGGTATTCTATATTATTTTGGTGGTGATCATGTTAGTATAATCTATTTTCCTTTTATTAAGTCTTTTCAAATAGATTTGGGGTTGTTTTATATTCCTTTTGGCATGTTTATTTTAGTTTCTGCTTCTAATTCATTTAATTTAACAGATGGGCTTGATGGGCTTGCAATTGGACTAAGTATAGTTATAACAGGGGCTTTAATAATAATTGCTTATCTTACAAGCAGGGCTGATTTTGCAGCTTATTTGCATATTCCAAATATTAAAGGTTCTGAAGAGCTTGTAATATTTCTTGGGGCTTTGCTTGGGGGTAGTTTTGGATTTTTATGGTTTAATGCCTATCCTGCTAAAATTATGATGGGAGATACAGGTAGTTTGGCTTTGGGCGCCATTCTTGGAATGGCAGCTTTGATTTTAAAAAGTGAAATACTTTTTTCTATTCTTGCGGGTGTTTTTATTATTGAAACTATGTCTGTAATTATTCAAGTTTTGGTTTACAAAAAAACCAAAAAAAGAGTATTTAAAATGGCTCCACTTCACCATCATTTTGAAGAACTTGGCTGGTCTGAAATGCAAGTTGTTATTAGATTTTGGATAATAGGGTTAATATTTGCTATAATTGCTTTAAGCACGATAAAAATCAGATAATTTTTTATGATTGTAGAGATAAATTCACTTAGGACATGTTATTTGCTTGTTTTGCTGCTATTAGTAGCCTATGGCCTTGTAGTTTTTTATACTTCTTCCTTTTTCCTAAGCTTAGAATTGACTGGTAATCCAAATTTTTTATTTTTTACAAGACTTAATTATCTTTTTTTAAGTTTTATAGTTTTTCTTGTTTTTGAGAGAATTTCTCTCAATTTTTTAAAAAAATCAATATTTCCTGTATTGATTATAACTCTTTTTTTAATTATGGCAACTTTTTTATCTCCAAGTATTTCTGGAGCAAAGAGATGGATATTCTTTCAAGGTGTTAGTATTCAACCTTCTGAGATTTTTAAAATATCTTTTACTATTTATCTTTCAGCTTATTTAAGCAAGTTTGATCCAAGAAAAAACAATGGTATTTCATATTGGATAAAGCCAATGTTGATTTTTGCAATTTTTTGGGTGTTGATAATTTTGCAAAACGATTATTCAACAGCTATTTATTTTGCTATTCTTTTTTTTATTGTTTTGTTTGTTTCTAATATGGCATTTAGCTATGTTTTTGCTATTGTGATTACTTTTTTGCCAGTTTCTGCTATATTCTTAATGCTTGAACCTTATAGGGTTTCTAGAATTTTTGCCTTTCTCAATCCTTACGATGATCCTTCTGGTAAAGGTTACCAGATAATAGCATCTCTTAATGCTTTGAAAAGTGGAGGATTTTTAGGCAAAGGGCTGGGAATGGGAGAGGTAAAACTTGGAAAATTGCCAGAGGCCAATTCAGATTTTATTTTTTCAGTTCTTGGAGAAGAATTGGGATTTTTAGGCGTTTTGTTTGCCATAAGTTTATTTTTTTTGTTTTTTTACTTTGGTTATTTTATAGCTATTCATTCTAATAGTAGGTTTAAATTTTTTATTGCATTTATTTCAAGTCTTGCAATTTTTCTTCAAAGCATAATGAATATTTTAATTACAATTGGTCTTTTGCCTCCCACCGGGATAAATTTACCGTTTTTTTCATCTGGGGGATCTTCTATTATTGTTACCATGGCGCTGTCTGGCCTTATTTCAAATGTTTCAAAAAATTTAAGCAATGATTGATTGGATTTTTCTAGTAGTGTAATTGAGTTAGGTTATGATTTTTGAGAGGAAATTTTTAATTAAGTATATATATTTCTTGACGTCTTTAATTTTTTTCGAAATAATAGTCATTATTTTTGCGTCTCCTTATTTTTTGATTAGGTATATTAGTATCAATAATGATATTTCTTTTTCTAAAGAGGATATAATCAAGATTTCAGGAATCAAGCCCAATACATACTATCATAATGCTGATGTTAGAATATATGAGGAGAATCTTAAAAAAGATTTAAGGATAAAAAATGTTAAAGTTGATCTTAAGTTTCCCAATAAAATTAATATTAAAATAGAAAAAAGAATACCCATTGCTGTTGCTTTAGAAAACGTAAATGGTAATATTACTTATTATTGTATTGCATCAGATGGTGTAATTTTGGAAAAAAGTAAGCATTTAATTTATGATTTGCCCGTAATTAGCGGATTAGTTTTAAGTGACAATAATGTAGGAGATTTTCTAGAGGATAGAATGCTTAATATTGTAAGAGGCCTTGATTATCTTAAAATAAATCAAAAATATTTGTATAATTTAATATCAGAGGTCAATTTTTTAAAATTGAATTTCTATGATTATAATGTAATTTTGTATATTAAAAGTATATATAATAAAATATTGATAACAGTTGATATGGATTTAATAGATGTGATGCATAAAGTGTTTCTTGCGGTTAATTTACTTAAAGGAAAACCCGGCGTTATAGATTTAAGAAGTGGTGATATCATTTTGTTAGGAGAAAGTTAGTGTCTAGGAATTTGATAGTAGGTTTAGATGTTGGGACTTCAAAAATTTGTACTGTTGTTGCTGAGGTAAATTTGAATGATCAATTAGAAATAGTTGGAATAGGCACTAGTATATCAAGAGGAGTTAGGAAGGGTGTTCTAATAAATATTGAAGCGGCTCTTGATTCAATATCTAATTCTATTGAGGCCGCAGAGCTTATTTCAGGATGTGATATTACATCACTTTCAGTTTCTATGTCTGGAAGTAGTGTTGAGGGGACTAATTCACGTGGTGTTGTTGCAATAAATTCAAAAACAAGAGAGATTAACGAAGAAGATGTTGAAAGGGTAATCGAGGCAGCAAAGGCAATTGTTATTCCAATGGATAGAGAAATTCTTCATGTTATTCCTCAAGAATTTATTGTAGATGGAATACCCCATATAAAAAATCCAATAGACATGATGGGTATTCGTCTTGAAGGAGAGGTGCACATTATTACAGGCTCTAGTTCTTCTAGTCAGAATTTAGTCAGATGTGTAAATCGAGCTGGCTTTGCCGTTGATGAGGTTGTTCTTGGGAGTTTAGCTTCATCTTATGCAACTCTTTCTAAAGAAGAGCGCGAGATGGGTGTTTTGTTTATTGATATGGGCAAAGGGACAACAGATATTATTCTTTATATTGATGGTTCTCCTTATTATACAGGTGTAATTCCTATTGGTGTTAATAGAGTGACGCTTGATATTGCGCAAGTTTGGAAAGTTCCTGAGGATGTTGCTGAAAATATTAAAATAACAGCTGGCATTGCTCATCCGTCTATTCTTGAGAGTCAAATGGAAACTGTAATTATTCCAAATCTTGGAACTCGACCTCCTCAAGAGAAAAGTAGAAAAGAGTTGTCTATAATAATTAATTCAAGACTGAGAGAAATTTTTGAAATGATGAGAGCGGAAATACTTAAGCGTGGACTTTATAATAAAATTAATGGCGGGATAGTTTTAACAGGCGGAGGAGCTTTATTCCCAGGTATTTCTAATTTAATAGAAGAAGTATTTAATTATCCTGCAAGAATAGGTTTGCCAATGAGTATTAATGGAATTGGAGAAGAGCACATAGATCCCAAGTTTTCTTCAGCTCTTGGTCTTGTTCTTTATAAGCACGAGCAACAAAAATTCAATAAATTAAAGAAGGTAAGCAGTAAAGTTAAAAGAAAAAATAAAATATCTTCAAAGTTGAAAGGTTGGTTTTTGAAAGAATGGTTTTGACCAATCATGGAGGAAGCGTTAATGAAAGATTATAATATGATTGATAGCCATACAAGAAGATTTGATTCTACTACAAATCCTACAATTCTTAAGGTGATTGGTGCGGGCGGAGGAGGTAGTAATGCTGTTAATCGTATGATTGAATATGGAGTAAGAGATGTTGAATTTATTGTGGCTAATACTGATCTTCAGGCTCTCCAAACCTCTATTGCTCCCATAAAAATTGCTCTTGGAGCAAAAGTTACAGCAGGGCTTGGTGCTGGGGGAAAGCCTGAGATTGGACAAGCTGCAGCAGAGGAAGATATAGATGTTATACGCAATCATCTTTCTGGTGCTGATATGGTGTTTATTACTGCTGGTATGGGAGGCGGGACAGGAACCGGAGCAGCTCCAGTTATTGCGCAAGTTGCAAAAGAGCTTGGTATTTTAACGGTTGGAGTTGTAACAAAGCCTTTTAAGTTTGAAGGTCCTAAGAAGTTGAGACTTGCTGAGCAAGGAATAAATAATTTAAGAAAGTCTGTAGATACATTAATCATTATTCCAAATCAAAAGCTTTTAACCGTTGTTGACAAAAGGACCACCATTAAAGATGCTTTTAAGCGTGCAGATGATGTTCTTAGAATGGGTGTTCAAGGGATTGCAGGGCTTATTATTGAGCACGGAGAGGTTAATATTGATTTTGCTGATGTTAAAAGCATTATGCAAGGTCAAGGTGATGCTTTAATGGGAATAGGATATGGTAAGGGCGAAAACAGGGCTGTTGATGCTGCAACTTCTGCTATTAGCAATCCACTACTTGAGGAAGTTCGTATTGAAGGGTCTAAAGGGCTTCTTGTTAATGTTACTGGCGGAGATGATTTTTCATTGCTTGAACTTGAAGAGATTATGGGTATAATTACTGTTAGTGTTGATGATGAGGCTACTGTAATATATGGCCATGCTATTAATTCAAATCTTGAAGATGAGATTTACGTTACAGTTGTTGCTACAGGTTTTGCATCTAAAAAGCAAAAAGAAATATCTAGTGCGCCAGAAAATAATACTTTAAGTTCTAAAGAGTTTGACACTTTAATGTCAGGCAATCAAAATATTCCTTCTGGATCTTATGAGCAACAAGATTCTTCTTTTGCTACTAAGTCCAAAAATGTTAATTATTTTGATGATGACATTGATGTTCCAACATTTCTTAGGAATTTAAATAAAAAAAGTAGCGATGATTAGATGAAAATTTTGTCGTTAATAATTTTTGTTAATTTATTTTTATCTTGTGGTAGTGAATCTAAAGAAAAATCAAATCTTGGGCTTAGATTAAGGGAATTGGAAATTTCAGGCGGTGGATCTGAATCTAAGATTGAAGTTTATAGGGAATTTATTGAAAAAGAAGATAAAAATATTTTAAAGATAGTTAATTCTATCGATAAGAAAGCAAGATTTTTTAATTTGATTGGTCTTGAATTTTTTAAGCTTGGCCAGTATGGACCTGCTATTGAATATTTTGCTAAAAATTTAGAAATCAACTCCAATAATTATTTGTCTCATTTTTATATAGGTGTTGCTTCTTATAATTTAGCTAAAAATTTAAGAGTAAAAGATGAAGTTGAGAAATACATAATTCTTGCTGAAAATTCTTTTTTGAAATCACTTTCAATTAGAGATGATTTTAAAGATTCTCTTTTTGCTATTTCTAATATGTATGTATATGATCTTGACAAACAACTTGAAGCTAAAAATTATTTAAATAAACTTGGTGATATGGGTGAGGACTATTTTGAGTTTTTAATGTTAAGAGGTGCAAATTATTATTCGCTAGGTGATCTTGGTAATGCTATATTGTTTTATGATAAAGCTAGTAAAAAGGCTTCAACTGAAGAGCAAAAAGAAGGTGTTTCTAGGATCATGAGTAATTTGAAGTAATCATTTATGATGAAATTGCTTTATATTGATAATTTAAAATTTTTAAAAGGTAAAGAAAAATTAAAACTTTTTAATAATTTTGATTTTAATGATGTTATTAAATTGACTCAGAAGGACATTGAGTCTTATCTTCTAAAATCATTTAGAAGATCGTTTAAGTTGCCCGATCTAAAATTAGTAGAATTGCAAGAAAAAGTTATTCAAAGAACAAAGGCCAAAGTTGCTATTCTAGGGTCTAAATTTTATCCTAATAAGCTTAAAAGAATTTATGACCCCCCTTTTGCTATTTACTACAAGGGCAATTTACCAGATTGTTCTTCATTGTCTTGGGCTGTTGTTGGTTCTAGAAAAATTAGCAAAACTCTTGCTGAGAGAACAAGAGAATTTTCTTCACATCTTGCAAAAAATGGTGTAGAGATTGTTTC
Organism: Borreliella lanei; assembly: GCF_014205895.1. Taxonomy (GTDB): domain Bacteria; phylum Spirochaetota; class Spirochaetia; order Borreliales; family Borreliaceae; genus Borreliella; species Borreliella lanei. Next base: position 91,912 of record NZ_JACHFC010000002.1, on the reverse strand, counting down.
TGGATTTGCAATTGGAGCCGATATTGAAGCTCATATAGCAGCAATAAATGAGAATAAGAGAACATTTGCTGTTATTCCAACAGATATTGATAATATTTATCCTAAGCAAAATCGAAAATATGTTTTTAAGCTTTTAGAACAAGGTGGAGGAATAATTACTGAGACTTTGCCATTTGATAAAATTCAAAATTATTTTTTTGCTAAAAGAAATAGATTGGTCTCAGGTCTATCGGATGCTATTTTTATAACCTATGCGCCCTTAAAATCAGGAGCTTTAATTACAGCTGAACTTGGTCTTGACTTAGGACTTGATGTTTATGTTTATGATTTAGATTTTTGTGGTGATGGAGCCGTAAACTTGCATAGTTTTGGTGCGCAAGAGATAAAAACTGTTAAAGATCTTTATGCTTTATTAAATATTAAATATGTAGATTCCAATAATATTGAAGATGATTCTAAAGATTGTTGTGATTGTAAAAATGTATCTGATGTTCTTATTGGAGAACTTTTAAAAGAGGTATATAAATAGGGGGTAATATGGGCTTTAAAGGAACTACAGTTATTGCAATAAAAAAAAATGGTAAGACTGTGGTGGCAGCAGATGGACAAGTAACTTTTGGACATACTGTTTTAAAGAGTAATGCTATTAAAATACGAAAATTGCTTAATGGGAAAATTTTGGCAGGATTTGCAGGTTCAACATCTGATGCAATTACTCTTTTTGAAAAATTTGAAGAAAAAATCAAAGCAAAAGGTGATGGTTTGATTGATATTAAAAGGGCGGCTGTTGACCTTGCAAAAGATTGGCGTTCTGACAAAATACTTCATAAGCTTGAGGCTATGATGCTTGTTGCTGATGCTAACAATATTCTTTTGATTTCTGGCACTGGTGATGTTGTTGAGCCTGAAGAGGACGTTATTTCAATTGGCAGTGGTGGTAATTATGCATATTCAGCAGCTCTTGCTTATATGGAGAACAAAAAATTAAGTGCTTTTGAGGTTGCACTTAGATCTTTAAAAATAGCAGCAAGAGTGTGTATATATACTAATTCTAACATTGTGCTTGAGGAGATTGAAAATGAATAAATTAGAAGAGCACCATATAGTTCCTAAAGATGTAGTTGCAGAACTTGATAAATATATAATAGGTCAAGACGAAGCTAAAAAATTAGTATCAATTGCTCTTGTTAATAGATATATAAGGTCTAGGCTTCCAAAAGAAATAAAAGATGAGGTAATGCCTAAAAATATTATTATGATTGGGTCAACTGGCATTGGGAAGACCGAGATTGCAAGAAGACTTTCTAAATTAATTAAAGCTCCTTTTATTAAAGTTGAAGCTACAAAATATACTGAAGTTGGCTATGTTGGTCGTGATGTTGAATCTATGGTTAGAGATTTAATGGGCATTGCAGTTAATATGGTAAAAGAGGAGATGTATAGCACTGTAAGAGATGATGCTTTAGTAAGAACAGAGGAGAGAATAGTTGAGAGTCTTTTTAAAGGATCTGGTAATTCTGAGAATATGGATCCAAATGAAATAAAGGCAGAAGAAAAGGTAAAAGATAAGCTTAGAAAAAAGCTTAGAGCAGGTGAGCTTGATAATACTACTATTGAAATACAAATTTCTAGTAAAATGCCATTTTCTACAATAGAAATATTTACGGGTGGTAATTTTGAAGAGATTGATATGGGGATTGGCAGTTTGCTGGGCAATATATTTGATAGAAAAAAGAAAAGAGAATTGAAGATTAAAAAGGCAAAGGAAATAATATTAGCAGAAGAGCTTGAAAAATTGGTTGATCACGAAAACATTTCAGATATTGCAAAATCTAAAGTTGAAAATATGGGAATTATTTTTATTGATGAGATCGATAAAATAGCTGCTAAGAATAGAAGTGGCAATGATGTGTCCAGAGAAGGCGTTCAAAGAGATATTTTGCCAATTATTGAAGGTTCTAAAGTTAATACAAAATATGGAATAATTGATACTTCTCATATTTTATTTATTGCGGCAGGAGCATTTAATTTGGCCAAACCTTCTGATTTAATACCCGAGCTTCAAGGAAGATTTCCGATTAAGGTTGAACTTAAGAGTCTAAGCATAGACGATTTGAAAAAAATTTTAAAACAAACAAAAAATTCTTTAATAAAACAATATGTTGCGATGTTTAAGGTTTATAATTTGGATTTAAAGTTTAGCGAAGAGGCTATAGATAGAATTGCAGAGCTTACTTTTAATATGAATCTTGAGAGTGAAAATCTTGGTGCCAGAAGACTTCACGGTGTTATGGAAAGAGTGCTTGCAGATCTTTTTTTCGAAGTGCCTGGTAGTAAGTTGAAAAAATTTGAAATAAACTTGGACTATGTTAATAAAAAAATACAAATTAACGAACAAAAAGATTTAAATTATTATATAATTTAGTTAAAAGCAATTTTAAACAGAGGGGGGTTTCAATTTGAATGATTTTGAAAGATCTGTAGATTTTTCACATAGATATTTAGATGTTCTAAGCTTAAGACAAAGCGTTATTTCTGACAATATAGCAAATGTAGATACTCCAAATTTTAAAAGAAGCAAAATTTCTTTTGAGTCAGAGCTTGAAAAGGCTTTTTTAAATAAAGATAAAAACGATCTAGATTTAATCAAATCTAGTGATAAGCACTTGTCTGGGTTTAAAAATCTAAAGTATTCAGATGTCAAGCCCCACAGAGTTCTTGATCATTTTTCAACTATGAATAATAATGGCAATAATGTTGATATTGATTCTGAGGTTAAGGCACTTGTACAAAACCAAATGATGTATCATCTTATGACTAATGTTCAGGCGCATTATTTTAAAAGTATAAATATTGTATTAAAATAAATTAATATCTTAAGGAATGTAAAATGGGATTGTTTTCAAGCATTAATGTAGCTTCAACGGGATTAACAGCGCAAAGGTTAAGGATTGATGTTATTTCTAATAATATTGCAAATGTTTCTACTTCTAGGACCCCTGATGGCGGGCCTTATAGAAGGCAAAGGATTATTTTTGCACCAAGGGTTAATAATCCTTATTGGAAAGGGCCTTTTATTCCAGATTATCTTGATAATGGTATTGGCCAAGGAGTTAGGGTTGCTAGCATTGAAAAAGATAAATCTCCATTAAAGTTAAAATATGATCCAACTCATCCTGATTCAATAAGCTCTGGAGATAAAAAAGGTTATGTAGAGCTTCCCAATGTTAATTTAGTTGAAGAAATGGTAGATATGATTTCAGCTTCTCGTGCTTATGAGGCAAATTCTACTGTCATCAATAGCAGTAAGTCTATGTTTAGAAGCGCGTTAGCTATACTTCAAGGCTAAAGGAGAGATCATTGGTGAGAATAGATGCTTTTTTTACAGAAAATAATATTAATTTGGTTAAAAAAAATCCTTTGCATTTTGATGTGAATCTTTTTAGTTCTAAAAGTAATTCTAAAGAGAATGATATTAAAACTTTTAAGGATGTTTTAATAAATTCGATTACTGATGTTAACAAAAGCCAATTAAATGTTTCTAAAGTTACAGAACAAGCTGTTCTTAGGCCAAGTGGCATTGATGTTCATGATGTTGTAATAGCGATGTCTAAAGCTAATATGAACTTAAGCATTTTAAAGGCCGTTGTTGAGAGAGGTGTGAAGGCTTATCAAGATATAATCAATATTCGTTAAGGAGCCATAAGATTTTGAGCAATTTTTTTACTAATTTTTTTGTTTCAGCAAAAGGAATCTTCAAAAAAGCTAGTACGGTTCAGAAAGTAGCCTTAGGATTGATTATTTTTTTTGTGATTCTTGCGCTTATTTTTTTAATAGGGTTTTCTACTAAAAGTCAAAGTATTGCTCTTTTTGGAGTTGAAATTAAAGATCAATATCTCTTAGATAGGATATCGCAAAGACTTGACAGGGAAGATGTTAAGTATTTTTTGAGTTCCGATGGAAGAATTTATTTAGATGATGAAAAGCTTGCAAAAAAAATGAGAGCAATTCTTGTCAGAGAAGAGCTTGTGCCCGTTCATATGGATCCATGGGCTTTGTTTGATATTGATAGGTGGACTATTACTGATTTTGAAAGAAGCATTAATCTAAGAAGATCTATTACAAGAGCAGTTGAACAGCATATTGTAGCTTTAGATGATGTTGATGCTGTTAGTGTGAATCTTGTTATGCCTGAAAAAGCTCTTTTTAAAGAGTCCCAAGAGCCTGTTAAGGCATCTGTTAGAATTACCCCAAGGCCCGGTTCTGATATTATTACCAATAGGAAAAAAGTTGAAGGACTTGTTAAGCTTATTCAGTATGCCATTGAAGGTCTTGAATCTGATAATATTGCTATTGTTGATAATAGCGGAACCATCTTAAATGATTTTTCTAATTTGGATGGAATAGATAGAATAGATTTAGCAGAAAAAGAACGCAAGTTAAAGCTTAAGTATGAAGCTATGCTTAGAGGTGAAATCGACTCTGCATTAAGTAAGGTATTGTCTGTTGATAGATTTATGATAGCAAGAGTAAATGTAAAGCTTGACACTTCAAAAGAAACTACAGAGTCTAAAGAGTATGCTCCTATTGAGCTTCAATCCCAAGATCCAAAAGCTTCTTATAATACCAGAAAAGTAAGCGATTCAACTATTATATCTTCTCAAACTCAAAAAAAAGAATATCAGGGACAAGGATATAGTCCGTGGGGACCTCCTGGGCAGGAAGGCAATACTCCCCCTGAATATCAGGATTTAAGTGATATTACTGGTAAATATAATGAGTCTCAAGAGATCAAAAATGTTGCTTTAAATGAAAAAAAATCTACAAGTGAAAAAGAGCCTGCTAGGATTGTAGGTGTTTCTCTTGGTATTTTCGTGGATGGTATTTGGAATTTTGTGTACGATGAGAAGGGAGATTACGTAATAGAAAATGGAATGAGAAAAAGAGAATATAAGCCTATGGCATTAGAAGAAATAAAAAATATTGAAGATGTTTTGCAAAGTTCTTTTGAATATAAGCCAGAAAGAGGTGATTCAATAACTGTTAGAAATATATCTTTTGATCGTATGAATGAATTTAGAGAAATAGATGAAAATTATTTTGCAAGTGAAAGGTTTAAATATTTTTTATTTATTGCAAGCATAGTATTTTCATTATTAATTTTAGTATTTACGATATTTTTTGCTATTTCTAGAGAACTTGAAAGACGAAGACGTCTTAGAGAAGAAGAATTGGCAAAGCAAGCACATTTAAGGCGTCAACAAGCCTTGATGGATGGTAGTGACGATATTGGCGTTGACGATGTTGTTGGTGGGATTAGAGAAGGCGATGAGCTTCAAAGCAATGCTGAGCTTTTAGCCAGAGAAAAGCCAGAAGATGTTGCTAAGCTTATAAGAACATGGCTTTTGAAAAACGCGTAAAAGGTAGTAATTGATATGGAAGAAAAAAAAGAAAAGGAGATTCTGGATGTTTCTGCTTTAACAGGCAAGCAAAAGGCTGCTATTTTGTTGGTTTCAATAGGCTCTGAAATCTCTTCTAAAGTGTTTAAGTATCTTTCTCAAGAAGAGATAGAGTCTTTGACATTTGAGATAGCAAAGCTTGAGACAATTACTTCTGAGCTTAAAGATAATGTTCTTTTAGAGTTTAAAGAATTAATGATGGCTCAAGAATTTATTCAAAAGGGTGGAATTGATTATGCAAGAGAACTTCTTGAAAAATCTCTTGGGACTCAAAAAGCAGTTGATATTATTAATAATTTGGGTTCTGCTTTACAGTCTAGACCTTTTGAATTTGTAAGAAGAGCAGATCCTGCAAATATTTTAAACTTTATTCAACAAGAACATCCTCAAACAATTGCTTTAATCCTTTCATATCTTGATCCCCAAAAGGCTTCTTTTATTCTCTCTAGTTTGCCTACAGAGGTGCAAACCAATGTTGCAAGAAGAATCGCATTAATGGATAGAACTTCTCCTGAGGTTGTAAGAGAGGTTGAAAGAGTTCTTGAGAAAAAACTAGCTTCTCTTTCTTCAGAAGATTACACATCAGCAGGAGGAGTTGATAATGTTGTTGAGATAATTAATATGGCTGATAGAAAGACGGAGAAGTTTATTATTGAATCTCTTGAAGAAGAAGATCCAGAGCTTGCAGAAGAGATTAAGAAGAAAATGTTTGTATTTGAGGATATAGTTTTGCTTGATGACAGATCTATACAAAGAGTTTTAAGAGAAATAGATGGTCAAGAGTTAGCAAAAGCTTTAAAATCTGTAGATATTCCTGTCCAAGAAAAAATTTTCAAAAACATGTCAAAAAGAGCGGCTTCAATGCTTAAGGAGGACATGGAATTTTTGGGACCTACTAGGCGAAAAGATGTTGAGGAATCGCAGCAAAAAATTGTTTCTCTTATAAGAAAATTAGAAGAACAGGGAGAAATAGTTATTTCAAGAGGTGGTGAGGAAGATGTGCTTGTCTGATAAAGGAGTTTTGTTTGCCTAAGGTTTTATATAAATCATCAGAAGTTGATAATTTAGCAAAGTTTGAGTTTGTTGAGATAGCAAAGCCCGTTTTTGAATCTTTGGAAATCAAGGAGAAGGAAGGCAAGGTTTACGACATAGACAGTCAAATTGCCAATCTTAAAGAAGAGTTACAGCTTTTAAGAGATGAAAAATTACGACTTGAGGAAGAGCTTGCTAAAAGGCAAGAGCTTGCCAAAGAGGAAGTTCAAATTGAATCTAAGCGGCTTATTGAAGAGGCTAGGGTAAAGGCCAATGAAGTATTAGAGGCAGCCAAACAAGAAGCAGATCTTTTGCAAAGAGAAGCTATTTATAAGAAAGAATCTATTGAGACTGAATCTAATGCTGAGATTGAAAGATTGGCAAGAGAGTATGAGGAAAAATTAAAAACAGATCTTGAGATAGCAACAGCTAAAGGCAGGGAAGAGGGGTATAGCAAAGGTTATGAATGTGGTTTTGAAGATTTTGATAAAGTCATGAGAAAGTTACATGCTATAATAGCATCTCTGATTGCCGAAAGGAAAGGTATTCTTGAATCCTCGAGCGGTCAGATAGTAAGTCTTGTTATGCAGATTGCAATTAAGGTTATTAAGAGAATTACAGATTCTCAAAAAGATATTGTCTTGGAAAATGTTAATGAGGTTTTGAAAAGGGTAAAAGATAAAACTCAGATAACTATTCGCGTAAATCTTGATGATTTAGATATTGTTAGACATAAAAAGAGTGATTTTATTTCTAGATTTGATGTTATAGAAAATTTAGAGATCATAGAAGATCCTAACATAGGCAAAGGAGGTTGTATAATTGAAACTAATTTTGGAGAGATTGATGCGCGCATTTCTTCTCAACTTGATAAAATAGAGGAAAAGTTTAAAAATTTTTCGTTATTAAGTTAAGTGTCTAAAGGAATTTTAGTGAGCAATTTTTTTGAAAATTATTTAAGTCAAGTAGATGATATTGAAACCGTTTCTTTTATTGGCAGAGTACAAAAAATAAAAGGTCTTTTAGTTGAAAGTTTAGGGCCTCAGTGCGCTATTGGAGATTTGTGTTTAATTGATCAAAGAAATGGCAAAAAAGTATATGCAGAGGTTTTAGGATTTAATGGTCCTTATGTTAGCCTTATGGCTTATGAAGGATTTAGCGGGATTGAAGTTGGAAATAAGGTTTATTCTTTAAACAAAGGGCTAGAAATAAATCTTAGTGATGAGCTTTTGGGTAGAGTTATTGATTCTCTTGGCAGGCCTATTGATAATAAAGGGTCATTTTTGAACAATAGTTATAAAGAGTTAATTTTTGAAAAAATTAATCCAATTAGTAGAAGTATTTTTGAAGATCAAATATTAACAGGAGTTAAGGTTCTTGATGGGTTTTTGCCAGTTGCAAAAGGGCAAAGAGTTGGTATTTTTTCTGGTTCTGGTGTTGGTAAATCTACTTTGCTTGGCATGATTGCAAAAAATTCAAATGCAGATGTAAACGTTATTGCTTTTATTGGGGAAAGGGGTCGAGAGCTTAATGAGTTTATTGAACATGAACTTGGTGAAGAGCGTTTAAAAAAAAGTGTTTTAGTTGTTTCAACTTCTGATGAATCGCCCATTTCAAGGTATAAGGGAGCTTATGTTGCTACTATGATAGCAGAATACTTTAGGGAGCAAGGCAAAGATGTGGTTTTGCTTTTTGACTCTATTACTAGATTTGCAAATGCTAAAAGAGAGATGTCTCTTTCTTTAGGGGAGCCCCCGGTAGCTAAAGGTTACCCGCCTTCTGTTTTTGTTGAAATTCCAATTTTGCTTGAGAGATCAGGCTTTAATGGTAATGGGGGAAGTGTTACTGGGTTTTATACTGTTCTTGTTGAGGGAGATGATTTTACAGAGCCTGTAGCCGATAATATTAAAGCTGTTTTGGATGGCCATATTATTTTAGACAGAGATTTGTTTGATAGGGGAATTTATCCTTCAATAAATGTTTTAAGTTCAACTTCAAGATCTATTCATAGAATAATGAGTCTAGAAAAACAAAAATTAATAATGAAAGCTAGAAATTTATTGTCTATTTATAAAGATTATGAAGATCTTATTAGAACAGGAATTTATCTTAAAGGATCCAATAAGGATGTTGATTTTGCAATTTCCAAGTATCCTAAGATTATTGATTTTATTTCTCAAGGAATAAATGAAACATTTGATTTTGAAAATTTAGAAGATGAAATAAAGGAAATATTATCTTGAATGATTTAAACTTTAGAAAACAAAAGCTTAATAGAATATTGACGATTAGAACCTATTTTCGAAAGCTAAGCGAGAGAGACTTAATGAATATAAATAAGAAAATTACAAAAATAAATCAGTTTTCAGATGGAATTTCCAATCTTTTAAAAAACTTGAATAGCTTTAATGATCTTTATATAAGAGGTTATATAGACTGTTTAAATTATAAAAAAACCCAAAATTTTAAAATTCTTGAAGAGCTTAAAAAGCATTATAACAAGTATTATGATATTTATGTGGATAAATATAGACAAGAAAAAAAGATTAAAATATTAATAAAAACTTTAAATAATTCTATAATTAAAAATAGAGAAAAAAAAGAAAGCTTAATGCTAGATGAGCATGTAAATTATAAAGTTTGTCAAAATCTAAGGAATGAAAGTGAATAATTTTTTATCGTTCTTTTTTAGGGCATTTTTTTTGTTATTTTTAATTGTTATTTTATTTTTCTTTGTATTATTCTTTATTGATTTTATTGGAATGTATAATACTAAAAGATATTTCCCCGAATTTGTAAGAACTAAGTTTTTAGGAGAAACTTCTCTGGTCTTTGATCATAATTCTAATATAATTCTTGATGAAGCTAGACTTGTGAAGGAAAGAGAAGCTATTGATATTAAGAATCAGCAGATTGAAAAGCTTAAGGAAGATCTAAAGTTAAAAGAAGACAGCTTAAATAAGCTTGAATTTGAGCTTAAGCAAAAGCAGAAAGATTTAGATTTAAAGCAAAAGGTAATAGATGACATTATAAATAAATATAATGATGAGGAAGCAAATATTTTGCAAACAGCTGTATATTTAATGAATATGCCACCAGAAGATGCTGTTAAGCGGCTTGAAGATTTAAATCCCGAGCTTGCAATATCTTATATGCGTAAAATTGAAGAACTTTCTAAAAAAGAAGGACGTTTGTCAATTGTTCCTTATTGGTTATCTCTTATGGATTCTAAAAAAGCTGCTATATTGATTAGAAAAATGTCTGTTAGTTCATTGGAGTAGTGCGTATATGAGTAATTTATTAAATTTAAGTAAAGCTTATGGCAACAAATTAAATCTCTTGAATACAATTAAAGGGTTGAATTTAAATGTTTCTAAAATGGAATCTAAAGAAAATGCGAGCTCTTTTTTAAATATCATGTCTTCTGAATCTAAAAAATTAGCTAAGGCAAAATTTATGATATTTGATTTTTTAAATTTTTTTAAAGACAATGGACTTGTTTCTAAAAATTTAAAAAAATCACTTTTAAATAAATCCCTTTTTTTAAAAAAACTTGATAATGAGACTTTTGTTTCCGATTTGAAATCCTTGATTGCTAGAATGAATGTTTTTTTAGATTTTGAAGGCTTAAATAGCATTAAAGAAAGCTTATCATCCAATTTTGATTTTCTAGGTAAAGAAAAATTTTTTGAAAAAATCGAAAGACTTTGTTTGGCTTTTAATGATTTGGGCTCTTTTTTGGGTTTTGATTTTTTAACTACTTTGATTGATGATTATTATAATCAGATAAGCTTAAATGATAAAAAGGAAGAAAAGAATGTTATTAACATTGATGTGAAAAATTTCAAAAAGAATAATGGTGATCATAATGATTTTGTTTTTTCAAAGTTTAGCTTAAATGCAATTGATGGTCAAAATTTTGTTGATAGGTATAAAGTTAAAGAAATATCAAACGATTCTTTAAAGGGCTTTGTTGAAGAATTTGCCAATTATAATGTAAAAAGCTCTAAAGAGGTTGAAGGTTTTGATTTTGTCAGCAGTTTAAAGCCTGAATGGAATCTTAAGATTAATAAAAATATTGTGGATAAAGCTAAAGTTGTGTTAAAATCGAATAATACAGGAGAGATTAAGTTGGTTTTAAAGCCCAAAGAGCTTGGTAGTATACGAATTAATTTAAACCTTGATTCGAATAATAATTTATTGGGAAAGATTGTAGTGGATAATCAAAATGTTAAAATGCTTTTTGACCAAAATATGCATTCATTAAATAAAATGCTTGGTGAGAGTGGTTTTAATGCCAGCTTAAATCTTTTTCTTGCAGGTGAAAATTTAAATTCTTTTACTGGAGATTTTAAAGACGACCCTAAGGATCAAAATTTCCATTTTGGTTATAATAAATTTTTTCAAATTGAAGAAGAGGTTGAATTTTCTTACGATGTAGATAAAAATGTTAATTTAATTGTTTAGAGGGTGGAGTTAAATGAATAAAGTGAACGGTGTTGAAAATGTTTCTAATTTAAATATTAGTAGTAAAGTTAAAAAAAAAACCGATTTTAATGTTGAGAATATATCTAATAAGGTTAATCTTGGCAAGGATGATTTTTTAAAGTTACTCATTACTCAACTTAGGTATCAAGATCCTACAAATCCAATGAAGGATAAAGAATTTATTGCTCAAATGGCGCAATTTTCGGCTCTTGAGCAAATGACTAATATGAGTAAGTCATTTGAAAAGCTTTCATCTTCTTTAGGAATAAGAAAAGATTTGGATTTATTAGGTAAAGTAATTAAATTTCAACATGGTGATGGAGAGATTGTTGAAGGTCGTGTTACAAACATTAAGACAGGCGCAATACCTCAAGTTATGGTTAATGGTAATTATTATGTGTATAAAAACATATTATCAGTAGGTTTGGAGGAGTAATTATATGATGAGGTCTTTATATTCTGGTGTTTCTGGGCTTCAGAATCATCAAACAAGAATGGATGTTGTTGGTAACAATATCGCTAATGTAAATACAATTGGCTTTAAAAAGGGAAGAGTAAATTTTCAGGATATGATATCGCAGTCTATTTCTGGAGCTTCTCGCCCTACTGATGCTCGTGGTGGGACTAATCCAAAGCAAGTTGGATTAGGTATGAATGTTGCCTCAATTGACACTATTCACACGCAAGGAGCTTTTCAAAGCACTCAAAAAGCATCTGATCTTGGGGTTAGTGGCAATGGATTTTTTATTTTAAAAGAAGGTAAAAATTTGTTTTATACAAGAGCCGGTGCTTTTGATGTGGACTCTGATAGACATCTTGTAAATCCTGCAAATGGAATGCGAATTCAAGGTTGGATGGCAAGAGATTTAGAAGGTGAAAAGGTTATCAATACAGCTTCTGATATTGAGGATCTGATTATTCCTATTGGAGATAAAGAGGGAGCAAAGTCTACTAAAAATGTTACTTTTGCTTGTAATCTTGATAAAAGATTGCCCTTAATTCAAGAAGGTGCAAGTCCTGCGGATATTGCACGTGGAACTTGGGTTGTCAATAAGTCATTGTATGACAGTTTTGGGAATGTTAGTGTTCTTGAACTTAGGGTTGTAAAAGATCTAAATACTCCTAATTTATGGAATGCAACAGTGTTAATAAATGGCGAGCAAAATTCAAATTTTACACTTGGGTTTGACAATGAAGGAGCATTAGCTTCTTTAAATGGTCAACCAGGTCAAAAAGGAGATATTCTTCAAATTCCTATAACATTTAATGTTTTAGGCGCAAATGTAGGTGAGGTTGGTGAGCAGCAAACTGTAAATTTAAAATTGGGAACAGTTGGAAGCTATACCGATTCAATTACTCAGTTTGCTGATTCTAGTAGCACAAAGGCCATTATTCAAGATGGATATGGTATGGGATATATGGAAAATTATGAAATTGATCAAAATGGTGTTATAGTTGGTATTTATTCAAATGGAATAAGACGAGATCTTGGCAAGATTGCTCTTGCTTCTTTTATGAATCCTGGAGGACTTGCAAAATCAGGCGATACTAATTTTGTAGAAACAAGCAATTCGGGTCAAGTTAGAATAGGCGAAACTGGACTTGCTGGACTTGGTGATATTAGATCTGGTGTTTTAGAAATGGCTAATGTTGATCTTGCAGAGCAGTTTACAGATATGATAGTGACCCAAAGGGGATTTCAGGCAAATGCCAAAACTATTACCACTTCTGATCAATTATTGCAAGAACTTGTAAGATTGAAAAATTAATCTAATATTGTTTTTTAGCATATGATTTTTGTATCTAAGCTTAATGGTGATGGATATTATTTAAATCCTTATCATATTGAAAGTATTGAGTCTAATCCTGATACTACAATTCTTCTTATGAACGGTAAGAAGTTAATTGTGAAAGAAAAAGTTGAAGAGGTGGTCAATAGGATTAAGTTGTATAGGAAAGAAGTTGCTTCTTTTGAAAAAATTTTGGGAGAAGGAAATGGGGGCGTTGAATTATGAATTTAGCTAGTATAATTGGGTGGGGAGTTGGATTTGGGGCTATTTTAATTTCTATGGCATTTACTCCCACAGGGCTTGGTGTTTTTTGGGATTTAAGTTCTGTTTTTATTACTGTTGTTGGATCTTTTTCTGCTCTTATGGCTTCTTCAGAAGTTGTTGCTGTAAAAAAAATTCCAACGTATTTGGGATTTTTCTTTAGAAGAAATTCATATGCTAAGGTTTCTATTATAAAAATATTAGTAGAGCTTTCAGAAAAAGCTAGAAAAGAAGGTCTTTTATCTCTTGATGATGAACTTGAACAAATTAATGATCCATTTTTTAAGTCAGGAATGAGGCTTGTTGTTGATGGTGCAGATCCTGAGATAATTAGAACTATGCTTTATTTAGAGCTAGATCAAATGCAAGAAAGGCATAAGGTTGGTTCAGATCTTTTTAAAACTTGGGCAAAGCTTGCTCCAGCTTTTGGCATGACGGGTACTCTTATTGGGCTTGTAGCTCTTCTTGGCAATCTAGAGGATAAATCTGCGCTTGGTTCTTCTATGGCTGTTGCTCTTATTACAACTCTTTATGGAACTATAATGGCAAATTTAATGTTTACTCCTGTCCAGCTTAAGTTGGAAAAAATTGATTCTGAGGAGGCTGCAGTAAAGACAATGATAATTGAGGGTGTTTTATCAATTCAGTCTGGAGATAATCCTAGAATTTTAGAGCAAAAATTAATGACGTTTTTAACCCCCAAAGATCGAAGTCAGCTTAGTAGTAGTATTGGTGGTGAATAATGGCTTTGCGAATTAAGAAACCTTCAAAATGTGATGAAGGATCTCCAGATTATATGTTGACTTATGGAGACATGGTTACTTTACTGCTTGTGTTTTTTGTTACAATGTTTTCATTAAATGATATTATTTTTCAGGAAAATGTGATAAGAATAATGTCTGCTTCTTTCACAGGTGCGGGATTTTTTAAGGGTGGTAAAACTTTAGATTTTAGTAAATTATCTTATTTGAGTAATAGTTTTATGTCTTTGCCTTCTACTGTGCGCAATAAACAAGCATCTCAGACTGCTAAAAATAAATCTATGATTGAATTTATTGAGAAGATTCAGTCTAAAAATATTGTAGTTAGACAAGAAGAAAGAGGTATTGTGATATCTCTTGCAGCAGATGCATTTTTTGATTCTGCTAGTGCAGATGTTAAGCTTGAAGAGAATAGAGATTCTATTCAAAAAATAGCATCTTTTATTGGCGTTTTAAGCTCTAAAGGCTATAATTTTAAAATAGAAGGGCATACAGACAATATTGATACTGATGTAAATGGACCTTGGAAAAGCAATTGGGAACTTTCGGTCGCTAGATCTGTTAATATGCTAGAACATATTTTGAACTATTTAGATCAATCTGATGTTAAAAGCATTGAAAATAATTTTGAAGTATCTGGTTTTGGTGGAAGTAGGCCTATTGCAACAGACGATACCCCTGAGGGCAGAGCTTATAATAGAAGGATTGATATATTAGTTACTACGGATGCATCTTTAAGTTTCCCTAAGGAAATTAAGCAGTAAGTAATTCTTTTTAACTGTAAAGAAGAAATTAATAGGAGGAATTTTATTATGCCTAATAAGGACGATGAAAATTTAGATATGGGGGATTCCAATGTTAGCAGAAAAGGTGGTTTATTGCCTGATATTATAATAAAAATTTTACAGATACTTGCAATAGGAATATTTACTGTTGCAATAATGATAATTGTTTCTTATTTTGTGTCTAAAATGGTGGTAAGCCAAAGTGGAGCTCCTAGCGATTTTCCGGTTTTTTCTAATGAATATTTAGGAAAACCACCTATGCTTATATGGTATGAAAGTATAGATGAGATTAGAGGCAACACTTTAGATGTTCCTCCAAAAACTTTTGTTGTAAAGCTTGCTTTAGGGTATGCAGAAAATAATGTTAATATTCTTAATGAGCTTGGAAGACAAAAAGTGCGCTTAAAAGATATTATTAGAGAATATTTTAGCCAAAGAACTGGTCAAGAAATAAAGAATGAAAGTCAAATAAAAGCAGAAATTAAGGCAAGAATTAATAGTATTCTTAGAAATGGAGAAATAAAAGAAATAGCATTAACCCAAATTGATATTTTTGATATGTAATAAATTTAAAAGAATTTTAAATTTAAAGGAATTTTAAATGGCAAACAATCCAGGAGCTTTATCTCAAGATGATATAGATAGTCTTTTAGAGTCTATCAATTCGTCTGAAAGTTTATCCTTAGACGAATCCCTTTCTAATGTTATATCTAGTCCTACAGGCAAAAAGCAAAAAGTTAAGGTTTATGACTTTAAAAGGCCAGATAAATTTTCAAAAGAGCAGGTTAGGACAGTTTCAAGTTTTCATGAGGCATTTGCTAGGTATACTACAACCTCACTTTCTGCTCTTTTAAGAAAAATGGTTCATGTTCATGTGGCTTCAGTTGACCAATTAACTTATGAAGAGTTTATTAGGTCAATACCCAATCCCACAACTTTAGCGATAATAAATATGGACCCTCTTAAAGGATCTGCTATTTTTGAAGTTGATCCAACAATAGCATTTGCTATAGTAGATAGGCTTTTTGGGGGAGATGGAGACACGATTAAAGATAAAAGTAGAGATTTAACAGAAATTGAGCAGTCTGTTATGGAAAGTGTTATTATTCGTATACTTGCTAATATGAGAGAGGCTTGGTCTCAGGTGGTTGATTTAAGACCAAGATTTGGTCATATTGAGGTCAATCCACAGTTTGCCCAAATAGTTCCTCCTACAGAAATGATTATTTTAGTAACTCTTGAAGTTAAAATAGGAAAAGTAGAGGGGCTTATGAATTTTTGTTTGCCCTATATTACTATAGAACCTATTGTTTCAAAATTATCAACAAGATATTGGCATTCTTTGATTGGGGTTGGAACTACCAGCGAGAATCTTGATGCTTTGCGTGAAAAGTTGGAAAATACAGCTATGCCTTTGGTAGCAGAAATAGGGGAAGTTAAACTTAAAGTAAGAGAAATTTTATCGCTTGACAAAGGTGATGTTTTGAATCTTGAATCTTCTTTAATAAATAAAGATTTAACTTTGAAAGTTGGTACCAAAGAAAAGTTTAAATGTAGAATGGGTTTAATGGGAAATAAAGTTTCAGTACAAATTACAGAAAAAATTGGAGATATAAAAGGTTTTGATTTATTAAAAGAGCTTACAGAAGAGGTTGAGTGATAAGTTATTTTATTTATTAAAACTTAAATTATTAAGAGGTTAAATTATGAGTGTAGATGAAAAAAGCGATAATGGAGAAAAGCCAGAAATAAAGGGAGTTAAGCTTCCCGATTTAATTGACACTTTGCCGGAAGGAGTTGATCCTAGTAATTTTGGGCTTTTAATGGATGTATCTATGCAGCTTACTGTAGAGCTTGGAAGAACAGAGCGCAAAATAAAAGACATACTTGGCATGTCTGAGGGGACTATTATTACTCTTGATAAGCTTGCCGGCGAGCCTGTAGATATTTTAGTAAACGGTAAAATAGTTGCCAGGGGAGAAGTAGTTGTAATTGATGAAAATTTTGGAGTTAGAATTACTGAGATAATTAAAACTAAAAATGAATAATAAATTTTTATTTTTGGTTTTTTTAGCGTTTTCTAATTTTTTTACATATGCTAATTCACAAGAGCAGATGAATTCAATATCTGCCGATTTAGAGAATGAATCTAACTTGCCAATCTTTGAAGAGGATAAGGCAGATCTTGCTAGCAATGATAGTGCTCAGCCAGTTTCTCTTTTTAATATTTCAGATTTGGTTAAGATAGTTTTATTTTTACTTATTGCTTTTTTTATCTTTTTATTATTAAAAAAATTAATTTTTTATTCAAAAAAAAGCAAATATGAACAAAACTCTAATTTAATTAAGGAGCTTGTTTTTTACGAGATAGATGTTAAAAACTCAATAAGAATCATAAACATATTAGACAATGTTTACATATTTTTAGTTTCTAGCAATTCTTCTATTTTACTCAAAGAGATTAAATCTGAAGAAGAACTGGAAGATTTAAAACTCAGGCTTAGCAAAATTAATTATTCTGCTAAGAAAGATTCTTTTCAATCAATTTTTAAGAAGATGTTGCTCAAAAAAGAAGAGATTCCTTTTTCTGGGAATGATTATGTTAAACTTGAGAAGAAAATTGAGACTTCGCTTAAGGATAAACAAGATAGATTAAAAAAATTTTAGAGGGTTTATTTTGAGAAAGTGTTTTAATTTTTTTTTATTTTTTAGTGTAACAAATTTATCTTTTTCTCAAACAAAATCTTTGCAGACTACTAATGGTCTCAATTTTCCATTTTTAAATTTTGACAATATTGGTGGTTCAGAGATAGCTTTTTCTTTGCAGCTTTTGATTCTATTAACCATTATTACTCTTTCTCCAGCGTTTTTAGTTTTAATGACTTCGTTTTTGCGAATATCTATAGTTTTGGATTTTATTAGGCGTGCTTTATCTCTTCAACAATCTCCTCCTACTCAGATAGTAATGGGATTGGCTTTATTTTTAACCATTTTTACCATGTGGCCAACTTTTAATTCTATATATGAACAAGCTTATTTGCCCCTTAAAGAGTCAAAAATAAATTTTGATGAATTTTACAACAAGGGAATTGCTCCCCTTAGAATTTTTATGTATAAGCAGATGTCTGATGGGCGTCATGAAGAGATTAGATTATTTATGAGTATGAGTAATTATGACCGACCAAAAAATTTTAGCGAAGTGCCAACTCATGTTTTAATTGCAGCTTTTATTTTGCATGAGCTTAAAGTGGCTTTCAAGATGGGAATTTTAATATTTTTGCCTTTTATAGTTTTAGATATTATTGTTGCTTCTGTTTTAATGGCTATGGGTATGATAATGTTGCCCCCTGTAATGATATCTTTGCCCTTTAAGCTTATTCTTTTTGTAATGGTAGATGGCTGGACCTTAATTACTAGTGGTCTTATTAAAAGTTTTATGTAAGGTTATATATGACTGCAGGACACATTCTTTATTTAATTAGAATCTCTATTGAAAACATTATTATTTTATCAGCTCCAATGTTGATTATAGCTCTTATAGTTGGGCTTTTGATTTCAATTTTTCAAGCTATTACTTCAATTCAAGATCAAACTTTGAGTTTTATTCCAAAGATTATTGTTATACTTTTAACCATTGTTATTTTTGGTCCTTGGATTTTGAATAAGCTTATGCAGTTTACCTATATGATTTTTAGTCAATTGCAAAATGTTTAATTTATGACTAATTGTGCTATTGGGATGAAATTTTGAATTTAAGTTTTTTGGTTTTAAAATCTTTTACAATTTTACCCGTGTTGGTTAGAATTTTTATGTTTTTAAAATTTTCTCCATTTTTTTCAACAATAAAAATTGGATATTTTAATTTTTTCTTTTCTTTGATTCTCTCCGTAATTATTGTTGAAAAGATTAAAATTATCTACCCTTTAGACAATATGCTTTCTTTTACGTTAATTTTATTAGGAGAAGCTATTTTGGGCCTTATTCAGGCATTTTTTGTTAATATAATTTTTAATGTTTTTCATTTAGTTGGATTTTTCTTTTCTAATCAAATTGGGCTTGCTTATGCAAATATTTTTGATGTTTTTTCAGAAGAAGATAGCATGATTATTTCACAAATTTTTGCTTATTTGTTTTTGCTTTTGTTCTTATCAAGTGATTTTTTACTTCGTTTTTTTGTTGTTGGCATACACGATTCTGTTTTGAACATTAGGGTTGAACATTTAGTCAATATGAGAAATTCAGAATTTGTTAAGCTTTTGCTTCTGTCTTTTGGATTTCTTTTTGAAAAAGCTTTATTAATTTCGTTTCCAATATTGTCTTTACTTTTACTTTTTTATCTAGTATTGGGAATACTTTCAAAGTCATCGCCTCAGATTAATTTATTAATAATTAGTTTTTCAACCTCGCTATTTTTAGGGTTGTTAATTTTGTATATTGGATTTCCAAGCTTAGCAATATCTTCAAAAAGAGTTATTGAACTTGCATTAGATTCTCTTGCTAGTTTTTTAAAATTGTTTTCTAGAGTTTTAAAATAATGATAAAAGATGAATTTTTGATTAAAAGTTGGTATATTCCCCTTGATTTTTTTTCTGCAGATGATGAAGGAAGAACCGAATTACCTACTGACCAGAAAAAGCAAAAAGCAAGAGAAGAAGGACGGGTATTAAAGTCTGTTGAAATTAATACCGCTGTTAGTCTTTTATTGTTATTTGCATTGTTTTTTTTTATGCTTTCTTATTTTGCTTTAGATTTAGTAGCTGTTTTTAAAGAGCAGACCAGCAAGCTTCCTGAAGTTATGCGTATGAGTGTTTATGCTATGGGTTTTGCATATATTAGATCTATCATAGGTTATGTCGTTTTGTTTTTTTTTGCATCCTTGGCTGTTAATTTTTTTGTTAATATTATTCAAGTAGGCTTTTTTATGACTTTTAAATCTTTGGAGCCAAGGTGGGATAAAATTAGTTTTAATTTTTCCAGATGGGCAAAAAATTCTTTTTTTTCAGCAGGGGCTTTTTTCAATTTGTTTAAAAGTTTGTTAAAAGTTGTTATAATATGCTTGATATATTATTTTATTATAGAAAACAATATAGGCAAAATTTCTAAACTTTCGGAGTATACACTTCAGTCTGGGATTTCTATTGTGTTAGTGCTTGCCTATAAGATATGTTTTTTCTCAGTAATGTTTTTGGCAATTGTAGGGGTGTTTGATTATTTGTTTCAAAGATCTCAGTACATTGAGAGCTTGAAAATGACAAAAGAAGAGGTAAAGCAGGAAAGAAAGGAAATGGAAGGTGATCCTTTACTTCGATCTAGAATAAAAGAGAGAATGAGGGTTATTTTAAGTACCAATTTAAGAGTAGCTATTCCCCAAGCAGATGTAGTAATTACAAATCCAGAACATTTTGCAGTTGCTATTAAGTGGGATAGCGAAACAATGTTAGCTCCAAGGGTGCTTGCAAAAGGTCAAGATGAAATAGCTCTCACAATTAAAAAGATTGCAAGAGAAAATAATGTTCCTTTAATGGAAAATAAGCTGCTTGCAAGAGCTCTTTATGCTAATGTTAAGGTTAACGAAGAGATTCCAAGAGAATATTGGGAGATTGTCTCAAAAATTCTTGTGAGAGTATATTCTATTACTAAAAAGTTTAATTAGAGGTTCTATTGTTGGATGCTACGAAAAATTCTATATTAGGGTATTTGGGGCTTAATAATAAGTCTGATTTAATAATTTCGGTCGGTTTGATATTTGTTGTTGCTGGATTTATTTTGCCTCTTCCTGCAGTTATTTTGGATATTTTGATTACGGTTAATTTAGTAATAAGTCTTTTAATTATTTTAATTGTTCTTTATTCTAAGAGATCTCTGGATTTCTCTGTTTTCCCCACATTGCTGCTTGTGATGACTATTTTTGGACTCGTTCTTAATATTTCTTCTACTAGGTTAATTTTAACTAAAGGTATAAATTTTGATGGACAAATGATAAGAACATTTGGAACATTTGTTGTGGGTAGTTCTGGAATTCAAGGACTTGTTATTGGATTTATAATATTTATAATAATCATTGCTGTTCAATTTATTGTAATTACCAAGGGAGCAACAAGGGTAGCTGAAGTTGCAGCTCGGTTTGCTCTTGATGCACTTCCTGGTAAACAAATGGCTATTGATTCTGCTTACAGTTCTGGAAATTTGACAGAAGAAGAGGCTACAAGGCAAAAAAATGATTTACAATCAGAAGTAAATTTTTATGGAGCAATGGATGGAGCTTCTAAATTTGTATCAGGAAATGTTAAGGTTGGATTTTTAATAACCCTTATTAATATTCTTGGTGGTTTGTTAGTAGGAATAACTTTGCAGGGTCTTAACTTTAACGAAGCCCTTAATAATTATGTTTCATTGACAGTTGGTGATGGGCTTGTGTCTCAATTGCCATCTCTTTTAATTTCAACGGCTACAGGCTTGATTGTTACTAGGTCGATTTCAAAAAATAGTTTTGGTGGCGAGATTTTTGAGCAATTCACAAATCATTTAGGAATTTATTGGATTGTTTCTGGGTTTTTGTTTTTTTTAGCTTTTCTTCCTGGATTTCCAACTTTAATTCTTATGTTTTTAAGTTTGTTAATTGCATTTTTAGCTTACTCTCTTTCAGGAATAAGACATAAAGAAGAAATAGATAAAAAAATGAAACTTGAAGAAGAGCAAGCGTCAATTTATTCAGACAAAGATGTTGCCCCTGTTGTTCCGCTTGATCCTCTAGCTCTTGAGATTGGATATAATCTTGTTCCAATAGTTGATGATACAAAAACCTCTGAACTACTTGATCGTATTGTTAAGATAAGGCGTGAGATTGCATTTGAATTTGGAATAGTTGTGCCTAAGATTAGAATAGTTGATAATATGCGGCTTGAGCCCAATGCTTATTCTTTTAAGCTAAGAGGAGTTGAAGTTGGGCGAGGCGATATTAAGCTTGGCAAATTTTTGGTGATAAATGTTGGAATTGATTCTGGAATAGAAGGAGATCTTGTTAAAGATCCTTCATTTGGACTTCCTTCTCTTTGGGTAAATGATGATGGTCGAGAAACTGCTGAAAAATTAGGATATACTGTTGTAGATCCCCCTTCAATTATTGCTACTCATATGACAGAACTTATTAAAAGACATTCTTACGAAATTTTGACTCGTCAAGATGTTCAAAATACCCTTGATGTTTTTAAAAAAGATTATGGAGCTATTGTTGAAGAGGTCCTTAAGAATTTTTCAGTTGGTGAGATACAAAGAGTTTTACAGGGTCTTTTAAAAGAGCAGGTTTCAATTCGCAATTTGGTTACAATTTTTGAAACAATTGCAGATTTCACAAGTATTACTAAGGATATATTTTTCTTGATTGAAAAATGTAGGCAAGCAGTTGGAAGGCAAATAACTAGTGGGTATTTAGATTTGAATTCTGAGCTTAATGTAATAACTTTAAGCCCCAGTTTTGAGCAAATAATAATTGATTCTCGTGTAGAATCTAATCACGATCTTATAAGTTCAATTGATCCTAATTTAAAAACCAAATTTATTTATGAACTTTTCAAAGTTGTAAACGAAGTTCAAGCAGAAGGGTTTTATCCAGTTGTTCTCTCAAGCGAATCGTCAAGACCTATAATAAAAGTGATAACAAGTAGAGAGATTCCAGATCTTGTTGTTATGTCTGTTTTAGAAGTTCCCCAAAATATTAAAGTTAATGTTCTTAAAACAGTAGAGGTTGAAGAATAATATATGGTTCAGTATTTTACAGAAAAAGGTCCAACTTATAATGAAGTCATAGAGATAATTAAGAAAAAATATGGCAAAAATGCTAGGGTTATGACTTATAAAACCGTTCCCCATGGAGGAATTTTAGGTTTATTTAGCAAAGATTGGGTTGAAGTTTCAGGTTATGTTAGATATGACATTGGTAATCAACAGATTAATGTTGAAGATGAAAAGCGAAAGATTCTTCAAAGTATTAAAAGAGAAGAAAATTCTTCAATTGAAGATGTGCTTAAAGAAGTTAAGTCTCTTAAAACAGAGCTTGCTCATAAAAAAGAAAATATTAATCATCCAACAATTACAAAAATCGAAGATATTTTAAGAGAAAA
Organism: Borreliella lanei; assembly: GCF_014205895.1. Lineage (GTDB taxonomy): Bacteria > Spirochaetota > Spirochaetia > Borreliales > Borreliaceae > Borreliella > Borreliella lanei. The sequence goes on along the minus strand of NZ_JACHFC010000002.1, from coordinate 69,216 downwards.
TGATTTTTCTGAAAACTATATTAAAGACATTAATGAGTTTATTAAGAGAGAATTTAGTTTGTCAGATCTTGATGATTATGAGAGGGTTAGAGAGGATGTTGTTTTATATATTGCAAAGACAATTAAATGTTCAGGATCTATTATTGATAATCTTAAGAAAAGGGTTTTTATTTTAGTTGGCCCAACAGGTGTTGGAAAGACTACTACGATTGCAAAACTTGCAGCAATTTATGGTATTAATGGAGAATCTAAGAGTTTAAATATTAAAATTATTACTATTGATAATTATCGTATTGGAGCTAAAAAACAAATTCAAACTTATGGTGATATTATGGGTATTCCGGTTAGAGCAATTGAGTCTTTTAAAGATTTAAAAGATGAAATTACTGATTCAAAGGATTTCGATCTTATACTTGTTGATACAATTGGCAAAAGTCCTAAAGATTTCATGAAGCTTGCTGAGATGAAGGAACTTCTTAATGCTTGTGGAAGAGATGCCGAATTTCATTTAGCTGTCAGCTCTACCACAAAAACATCAGATGTCAAAGAAATATTTCACCAATTCTCTCCTTTTAATTATAAAACTGTGATTTTTACCAAAGTGGATGAAACCACTTGTGTTGGAAATTTGATAAGTTTGATTTATGAAATGAAGAAAGTAGTTTCTTATGTTACGGATGGGCAAATTGTTCCTCATAATATCAGCGTTGCAGAACCACTTACTTTTATTAGAAGAATAAATGGCTACAGAATAAGCGATGATTCAGAGTTTATTAAGAAGATAAAAAGTAAATCTTATTATTAAGGAAAGTTATAATGGAAGATCAAGCTCAAAGTTTAAGAGATATGATGAGATTAAATGGTAAATTTAATTTTTCAGTTGATGAGAAAGTTCAAAATAGTAAAACAAGATTTATTGCTGTTAGTAGTGGTAAAGGTGGTGTTGGTAAAAGCAATATTGCAATTGGACTTGCTCTTAAATATTCTGAGCTTGGCAAAAAGGTATTAATACTTGATGCTGATATTGGAATGGCTAATGTTAATATTTTGCTTGGAGTTATTCCCAAGTATAGTATATATCATATGATTGCTCAAAGTCGTGATATCAGAGAAGTAATAACAAAGACCGAGTACAATATTGATCTTTTAGCCGGTGCTTCTGGTACAATGGAGCTTTTAGATCTCTCTGATGTTGATGTTAATAAATTTATCAAAGAATTATTAAAAATATATGAATATGATATAGTTGTAATAGATACTAGTGCTGGAATTTCAAGGCAAGTTATTTCGTTTTTACTTTCTAGTGACGATGTTGTTATTGTTACTACTCCAGAACCTACGTCGATTACCGATGCTTATGGAATAATAAAGGTTTTGTCTTATAAGATGGAGAATTTAAAAAATTTAAGACTTATTGTTAATAGAGTAGCTAATGTTAGCGAGGCTAAGGGAGTTGCTAAAAAGGTTATAGATATTTCGGGGCAATTTTTGAATTTAAATATTGATTATTTGGGTCATATTTATGAGGATCAAAACATTAGAAGCTCTGTTTTTAAGCAAAAGCCTTTTGTTTTGGTAAATCCAAATAGCAAAGCCAGCTATTGTCTTGATTCTATTGTTGCCACCCTTGAGGAGGTTTCTCTAGATAACAGAAAAAGAAGAGGGGTTATAGGTTTTATATTAAGGTTTTTTGGTGTGGAATAAGACATTATGTTTGCAAGCAGGGAATTAAAGTATATTTTATTAGCTAGTGTGTCAGCACTGTTTATTTCAGCCGCTTTAGGCTTGTTTTGTGGTTTATCATTTTTTACAATCTTAATGAGATCTTTATTACAGTTTGTATTTTTTTTTGTTATTGGACTTTTAATTGAGTATATCTATAAGAAATATTTATCGAATCTTTTTTCAACAGAATTGTCTAAAGATATGGAAAATAAGTTTCAAGATGATAAGAAGAGTGATAAGGATTTTAAAGAGAATCTTGCTTTTCAAAATAAAAATTCTCTTTATGAGAATTCTCAAAATAGCAGTGGTAGTGTTGATCTTATAGAAGAGATTAAAAAGTATAAATTTGATACAGAAGACATGAGTAGGGGGAGTAACAAAAATAAAAAAATGTCATTTATTGAAGATAATGATCCAAAAGTTGTTGCAGATGCTATTAAAACTTTAATGAGCAAGAAGGAATAAATATGGATGACAGGGCTATAAATTTTTCTGAACTTTGTGATAAAATGCGATCTTACTTGGAAAGAGAAAGTCATATTGATTTGATGGAAATAGAAGCAGATACTCTTGAAGAAGCCTTAAATGACGCTTCTTTGGAGCTTTCGGTGCCTTATAAAGAATTAGACTATGAGATTTTGTTAAAAGGCAGTAATGGTATATTGGGATATGGGAAGAAAAAATGGAAAATAGTTGCCTATAGGAATTCTTCTAGCAAGCCTAAAGTGTCTCTTGATTCAAAAAATGATTCAGGAGAAGAAGAGGCGATTTCATCAGATGGCGAATTTTTTATCAGGAAATCTTCAAAAGGTGTATTCCTAAAAGTTATCTCACCAAAAGGACAAGGAATTCCTATTAAGTATCAAGATGTTATTTTTAAATTAGAATTACATAGCAATATTGAAAATTTCAACAAAGACATTGTGAAAGGTATAGTTGAGAATGCTAGTGGATATTATGAAAAAATTGCTGATTTTGAATCTGATCCTTCTGAAAATGTTACAATGATGGTTCAAATATCAGAAAATTCAATGTCAGTTACCATTGAATTTACCGCGCCTGGAATTAATGGAGCTGAAATTTTTGCACAAGATATTTTCAATATCCTTAGAAAATATGGAGTAATAGATATTGCAATACTTAAGGATAAAGTAACAAAATTTGTGGATTATCCTGTTTATGGCGAGCCTGTTGAACTTGCAAGAGGGCTAGAGCCAGTAAAGGGCAAGGATTCTTATATTGATTTTATTGTTGATGAAAATAATAGGCTTGGTGAGTATGAGGTTTCAAGCATAGGATTTAGAAATGTAATTGAAGGTGAAGAATTGGCCAGAATTATTCCTTTTAGCAAAGGTGTAGATGGTTATACCGTTTTTGGCAAAGTGTTAAAATCAGAGAGTGGACAGGACATTAATTTTATTTTGGGTGAGAATACTTTTAGAGATGGTTATAAAATTCGGGCAAAATGCAATGGGTATATGTCTGTTTCAGATGGTGTAATATCTGTTCATAATATTTATTTAGTCAAAGGTGATGTTGGCCCTGCTACTGGGGATATAATAAATAATGGAATGGTTCTTGTACAAGGCAATGTTTTAGATGGATACAATATTATGGCTAAAAGTGGAATAGAAGTGAAAGGATTGGTAGGTCGGTGCAATTTAAAAACGGATGGGTCTATTATTTTTCATAGTGGTGTGAATGGTAAGGGCGATTCTAAAATTTATGCACGGGGCAATGTTAGGGCTAAGTTTTTAGAAAATGTTACTTTAAATTGTGGTGGGGAAGTTGAAGTTTTAAGAGGTATTGTGAATTCTTCAGTTTCTTCTAAAAAGAGAGTTCTTTGTATCGGCAAAAAATCAAAAATAGTTGGTTCTAATGTTTGTGCAAAAGAAGAGGTTAGGGCTTATTCTATAGGCTCTGATAGAAGTTGTGAAACTTGCATTGATGTTGGCTATGATCCTGAAATTAAAGATTTACTAACTAGGTTTACTAGTCATCTTGAAAAAATTGAAAAGCGATTAGAAGTTTTAACTAAAGATATTGTTGCTTTAAAAAAGAATATTGTGCTTATTACAGATAAGTCGGAAAAATCCCTAAAGATTGATAGTTACAATGAATTTGTTAATGAGAGTAAAATTCTTAGAATGGAAATAAAAATGATAGAGGCCAAGCGAATTGATTTGCAAAATGAGCTTGAAAATACTAAGATAGAGGGTAAAGTTTCTGTTGAAAATATAGCTTGTTCGGGCGTTAAGCTTTATATTAAGAATGCTTTTTATGAGCTTTCAAAAGATTATAACAACGTCACTTTTATAGAGGATGATAATTATATTAAAGTTATGACCTATATTCCTTTTAAGTCTAGGTGAATGATCTTTAATATAAGGATTTGTATATGGATACATTTGAAGTTTTTAAAATGTCTGTTGTTGGATCTTTTAAAGCCAGACAATTTTTAAGTGAAAGTAAAAAGCGCAAAAGATTAAAGATTAATCAAAGTGCTAGATTTAGATTTTTAAGAGATTGTCATACTGACTCTGAAGTTAATAATGTATATGTAGTTGATAAAGTCGAGGATGATTATTTGCTTTCGTTTCCAGTTAAAAAAAATAAGAATGAAGAGAAAGTAATGCTTAGTTTATATTCTGATAAATTTGAAGATCCTAAAATTGGTAAAAATGTTAATATTAAGAGATAAAATGTTTTAGGGTTTTTATATGTTTATTGTTTTTTATCTTATTTTAATTATATTTATTTTTGTATATTTTCATGTGTATATTAATTTGAAAATAAAATCCAATAGCATACTTAGAAAGTTCAAAAGTGAGGTAGATAAAACAATTATTGAAATTAATCAGGCTACGGATAGAAATATAAATATTATTGAAATAAAAATTGAAAGTTTAAATAGAATCATTAAAGAGGTTGACGAGAGAATTGAAATTCTTGATCAAAGGTTGTTAGGATTTAATAACAGTTCTATTCCTGGGAATAGTCCTTCTAGTTTTGGATCGAAAAGTGATGGAATTTATAAAAGCAATTTGGATTATTCTATGCCTACTATTGAAAAAAATATAATAAAAGAAAGTTATAATGTTCGCAATCAGATTATTTTACTTCATGAACAAGGTATGTCTTTTGAAGCTATTGCTAAAAAGTTTAAGTTAGATCTAGGTGAGGTTGAGTTAATTATTTCAATACATAGGGGAGGTATTCATGAAAAAATGGATAGGTATTGATCTTGGAACCACAAATACTGTGGCATCGTATTTTGATGTTAATTCTAAGATAATATTAAATGAAAGGGGTGATCGAATAACCCCTTCTATTGTTTCTTTCTCAGATAAGGATGTTCTTGTTGGAAGTGCTGCTAAAAATCAAATATTAGTTAATCCTCAAAAAACATTTTATGATTTTAAGACCAATATAGGTTCTAATAATTTTTATAAAGTAGATGGTGAATTTTATAAAGCAGAATATATTTCAGCACATTTGCTTTCTAGTGTTAAAAGGAACGCCGAAAAATTTTTAGATGAAGAGATTGAAAATGCTGTAATAACAGTCCCTGCATATTTTTCTGAGATTCAAAGAAGATGTGTTGTTGAGGCTGCAAATTTTGCTGGTTTGAATTGTAAGGCCATACTTAATGAACCAACTGCAGCTGCTATTGCTTATGCTTTTGAAAGACAGATTGATGGAATTTTTCTTGTTTATGATCTTGGGGGTGGAACTTTTGATGTAACTCTTATGGAAAAACAAGGCGACACTTATACTGTTCTTTCAGTTAAAGGGCAAAGCCGACTTGGAGGCAATGACTTTAATAAAATCATTGAAAAACATGTTTTAGATAGTTTTAAGAATGAATATCCTGATTTTAATATAGAAGATATTTTTCTTCTAGAACAGTTAAGAGAACGAATTGAAGAGGGTAAAAAAAATTTATCTGTTATGGAAGAGGTCGACATTACTTTGCTTTTCCTTGATGGTAAGCATTTAAATTATAATCTTAAAAGGGATGAATTTAATTCGATGATAAGTGAATATATTGACAAAACCATTCAGTTGTCTATGGAATGTATTGCTGATTCTGGAGTTGATATTAATAGTGTTTCAAAAATCATACTTTCTGGTGGTTCAACAAGGATTCCCTTGATTAAAAAAGTTTTAAAGGAATCCTTTCCTTCTGTTTCAATTTTAGATGCTTTAAATCAAGATGAAGTTGTAGCTATTGGTGCGGGTATTCATGCTTGTAGTCTTTCTAGAAATGACCCTGTTATCAAGTTTAAGGATGTGACTCCTTATTCTCTTGGACTTGAGATAAAGGATAATGGATTTTTTACTTTAATAGAGAGAAATACTGCTTTACCAATTTCTAGGAGCAAACTATTTACGACTACCAATGATTATCAAGATGAAATTGAGATTCATATACTTCAAGGCGAATATAAAAAAGCTTCTTTAAATTATTCTATAGGCAGGTTTTCCTTTGGTAATATTCAAAAAGCTTTAAAAGGAATTCCTAAAATAGAGGTACTTTTTACTTTAAATGAAAGTGGTATTTTGAGTGTTAATGCTAAAGATTTAGAGACCAATTCTTCTAATTTTATTGAAATAAAAATTACAAGTTCATCTGACAATATAGCAAAAGAAAGTCTTTCGAACACTTTTACAAGTATTATTGATTAAAAACTCAAAGAAGTAAAGATATTTTTTTAAAAGTAATAAATTATTTTCCCCAATATATTATCAATTTTTATATATCCGTAATCTCTTGAGTCTAATGAGATCTGTTTGTTTTCCCCTATAACTAAATAGTGGTCATCAGGAATTTTTTTATTATTTTTTTTTAAAATATTTTCATCTATTTTAAAGTTTAAGTCGTGTATGCATATTTTATTTTTTTCTATTTGTTTAAATTTTTCTCCAGGAATTGCAAAAATTTTTTTAATGGCAATTTTGTTTGTTATAGGATCTTTAATAAGTACCATTTCATTTTTTTGGGGGTTCTTCCATAATAAAAGGTATTTTTGACGATTTTTAAGCCTAAGTCCGTATGCAAATTTGTGATTTACAATCCAATTTTTTTCAAATATTGTTGGCGTCATTGATTCGCCTTTTACTATGTAAAATGATAAGAACAACTTTATTAAGGTTATTAAAAATAAGCAAGCGGCTAAAATCGACGCTAGTTCATATTTGTGAGCTTTAAATATTCTCATAACTTTTAAACGATGCTTTCATTCAAATGCAATTTTCTATTGTATAATGAAATAGCATGTTATGATTATACCAAAAAAAAAGCAAAGGGTAGAAAAACGTAAAAAAAATTTTTTATTCAATGACAAAAAGAGTGTCAATTTTGAATTAAAAGATTTTGCCAATATTTCTAATATTGGCAAAAGAAGAAAAAAAGTTTTCAGCTTTAAAAACTTTTTTAAAAAAAAAATCAATTTTTTTAAAAAAGTTTCTTTATTTTTCTATAAGCTTAAAATACAAAATATTAATCATTATGAATATAAATATTATTATAAGAGCTTGAGAGAGAAAGTTTTTGACATCTTTAGTGTAAAATTCGATTATAAGCTTGTTTTTAAACTTAATGCAATAATCTTTATTTTTATATTAACATTTTATATTAACATTTTTTCTTATTATGGTTCGTATGTTTTTTTAAATAAGCTTGCTTTGCCTAAAGATTATTTTATTGATACATTTTTATATTATAGCGATCAAGATATAGCTCAAATTAGTAGTTATTTACCCGAATCCAATGTTTCTGCAAATGTTCCTGGATTTAAAAAAAATTTTGTATTAAAGGTATTTGATCATAAAATTAAGCCTGGAGAAACGCTTTCACATGTTGCAGCTAGATATCAAATAACTAGTGAAACTTTAATTTCTTTTAATGAAATTAAAGATGTAAGAAGTATTAAGCCAAATTCAATTATTAAAGTTCCTAATATGAAAGGAATTGTTTATGTTGTTAAAAAAAATGACTCTATTTCATCTATAGCTAGTGCTTATAATGTTCCCAAGGTTGATATTTTAGATTCTAATAATCTTGATAATGAAGTTTTATTCTTAGGGCAAAAATTGTTTATTCCTGGAGGAAGATTGCCCAAAGATTTTTTAAAAGAGGTTTTAGGAGAGACTTTTATTTATCCTGTACAGGGCGTTATTACTTCAGGGTATGGTTATCGACCAGATCCGTTTACAGGAGTTATTAGTTTTCACAATGGAATAGATATTGCAAATTTAGCTAATACCCCTATTAAAGCTTCAAGGGAAGGCATTGTTGTGACTGTAGGATTTAATGCGGGAGGGTATGGAAAATATATTGTTATTTCTCACAGCAACGGATTTCAAACTTTATATGCGCATTTGAATTCTTTTGCCGTTAAGGTTGGAAAAAAAGTTTCAAGGGGAGCGGTAATAGGTTATATGGGGAGTACTGGCTATAGCACGGGTAATCATTTGCATTTTACCATTTTTAAGAATGGTAAAACTGAAAATCCTATGAAATATTTAAGATAATGTTTTTCATGTGTATTTAGATATGTTAATTTTTTTAAGTATTTGAGTTAGTTTTTTGCCTTCTACTAGATCAATAAGTCTTCCTTCAATCATTTGTTTAGCCTTTAAAGAGAATTTTGATGGAGCAATGCAGAGCCCTTTTATTTTATTTTCTTTTATTTTTGAAATGAAATCTTTTAAGAATAATTCACCAAAAGTATCTTGTTCAGTTCTTACAAAGCGTACTATTAAATTTTCTTCCCACTGATTGTTAGCTAAGTGAAAGTTTATATCAATAAATTGTGTTGTTATTTCGTTTATTTTAGAATCTCTTATTTGAAATTTATTTAAGTATAGTTTTAAAATAATTTCATTTGCTATTTTTTCAAAATTTTCTTTTGAGCTGCGCAAATATATTCTTAGGGCTATGTTTTCGTTTAACCTTTTGCTAAATTCCAATTTTTCTTTAATATTTTTGTAATTTGGATCAATCTCTTCGACCTTGGTAAAAGCTTCTGTAGCTTTTTGATAATTTTCAACAGAGATTTGAAGTTCTCCAAGATTATAAAATAATTCAAGGAAAGTTTTTTTAGGCAAGTCAGGTTTTACTTTTATTATTTCTTTAATATTTTGTTCTAATTTTTCTAATTCTTTATTTTTTGAATGAATCTCAGATGTAATCAATAAAGCCTCATAAATCATTCCGTCTTTTTGTTTTATTTTGTTAGCAATCTCTAGTGCTAGATGATCTTGATTCATTTTTGACAAAGACTTAGCATATGCCAAAAGAGCTTCAATGTCGCCTTGTATGTTTTTTTTTATATTGTTAAATATTATAACAGCTTGTCTGTAGCGTTCCAGATTAAATAAAGTTATTCCAAGGTGTTTTAAGATATCTTTGTTATTTTTATTAAAATTGTGGACTTTTTTAAGATAGTATAGAGCTTCTTTATACATTTCGTTTTTTAAGAATGCTATACCAAGATAATAATTTGCATCCTCATCTGTTTTTTTTATCATAAAAGCTTTTCTTAAATATTCTAAGGCTTCTCTGTTAAAATTTCTTTTAAGATTATAAAATCCATAGCTTAAAAAAGCTTTAAATGTGTTTATTTCTTGGTTTATTGGGTTGTCTTCTATTAATTGGCATAATTTTTTTGCATATTTTATGCCATTTTCATGGTCTTTATTTTTATAGTAGTAATTATTTAAAATTTCAAGGGCACCTATTTCGTTTGGATTTGTTTTTAATATAGAAATTGCTCTTTCTATTAATTTTCTTGTTCTCTCATCATCTTTTTTGATTTTCCCTATAGTTTTACCTATTGTAAGTTTTAATGCTATTTTAAAAAATAAAAACACTAAAATAAATACTGTTAATGAAGAGATTACTATAAATAGTGACAACACTCGTATTGCTCCTAAATTAAAAATATCCCATTAATTTGCATCATCATAGTTACCTTTAATAAAAGTTATTTACTTAAAATAAAAGTAATTTGTAAGTTGAATATCACATTATTTATATTATATTATAGTTATAATAATAATGATAACTATAATTAGTGCATAAGTTTGGTTTCAATAAAATTAACAAAGCAAAGAGGTTATGATTTTTGAAAGGGTTTTTAGCGATAAAATTATCTAATAATGAGTATTATTCGGTTTTAAATTTAGATGATAGCTCTGTTAAGAGAATAATATTGGGCAAGGTTGTAGGCGATACCAGTATTAAGTTGAATTTTTATGTTAGTGAATATGAAGATTTTTTAGATCCTTTTTTAGTTGGTTCTTTTTTCTTGGATAATTTAAAAAAGGAAAGCTTGAGCGTCAATGTTTATTTTAAAGTTATGGATGAAATACTTTATGTTTATAGTGAATCTGATGGGATTCAAGATAAATCAAAGTTTGATTTAAGCATTGTAGATTTTAATCAAACCTTCAAAGGATCTAATAGGAATAACTCTTTAAATGATTTTAAAGGTGGCATTGGTAATGATTTGTCTGTTGAAAATTTGGGTTCTGAATTTGATTTAAATTTTGAAGAAAAAGATGCTTTTGTCAAAAAAGATGTTTCTGATATAAGTATGTCTGCTATTAATTCTTCAAATCTCAAAACCGAAGAAGATCAAAAAATTGAGGCAAATGATTCAAATTTTGAAGGTTTTGATGACAATGATGAGGATAGCTATATTGATTCTAAAGAGCTTAATTTAGAAAATAAAAAAGTTGAGTATATTGACGAGCAGTCTTTAAATCTTAATAATTTTGAGCTTCAAAAATTAGAAGAATCTTCTTTAGAAGAAGAAGATTTGCATGATTTAAGTGTTGAAGACATTATTGCAGATATTGACAAAGATTTAGTAGATACTTCAGATGAAGATGTAGAACTAGATCTTAGAGAAGATTTTGAGAATGATGTGGTGAAAAACAATTTTAAATTAAATTCAAGTGAGGGGGTGGTTCATTCTCCCATGCTGTATTTGAGTCTTATTTCTCTTTTCCTTTTGATATTTTTTTCTTTGTTTTTAGTTTTTTCAAAAATTTTGAAACCTAGAGATTTTATTTCATATTGCTTTGAATATGATAAAAATAGAATTGAGAGATATGAAAAAGATCAATATGTTTAATAGAAGTTCTTATGTATTACAAAATTTTCTTTTTCTTTTTTTATTTTTGAGTTTAGTTTCTTGTTTTGCAAAAAAAGAAATCTCAGGTAATGATTTTATTAGGGCGCATTCAAAAGAGTTTGATTTAAATAATTTGAATTGGTTATGGAATTTTGATTATTCAAAAAAAAATTTTGATAAGCATTTTAATATAGATCCAAGCTCTTATATATATGTTGCTTATTTGTTTAAAAAAATAGGATTTGAAGAGAAATTTGTAGAGTATATGAAAAAGGCTATAGCTAATGGGGATGGCATTGCATCTCAGTTTGCTGGAGTTAAGCTTATTGAATATTTTAACTCAATAAAAGAATATTTTGCATCTGAATTGATTGGGGATAGGCTTTATAAAAAATACGAAAATAATAAATTTATTATATTGGGGTACTTTAAAAGTCTTTATTGGCAAAAGAAAAACGATAAGGCACTTAGTCTTTTAAATAAGCTTGATAAGATGAAATTTTCTGATTATCAGGAAAATGAAAATATTTTATTAAAGGCAGCCCTTTATCTTAATCTTTCTAATGCAAGTGAGTCAAAAGTTTATTTTAATAAGCTTTTTGAGAATTTACCTGCAAATTCTTTACATGTAAGAGCTTATGATTATTTTATTATTGAAAATAAGTCTAAGTATTTTGATGCAAATTTTTTAAATCTTGTTAGATTTAAGTATGAAGTAGCAAATGGTAATTTTGATAATGCAATAAACATATTAAATAAAAATGGTTTAAGTGATTATTATGACAATAACATTGTATTAAGTGATATTTATAAGGCTTTTATTAGTTCTGGCAAAGTTTCAAATGCTTTAACATTTTTTGGTAAAATAAGGAGCAAATATAAAAATTATTATTTAGGCATTCTAAATCTTAGAGAAAAAAATAATTTAGGACTTCTTCTTTTAAAAGAATATCTTGAAGGTTTAAATCTTAATAATGAGATTAACAGGCTTGATTTGCTTAATAATGCTTTTAGCAATTTAATTTTTACTAAGAGTTCAAGGGATTATTTTGCCGAAAGCGTAGCCAAGTTTTATACTGAGAGCGATAAAAAAAATTCTACTTTTATTAAGATTTTAGAAGAGTATATTTTGGAATCAATTCAGCTTGAAGACTATGGCAATCTTTATAAGCTTTATTCTAATGCTCAAAAAGTTATTTCTAATTCTATTTTGTCTAAGCTTGCTTTTATTAATGCAAGGCTTATATATCATAAATTAATTAAACCTAACGTAAGTGGAGAATACAAGAATCTTTTGCATTCTGCTGTTAATTATGATAAATGGTCTTATTCTTCATTTATGAGCAGGTACTTATTAGATCAAAATATTGATGAATTTTTTACAGGTGGATCTGATATTAAGTATGAGCAATCTGATTATGAGATTTTTTTGGAAGGATTTTTAAAATTTAATCTTTGCAATTATGTTAGAGGGTTTATTTCTGAAGATTTTAGAAATGGATATAAATTTTCACTAGATTTTTATCGAAAAGTATACGATGAACTTTTAAAGAGTGAAAATTATTATGATGCAACTCTTGTAATTAATTATCTTGTAAATCAAGATGAATCTGCTTTAATGGAGAATGATTATAAAAGGCTTTATCCTTATTTGTATGGATCTTTGGTAGAATATTGGGCTAAAAGACGGGGTCTTGAAACTAGTGTTGTATTTTCTTTAATAAAAGCGGAGAGCAGTTTTGAGAAAAATGCTGTCTCAAAACCCGGTGCTGTTGGCCTTATGCAGGTTATGCCATCAACAGCAAATGATATTTCTAAAGAACTTAAGTATTTTAATTATGATTTAAAGATTCCAAAAGATAATATAATAATTGGGACATATTATTTGAAAAAAAGAATATCCACAACCGGCAGTCTTTATAAGGCTCTTGCATCTTACAATGGGGGTATTGGTAATGTTAGAAAGTGGGAAAAAAGTTATGGACATTTGTCAAAAGAGCTTTTTATTGAGGCAATTCCTTTTAGTCAGACTAGAAATTATATTAAAAAAATATTAGTTTATTCGGTATTTTATGATGCTTTGTATGAGAAGAAGGGAATAGATTCGGTAATAGTTAAAATTATGGGCGAATTTCCCAAAAATTAATATTGGAGCATTTAATGACAAATATTTTAAGTGCAATTATTTTGGGTATTGTTCAAGGCATTGCAGAGTTTTTACCAATATCTAGTTCGGGACATTTATTACTTTTTAGGCATTTTATAAATTTAAAGCTTTCAATAATATTTGATATTTATTTGCACCTCGCAACAGTTTTAGTGATTATTATTTACTACCGTAAAAGGATTTTGGAGCTTTTTTTAACTTTTATTAGATTTTCTTTAAGAAAAACTGTTAAATCCGATTTAGCAAATTTAAAATTAATATTGCTAATATTAATAATAACTATTGTTACTGGAGTTGTTGGGACTTTTATTTCAAAATACGAGAGAATGTTTACATTACCTTTCGTTCTAATTAATTTTATTATAACGGGGATTTTAATTTTGATGCTAGAATTTAATTTTTTAAAAATTGATTTTAAAGGTAATATTTTGTTAGTAGGAATTTTTATGGGACTGTTGCAAGGCTTGGGTGCGCTTCCGGGAATCTCTCGTTCGGGAATTACAATCTTTTCAGCGTCGGTTATTGGATTTAATAGAAAAAGTGCATTTGAAATTTCATTTTTATCTTTAATTCCAATAGTTTTTGGAGCGATTTTATTAAAACATAAAGAATTTTATGATATTTTTATGGTTTTAAATTTTTTTGAAATAAACTTAGGAGCATTGGTTGCTTTTGTTGTTGGTATTTTCTCAATAAATTTCTTTTTTAAAATGCTTAATAACAAAAAACTGTATTATTTTTCGATATATTTATTTACACTTTCAATTATAGTTTGTTATTTTTTTAGAATATGAAAGATTTTTATCAGTATTTTCAATTTTTGTTTTTTTTTATGCTTTCGATTATTTCTTTTTCTCTTTTTGTAGCATTAACCCCTTTGAGCAATGTATTTATATTTTTTGTTTTCAATCTATTAGGGCAAATACTTCTTAATGTTTTTTCATTTTTGTCATTTTATTTAATAGTATATCCAATTGTTAATTGGTACGCCTATAAAAAACATATTTTTACTAAACGATTTATATTTAATTGGAATTATACCGTAATATTGTTTTTTACTTTAATATTTTTAATAAAAATTAATTCTAATGTTGAAAAGTCTTATTTTATTAAGATATTCCTTATTAATTTTGGTATAGTATTGGGGAATTTTTTTATTTTTACTCTTTTAATTTTAGAATTTGTTGTTTGGATTTACTTAAATTATGTCTTTTTCAAGGATGTTAATTTTATTTTAGATACTTTTAAATTTTTAGAGTTTAAGATTAAAATTTTGTTTGAAAACATATTAAGTTATTTTCCCTTTTCAAATTCATTGGATGTAAAAAAAGATATTAAAGTTTATGGAGATCCTGCAGAGGATTTAAAAGATTCTCAAGTTTTTGATGAGAAAAAAAATATTATTAATGATGAGGAATATCAAGCCCTATGGTCATTTAGCGCTTTTTTAAGAAACAATAAAAAACCTTCCAATATTAATTTAGACAAAACTGTTTTTGAAGACTCAGATTCTGGAGAAGTAAGCTCTTTAAATAAGGATACTTTAAATGAGAATGCTTTAAATTCAGATGAAAATGTAGGTGAAATTGATGAGTCTTGTGAGTATAAATATTTAGACAATCTTGAGGATAATAGGTTAATTATTAGTGGAAAGGTTAAAGCCTGTGAGATAAGGACTAAGGGCATAATTAGTCAAGTTGCTATTCCTCATGCTTATAACGAAAATGTAGCTTCAAGTAAAAAAAGTGATTCTTATGTTATTGATATTTCAGTTTTTGATCAGAAAGAGATTAAAAATGATGTGGAGGATATTGAATATGATAAAGAAATTCAAAAGCAATCAATTATTCTCCAAGAGACATTAAAAGAGTTTAATATTAATGCTAAATTAATTGATATTATTAAAGGGCCTGTTGTGACAATGTATGCTGTTCGTCCGGATAAGGGAATTAAGCTTTCTAAGATTACTTCTATTTCCGATAATATTGCTTTAAGGCTTGCGGCTATTAGAGTTAGGATTATTGCTCCAATTCCTGGCAGAGAAGCTGTAGGGATTGAAATTCCTAATAAAAGGCGTGAGTTTATTTTGATTTCAGAGATAATAGACAGCAAGGAATTCAGAGGTGATTTTAGAATTCCTTTTGCTCTTGGAAAAGAGATTAGTGGCGAAAATATTGTTTTTGACCTTGTTAATTCTCCGCATTTATTAATAGCTGGTGCAACTGGGGCAGGTAAATCCGTTTGTGTGAATTCTTTAATTGCTTCAATTATTTTTTCAAAGTCTCCAGATGAAGTAAAATTAATTATGATAGATCCCAAAATAGTTGAGCTTAAACTTTTCAATGATATTCCTCATTTACTAACTCCAGTTATTACAGATGTAAAGAGGGCTTTAGAGGCTCTTAGATGGTGTCTTGATGAAATGGAGAGAAGGTATGTGCTTCTTGATAATTTATTGGTAAGAGATATTTCTTCTTATAATAAAAAAATAAAAGATGAGAATTTGAATTTAATGTTCTTGCCATATCTTGTAATAATTATTGACGAATTTGCAGATCTTATTCTTTCTGCAAGAAAAGATTTGGAAAATTTAATTTCTAGGCTTGCTGCAATGGCTAGAGCTGTGGGAATTCATTTGGTTCTTGCGACCCAAAGGCCTTCAGTTGATGTTATTACGGGAGTAATAAAAGCCAATTTTCCTTCAAGGATTTCTTTTATGGTAGCCAGCTCTATGGATTCAAGAATAATTCTTGGATCTTCTGGTGCTGAAAAGCTTTTAGGAAAGGGAGATATGCTTTATATTAGTTCTTCAAATCCCTTTCCTCAAAGAATTCAGGGTGGATTTTTGAAGGAAAGAGAAGTTTACAGGCTTGTTGAAGAGGTTAAAAAATTTGGTTCTCCAAATTATATTGATGATGAAATATTTATTGATAGTGTAAAAGAGCCAGATTTAGTTGCTCTTGGACCTTCTGATGAGCCAATGTTTGATGAAGCTCTTGAGATTGTTAAAGCCACAAGAAAAGCATCAGCATCTTATTTGCAAAGAAGGTTGAAGATAGGTTACAATAGAGCAGCTAGAATTATTGAAATCATGGAAGATATGGGATATGTGGGGCCTGTTAATGGATCAAAACCAAGAGAGGTATTAATTTAAAATAAAGAGATATCCATTTGAACATCTCTTGTGTAATCTATCTATTAGTTTTTTGTTTTAATTTTCTTACTTTTTTTGCTTGTTTTCTTTTAAAAGCTTTTTCTTTTTTTACACGTATTGTGGATGGTTTCTCATAGTATTCTCTTCTTTTCCATTCGCGAATAATTGCTTCTTTTTCAATCATTCTTTTAAAACGTTTCAATGCTTTTTCAAGATTTTCATTTTTGTCCACAGTGACTGTTACCAAAAAATCACCTCCTTTTACTCTATTCTTTTAATATTATTTATTATTTTATTTTTGTCAATAAGCATACCATTTAAAAGGAAATCTGGGTTTATTGCTATACCATTAATTCTTACTTCGAAGTGTAAATGAGGACCTGTTGAAAGGCCTGTATTTCCAGTATGTCCAATATATTCCCCAGCACTAACTATTTTATTTTCACTTATTCCCAATTTTGAGAGGTGAAGATAAATTGTAAATACTCCCGGCAAATGTTGTATTATAAGGGTATTGCCTGTTAGCTCTCTATTTTGTGCAAACACAACTTTTCCTTTACCAGCAGCAAAAATTGGAGTATTTTCTCTCTTGAATGGGGCATAATCAATTCCATTGTGCATTGTATAATTTGAAATTTTTTTGCCACCTTGCATGTAAAGCCTTAAATCTCCGTATGGGCTTGTTACAATGTATTGATCTTTTATTGGTTTAACCAAAGCATCATAGTGGTATATTGTTGTGTCTCCAGTATTGCCGATAATATTCCACAAAACCAAAGCCTGTTCTTTTTGTTTTGTGGATTTTTTTTGGGTGATAAGCTTGGCTTTTTCTTTATTAAAACTAATTTTTGTTCTTTTGAAGTTAAATTTTTTTATTTCTATTTCTTTAATGTAGCTTTTATTTTCAAATTCTATTTGAATTTTTCTTTTACCCTCTTTTATCATTGGGGTAATTCCTATAAATGCTATGTAATAAGTTTTGCTTCCTACTGTGAATTGAAATGGAGAAGAGCTTATGATTGGATTTTTATTTGTGCTTAAAAGTGATAAACTTTTAAAGTTTTGATTACTTGCAAAGTATATGTAATCTCCTTGAAATGCCTCTTTTTTATATTGGACTTTAGGAATAGTATTTATTATTTCTGAATTTATATTTTCTATTCCTAGAATACACAATATAAGTAAGGCTTTTTGTATTCTATACATTGATTTGAACACTCTTTTTTATATCTATGATTTTCAAAATTTTTTCTCTAGGATAATAAAAATCTTCATTAACTGTAAAAATGATATCTAAATATTGATCTTCTTTTATATCCAATTCTTCTATTTTTTTTGTTCCGTTAAAAAAAATAGCTTTATAGTAATCGTTTTGTGATTTAATTCGCATATTTATATGTTTTGAGCTTTGATTTTTGTCAATTATTTTGAGTTCTTGAAGGTAGGCATTTTCCATCATTAATACCGGCTCTCTAAATTCATAGCCATAAGGTTCAAATATTTCTATTGTTTTGAAAAGAGAATCTTTTGTTAAATCCTTTGGAAGAATGGCATCTATTAATATTGATTCGTTTTCATCAGTATTTTCATATTCAACTTTTGTAGTTGCATATTCTAGTTCTTTAATAAACTCTTCGAGTAAATTTTCATGCAGTGTGAATCCAGCTGCAGCTTTATGTCCCCCTGAATTTATTACTAAATGGGAAGGTATTATTGATATTAGTGTTTTTGAATTGATTTTATTGTTTGATCTAATTGATCCTTTAATAATATTATCTTGCTTTGTTAAAAAAATAGCAACTTTTTGGTAGTAAGCGGAAAGTCTAGTTGCAATTCTAGAGCTTATTCCTTTTGGAGTATTTTTATCATAGCAAACTATGAATTTATCGTTTTTAAAAATAGTATTTTTATTATGTGAATTCCAAGCTTTTTCTTCTTTGTATTTTCTTAGTTCGTTGATTTCTTTTATTTCTTTAAATTTGTTCTCTATTTGATTAATGTCGTTAGTTAGTAAAAAATTTATTGCAATATCTGCTTTTTCAAGCCTTCCTGTTGAGTTTAGTATTGGTGCAATTTTATATGCAATATCTATTGAAGTTATATTTGGTTTTGTTAATATGTTTGCATCTTTTAATAGATAATTAATAGACATTCTTTCTCTTAGAGCGATTTCTTTAAGCCCTACTTTTAGGATTATTCTGTTTTCATTAATAATGGGCATATTGTCTGCTATTGTTCCTATTGCAACAAAGCTAAGTCTTTTTAGGCATTTTTGGAACAAATTTTTATTAGTTTCAAAAATTATGTTGTAAAATATGTAGTAAAGCTTGTCTTTAATCTCAACTTCTTTATATTTGAAATATTTAGTTGCTTGGATTAAGTCCGTTAATGTTTTTTTTCTAAAATTTGGATATTTTTTTATAAAATTTTTACTAATATCAATTGTGTTTATGTTTCTTGCGAAGTGTTTATTTAATAATTGATCTTGATCTTCTTTATTAAAGATTACTATGTATTTGTTTTGTATAAATTTTTCTAGTTTGTTTGAGTTAATTAAGGGGTCATTTTTATTATTTAATCTTAGATATTGTTTTAGAATGTAGTTTTTTATTTCTATTGCATGAAGAATAATTTCATTTTTTGTTTTTTCTAAAAATAAAAATACAAGGTTTTTAGAATAAAGGTCTGTAAAGGACATGTTAAGAGCAAGGCAAGTTTTAAAGCTTACACAACATCCTGCTATTTCTTTGAATGGGTATTTGTCATCTTTTAGGTGAGGATTTATAACTATGCTTTCAGTTTTAAAATCTTCGCTTGGAAGATGGTGGTCTGTTATTATTATTTCTATTCCTTTTGAATTTGCATAATTTATTTCTTCAATGCTAGAAATACCATTATCAACAGTTATGATTAAAGAAATTTTTTTTTCTAAAGCTGTATTGATTAATTCGTTTGAAAGTCCATAAAATTCTCCATTTGAAGGTATTTTATAGCTCACATTAAGTCCATAATCTTTAAGAGTTTCATACATTATTATTGTTGCTGTGATTCCATCAGCATCTTTATCTCCAAAGATTAATATGTTTTCATTATTTTTGATTGCTTTATTAATTCTGTTTATAAATTTATCTATATTTTTAAATAAAAATGGGTTATGTAATAAATTTACGCTGTCTTCAAGGAAAAACATGAAATCTTCTTCTTTGATTTCTCTTTTTATAAGTAAAGCTGCCTCAAAAGTGTTGATATTATATTGCTTAGCAATGCGAGTTAATTCTTGGGTTTGTATATTAGTCTCTTTTTGTTTCCAAATTTTCATTTACTTCTCTAGAATTCATTTTTAATCGATTTTTCAAGGATTATTCTTTACTAACTTCACCATAGATTAATTAATTTTAAGCAGTAGTCATTATGTTTATTATTGAATGGTATAGCTTTAATGGATTGTAATTTTTATCGTAATCCAAATTCGTGGTCATAATTTTAACTGTTAAAATTCTCATTTTATTATTTTATAATAAAAAAAAATATTATTAAATGAATTTCCATAAAATATTTGTTTTGTTATAATTAGCTTAGGAGATTTCAAATTTTATGGATGAATCTAAAAAAGCTAGGCTAGGAGATAAAAAAAAAGAAAAAGCCGTAGCTGGGATTTTGCCTCATTCTAATAAACCTGCAAGGGTGCCTTTAATAGCGGTTCCTTCTCATCCAGTTTTTCCAGGGATGTTTATTCCGATTGTTCTAATCTCTGATTCTGATATGAAAGCAATCGATTATGCTATGAAAGGCAATGGTATCATTGCCTTATTTGTTTTGAATGATAAATTTTTAGGAAAAAACAATAATAATGCTCAACAGAAATTAATTATTGATTATAGTAAAGATATTTATTCTGTTGGAGTTACTGGAAAGATAATAAAAAAAATTAATCTTCCAGATGGTGGTTACAATATATTTGTTTCAACTTTTGATAGGATTAAATTTGTTAAAGTTGTTCTTAATGACAAATTTCCCATAATTGAGATTGACTATTTAAAGCAAATTCCAGTTAGAAAAGATGATATTCAATCAAAGGCAGTTTACAGCAGTATATTGCTTAGAACTAAAGAAATATTTGCACATAGGAAAATGCCGGAAGTTCAATTAAATATGGTTAATATTGAGGATAAGGGAAAACTATGTGATATTGTGGCCAGCACTATTTCATCTTCAAAAAATGATCATCAAATAGTTCTTGAAACTTTGAATGTAAAAGATAGGCTTAAAAAAGTTTTAGAACTGATTTATGAAGAGCTTAATTTAATTGAAATTCAAAATAAAATTGCTAAGGGCATTCAAGAGAGATTAGAGAAACAGCAAAAAGAGTTTTTTTTAAAAGAACAGCTTAAGGCTATTAAAGCTGAACTTGGCATAGGAGATAAAAAAAATAGCGATTTAGAAAAGCTTAAAACTAAGCTAAAGGCTTTAGAGTTAAAGGGAGAGTCTTTGGAGGTAGTTGAAAAAGAGTTGGAAAAATTTTCACTTCTTGAGACAAGTTCGGCTGAATATATTGTTGTTAGGAACTATCTTGAACTTATTACTGAGCTTCCTTGGCGAGATTTGAAAATTAATTTTGATAAATTAGATTTGCAAAAATCTAAAAAAATTTTAGATAAAACTCATTATGGAATGAACGAAGTTAAGGATAGAATTATTGAATATATTTCTGTTCTTAAGCTAAGAAAGACTCAAAAGGGGGCTATTATTCTTTTAGTGGGACCTCCTGGCGTGGGGAAAACTTCTATTGGGGCAGCTATTGCAAAGGTTTTGCGTACCAAGTTTTTTAGATTTTCTGTTGGCGGAATGCGTGATGAGTCAGAGATTAAGGGACACAGAAGAACTTATGTTGGTGCTTTGCCTGGAAAAATTATTCAGGGCCTAAGAATTACTAAGACAAATTCTCCTGTTTTTTTAATTGATGAGGTGGATAAAATTTCTGCTTCAAGTTATGGGGATCCTTTTTCGGTTCTTCTTGAAGTTTTAGATCCCGAACAGAATGTTAGGTTTAGAGACCATTATCTTGATCTTCCTTTTGATATTTCGAATGTATTTTTTATTTTAACTGCTAATTCTGTTGAAACAATCCCAAGACCTTTGTTAAATAGAATGGAGGTTATTGAAATTTCTGGATATGTTGATAATGAAAAAATAGAGATTGCAAGAAAGTATTTAATTCCCAAAGTTTTAAGTGAAAACGGAGTTGATAAAGATTCTTTGAAATTTCAAAGTTCATCTCTTGTTCAAATCGCTCAAGAGTATGCAAGAGATAATGGAGTGAGAAATTTTGAAAAATATTTAAACAAAATTGTAAGAAAGGTTGCTAGAAAGCTTATTGAGAATACTGAGGTTAAATCTTATCAAATTTCCAATGACAATCTAGAAGAATATGTTGGTGTGCCTGTTTTTAGAAAGGAAAGCATGCCCAATGCTATGTATTCAGGGATGGTAATGGGCCTTGCTTGGACAAATTATGGAGGTTCAACTTTAATGATTGAGACTGTAAAGACAGAGTCCAAGGTGGGTGGAATTAAATTGACTGGTAGGCTTGGGGATGTTATGAAAGAATCTGCTAATATTGCCTATACTTATGTTAATAGTATTAAAGGAGATCTAAATATTAGTAAATCTTTTTTTGAAAAAAATATTATTCATTTACATATTCCAGAAGGAGCTACCCCAAAAGATGGGCCTTCTGCAGGAATTACAATAGCTAGTGCCTTTATTTCTCTTGCTCTTAATAAGGTCGTTAGACCTCATTTGGCTATGACAGGAGAACTTTCTCTTACTGGGAATGTAATGATGATAGGGGGTCTTAGAGAAAAAATAATTGCAGCAAAGCGTAGTGGTGTGGAACACATTATTGTTCCTAAGGCAAATAGAGTTGATTTGGAAGAGATTCCTATTAACATTAAAAGCGGCATTAATTTTTATCTTGTAGATAATATGCGTGAGGTCATTAAATTATTGTTTTAATTTTTTAAAATTATTTTTTGAGGCTAGTTTTACACTAGGTTTAAATAAATGAATTAATAATGGAAGAAGAGTTAGCGATGCAAGAGATGTCGTTAGCATTGTAAAAGCAATTATTGCTCCAAGAGTTGATATTATTTTATAAGATGAAAATGTTAGAGTTAAAAATCCTATTCCAACAGAAATGGAATTTGCAAATATTCCATTAAATACGCTGGGTATTGATTCAAGAAGTGCGGTTTTGTAGATTTGATTTTTTTGGTATTGTAAAATAAACGTATTGAAAAAATGAATTGAATAATCCACTCCTACTCCCATACTTACAGATGCAATTGTTGCTGTTGCAGGGTTTAAGGTTATTCCAAATAATCTCATTACAGCAAAGTTTAAAAACACTGACCATGCTACTGGGATTGCAATAATTATTCCGGTTTTTATAGATTTAAAGAAAAACATAAGTAGCAGTGTTATTGATCCAAGAGTTGTTATAATGTTCATAACCTGTTCTTTTACCATAGTTTTAGCTATTAATACCTTATCATAAACACCTGAAAAATGATATTTATTATTTTTCATATATTCATTAATTGTTTTAATAGCATATTTTTCAAATTTTTTTATTCCTTCGGTTGAGTTGTCTTCAATTCTTACTATGATAGATATTAATGACCAATCATCATTAATGTACATTTTTTTATTGTCTTGAATCCAATCGCTTCTATCTACCAAATTTATTAGTTTGTTTAGTATAATTTTGTTTTCAGGTAGTTTATACTCTAGTGGGGATTCTTTTTTAATTTTAAAATTTGTAAATTTTAAAATTCCATTAATAGAACTAGATTGAGTTTTTGCAGAAAATGCATCAAGCTTGTCTGTAATTAAGTCTAATATTTGCATTGCTTTAGCATTTTTAAATTCACCGGGTTTACCTTCGATTTCTATTTTAAAAATCGATATTCCTCCCATTTCTTTTTGCATTAGGTTTAATGTTTTTTTTACACTTGTGCTTTCTTTAAAGTAATCTTTTTCATCAAAATTTATTTCAATTTTTAAAAGACCTACAATAGAAATTCCTAGTATAATAAGGACCATTATAGAGGATGTATATTTTCTTTTTAATATAGATTTTGTTATTTGTGTATTTAGTTTGGCAAGTTTTTCAAGGAAAAATATTTTATTTAGTTTATTTTCTTTTTCAAAAGACCTTTTTTTTGTAAATGGGATTAATGTTATTATTCCAGGTAAAACGGTTAATGAGATTGTCATTGAGATAATTACTCCAATTGACATGAAAATACCCATTGTTTTGTAGGCATTAATTGAAGAAGTTGTAAGAGATAAAAATCCAAATGCAGTTGTAAGAGATGTTAGCAGGATGGGCGTTTTAAGTTTTTTAATAGTTGCTTTTATGGATTCTTTTGAGAGTTGTTCTTTTTTTATTAATTTAAATATTTCATTTATTATGTGTACAGCATTGGCACATCCGATTGAAATAAGTAAAACAATCATTGAAGTTTCTGGCACTGTAATAGGGGATTGTACAAGCCCTTTAATTCCAAAAGTCCAAATCAATGATAATAATGCAATAAAAATAGGAATTAATGCGCCAATTAGATTTTTTATAATAAGATAAAGTGAAATTATTACTACAAAAGCAGCAAGAGGTCCTAAGATCTTAAAGTCTTCAACCATGTAGTTTAAGATTTTTTCTCTTACTATTAAATCCCCCGTAAGATACAACTTTAAATCGTCTGTTTCATATTTTTTAATTGTTTTTTCCATTTCATCAAGTTCAGTTTTTAAATTTCTACTGAAGTTGATTTTATCACTCTCTGATGGGATTATTATGAAGTATATTAAATTTTCTGAGTTGCCTAAGAATGTGTTTTTTACAAATGGAGTTGCTTTTATTTTATTTTTTATTTCTTCTATATCTTTATCTGTGTAGGTTTCTTTTTTAAATTGTGGGAAATAAGAGAATATGCTTGTAACGGCATTTGGAGATACTTTTAAAATTTTAGTTATTTCATTGATTACGCTATTTATTGTTTCAAAATTTTTTTTATTGAAAATGTTTTTTTTATCCCGAAATATTACTATTGTAGATAAAAGTGAATTACTTTTGTCAATATCTATTAAGCTTTCAGTTTCTTTGGTTTTGGGTATAAGTTTTAAGATGTTTGCATCGAATTTAAGATTTTTTAAAAAAAATCCTAAAAAGATAGTAATTAAGATAAATATTGTGAATATAATTCCTTTATATCTAATGCTTAGACCTTCAAAGTCCATATCATGCCTCTTTTTTACTTTATCACTATATTGACAAGCTTGTTTTTAATTACAATTATTTTTACTATTTTTTTATTGAATAAGTTTGATTTTATTTTGCTATTTTCCATTGCTATTTTTTTTAGTTCTTCTTCTTCTTCTGTCTCTTTGTTTAATAAAATTTTGTCTTTTATTTTTCCATTTATTTGTAGGACAATTTCTTTTTTATCTTTAATAATAAGACTTTCATCGAATTTTGGCCATTTTGAATTTTTAAATAAACTAGGAAGCTCTCCAATATATTCCCACAACTCTTCTGCTAAATGGGGTGCATAAGGGGATAAAATAATGATAAACGGTTTAAATATGTTTAAATAATTTTTTTCATACTTTAGAAGTTCATTTATAAATATCATCATTGCGGAGATTGCTGTGTTAAAATTTAGTTTTTCTGTGTCTTCTGAGACTTTTTTTATTACTTTATGTAGTTCAGATATTATTTCCTTTGGAGGATTGTCTTTTGATAGTTCTTTTTCTCTTAAGCTCCAAATTTTATTTAAAAATCGAAAAACACCAATAATGCCTTTAGTATTCCAAGGCTTAGAATCTGTTAGTGGTCCCATAAACATTTCATAAATTCTCATTGAGTCTGCTCCAAATTCTTTAATAATGTCGTCTGGGTTTATTACATTCTTTAAAGATTTTGACATTTTGGCAATTACTTGGGTTACTTCTTTGTTATCTTTTTTGTCAAAAAATTTATTGTCTTTTTCTATAACTTGGTCATTAGGTATTAAAATCCCATTTTCTTTTTGATAAGAAAATGACGTTATTATGCCTTGATTTACTAGTTTTTTAAAAGGTTCTTTGGTATTTACATATCCTAGGTCATAAAGAACCTTGTGCCAAAACCTTGAGTAAAGCAGGTGTAATACTGTATGTTCAGCTCCTCCTATGTATAAGTCAACTGGCATCCAATATTCAATTTTTTTTTTGTTTGCAAACTCTTTTGGGTTTTTAGGGTCTAGGTATCTTAAATAATACCAACAAGAGCCTGCCCATTGAGGCATTGTGTTTGTTTCTCTTGTAAAACCCATATCTTTTACGTTTACCCAATCTTTAATTCTTGACAAAGGAGATTCACCTGTTCCAGAAGGTTTGTAGTTCGCAATTTCTGGAAGCTTTAAGGGAAGGTCATTTTCCTCTAAAGGTATTGCATTTCCAAGCTTATCAAACAAAATGGGTATGGGCTCTCCCCAGTATCTTTGTCTTGAAAAAATCCAATCTCTAAGCTTATAAGTAACTTTTTCTTTCCCTTTTTTGTTTTTAGTAAGCCATTTTATTACTTTGTCTTTTACTTCAGAATTTTTAAGATTATTAAATTCATTAGGAGAATTTATTGAAATTCCATCATCAATAAATGCTTTTTCTAATATTTCATTTTTCCCTGATTTTGATATCACAGGCAAAATTTTTAATTGATACTTTTTGGCAAATTGAAAGTCTCTTTCATCATGCGCTGGAACGCCCATTACAGCCCCGGTTCCGTAAGTTCCTAGTACGTAGCTTCCAACCCAAATTGGAATTTTTTCATTTGTTATTGGATGAAATGCGTAAGATCCTGTAAAAACTCCCGATTTATCTTTTTCAAGAGAGGTTCTATTAAGATCGCTTTTGAGTTCTTCTTGCTTTACATATTTTAAAACATCTTTTTTAAAGTTGTTTTTTGTTATTTTTTCTATTAGTTTATTTTCTGGTGCGATCACTAAATATGTGATGCCAAAGATTGTGTCTGGCCTTGTTGTAAAGACTTTGAGTTTATCGTTGTGGCCTTCAATTTCAAAGTCTATTTCAACTCCTGTTGATTTGCCAATCCAATTTCGCTGCATTTCTTTTACAGATTCAGGCCATTCTAATTCTTCAAGGTCGTTTAACAATCTTTCAGCATACTTTGTAATTTTTAAAACCCACTGTCTTAAATATTTTTTTTCGACGTTGTAAAATCCTCTCTCAGATTTTGGTCCGTCTGAAGTTTGAATAATCTCTTCATTTGCTAACACGGTTCCAAGCTCAGGGCAGTACCATACAGGCATTTCTTTTACATAAGCTAGCCCTTTTTTATATAATTGTAGGAAAATCCACTGTGTCCATTTATAGTAATTTTCCTCATGAGTTCTAATTTCTCGATCCCAATCATAGGCAAACCCGAAAGCTTTTATTTGTTTTTTAAACTTATTGATATTTTCTTCTGTACTTTTTTGAGGGTGAGTACCCGTTTGTATTGCGTAATTTTCAGCAGGAAGTCCAAAGCTATCAAATCCTATTGGATGAAGTACATGAAATCCATTCAAAAGCTTGTATCTTCCAAATATGTCAGTAGCTGTGTATCCTTCTGGATGGCCAACATGAAGCCCGTTGGCAGAAGGATAGGGGAACATGTCAAGTATATATAATCTTTTTTCTTTGGGAATGCTTGGATCTTCTTCTACTTTGTATGTTTTGTTATTGTCCCAAAATTCTTGCCATTTTTTTTCAATTTTTATGAATTCGTATTTAGACATTTGTCCTCTTGAAAATTAACCCACAATAACTTAATCTCTAATATCCTTTTAGATCGCATTTTTGTTAATTTTTTTAATAATCTGCTAACAATTTTGATGCTGTGAACTGGACTTGAACCAGCACGGGCTTGCGCCCACTAGCCCCTCAAGCTAGCGTGTCTACCACTTCCACCACCACAGCACTGTTAACCATTATATTTTTTATTTTAAATTTTTGTCAACTTTTTTATTTTTTTTAATTACGTAGATTATTGTTGTTGTAGCTATTACAATAATAAATATTGTAAATATAATTATTTTTATTTTTGAAAATATTATTTCAAAGGATTGTCCTAGTTTAAAGCTTAGAGTAAAATAAACGATTATTGAGAGTAAAGTTGCAAAAAAGTCAGAAACAATAAATAGATTGGACTTCATATTTCCCATTCCTGCTGATATAAATATTGCGTTTCTAACTCCGAAGGGTATAAACCTTCCTATAAATAAAGTTAATACCCCATATTGACCATAATAGTAATTTATTTTGTCAAGCAGGTTATTGTCTTTTTTGTTTTTAAACAATTTATTTCCCATTAATTTTCCAATATAAAAAGATATTATGTCCCCAATATAGGCTCCCCAAAAAATCCCCAAAAATATTAATACAGTATATTCATTTTTTCGACTAGATAAAATTCCGCCCATTAGTACTATTGCATCCTCAGAAATAGGAACATTAAGCCCTGCTAAAATTAGCAAAGAAAAAAATACTATTGGGGAATAAGCTATGTTTGAATCAATATATTCTATTATTGTGTTTATATACATTTTTGTCATCTATTTCTTGTTTTATAAGTTAAATATATACTTGCTAAAGTTAAATATGCAAAGTAAAGGATAAGAACTGTTTTGGCCATTTTTAACGTTGTTGTGGATAGCTCTGAAAATATTGATACAACAAATATTAGGCAACTTATTATTGTTATTGGTATGGTAATTTTCCTTAATTCTTTGGTTTTCGATGGGTAAATAAATTTTATTGGGATGAAGCTTGTTATAATGCATATTGACATTATAATAAGATTTGTTATTTGCTCCATTTTAAAGATTATGTTTAATATCACAAAGAAATTCCATAGGGAAGGAAATCCCCTAAAGTAGTTGTCATTTGTTTTTGCATCTGTTCTTGAGAATTGGTATGCTGATGAGAGTAAAATTCCGATGCAAATAGCGACTTTATATTTTTCTTCAATAAATTCGCCTAAATAAAAAAATATAACAGGTATGAATGTATAGTTTATATAGTCTGTAATATTATCAAGTAGAGTGCCATCAATTTCAGGTATTAATTCTTTGACTTTGAGTTTTCTTGCCATAGTTCCGTCAATTCCATCTATTATGAGCCCTATTATTGTTAACTTTAAAAGAAGATAATAATCACCATTTACAATTGAAATTATTGAGTAAAGCCCTACAATCAAGCCAGATGCTGTAAAAATATGTACAAGCCAAGCTAAAATCAAATTGATATTTCTCACAGTAAATCTCCTTTTATTGGAATATTTTCTTTATCTCTTCAAGTCTACATTTGAAAATGTTAATAGTGTTTTCTATTGTTGCTTTTTTTGTTAAATCTACCCCGGTAATATTTAAGGAATCTAGTGGATATTTAGAACCACCTGTTTTTAAAAATTTTATATAATTTTTTACTGCATCTTTTTTATTTTCTTTAATATCTTTGTATATTGCCAGGGCAGCTGCAATACCTGTAGCATATTGATACACATAAAAGGGTGAATAAAAGTGAGGGATTCTAAGGCATTCAAGGGGACTCATTTCATCAAATTTTAGACTAGGTCCAAAGTATTTTTTTAGCAAATTCATATAAGTTTCTGTTAGTGTTTCTTTTACCACAGGTTCTTCTTTGCTAATCATTTCATGAATAATGTACTCAAATTCAGCAAACATTGTTTGTCGGAAGAATGTTGAAATCATGTCGTCAATTTGTGTGAGTTTTATATATTTTATTTTATTAGTATCTGTTTCGTTTTTTAGCAAATATTCTGCCAATATTTGTTCGTTAATTATTGATGCTATTTCTGCTTCAAAAATGGAATAATTATAGTGTGGAAATGGGTTGTTTTTTATACTAAAGTAAGAGTGCATTGAATGTCCTGCTTCGTGTGCAAGCGTAAACATATCCCTTATCGATTCGTCTTTGTAATTAAGAAGTATATAAGGTTTTCCGTTGTATGATCCAGCGCTAAAAGCCCCTGATCTTTTTCCAGTATTCTCGTATTTATCAACCCATCTTTCTTTTAAAAGACCGTTTCTTAGGGTTTTTGTATATTCATTTCCTAGTATCTCTAAAGATTTTAATATTTTCTCACAAGCTTCTTCAAACGAATTTTTAAATGTTATTCCTTTTGTTAATGGCACGTAAACATCGTAGTGATATAGATATTCTTGGTTTAAAACTTTTTTTCTAAACTCATAATAGTCATTAAGTATAGATAAATTTTCATTGACAGTTTCGATTAAATTTGTATAAACTTTTTTATCAATATTGTTTGAAAAGAGTTGCATTGAAAAAGTATTTTGAAACTTCCTTGTCTTTGCAATAAAGTGACTTTTCTTAAAGTCTGAGATAATAAGATTAGCAAGTGTATTCTCATTATTTTTGTATTTTTGATAAAATTTTAAAAAAGCTTCTTTTCGTATTTTTTGATCTTCATTTTGTAGAAATAGTGTGTAGGTAGAATTGGTTAAAGGTTGTCCATTAATTTCTCCAAATTCCATATCAGCATTTGTTAATGCTGAGAATATGTTTTGATAAGATAAGTAAAGAGGGGTATAGTTAGCAAGTATCTTTTCTTCTTGTTCGCTTAAAATATGGCTTTTTTCTCTTAGTATTTTTTCAACTGCAATTTTTTTATCCTTAAGCTTTGGCTCATTTATCCAAGCTTGAATTTTTTTTTCGTCTGTTTTTAGTATTTTAGGAATGAAGTATGAGGTAGTATTAGATACTTTTGTAGCTAAGTTGACACACATAGAATATAGCTTATTTGAATCCTTGTTTGTTACATCTGTTTCTAATTGAAGCATTGCATAGTAAGAGACCTTCTCTAAATCTTCCATGATTTCGTAGTATTTGTTTAAAGTTTCTTTAAATAAATCAAAATTTAATTCCAGTTTTTCATATTTTTTAAATTCTTTGGTTTTAATTTCAATAACATTAATTGCTTTTGCATATTCTTCTTCATTTGCAAATAGAAAAGATAAGTCCCATTTATCATTCTCATTAATTTCATTTCTATTTATCACTAAATTCTCCTCTTTCTTTTTTTATTGCTTGAAAAGAAATAATAAGTCGAAATTTTATAAACATTGTGCTTTTTATTTTACAATAAAGTCTAAACTTTATATATAAAAAGCCTTTAAGTTTAACTGTTGAATAAAGATTCTAATAAAAATTTTTTAAATTTTAAAAATGCTATTCCTCGATGGGATATTTTGTTTTTTTCTTCAAGTGTTAGATCGCTAAGCTTTTTATTATTTTTAGTTAAAAATATTGAATCATAACCAAATCCATAGTTTTTGTCATCATTTAAACTTAAGGCAATTTTCCCCTTAATAATTCCTTCAAAATTTAATATTTGTCCATTTTTTGATATATAACTTATGTTGCATATAAAATATGCTTTTCTATTTTTTTCATTTTTCATTAAGTCTAAAATTAGTTGATTTTTTTCATTAGTGCTTAATTTTTTACATAGCTTATAAATGTCATATCTTTTAGAGTAAATTCCAGGTTCCAAGTTTAGCGCCTCAATGCACAACCCAGAATCTTCCCCAAAAACATTTTGATTTTTATTTAAAATTTCAAACAGTGCTTTTGCTTTAAGCAAAGAGTTTTCTTTAAATGTTTTTCCTGTTTCTTTTATGTTGAAATTTTGAGGGACTATTAAGTTTAAATTAGGTATATCTAATATATTTTTTACCTCATTTATTTTATTTTCATTTGTTGTTGCAAAAAATAGTGTTTTCATCTATATAATAATAAAGTATTTATGAGTTTAATTGCATAATTGTATTGGTTTTAAATATTGTTCTCTTAAATTTTATGTGTTTGTTAAGTATTTTTATACCGGGTTTTTATAAGAAAATTTGCATTTTTGTATAAGATATTTAAATAAATTCTTAATTTTTTGTTTGAGCATGGTAATTTTTGGTAAGGTTTGTTATGAAGAAAAGAATTAAGTTTAAAATTATTTTGGGTTTTAAAGGAATTTTAAAGTTTTTTTTAGCTATTTATAATTCTTTGTTTATAGCCCTTAAAGTTATACATTCTTTTTTTAAGCAAAATATTAGTTTTATGATTATTCCCCATGTTAAAGGGAATGTAAAAAATATTAAAATTTCTTTTTTGACTTTATTTTTCTTTTCTACTTTTTTTTTAGGCGGTTTTATAGGGTTTGTTTTACTTGCTGTTAATTATGTTACTCTCTCATCAATTGTTAAATCCACAGAGAAAAATTACTCTTTAGCAGAATCTGAGATTGAAGATTTTAGAAATACAGTTGTAGAAATTAATTCTGTTGCAAAAAATTTTTCTAAAGTTTTAGATGAGCTTAAAACTTCTTTGAAAATCAATTCTAATGGCGTTGATTTAAATAAAAATAAACTAGATGGAGATCTTTCTGATTTTATTGATTTGCAAATTTTAGAAGCTAATTCAATAAAAGAGCTTAGCGATCTTAAAAATATTAAAAGCAAAATAGAAAGTTCAATTCCTCCTCTTAAAAGCATAGTTAAAGTCTTGCACGCTCAGGACAAGCTTTTAAATGACATTCCTTCTCTTTGGCCTCTTGCGGGTGGATCTGGAATTATTACTTTGCATTTTGGCCCCGCTATTGAGCCTTTTACTAGGCAGTGGTATATTCACAAAGGCATAGATCTTGGGGGAGTTAGAATTGGAACTCCTATTGTTGCAACTGCTGATGGGGAAGTTGTTAGGGCAAGTTATCAGTCAGCAGGCTATGGCAATTTTGTTCAAATTAAGCATAAGTATGGACTTGCGACTCTTTATGCACATATGTCGCGTCTTAATACTTCTAAAGGGTCTTATGTTAAAAAGGGGCAGATAATTGGATTTATGGGACAGACAGGTTATGCAACAGGTCCACATGTTCATTATGAGGTTCGTGTAGGCTCTCAAGTTATTAATCCCGATATGTATTTAAATTTAGCAACAGGAGCTTCAAAATAGATGTTAAATTTTTTGACTGTAAAAAAAGAAAGAAAAGCCCCGTCTTTGTTTATTTTTGATGAAATAAAAACAATAGTGGGTGTTGGTGATTTTTTTAAAGGAGACTTAGTTTCAAATAATTTTATCCGTCTTGATGGTGATTTTATAGGCACCATTAGCTCTACTAAAAGAGTAATTATTGGAGAGAGCGGTAGAGTTAAATCTAGTATTGATGCTAATGAGCTTGTTATTTCTGGAATGGTTGTGGGTAATATTTATGCTAAAAGCAAGATTAAAATATTTGCATCAGGTTGTGTTATTGGAAATATTTCTTGTAAGTCAATTGAAGTTGAAGAGGGGGCTATTATTGATGGGTATATGGATATTGGTGCTGAGTATCTTAGAGCTCCTGAAAGAAATACATTTTTTTATACTGGTTCTTACAAGGTCAATGAAGATCTTTTAATTGAAATCAATAAGGAGCATCAAGAAGAAAAAAAATCTTTTCAACTTTTAGAAGGTGAGGATGATAAATATTTTTCAAGTGCTGTGAACAAAATAGATGAAAGTAAATAATTTGATTGCTGGAGCATTAAATCTTAGTTCAAAAGATTATAAAAAAAATGGCAAAAAGGTGTCTTTTGATAAGAATAATCTTTTTTCTTCAGTGTTTCAGACTGAAAGTGTTAAAGAGGATAAGCATTTTATTTTGCTTGAAAATGGAGAATTTAATCTTGATTTAATTAGAAGTATGTTAGATGGAATTAATGAGACTGGCGAGAGGCTTTTGAGTGAGCCTTCCAGGCAAAATGTGATTTTTTATAAAAAAGTTATTTCAGAGTTTATATCCATTATTATATCATCTTCTGTTTGCTTGAAAGAGCAAAAAGGGGGAAGTTTGGGAGATCCCAAACGTCCCAAGTATAGAATTATTAAAATTATTAATGACAAGTTAGACAAACTTGCTTATTCTGTTTTGCAAAATCAAATGACCCAGATTAAACTTTTAGATAGCATTGAAGAGATTCAAGGTTTGCTTGTGAATTTGCTAATGTGAATTGGGTTTAAGGATTTTTAATGTTTTAGGTTTTAAATTAAAAGGGATTGTTAAACAATCCCTTTGTTTAATATCAAAAATTAAATTAATTTTAAATTAAATATTTTTTACTTATTTCTAAAAAGTTTTTTATTTGTTCATTTTTCCACTTTTCAGATTTATTTAATTTTTTCATCATTATTTCAGCAACTCTTGGAGCAGCCTCAATTGCAGCCTGAGGATTTAAGGGTAGTGATCTTGTTCTTCTTGCTAAAACATCTTCAATGGTTTTAGCTTGCTCAAATTTAATTGAAAAATCTATTTGAGCTTCATTTAAATCCAAGTTATCGTGTATTTTTTTGTTAAAACCTTCCATATTTTTTAGAATTTCAAAGTCGCTGCCATAAGCTCTAAAAGGCTCAGGGATTTTCATTGCCTCTTCTTTTTTAAGATAGCCGTGCAGCTTTAAATTTTCTGTAGTTGGTTTACAATTTGGTATTAAATTTTTTTCTATGGCCTTAAGCAAGGTTTTTTCTGCCATTTTTCTATATGTAGTATATTTGCCTCCCGCTATTGTAATAAGATTTGAATCTGATATAAATATTTTTTCATTTCTTGAGATTTTTGAAGTGTTACCTTCAACTTTTGGATCCATTATTAATGGTCTTATTCCGGTATATACACTTTTAACATCTGATTTTTCTATTTTAATATTTAAATAGTTGTTTAAATTATTTATTATAAATTCAATCTCTTCTTCAAATCTTTTAGGTTCTTCTTCTATTTCTTTTATTGGAATGTCAGTGCTTCCGCAAACAACACTATCATACCAGGGAATAGCGAATAAAATCCTATTATCACTAGTTTTGGGCATTAATATTGCATAATCTTTGGGAAATTTGTCTTTTTTAATTATTAAATGGCTACCTTGGGAAGGTTTGATAATGTTTAAAGCTTTTTCATCATCCAATCTTCTTATTTCATCTGAAAATATTCCTGTTGCGTTTATTATGCATTTGCTTTTTAATGAAATTTGTTCTTTTGAAAATTTATTTTGTATGAGAACCCCTGAAAGTTTTCCGTTTTCTTTGTTAAATTTTTTAAGTTCTGTATAGTTAAGTGCAATGCCTCCTTTTTCGGTAAAAGTTCTTAGCAATGTTATTGCCATTCTAGCATCGTCGAATGAATCGTCGTAATATAGAACAGAGCATTTAAGACCCTCTGTTTTAATATTAGGAGCTTTTTCAATGGTAGATGTTTTGGATAATAATTTAGTTTTATATTTGGCAGTTTTTTCTTTGCCCATAAGATTGTGGTAGTAAATTAATCCAAAATAATAATAGGGTATTTCTAAAATATTATAAATAGGAGTGATAAGTGCACATTCGTTAATTAAATGAGGTGCATTTTTTTCAAGAATGGCTTTTTCGTGCAAAGCTTCTTTAACTAAAGAAATATTCCATTGGGCTAAATACCTTACTCCACCATGAATTAATTTGCTTGATCTAGAGGAAGTTCCTTTTGCGTAATCAAATTTTTCTATAAGTATTGTTTTATATCCCCTTGTAATTGCGTCTACCGCAATGCCAAGGCCTGTTGCGCCCCCCCCAATTATTATAAGATCAAATTCTTGATTTTCAAGATCTTTTAATTTTGTTTCTTTGTTATTATTCATGAAATTTAAATATTCCTCCATTTTGGTTAATTTCTTTTCTTTTTAGCTAAATACTAGATTTAATAAATTCGAAAAGACCATTTGTTTTAATTTTTATTGAATAGCACTTATAGACCAATTGCACTAGTAAATTTTTCAATTTTTTGTGATTTTCCTTTAGATTTAATATATTATTAATCATTTTTTGTATTGCTCCAATGATATTGCTTTAGTTTTAAAAAATTAAATAAATTATGCATAATTTTGTTACCAGTATATTTTTGTTATAATCTTAAAGCCCTTGTTTTGGACTTTTATAGATTATGAGAATTCTGTATCCAGGATTTTGATCTTTCAATTGCCCTGTTCCAATTCTCAAGAAGCATTTCTTTTTGATTTTTTGGCATTGAAGGTTCAAATATCTTATCTATTTGCCAAAGACTTACAATTTCTTCGGCACTTTGCCAATAACCTGTTGCAAGCCCCGCAAGATAAGCAGCACCAAGAGCGGTTGTTTCTGTTATTTTTGGTCTTACAACTTTGCA
The DNA here is from genome assembly GCF_014205895.1 of Borreliella lanei. Lineage (GTDB taxonomy): Bacteria > Spirochaetota > Spirochaetia > Borreliales > Borreliaceae > Borreliella > Borreliella lanei. The sequence continues at coordinate 33,721 of NZ_JACHFC010000002.1, read as the reverse complement.
TTCTAAAAGATCGGCTTGAAATTGCATTAATAAATTGTTTTGACTTGCTCCCCCATCTACTCTTAATTCTTGAATTTCAAAGTTGGGAACGGATTTTTTCATGGTATTTAGTATATCAAAACTTTGAAATGCGATGCTCTCAAGGGCGGCTCTTGTAATGTGAGCTTTTGTTGAGCCTCTTGTTATTCCGATGATTGTTCCTCTTGCATAAGAATCCCAATGAGGTGCGCCAAGTCCGACAAATGCTGGCACAAAATAAATCCCGCCATTATCTGAGACAGAGCTTGCTAATGTTTCTGCATCTGAGCTTTTTCTGAAAAATTCAAGACCGTCTCTTAGCCACTGGATTACGGCCCCACCAATAAAAACACTTCCTTCGAGAACATAAGTTACAGATTTTTTTCTTCCCCATGCGATTGAAGTTAAAAGCTTGTCATTACTAATAATTGGTTCTTTACCTATATTTACTGTTAAAAAGCAACCAGTTCCATAAGTGTTTTTGGCCATACCTTTTTTAAGGCAGGCTTGTCCAAATGTTGCTGCAAATTGATCTCCGGCAATTCCTGCAATAGGAATTTCTGCTCCAAATAGCGCTTTGTCTGTTTTGCCATATATTGTAGAACTTTCTTTAAGTTCAGGCAAAATTGCTTTTGGAATATTTAATATACTTAGAAGTTCATCATCCCACTTTAATGTTTTAATGTTTAATAATAATGTTCTTGAGGCATTAGAGTAATCAGTTGCATGTTCTTTTTTTTGAGTCAGATTCCACAATATCCATGTATCTATTGTTCCAAAGCACAATTCGCCATTTTCAGCTTTTTGTCTGGCGCCTTCTACATTATCCAAGATCCACATTATTTTTGTTCCACTAAAATAAGAATCTAGCACCAAGCCTGTTTTTTCCAGAATAATTTTATCTTTTCCTTCTTTTTTTAATTGGTCGCAAATTTTTGCAGTTCTTCTGTCTTGCCATACTATTGCATTATGAATGGGTTTTCCTGTATTTTTTTCCCATATAACCGTAGTTTCTCTTTGATTAGTTATTCCAATAGCATCAACTTCACTTGGTAAAATTCGTGCATTTGCCATAGCTTCTGTTATAACTCCAAGCTGTGATCCCCATATTTCGGTAGGATCATGCTCTACCCAACTTGGTTGTGGATAAATTTGAGTAAATTCTTTTTGAGCAAACCCTTTTATGTTTGCATTTTTATCAAATACCATTGCTCTCGAGCTAGTAGTACCTTGATCAATAGATAAAATGTATTTCATAGTTTTTCCTTTAATAAAAATAAATATCTTTTCTTTTAGTCTTTGTTATTTTTTAGTGTAAATTCGTAAATTGTAGCTCCCAAAATTGCTCCAATTATTGGGCCAATTATTGGTACAATAAATATACTTAGGTTGTCAAATCCATGATTTTTAAATCCAGCAAATAAGAGTAAAATTCTTGGTCCTAGGTCCCTTGCAGGATTAATAGCATAGCCGTGCATTCCCCCAAAACTTATCCCTATTGATAAAACCACGGCTCCTATAATAAAAGGAATAAATGGATTGTCACTGTATTTTTTTGTAAAATCTCCAACAGCAGAAATTAAAAACATTAGCAAAAAAGTTCCAAAAATTTGATCAATAAACCCAGGCAAAAATCCAGGAACAGCAGGGAAAGTTGCCATTATTCCTTGAGTATTTTCAAGCCCAGGATCCATTTCTATCCATTTAGGATAAAATACGACAAGTGTCATTAATGCGCCTGTAAAAGCTCCTAATATTTGCGCTACAATGTAATGTAAAAGTTTTGAAACGGGAAATTTTCCAACGCTTGCTAATCCTATGCTAACGGCTGGGTTTAGGTGTGCTCCGCTTATTCTTGCTGCCGTATAAATACCAAACGTTACTCCCAGTCCCCATCCAAATACTATATTTGTATATCCCCCTTTTATTATTTCTCCTGGTATTTCAGGACTTGAGGAAAATAATACCGTCATTGCAACAGATCCAGTTCCTAGAGCCAATAGGATGAATGTTCCCAAAAATTCCGATATAAATTCTTGGAATTTTGTATAATTCATAATTACATCTCCTTATCTTTATAACAATTTTCTTTTTTAAGAAGTTTTAATTTTTGATTTTTTAATCCGAATATATTAAATTTTTTAATTAAATTTTATTTTGTTTTTTTGTAAGATGGTTAGCATTTTTGCACTTTAGCTTTTTTTATTAAAAATAATTATTTTTTTTAATAAAAGCTTTATTTAAATTATATTTAATATCTTATTTTTAATTAAGATTAATGTCAATAATTTAAAAATTTTAATTTTTAAATTATGAATTTCTTTTCTAAAATTTGTTTAAGGATTTTTTATTTTATATTAATATTTTTATATTGGATTTTTTGATTTATGAAGTTTTATTCTTTAGCAATTCTTTTTTTAGCTTATATGTAAATTTATTTAAGTTATTTTGGAGGTAGACTTGGTGATTGTAATAGAAGGTTTAATTGGAGTAGGGAAAACTACTCTTGGAAATATTTTATCAAAGGAGTTGGAAATTCCTTTTTACAGTGAACTGAATAATGATTTTACTTTGGCTGTATTAGACAAATTTTATAAGGATAAATCCAGATGGGCATTTCCAGTTCAAATTAATTTTCTTAATGAGAGGTTTAAATTAATAAAAGGCGTATTTAGAACAAAAGGGGGCATACTAGACAGATCTATTTATGGCGATTGTGTGTTTGCGTCTCTTTTAAATTGTGATGGGCATATTTCTGATGAAGAATATAAAATATATATCGATCTTCTTGATAATATGCTTGAACATTCTCAGCGACCAAGTTTGCTTGTTTATCTTGATTGTAGTATTGATGAGGTTGAGCGCAGAATTAAAAATAGAAATAGAAGCTTTGAAATGAATATTCCCAGGGATTATCTTGAGGGCCTTAATAGGAAATATTTAAAGTGGTATGATGAATACAGCTTGTCGTCAAAAATAAAATTTTCTTACGATAATATAAATATTTTTAGTGAAGAGGATAAGAATAAAGTGATTTCTTTAATTAGAGATAAACTTGTATTATAATTATTTATAGTAGATTGACATTCTTTTGTTTTGTTTTAAGGTTGAGTGTTAATGGAGGTTCTTATGAGAAGATTATTTCTTCTGTATTTTTTATGTTCTTTTGTTTTTTTGAATTTGTTTGCTCAAGGTAGTTCTTCTTATGTTGATAAGCAAAAAGAGCTTGCTATTTTTTATTATGAGGTTGGCCAAAGATATATAAACGTTGGTAAAATTAAAAAGGGAAAGCTTTTTCAAGCAAAGGCTTTAAAGATTTATCCAGATTTGAAAAAGAGAGTTGATATTAAGCTTGCAGTTAAAGAGCTTGATGCTAGGATTAAGGATGACAATTCCAAGGTTGTTATGCTTGAGGATGTTAAGCTTGAGGAGATACCCGGAATAGTGCACGAAAAAATAGAAATCAATGATTTTACAAATGCTCCCAAAATAGAATATATTGCTCAAAGAGAGAGAAGCAAAAATCAAGATAAAATTATTAAGTTTCAATTTGGAAAGTTTGCAAGAGCTTTAATTTCTAGAAACTTTGATTTGTTTGATTCTGTTATTGCGGATAAAGTTAATGTTATGGGGCAATTTGAATCAAAAGATGGTTTTATATCAACTTTATCAAGTGCTTCATCTAAGGCTGATGCTGATGAGTTAGAGTATTTATCAGTTGATGATTATTACGATTTAAAGTCTTTAAAAATTTCAAAATCCAATGATACTTCTTTTGCTGTTAATGTGAATGCCAAAAAAAATGATGTTACTAAAAATTTTCCATTTTGGAAAGAACATCAGACTTTAATTTTTACTACAGAAGACGATAATAATTGGTTTTTGTCTTCCATAAATTGAAATCTTAATGTTGTGATTAAAAACATCATTATTAATATATGTATAAACGAGTCTCCAATTTTTTCATAAATGGTTGTAAATGTTGGAGACAGTTTTACTGTTGATAATAAGTATCCTTTTTTAAAAGTTTCTAATTTTTTAATGCTTTCTCCGTATTCGTTGATGATTGCAGTAATTCCTGAGTTTGTAGCTCTAATAGTTTTGATTCCATTTTCAATGCTTCTAAATTTAGCCACAACAAAGTGTTGCCATTCTGCTGAATTTGTTTTTGACCAAGAGTCGTTTGAAAAATTTAGCAATGTATTAGCACCTTGGGTTTTGTAAAACCTTGAAAGTTCTGGAAATGCATCATCATAACATATTAAAGGAGCAAATTTAAACTTTTTCAATTTTAATATTTCAATTTTATTTCCTTCAATCTGTCCTAAAATTCTAAAATTTTTTAAAAAAAAGTTTCTTACAAATTCATATTCGTAAAATGGAATTTTTTCTGCAAAAGGGACTAAGAATATTTTAGAATATATGTTTGCAATATTGAGGTTTGGCTCTATCATATAAATAGAATTTTGTTGAATCCTTATAGTTTTATCCACATTTGAGGGAGCCCCAATGGCAAATGGGATTTTTCGTTCTTTTATAAAATTTTTAAGCTCATTGTGCAAATCAGAGCTTTTAAAGTGCTGGTCTTCTTTGCTAAAAGGGTAGGTTAGTACCCCTTCGCTCCAGATTACAAATTCTATGTTTGGATTTTCTTTTAAGGCTTGTTCTGTAATTTCAATAGAATCTCTTATTCCTTTTTTGTCATTTCCTGGCAACCATGGATCAGTGTTAAGCTGAATAGCTGCAATGTTTAGACTGTCTATTTCTTTTGCTAATAAGTTTTTTAGCTCTGTTTTTTTAAGCACCCCGTAAGTAAAAGATGTTGTTATTAGCAGCATTGGAAATGCTATGTTTAGCAAATTTGTTTTGTTTTTATGGATTAGAAAGTCTGCAATTCCCGAGTTTAAAAAGTAGACTACAAATGATACAAAAAATACACCAAAAATGTCTGCTACTTGAATTAAATTATTGAAGTTATTTACGGTGAAAGCTGCAAGCCCCCAGGGATATGCTAAAAATCCAATTGATCTTGAGTAATCATAAAATGTAAAAAGCATTGCTATGCTCATCGTTTTATTTTTGAAGTTTTTTAAAGAGTAGTAAAGGAAATAGCCTAAAGTTAATGAATATGGAATGTACCCTATTACCACTCCAATGAATGTAATCCATCCAAATGCATGAAAAAATCCAAGCCAAAAATTTTGCAAGCTGTTGGCTATTATAAAGTAAAATACCGTCAGTCCCATTAATGTTTTTTTATCTTCTAGTTTGTTTAAGGCTATAAAAAGTGGTACATAGGCAACAAATCCCAGGATTGAATATCCGGTTTCTTTAATTTCATTTGGAATTGCAAGTGTTGTAAGAATTCCTGAAAATGCGGCTAAGCAAAAGCATCTAGTTTTCATTTTTCCTCTTTTTTACTATTATTAGTAGCATAATGGTGTAATATATTTAACATTATCATTAATAATTTTATACGATAGTATTAATTTTTTTGTATTATTTTTTTGGAAATTTATGCTTATAATAGGTATTGAAAGAGTAAAGGGGATTATGTTAATTTTTGCTTTTATTGGTTTGTTTTTTTTAAATATTTTTAGTTTGCATGCCCAAGGAATAGTTACTAATAAAGATGCTCAAGAAGAGTTTAAATGGGCTCTTAATTCTTATAATAATGGGATTTATGATGATGCTCTTTTATCTTTTAAAAAAATTTTAAGCTTTGATCCTAATAATCTTGATTATCATTTTTGGGCTGGCAATGTTTATTATAGATTGGGTTATGTTGAAGAAGCCTTAATGGAGTGGAGAAATTTAAAAGATCAAGGTTATAAGGTTCCCTATCTTAGGCATTTGATTTCTACGATTGAGCAAAGGAGAGGTATTTTTTCAAATTATGAACTTAATTTTAAAAAACTTGTAAAAGTTGCTTCTCTTGATAATTCTATTTACAAAAGGCCACATGGGTATCAAATTACATCTTTGAGGGCTGATAAGTACGGTGGATATTATGCTGCTAACTTTGTAGGTAATGAAATATTGTATTTTGATGTTAATAATAATGTTAATACTTTAGTTAAAGATGGCTTTAGTTATTTAAAATCACCTTATGATGTTATTGAAGTTAATAATTTACTTTATGTGACTCTTTATTCAAGTGATGAAATTGGTGTTTATGACAAAGTTCTTGGAGCTAAAAGGAAATCTATTGGGAAAAAGGGCACTAAAGATGGCGAATTGCTTGCTCCTCAGTATATGGCTATTGATAAGAGAAACTACATTTATGTAAGCGAATGGGGAAATAAAAGAATAAGTAAATTTGGACTTGAGGGTGATTTTATTTTGCATTTTGGTTCTAGGACTTCAGGCTATAAGGGCCTTTTAGGTCCTACAGGCGTTACTTATTTGAATGAAAACATTTATGTTGCAGATTCTCTGAGAAATACCATTGAAGTTTTTGATACTAGTGGCAATCATTTATATTCAGTTTTTACTTCTATTGAGGGAATAGAGGGGCTTAGTAGTGATTTTGTAGGCAACAATGTTATAGTATCCTCAAAAGATGGTGTTTATAAATATAGTATTGCTAAAAAGACAATTACAAAAATTTTAAAAGCAGATAAAATGAATTCTAAAATTTCTTCATCTATTTTGGATGCCAATAATCAGATGATTGTCTCAGATTTTAATAATGCCAAGGTTTCAGTTTACAAGAGCGATTCAAGTCTTTATGACAGTTTAAATGTTGATGTTAGAAGAATAGTTAGACTTGGAGGGCCTAAAATTTACGTTGAGCTTAATGTTAGCAGTAAAAGCGGATTACCAGTTGTTGGGCTTAAAAGTGAAAATTTTTCAATTTCAAATGAAAATTATTACATTGTCAATCCTAAGATAGCATATAATGTAAATGCTTCAAAAGACATTAATATAGCAGTTGTTTTTGATAAATCTTCTTATATGAAAAAATATGATCTAGATCAAATCGCAGGTTTAAATGCTTTAATAGAGTTGTCAAAAAATAAAAACTTTAGTTTTATAAATGCAACAAGTGTGCCTATTATAGATAATATTGAAAGCTTGACAAATAGCATTAGAAACACAAGTTCTCTTGGACCTTATAGTACAGATGCTGTAAAAACAGACGTTAGTTTGAAGTTAGCAGGTTCTGGGCTTATGTCAAAAAGCTCAAGAAGAGCAGTAGTTTATTTTAGTGGTGGTATTTTAAATCATAAAGCTTTTGAAAAGTATTCTTTAGATACAATAGTAAGCTATTATAAAAATAATGATATAAGGTTTTACTTAATATTATTTGGCAATGATCCTGTTAATAGTAAGCTTCAGTATTTAGTTAATGAAACAGGTGGTTCTATAATTCCTTTTTCATCCTATGAGGGAGTATCCAAGGTTTATGATTTAATTTTAGAACAAAAAACGGGTACTTATTTGCTAGAGTATTATTATCCAGGCCCTCAAGAGCCCAATAAATATTTTAATTTATCTGTTGAAGCAAATATAAATCAACAGACAGGAAGAGGAGAGTTTGCATATTTTATTAATTAGATTTCTTTTTGATTTTATTAGTGGGGGGGCTTAGGCCATGAGACTTAATGCGGGGATTGTGGGACTTCCTAATGTGGGTAAATCTACTTTATTTTCATCTTTGACATCATCTAGTGTTGAGATCGCTAATTATCCTTTTTGTACTATTGAGCCAAATATAGGAATAGTAGAAATTCCTGATGAGAGGCTTTTAAAAATCGCAGAGTGCATTGTTCCGCGCAAAATTATTCCTGCTGTTATGGAATTTGTGGATATTGCAGGCCTTGTCAAGGGAGCATCAACAGGCGAAGGGCTTGGCAATAAGTTTTTGGCTAATATTCGTGAAGTTTCTCTTATTATTCATGTTGTAAGATGTTTTGAAGAAAAAGAGGTTATTCATATTAATGATGATATTAATCCTGAGAGAGATATAACTACAATTAATGTTGAGCTTTGTCTATCTGATCTTGAAACTGTTCAAAAAAGTCTTCAAAAACAAGAAAAAAATGTTAAAAGCACCGATAAAAAAATTAGTGAATCTTCTAAAGCAATTGTTTTAATGCTAAAAAGACTTGAAGACCATTTAAGCAATATGAATCCTGCTATTGAGTTTAAATTTGATGATTTTGAATACAACTTTATTAGATCATTAAATCTTTTGACTTTTAAAAAAGTTTTGTATGTCTGTAATGTTGATGAAAATTCACTTAGCGGCAATAAATATACAGATATTGTAAAAAATATTGCCTTAAAAGAAGGAAATGATTTTTTAATCTTGTGTGCCAAAATTGAAGCTGAACTTGCCCAAATAAAGGATATATCTTATAAAAATGAAATGTTAGAATTATTTGGAATAAATGATAGTGGTCTTGGTAATTTAATTAAAAAAGCCTATTATACTTTGGGGCTTAGAACCTATTTTACAGCAGGTTTGCAAGAAGTTAGAGCTTGGACATTCAATCAGGGCATGAGAGCACCCAAAGCTGCTGGAATAATTCACAGTGATTTTGAGAGGGGTTTTATTAAGGCAGAAGTTTATTCTTGTGAGGATTTATTTAAATTTCAAAGTGTTCAAAAACTAAAAGAGAAAGGACTTGTTAGAATTGAAGGTAAAGAATATATTGTAAGAGATGGAGATGTAATCTTTTTTAAATTTAATGTATAGATTTATTTTTATATTATATGCGTGATTTATTTTTCAATAATGTAAAATTAATTAGCTTGTTTGTTCTTAATATTGCGATTTGTTTGCTTTATTTGGGTTTTTATGATACAAGTTTTTTTTACTTTGTTATAGCTCTTATTTTAGTAAATTTTTTTGTAATTTTTTTTTATTTAAGATATTTTTGTTCTATCTTGTTTAAGGGATCTAAGATTTATTATAAGGGTATTTTTTTAAGTTGTAATTTTGATTTTGATGATATTATTTTGTTTGAAAAAAGATTGTCAGACAATGTTTTGATTTTGAAATTAAAAAATAAAAAAAAGATTAAGGTTTGTTTTTGGATAGGCAATGGTTCAAATGAATTATTCAAAGAGCTTAAAATTAAGAGAAAGGATCTGTTTGTTCCAAAATTGGAAAATTTTCCAATAAGATATTATTTATCTTGTACTTATCTTTATATGTTTTTAGCTCGTATTATGATTAGTTTATTTGTTTATTACATTTCATTAGGTAATATATTTATTTTTTTATTTATTTCTTTTATTGATATTAAAGTTTTGTTGGGAGATTTTTCAGTTATTAGTAATATAGTATTGTTTTATGAGTTTAGGAAAGATTCAATCTGTGAAAGAAAAATTTTTAAAAGTGAAATTTATTTTTATGAATTTTTTGAAAAAGTTTTTATTGCTAGAGAATTTGAATTTAACAATAAAAATTATTTATGCTTTTTATATAAAGGAAGTCAGCAGACAAAAAAAGTATATATTTTGAATAAAAAAATTTCTTATTCCATGCAAAAAGTTTTTGACTATATCAATCAAAACTATTGTACCGAATTAATTTAAAGCTTTGATTGACTATATTTGAATTAGTTGATATATTAAAGCTATTGTTTAATAATATTATTAAGGAGTATAACTTGAGAAAAAATGCATCTGCATTGAAGCGCTCTCGTCAAAATTTAAAAAGAAAGATTAGAAATGTAAGTGTAAAAAGTGAATTAAAAACAATAGAAAAACGCTGTATCAACATGATAAAAGCGGGCAAGAAAGACGAAGCTATTGAATTTTTTAAATTTGTTGCAAAAAAACTAGACACTGCTGCTAGAAAGCGAATAATTCATAAAAATAAGGCTGCTAGAAAAAAATCTCGTTTAAATGTTTTGCTGCTAAAGTAAGGAAATTAGTTTATGTCTTTTTCAAGAAGACCAAAGGTTACTAAATCAGACATTGTTGATCAAATATCTTTGAATATTAGAAATAATAATCTGAAATTAGAAAAAAAATATATAAGACTTGTAATAGATGCTTTTTTTGAAGAGCTTAAAAGTAATCTTTGTTCGAATAATGTTATTGAGTTTAGATCTTTTGGTACGTTTGAAGTTAGAAAAAGGAAGGGACGCTTAAATGCTCGCAATCCTCAAACAGGGGAATATGTTAAGGTCCTAGATCATCATGTTGCGTATTTTCGTCCAGGCAAAGATTTGAAAGAGAGAGTGTGGGGTATTAAAGGTTAAATGCCGGTTAATATTGTAGATTCTTATAAATGGGATTGTAAGCTGGACTCTAGTTTAACTTTTAGAGGAAAATTAAAATTTGAAGGAACTTTGTATCTTGATTCTTCTTTTGAGGGTGAAATATCTTCAAAAGGAGGTGTGCTTTTTATTGGCAAGAATAGTAAGGTTATTACCAATGTGGTAATTTGTGATACATTAATAGTAGAAGGAATTTTGAAGGGCAATGTAAACGCTGCTAGTAAAGTTTATTTAAACAGCGGTTGTAAAATATATGGGGATATAAAAACAAAAAAAATATTTATTAATGATAATATAATTTTTGATGGTAAGTGTGAAATGATAAAGTCTAATGAAATTGTAGATTTATTTTCTTTCACCGTTTCACAAATAAAAGATACTTTGCAATAGGGTCAGTGTTTTTTATTAATTAATAATAAGTAGATTTTTATAAAATCCTTTCTTAAAAATTTAATTCGTAGAGGAAAATATGGATAAAAAAAATGGTGGATTTGATTTAGAAAGTGAAATAAGGCGGTTGGATGTTTCTAAAGAGTTTAAGATTGAAGATAATTTGAAAAAAAAAGTGGTCAAAGTTGTTGCTAAAAAGGATTCTGCATCTAACGTGACAAAATCTGTAGATTTAAGTAGCGCAAAGGATTCAAACGGCGTAGTATTTCCTGAATTTGATTATGATATTCCTTCTTCAGGTTTAGAAAATAATATTAAAACTTTAGAGCAAAGTAATATCATCAAGTTTTTTAATGGTAAAGATTATGTAGAGATTGAAAAACTTTATGATAAGCCAATTACAGAGGTTAGAAAAATTGTTGAAGGTCTTGGGACTAATCATACTATTGCTGTAACAATGAAAAAAACAGAATTAATATTTTTATTGGTAAAAATATTAAGTGAGAATGATATTAATGTTTTATTTACAGGTGTGCTTGATGTGCTTAGTGATGGTTATGGGTTTTTGAGAACCGCATCAAATTCTTATCTTTCAGGGGGCAATGATGTCTACGTTTCTCCTTCTCAGATTAGACTTTTTAATTTAAGGACTGGCGATATTTTATATGGCCAAATTAGATCACCCAGAGATGGTGAGAGATTTTTTGCAATGGTTAAAATTAAATCTATTAATGATCAAGATCCTACGTTTGCTCAAAACAGAATACCTTTTGATAATTTAACTCCTCTTTATCCCAATATGAAATTAAATCTTGAATATGAAAATTGCAATATTTCTACAAGGCTTATTAATCTTTTTTCACCTATAGGTAAGGGACAAAGAGCTTTAATAGTTTCTCCTCCAAAAGCGGGAAAGACTACCTTGCTTCAAAAAATAGCTAACGCAATAACTACTAATTATTCAGATGTTATTTTAATGATATTGCTTATTGATGAGAGGCCAGAAGAAGTTACAGATATGATTCGTAGTGTTAAAGGTGAAGTAATTGCATCTAATTTTGATGAGCAGGCTAGTAGGCATGTTCAGGTAGCAGAGATGGTTATTGAAAAGGCAAAAAGGCTTGTTGAAAACAAAAAAGATGTTGTTATTTTGCTTGATTCTATTACAAGGCTTGCAAGGGCATATAATCAAACCATGCCAACTTCTGGTAAAATTTTATCGGGGGGGGTAGACTCTAATGCTCTTCATAAGCCAAAGAGGTTTTTTGGATCTGCTAGAAATATAGAAGAAGGGGGAAGTTTGACCATTATAGCTACTGCTTTGGTTGATACTGGTAGCAAAATGGATGAAGTTATTTTTGAAGAATTTAAAAGTACTGGTAATATGGAATTAATTCTTGATAGAAGTTTGGCAGACAGAAGACTTTTCCCTGCTATTAATATTAAAAAGTCAGGTACCAGAAAAGAAGAGTTACTTCTTAGCGAAGAGGAACGTTCTAAGATTTTGCTTATTAGAAGAATACTTGGAGGTGTTGATGATTATGAGGGAGTTGAAGTTCTGATAGAAAAGATGAAAAAAAGTAAAAACAATGAGATTTTCTTAAAGACAATGAGCAATGGTAATTAAATAAATTGACATTATTTCTAATGTAAATTAAACTTTATTGAAGATTAAGAGGAAGGTTTTATGAGAAAAGATATACATCCTAAAAATAATTTAGTGGTATTTAAAGACGGATCAAATGGAGCAATGTTTTTAACTAGGTCTACTTTGAATTCAAAGGAAACTATCAAATATATTGATGGAAAAGAATATCCATTAATTACTGTGGAGATTACAAGCAAATCTCATCCTTTTTATACTGGCCAACAAAAGTTTGTTGATGCAGCGGGAAGAATTGATAAGTTTAATAAAAGGTATAAAAAGTCCTAAAAATTGGGTTTTTTGTATGAAATTTTGAGTAAATATTAATAAATTTTTTTTACGCTATATTCTTTTCCTATTAATTTTTCTAGGTTGTTTTTTTCTTCTTCGTATGTTTGGTTATTTACCAAAGATGCAATGCTATTGTGATGTCTTATTTGTGTTAGAATCTTTGCAGATATTTCTTTAATGTCTTGCGGTGTAATTGTAAAGTAGGCATTTCGAATAGCTTGTCTTAAGCTGTCACTAATATTTAGTATTTTTCTTCTATAGCTTTGCAAAGCTTCTGTAGCTTTAGTTTTTACATAGATGTTAGTTCCTATTAAACCTATCAAATAGGTATAAATCTCTTCATTTGTCATTTTGTTATTAGCTAATTCTTCTAAAGAGTTTTCGAAAGCCTGGTACGTTTTGATGAAATTGGGGTCTCTGTAGGACGCAAAAGAGAAAATTCCATTAGCAATCGACGCGCTTGCTCCGTATGCACCCCCTATTACCCTTATTTTTTCCCAAAAAATTCCACTTCTTAATATATGCTCTAGAAAATTTGCTTTTGGATAATTTTCATCATTGATTTTGTAACTAGGAAAACATATAGCATTAAAAGCCACTTTTGATTGGATAATTATTATTTCTTTTAATGTTTTGTTGTTTGTATCAAGATTGAGCAATCTATCGTAATGATTACTCTCTTCTAGGCTTTCTTTTAGATTAAAAAATTCACTTTCTAAGTTTTTAAGAATGTCATCAGTATTTCCCATTATTAGTGCAGATAAATTGTTTTTTAAAATTATTTTATTTTTTAAATTGTCTAATTTATTTGCGATTTCTTTTAAAGATTCTGCATCGGTTTTTGCTTTTTGCCAAAATTCTCTACCTGTTATTCCATTTTGCAATTCTTTTAAATACTCATTTAATTTTAGTTTTGATTTAGACCTTAACATTGCTAAAAGATGTCCTTTAGGGATTAATAAGGATTTAAAATCATTTTTTAAGCTTAGTGTTATTTCTTTTAATCTCTCATAATCATGAAAGTTAATATTAATTAAAATTTCTTTTATCAGCTCAAATGATTCTTTAATCTTATGATTAAAAGATTTAAATCCAATATTAAATGAATTTAAAATGTTTCCATCAATATCCTCGTCGTAACTCTCAGATATATTTATTTGTCCCAAAGTATTTTGGATTTTATTGTTAATATCTACGTAAGAATAGTTTTTTGTAGATAAATCTTGAAGGGCTCTTTTGAATAAAGATAGGTATATATAATCTTCTTTTTCTAAAAAATTTAGTTTAAAAAATAAATTTACATTAAAAATATTGTTATTCTTAAATTTAAAAGAATGTAGATTTAGCTCTTTTATTTCATTAAGATCCAAACTTTTTTCTATTTGTTTTGGTAAATCTTCTATTTTTAGTAAGGGAAGTTTTGCTATATCGGCTTTAGAGTCTTTTTTATTTTGGTATTTTTTAAACTGATTATAGTCTTTTTTAAATTGCAAGAATTCTTCTGGATTTTGTTTGATTTCAATTTCCCTTGCCATTAATTTTTTTTCAATTTCTTCTTCCATTTCCTTTTCTGTGTCGTGTGATGGAATAAAGCTTATTAATGTATAATGATTATTAAATATTAGATATTTTTCAATTAAATTTTCGAAGTAATAAATTCCTTTTTCTAATTTATTTGTAATTTCATTTATATAGTAGCTTGTTTGTAATGTTTTAATTGGATGCAGGCCATTTAGCCAGCCTTTTAAACTTTTTATCATTAAAGCGATAGGGAAATTTTGGCCTTTTTCTTCTTTTAAAGCGAATTCGTAGCCAAAAAGAATTCCTTTTATTAATTCTTTTGGAATTTTATTTTTTACTAAATTTTTAAGCTCACTAAAAACCAAATTTTTAAATTCTTTTTCTTTGTTTTCAACAACATTTTGGAGTCCAAATGAAAAAACAGATTCTTTTAAATCTGTATTGATTCCGCTAATATGGGCTATGTCTTCACCTATTCCGCTTTTTAAGATATTGATTGTGAATGAACAAGAATCGTCTAAGAGTATTTCTGAGAGAATTTCAAGGCCAACGCTGTCTTCAATATTGCTAATTTCTGCGCAAAGCCAATTTATTGTGTATACCCCAAGAGAATTATCGTTTTCTTTAGGAATTTTGTATGTTAATTTTTTCCCCTTTTCCCATCTTTTAACGTTTTCTATGTCAATATTAACATAGCTTTTTTCTTTTTTATAAGGCCTTATTATGTATTTTTCAATGAAATTTAGATTTTTTTCAGTTTGTGTGTTGCCGCATAAAAATATTTTACAGTTTTCAAGTGTGTAATATTTTTTATAAAAATCTAAAAAACTTTCATAGGTGAGATCAATAATATTTGTTGGGATTCCACCTGAATCGTATTTATATGCTCCCTCTTCAAAAAGAGAACTACTTGCTATTTCGTTTATTAGAGAATTTTTATTTGAATAGCTACCCTTCATTTCATTAAATACAATTCCAGATACTTTAAAATCTTTTGGATTTATGTTGTATCCTTCTTGCATAAATGACTCTTTTTTAAGCAATGGGTTAAATATAGAATCAGCATAGATATTAAATAAATTGAAATAGTCTTTTTCAATTGTTGATGCTGCTGGATAAATGGTTTTGTCTGGGAATGTCATTGCATTTAAAAATGTGTTTAGACTTCCTTTTAATAGGTAAAGAAATGGATCTTTTATTTTATATTTGTTAGAGCCGCAAAAAATTGTGTGTTCTAAAACATGTGCAACTCCGGTATTGTTTGAAGGTATTGTCTTGAAAGCTATGCAAAATGCATTTTCTTTAAAAGAATCACTTTTTAAGTGAAATACTTCAAGACCACTGTCGTGTTTAAAATACAATCCTTCTGCATCATGTTCTTCTAAATAAGTTTTTGAAATTAGTTTGAAGATTTTTTTCTTTTTCATTTATGTCTTTAATCCTTATTTTACAAATTGTGCTATCTCACTTTCATTAAATTCAAATATGTTTGGCAGTTCCTCTGTATCGTCTAGTTTAAATGTATATTCAGGGAATTTAATAATAATTTTTTTGTTTTCAAAGTAAATTACTGCTTGTTGTAAATCAAATAATAATTCGTTAGGTGAAATTTTTTCTTTAATTTTTTTTATAAAAAATGGGAATGCTTCATCTGTTTTAATTATGTCATCAATATTGTGAATGTAATTTCCTTTATCTTGAATGTAATAGCTTCTGTAATTTGTAATAGGGCTATCATTGATTTCTTGAGTTGCAACAAGTATTATTGTATAAATATTGTGTCCATGGTAAATTTCATAGTCTATTTTTAGGCTGAATTTTTTATTCTCAGGTTTAAGCTCTTTGCTAACAATGTCAAGTCTTGCTACAATTTGGCTCACATATTCATTAAGCTCATTATTCAATTCTTCAAGATTTCCTTTTTCTTTTCCCTCGATTATTAATTTAGGGATTCTAATATTGTATTCATAAAATTGTGATTCTTCTTTTGAACTCATTGAATTTATTATTAAGGAATTCATTTTGCTACTATTTGAGCTAATATCTTTAAAATTGATCTTGGTTAATTTTTTTGTGCATCCGTTAAAAATCATTAATGTAGATATTAACATAAAAGTTGTTTTTATTGTTTTTGGACTTAGCATGCGATGATTTCTCCCTGCAATATTTATTCTAATCCTGCTATAAGATATTATATAATAACCTTGATATGAATTAATATTATTTGTAATTTTGTTTAAAAATTTTACTTAAGACATATCTTAGGAGATAGAATGCTTGATCTGAAATTTATTAGAGATAACCTTGATCTTGTTAAGAGAAGTATTAAAGCAAGGGGTCTTGTTTTAGATATTGATAAGTTAATTTATCTTGATGATAAGAGAAAAAAAATAATTACCAAAATTGGCGAGCTTAATGCAAGAAGAAATGAAAATTCTTCTAAAATGCGAGAAAATCTTGATAAGGTTTTAAAAATCTCTTTAATAGAAACCGGAAAGATTTTAAAAAAACAGATTATTGATCTAGAAGAAGAGCTTGAAAGAGTATCTGTTGATTTTGACCTTGAAAATAAGCGAGTACCCAATATTTTGTCACCTGATGTGCCTATTGGTAGTAGTGAAGAAGATAATCTTGAAATAAAAAAAGTGGGAGTTGTTCCAAAGTTTGATTTTAAGCCAAAAGATCATTTAGAGCTTGGTAGAGATTTAGATCTTCTAGATTTTGACAGAGCACGTGAGATTAGCGGAAGTAAATTTTATTATCTTAAAAATGAAGCAGTTTTTTTAGAAATTGCTCTGATTAATTTCTCTTTAAATAAATTAAGAGAAAAAGGTTTTGATGTTTTTATTACTCCTGATGTTGCAAGAGAGTTTATAGTTGATGGAATTGGTTTTAATCCTCGTGGCAACGAAAGCAATATTTATAAGATTGAAGATACAGATAAATATCTTGTAGGGACTTCTGAAATTACGCTTGGTGGTTACTATTATAATAAAATAATAGATCTCACTTTACCAATAAGAATGGCAGGATTTTCACATTGTTTCCGAAAAGAAGCTGGAGCATATGGCCAGCTTTCAAAAGGTCTTTATAGAGTTCATCAGTTTAGCAAGGTGGAGATGTTTTGTTTTTGTAAAGCAGAAGAATCTGGGGTTATTCATGACGAATTTTTAAGCATTCAAGAGCAAATTTTTACTGAGCTTGAAATTCCTTATAGGGTTTTAAATATTTGTTCTTTTGATCTTGGTGCTCCAGCTTATAAAAAGTATGATATTGAAGCGTGGATGCCTGGAAGAGACGGGAAAGGTGGCTATGGGGAGGTTACCTCAACTTCAAATTGTACGGATTATCAATCAAGAAGGCTTAAGATTAGGTATAAAGATCAAGATGGGCAAAATAAATTTGCACACATGGTAAATGGAACAGCAATAGCTACAACAAGGGTTATTATTTCCATACTTGAAAACTTTCAGGATCAAAAGGGAGGAGTTAGAATTCCTAAAAGTTTGGTTAAGTATACAGGCTTTGATTATATTCCTTTTAAGAATTAGAATTTAGTATTTTTTCTGGCAATGTTTCTATAGCTTTTAGCAATATTTCATGTTTTTTTAAGTTTTTTGGAAATGGTGCTGTTAAATTTTGTCTAAATTTTTTAGCTCCTTCTTTAGAAAATACTATTCCCATAAGATGCTTGAATAATATATTTATCGACAAATAATTTTCGTATTCTTTAATGTATTCTACCATTTGCATCAATATGTCTTTTCTTGTAAGAATTTCATCAGTTTCGTTTAAAAATTCTCTTGAGGCATTTGCAATAAAGTATGGATTTTCAAACGCACTTCTTCCAATCATGACAGAATCAACAAAAGACAAGTGTTTTTTGATTTGCTCTGAGTTGTTGATTCCTCCATTTATCTCAATAAACAAATTTTTATTTTCTTTTTTCAAGTTATATACAAATTCATGTCTTAATTTTGGAATATTTCTATTATTTTTAGGAGAAAATCCTTTTAATATTGCAATCCTTGCATGTACAATAAAATTTTTGATACCAAAATCTGAGATTATTTTGACAAAGCTTTTTACTTCAGAATAACTTTCATTTTTATAATCACTATGTAAAGTCCTTATACCCAATCTATGTTTAATTGAAATAGGCTTATTTGTATTTTCTTTCATCGTTTTTAAAATTTCACCTACTTGATTAGCATCGCTCATTAGACAAGCTCCACAATTTGCATTTTGGATTTTTAGAGATGGGCATCCAACATTAAGATTGTATTCGTCAAAATTAAAGTGTTTTTCAAGAATTTGAATAGCTTTAAGGGCATCATTTTTGGAGTTTGTTGCTATTTGAATTGCAATTGGAGATTCTAAGGGGTTTTGCTTTACAATTTTTTTTACATCACCCATAATTATTGACTTTGCGGAAATCATTGGGGTGTATAATGTAACTTTTTTTGATAAAAGTCTTATTAAGTATCTGAAATGCTCGTCTGTAATGTTTACCATTGGAGCTATTGATATTTTACGATTCATTAACATTACATAATATGTTAGAATAAACGAGCTAATTTAACAATTATTTGTTCTTGTTTTTAGGAGGAATTGTTATATGTCTGGAAGAAAAGATTTATTTTTTTTAATACTTTTCTTATCATTATCAATTATAATTTCTTACAGAATAAAAAACGTTGGCATTAGAAATGGTGATTATGTTACGGTTAGGGGCATAAGCAAAAAAGAAATCTTTTTGGAATTTTTGATTTGGAATTTACAGTATAATGGTGATTCGGTTGATGACTATATTAAAGCAAATAATTTAAATTTATCTAAGATTAAAACTTTTTTATTAAATATGTATGTGTGTTTTTTTAATTGCTAAAACAATTGATGTTGAAAAAATGAAAACACTAGAAAAAAATATTATTGAGCTTTATAATCAAGGCTTGTTAATTAGCATTAATGTGGGTTTAAGATATTATTTTAATAAAATTAATGATATAAAGTCTGAAATGCTAGTAGTTTCGATCAAAAATTTTATTGTATATGCAAGGATTACTTCAACTATTTATTATTATTTAGATTAAATGTATTAAGGGAAATTAAATGGAGTTTTTATATTCTGATGAAGAGAATTATTTAAAAGATAGATTTTTTGATTTTTTTAATATGAATGTAGATAAAGATAAATATACAAGTATTGGAATTTGTGGTGGTCGAAGCATAGTTAGCTTTTTAAGTGTTTTTCTTAAACAAAATTTTTCTTTTAAAAGAGCGCATTTTTTTTTAGTTGATGAACGGTGTGTTCCATTAAATGATGAGAATAGTAATTATAATCTTTTAAATGAAAATTTTTTTTCTAAAATGGTTGATAAAAATTTAATAAGCATTTCCAAATTTCATGCTTTTGTTTATAACGAAATAGACGAAGCCACAGCTATTCATGACTATAATATTGAATTTAATTCTAGGTTTAATATTTTTGATTTTATTTTAGTTTCTGTTGGTGAGGATGGACACATAGCATCGCTTTTCCCTTCAAGAAAATTGTTGTTCTCAGATGTAGAAGGTTATCAGTATGAATACAATTCTCCTAAATTCCCTAGTAAAAGAATAAGTTTAACCCCCAAAACTTTGTTTAGTTCAAAAGCTGTTGTTTTGTTATTTATGGGTGTTGATAAAAAGCGTGCTTTAGAAAATTTTTTAGGTTCTAATAGCTCTATTAATGAATGTCCAGCCAGACTTTTCAAAGAGCATCCCAATTTACTGGTTCTTACAAACATTAAAAGAGATGAAAGTTATGCAGGATCCTAGGCTTTCCAAGTATAAAAATGCTAAAAATTTAAGCCAAAAAACTGTTGAAGAAATTGATACTTTAAGTTTAAATAAAAATTTTTCCGATTCAGAGATTCAAGGCTCTATGCTTAGATCTTGGATAAGCCTTATTAAGGGCAATAAAAACAAAGCATCTGTTGAGCCTAAATCCAACAATATTAATGATTTAAAGCCAGGATTTATTCGCAAAGAGAGCAAGGTCACAAAGATTGCAAAATATTTTTTGGCTATTGGACTTGAAAAATCTGCAAAGATTATGTCTGAGCTTGATGATTCAGATATAATCTTAATTACCAGAGAAATTTCAAAGATTAGTTATATTGCTCCAGAAGAAAAAGAGCATATTATTAAAGAATTTGAAGAGTTACTAAGAAATCAAAAAAGATATGTTAAGGTTGATGATAACTTTGCTTATGAGTTATTAAATAAAACGTTAGGAAAATCTAAAGCAAAATCAATTTATAAAAAAGTTACTGGTAATGATATTTTTATTCCTTTTGATTATTTATCTCAAATTGAGCATGAACAACTTTGGGCATTAATTAAGGATGAGAATATTAAAACGCTTGTTATATTATATAATTATTTAAATAAAGATCAAAAAAAGTATGTTTTTTCAATGCTAGAAGAGGAAGATAGAAAAAAATTTGTAAAAGATCTTGTCAAGCCAAGGCAATTAAGCATGGATACAATAGAGGCAATTTCGAATAAGCTTAAGGATAGATTTAAAATGCAGGGGAATCTTAAGACAGATAAACTTGATGGATCTAAGATACTTGTTGATATTTTAAGCTATATGGATTCTAATGAAGAGAAAAATTTGCTTAATAATATTAATATGCGGGATTTAAATCCTGTTATAGACAGTGAAATTCGAGAAAAAATATTTGATATCAATGTAATATTGAGAATTATGGATAATGACCTTCATAATATTTTAAGAGAGTTTACAGACAAAGAGATTGCAATTATTATTAAGGATAAGTCTGACGAGGTTAGAGATAAAATGCTTTCAAATGTTTCAAAAAGGCGTAAAGAAATTATTTTAGATGAAGAAGCTTTTTTAGGAAAAATAAGTAAAAAAGATTTAAAAACCATGACAACAGCTTTTGTTAATTATATTAAAAATTTAACTTTAAAAGGCGATTTAATAATATATAGAAAAAATGAGGAATTTATTTAATGACACTTAATAAGTTGCGTAAAAAATATATTGATTTTTTTAAATCAAAAAAACATTTTGAAATAATGGGTAAATCATTGGTTCCTGAAAATGATCCTACAGTTCTTTTTAATACAGCCGGCATGCAGCCTCTTATACCGTATCTTCTTGGGGAAGTGCACCCATCAGGAGATATGCTTGTTAATGTTCAAAAATGCCTAAGAACAGGTGACATTGATGAGGTTGGAGATTTAAGCCATTTAACTTTTTTTGAAATGCTTGGAAATTGGTCTCTTGGAGCTTATTTTAAAGAGCATTCTGTAAGGTGCAGTTTTGAATTTTTGACGTCTTCTGATTATTTAAATATTCCAAAAGATAGTCTTTACGTGAGTGTATTTGAAGGTGATCAAGAGATTCCGCGCGATACAGAGACTGCTAAAGTTTGGGAAAGTTTGGGTATTCCTAAAGATAGAATACATTATCTTTCTAAGGAGCATAATTTTTGGGGACCTGTTGGATCTAAAGGGCCTTGTGGACCAGATACCGAAATATATGTGGATACTGGAAAACCCAAGTGTTCTCTTGACTGTAATATTACGTGTTCTTGTGGTAAGTATTTTGAAATTTGGAACAATGTTTTTATGCAATACAATAAAGATGAAAATGGTAATTACATAGAATTGGGTCGAAAATGTGTTGATACGGGAATGGGTCTTGAGAGGACAATTGCTTTTTTGCAGGGCAAATCTTCAGTTTATGATACAGATGCATTTATGCCTATAATAAAGAGAATAGAAATTATTTCTGGTAAAATTTATGGACAAAAAGAAGATGATGATAGATATATTAGAATAATTTCTGATCATGTTAAAGCAGCTTGCTTTATTCTTGCTGATAGTTCTGTTGTTTTTCCTTCCAATTTGGGCCAAGGGTATGTTTTAAGAAGACTAATAAGGCGATCTATCAGATATGCAAAGAAGCTTGGAATAAAATCCCATTTTTTGGCTGATCTTGTTGATTCTGTAGAAACTATTTATGGATCTTTTTATAATGAGCTAACAGAAAAAAAAGATTTTATAAAAAAGGAATTAAGCACAGAAGAAGGAAAGTTTTTTAAAACTTTATCTCAAGGGGAGCAAGAATTTATCAAAGTAACAAGAAATTTGCCTTCTAAGACTATTCCTGGCGATATTGCTTTTAAATTATACGATACTTATGGTTTTCCATACGAAGTAACAGAAGAGCTTGCTCTTGAATATGGCTTTAATATTGATAAGTTGGGTTTTGATGAGCATTTTAAAAAGCATCAAAATACTTCAAAGAAAGGAGGTGACAAAGTCTTTAAAGGAGGGCTTGCTGATTATACTTATGAGACCACTAAGCTACATACAGCGACTCATTTGCTGCATAAGGCACTTCAATTAGTACTTGGTGATCATGTTAGACAAAAAGGAAGCAATATTACTGCTGAGCGATTAAGGTTTGATTTTGTTCATTCTGAAAAGATGACTGATGATGAGATAAAAAAAGTTGAAGAGATTGTTAATTTACAGATAAAAAATTCTTTGTCTGTAAAAAAAATTATAATGGAATTAAGCGAGGCTCGAGAAAAAGGCGCCATGGCTCTTTTTGGAGAAAAATATGACAATTTGGTGAGTGTTTATGAGATAGATGGATTTTCACTCGAAGTTTGTGGAGGCCCTCATGTAGAGAATACCAATGAACTTGGTACTTTTAAAATACAAAAAGAACAATCCTCATCTTCAGGTATAAGAAGAATAAAAGCTATTTTGATTGATGAGTAAAATTGTTTATTATTTGTTGATTTATTTTTAATAGGAGGCTTTTATGATAAAATCAATTTTAGATTATTTATTGACTTTGCATCCTGTATTATTAGGACTTTTAGGTTCTACTTTCACTTGGTTTACCACAGCTTTTGGAGCAGCAGCAGTTTTTTTCTTTAGAAAAGTGGATAATAAAATAATGGACGCTATGCTTGGTTTCTCAGCGGGTATTATGATAGCGGCCAGTTTTTTTTCGCTTATTCAGCCTGCTATAGAAAGAGCTGAAGAGCTTGGATACATTACTTGGGTGCCAGCTGTTTTTGGATTTCTTGTTGGAGCATTTTTTATATATATTGTAGATGTATTTGTTCCAGATCTTGATAAACTTACTTTTATTGATGAAGACTTAACCAAACATGGTAAAAAAGATTTTTTACTCTTTACTGCTGTTACTTTACATAATTTTCCAGAAGGATTAGCTGTTGGGGTTGCTTTTGGAGCTTTGGCATCTAATCCAGATATTCAAACTTTAGTTGGGGCTATGCTTCTTACGCTTGGTATTGGTATTCAAAATATTCCCGAAGGAGCAGCTATTTCTCTACCTTTAAGAAGAGGTAATGTTGCTTTAGCAAAATGCTTTAATTATGGTCAAATGTCAGGATTGGTAGAAATTGTAGGGGGTCTTATGGGTGCTTATGCGGTTTATTCTTTTACTCGAATTTTACCTTTTGCTTTGGCTTTCTCTGCAGGAGCGATGATTTATGTGTCAATTGAACAATTAATACCTGAAGCTAAGAGAAAAGATATTGACAATAAAGTGCCAAGTATATTTGGTGTTATTGGTTTTACATTAATGATGTTTCTTGATGTTTCACTAGGTTAAAATTATCCAAATTTTCCGCTGATATATTCTTCAGTTTTAGTATTTTTAGGATTGAAGAATAATTCATCAGTTGAACTTTCTTCTTCAATGCACCCATTAAGGAAAAATGCGGTTCTGTCAGATATTCTTCCGGCTTGTTGCATGTTGTGAGTTACAATGATTATTGTGTAACTTTCTTTTAAGTTTATTATTAGCTCTTCAATTTTGCCTGTTGATATTGGATCAAGAGCAGATGTGGGTTCATCCATTAGTATTACATTTGGTTCTATTGCAAGAGTTCTTGCAATACAGAGCCTTTGTTGTTGACCTCCTGAGAGACTTAAGGCATTTGTATTAAGTTTGTCTTTGACCTCGTTCCAGAGTGCAGATTTTTTTAGTGATTGTTCTACTATTTCGTCTAGTTTTTTTTTATCTTTTGTTCCGTGAATTTTTGGGCCATAGCTTATATTGTCATAGATAGACATTAAAAATGGGTTAGGTGTTTGGAATACCATTCCTATTTTTCTTCTAAGCTCCAGGATATCGAAATTATTTGAATAAATGTTTTTTCCTTCATATATTACATTGCCTTCTATTTTGATACCCTCAACAAGGTCATTCATTCTGTTGAGAGTTCTTAAGAATGTTGATTTGCCACAGCCAGATGGCCCTATTAAGGCGGTAATACTATTTTTTAGTATTTTCATATTTATTTTGTTTAAAGCTTTAAAATCCGTATAAAATAGATTTAGATTTTCCGTTTCTATTATAACTTCATTTTTTGGTGTATCTTTTTCTTTTATCACTTTATTTAATCCTATATAATTTGTTTATTAAAAATTTTGATGTTAAATTTACTATTAGTACCATAATAACAAGTATTGAGGCTGTTCCAAATCCTTTGTCCAGGTGTCCTTCTTGAAATAACATCAGTAAGTGTACAGTTAATGTTCTTGATGGTTCATTTAAATTTGTTGCAAGCCCCAAGTTTGTTCCCATTGTAAAAAGCAATACAGCCGTTTCTCCTAAGGCCCTTCCTATTGCAAGAACTACTCCTGTTAGTATTCCAGGAATAGCTGCTGGAACCATAACTTTAATTATAGTTTCTGTTTTGTTTGCCCCTAATGCGAATGAAGCATATTTGTATGATTTTGGGATTGTTTTAAATGCTTCTTCGGTTGTTTTAACAATCATTGGTAATATCATTAGGGAGCTTGTTATTGCTCCCGAGAGTATTCCTATTCCAAAAATTGGCACAAAAAAAATCAGTCCAAAAAGTCCAAAAATTATTGCAGGAATTGAGGAAAGAATGTCAACGCTCATAGATAGTATTTTGTAAAATATTTTACTGGAAGTGTATTCGGCAAGCATTACGCCAGTTCCTATTCCAATGTATATTGAAATAGCGGTTGTTAATAGTATTACGTAAAAAGTATTTAATATTAAGTAAGAGATTCCACCATATGCGCCAGAATCTCTTGGAATAGATAATATAAAATTTAAATTCAAAGGACTGCTTTTATCAAAATAATGCATTTTAATAAAGGGCGCTTTAAAATTTTGAAAATAATGCCAAGGTACAATTGCTAGTGCGCCTTCTGTTTTTTCTATAGCTTGTATTATATTTTCTTCTTGATCAAGATATTTTATTATTTTTAATTTAATATCCTTTGATATTAAATTGACCCATTTTTCTTTGCCTTTAATAAGTTTTTCAACTTCATCAATACCTAATGTATTGATGATTTCATTTTCATTTTTTGTTAAAGTTTTTTTACTTATTAAGACAGACATAGTTTTTATTTTTAAAGCTTTAATATTGGGATATAATTTAAAATCTAGGGATTCAAATTCTTCTTTTGTTAAATAACTTATAGAGCCTATTGTGTTGTTTATGGTTTGAAGTATTTTTTTGGTAGATGGTTCGATTTTTATGTATCTGTTATTAAATACATTGTTTTTAATTAATGTTTTTAGAATGGCTTTGTTAGATATGCTGTCAATCGAGCTTGCAATAGGTATAATATCAATTCCCTGATCTGAAATGCTTCCCCAATGTGAAATTTTATTGTTATATATGTTATAAATGTCTTCTATTGATATTTTTTCTGTATTGATATTTTTGTTAACAATAAAAGCAATTTGTATTTCTTTGTTGTCTTCTGTTTTAAATGGCACAAAGCTTTGAGTTTTGTTTAAAAATAAAGTTTGTTTTTTTTTGAAATAAAATAAAGAGTTGTACAATACATATGTTATTAGAAAAATTAATACCGATGTTAAAAAATATGCAATAAGATTGATTATAAAGAAATAGAGCTTGTTAATCAATTTATTTTTTTGAGTTTTTGTCACTTTTTCTTTAACCCTTTATTTGAAGATAGTATAAAATTTTTGAGTAAATTTGTAATTATTGAAAATAGCAATAATACTAGAGCTGTAGAAAAGAGAGCTTCTCTGTGAACACCTGAGGCATATCCCATGTCCATAGCAATGTTTACGGTTAGCGTTCTAATGGGAGAAAATACGTTTTTTATAAAAAGAGGAGAGCCTCCTCCAACCATTAATACTGCCACAGTTTCTCCAATAGCTCTTCCTATTGCCAATATTGTTCCTGCTAAAATACCTCGACTAGCTGATGGTATTATTATCTTGTATATTGTTTGCCAGTCTGTTGCCGCTAATGCAAGAGATGCAAATTTATATGATTTGGGAACGGCTTTAAGTGATGAATAACAAACGCTAATTATTGTGGGAACTATCATTATGCTTAATATGAGTGATGAGCTTATTAAATTGTATCCCAAATTGTCTTCTCTTTGAAAAATGTTTTTTACCAAAGCGGCAATAAATGTGCTTCCGAAAAATCCGTAAACCACACTAGGGATTCCTGCTAAAAGCTCTATTACTGTTTGTAAAAATTGTCTATAAAATCCTTTTGCTTTTTCAAGTAAATATATTGCAAATCCCAATCCAATTGGTAAAGCAATTAAAATAGAAAAAAGTGTAGTTAAAAAGGAATTAATAATGAATGCTAAGATGCCATAAGATTTTTGTAGATTACTAGTAGGATCCCAATTTGTGCTAAATAAAAAGTTTAAAACTTTAATTTTGTTGTTAATAAATGGAGTTAATCCAGTTTTTAATATAAACAAACCTAAAAACAATATTGATAGGGAACTAATTATTGCAGATATAAGAATAAAAGATTTGAAAATAATTTCAATTATTTTTCTTTTTGTCTTTAAGCTTAGATGCATTTTTTAAAAAAATCCCTTAAAGCTCATATCAGTGTTAAATTGTATTGCTTGACTTAATATTAAGTCAAGTTTTTTTTCCTTTAATTTAATTATGTTTTTATCCCTAAAAAACCTTGTTCTTCAACAATATCTTGTCCGATTGAACTTGTCATGAAATCAATAAATTGAGTTGCGTTTTTATCTTCGTACTTATTATTTGTAACTATTATTAAATTTCTTTTAATGGTGTATTTATTGCTATTTATTGTTTCTTTTGTAGGGTATGTGCTGTTGACAGAAAGAATATTTAAACCCTTTTCTATTGAATTTTTTGCATATCCAAGACCTATATATCCTATTGAGTGCGGAGTAAAGCTTGTTTTTTCAATTACCTCTCCATTGGATTTTACTACTATTCCGTCTTGTCTAAATTGAGCTTTTTCTTGAGTTTTAAATATTTTATTAAGAAGTAGATCTTTTATAGACGAATAAGAACCAGAAGAAGAGTCTCGATTAATAAAGTTGATTTTAGCATCAGGACCTCCCACTTGTTTCCAATTTTGAATTTCTCCATTTAGTATTTTGGCCAGATTTTCTTCTGTAATATTTGTAATTTTTATTTCAGGGCTTGTAATAAAAATTAAAGCATCATAAGCGAATACAGTTTCTTTTGCCCCTTGTTCAATTTCTTCTTTAGTTAAATCTCTTGATGATATTGCTATTTTATATATTTTGTTAAATAGCCCGTTTATGCCAACACTACTTCCTTGTGCATCGTATGTTACTTTAGTATTATTGTTTATTTTATTATATCTTAAAATCATTTCGTCTAGTATTGGGCTTACAGTTGTAGATCCCCCAATTGATACAATTTTTTCATTGTCTTGATTTTTACAGTTGTATAATAAACTTGTTGATAGCATAAAAATTAAGATAATAATTTTTTCCATCAAGTAAACTCCTTTGTTTAAGTATATAATAGCATTAATTTAAAATAAGTCAATTGTAAATTAACTTTATTGATTAAGTTATAATTGGGGAAT
The DNA here is from genome assembly GCF_014205895.1 of Borreliella lanei. Classification (GTDB taxonomy): domain Bacteria; phylum Spirochaetota; class Spirochaetia; order Borreliales; family Borreliaceae; genus Borreliella; species Borreliella lanei. Next base: position 5,687 of record NZ_JACHFC010000002.1, on the reverse strand, counting down.
AATAGCAAATATTTTAATTTTTTGGTATAAATTACTACTAGATTTGTATGTTAAGTTTTGCGAGGTATTTAAATGGCAGTAGTGAAATCTAGTGAGATTGAAAAAGGTTCTTTTTTACTTATTAAAGGGGTCCCACATATTGTTCTTGAGCGAGAATTTTCAAAAACAGGCAGGGGAGGGGCAATAGTAAGGTTAAAGCTTAAGAACTTAAAAAACAAACTTGTCATTAGAGAAACTTTAAAAGGGGCAGATACCGCAGAAGCTATTGAAATTTATGAGGTTAGTGCCCAGTATTTATATAAAGATAAAGACGTTTTAGTTTTTATGGATTTAGAATCTTATGATCAAGTGAGTTTGGACTTAAAAGAGAATGCTAATTTACAAGATAAAGTGCCTTTTTTGCAGGAGTCTGAAATCTATTCTCTTATAACTTTTGACAATGTGGTTATTGATATTAAGCTGGCTCCAAAGATTGCTTTTGAAGTTGTAGAGGTTGAGGCGGCTGTTAAAGGCGACACTGTAACAAATGCAATGAAAAATATTACTCTTAATACAGGGCTTGTAGTAAAAGCTCCACTTTTTATTAACGTTGGAGATAAGGTTTTAGTTAATTCTGAAACTAAAGAGTATGCAGAGCGGATTAAAAGTTAAATTAATATTGTTTTTTTGTTGCTTTGCTTGTTCTTGCGAAATAAATTATCCGGAAATAAAAGAGCTTGATTATAAGATAAATTATTATTTTACTGAGAATCGTTTAGATTACTTTATGAGTTTTGATTTTGCAATTAAAGTTCTAAATCCAAAAGATGTTTTTAAATTATCAATAGAGAACAAGGATACCAGTGAGTTTATTCAAGTGATTAATAATAATTATAGCTCTTTTTTTATTGATTCTAGTCTTGGAAAAGATATTCTATATTGTAGGGATTTGAGATTTAATTTTTTTGATAAAACTTTTGAAGATTTTACTTCATGTGTTCGCCTTTTTGATAAGGGTATGAGAGTTTATAGTAGAGAATTTATTATTTCTTTGGACATGTCAAAATATGATTTAGATGATGTTCACAATTATGTATATAAGTCTAAAGATATGGCAATGTTAAACAAGTTAAGCAATTCCAAAGTATTTTTTGTTAAAACTTATAAAGACAAACTACATTCTATCTCTTCAGTTGTTAGAATTGATTCAATAGAGACCCTGGAGATTGATAAAACATTTGATAATTATATAAGTTTTTATTATGTAGAAAAAAATTCAAATCTTTTTTTTAAAGTTGGTTGAAAAGATCAAAATGGGCCCACCAGGACTTGAACCTGGGACCTACCGATTATGAGTCGGGTGCTCTAACCAACTGAGCTATGGGCCCTTAGCTTTAATTTATTATATTTATTTTTTATTCATTGTCAAGTTCATTTTGAATAATTTCTATTTTAGAAGCTAATGCGTCTAATTTGTTATTAATTTTATCTTTTTCTTTTGTTAGGATTTGCATCTTTTGTTGAATGTTTTTTATTTCTTCCTGTTTTGTTATTTTTATTAAATCATTATTTAAGTTTAATATTTTTTGGTCTGTTTTTTCAATTTTTTGGATTACTGAGCTAATTGCATTAGTTTTTGCTATCATTTTATCTTTTTTTGTGGTTTCAATAAATTCTTCAGCAATTTTTTTTAAAATATTTTCTTTGTTTTTTGTAATAACATTGATTTCATTTTTTATTTTATTCTTTTTATATATTTTTTCTTTTTTGCTTGTAGATATTATTTCTTTTATTTCTTCTTTTATGTTTTTTATATTTGTTTTGATTTCATTTATTATTTTAAATTCTTTAACAATTACATTGTTTAATTTTTTGTTTAATGAAAATTCATTTATTATGCTTTCAAAGTTTTCAGAAGGGTAATATTTTGTGAATACCCGCTTTTCAAATTCTTTTGATATTTTATGTATATTTATAATATTGATAATATTGTTTATTACTGAATTAATCCTAAGTATTATTCTTTGTAAATAATTTTTTGTTTTATGATCACTTACTAATTCTATTTTTTTATATTTTTCAAGTTTCAATTTAGAAAAATTCATATTGTACTTTGATATTAATTCTAGATTTTGAGGATAAATTTTGATTATTGTTTTAGCAATTTCTTTAAGGTTTTTTTTATATGATTTACTAGTAGATTTATATTCTTTTTTAAAAATATAAATTTTTTTGTTTAAATTTTTTAATATGTTTTCATTTTCTTCTGATTTGCTTAAATTGCTTTTCATTTGGTACAATTCTTTTTCTACTGATTTTAAATTGGGATAGTGGTTTAAATTTTTTAATTCTACTATATTAGTATTTTTTAATATTTTTCCAAGTTCAATTAAATTTTTGTCTTTTTCTATCTTTAATAAGTTAATTTCTGATTTGATTTTTTTTATCATGGGAACTCTGGCTTTATTTTATGCTCTGTCAACTTTTTTTTCAAGCTCAAATTTAGATATTTTGTAATAAATTTTTCGTCCATGAGGACAATGTTTGATTTCTAGTTTAAAAAATTCATTTATTAAAAATTTGCTAAATTCAGCGCTTAATATGTCATTGGTTTTAACAGCCTTTCTGCAAGCAATAGTTGCGTATAAGTCAGATTCAAGAGAATTTATTGTCCTGCTTCTTCTTGATTGAAAAAAGTTAATAAGGGTATTTTCATATTGACTACAAATATTAGGAATAGATTCAAGTTGATATTTTTTAGAGCCTATTTTAGAGATTATAATGTTCATTTGTTTGTATTCTTCAATTTCGCTATCTATAATTTCTTCTATGTTTTTATCAACTACTGTGAATTCAATTGGTATTAGAAGTTTTTGAACAGTTTTTTTTGAATTTCTAAGTTTTTCATATATTATTTTTTCGTGAACTGCGTGTTGGTCTATAAAGTAAACCTCATTTATTTTTTCAACGATTAAAAATTCAGAGAATATTTGTCCAATATAGTTGAATTTTATTTCTTCTTTTTCATTTTTATTTTGAGGTTCTTCAAAATCTAAAAAGTTGTCAGAGAAAATGTTTTCAATGTTTTCCTTAAGTGTTGGTCTATTTTGTATAATTGAGTTGTATCTTCTAAGGTCAATATTGCTTTGTGTTATGTTTTTGTTTGGCTCGTTTACATTATCTTCTGTTGTTTCTAAATTATAGTTTTGTGGTATATCATATGTGTTAGTTTTATTAAAGTTTTCTGGTTGGTTTATCATTTCTATTAAATGATCATCTTCTGTTAATTGTCTTTTTATTATTATGTCTTGGTAGTTATTTATGTTTTTATCAAAAAAATTATTAATATTATCAGATATTAGTTTAAATAAAAATGGAAGATTGTAAAATCTTACTTCTTTTTTTTGAGGGTGGACATTAAAGTCAATATATTCAGGGTTTATTTCTAAAAATAAATAACATACTGGGAAGTTGCCAGGAGAAAGTATTCTGCTATGTCCATTAGTTATTGCTTCTAAGAGATCTTTTTGATCTATAGGTCTTCTGTTGACAAATGTTTTAATATGTCTTTTACTTTTTTTAGAAAAGTTATCTGGTGCTAAAAATATTTCTATTTTTATATTGTCATGTTCTTTTTTTAAGACCCTAAATTTATTATTTTCTATTACATTTCCATATACATTTTGAACCCTGTCAATTAACGATTCTTTAAAATAAATTTTTCTTAGCTTTTGATTTAAATTAATTTCGAAATTGATTTCGGGGTGGGTTATTATTTTTTCTTCTAAAACTTTTAGACACATTTTTGTTTCAATGGGTTCTTGCTTTAAGAATCTTTTTCTTGCTGGGAAGTTGTGAAATATTTTTGTGACATCCACTATTGTTCCGTTTATGGCAGGTTGTTTTTTAAAGCATTTTTCAATTCCATTTTCTACTTCTATTTGATAGCTTTCATTATTGGTTGTTGAGCTTGTTATTGAAATGTTGGAGCAAATTGCAATACTAGAGAGAGCTTCTCCTCTAAATCCTAGAGTTTCTATTTTTCTTAAATCTTCTTCTGATGATATTTTTGAAGTAGTATGTGGTAGATAGCAGATTTTTAAATCTTCTTTACTTATTCCGCTTCCATTATCTATTATTAAGATTTTGTGAATTCCCCCTTCTTCAAGAAAGACTTCAATTTTGGTAGCTCCAGAATCTATTGAATTGTCTAGCAATTCTCTTAATATTGAACATGGTCTGTCTATTGATTCTCCTGCTGCTATTTTTTGAACCAAGTATTTATCTAAGAATCTTATTTTGTTCATTGAAATTTATATTCCTATTATTTTTTTAATATTTTCATTTTTTTTGTAATTTGGAAATTTTTTTACAAGTTCTCTTAATGTTTGATCATTGTTATTCTCATTATATTCTATTATTCCTAGTGCATGTAATGCTTCTGGATTGTTTGGTTTTAATTTTGTATATTCTCTTAGAAGGTCTTTAGCCCTTGTGTTATCATTAATTTCAATTAGAGTGGTTGCAAGATTATATTTTGCTTCAATATCTGAATTGATTATTGCTTTTTCAAAAATTTCTATTGCTTTTTTATAATTTTTTTCTTTTTTGTAAAGTATTCCAAGATTATTTAAGGCTAATTTATTATTTTTGTTTATTATCTTTTCAAGAGTTGAGATTGCTTGACTCTTATTTCCTGATTTTTCGTATGCTTTTGCTAGGTTTATATAGGCTGAAGTATTTTCAGGGTTTTTTTCAATTACCAAGTTGTAAAGTGATATGGCATTTTGGTAGTTTCCTTTTTTAAGATTTATAGATGCTTTTAAATATAAATATTCACTTTTTTCTGGATTTAAATCGATGGCTTTGTTTATTGTTTCAAGAGATTCTTCAAGTTTATTGTTCTCAAATTTTGCTATTGATAGGTTGTAAATAGCAATTTCGTTAGGTTTTTTTGCATTGTTATTAAAAAAATTTAAATATTCTTCACTTTGTTTGAAGTTGCCCAAGTTATTTGATATTATTCCAGCTTTTAATGCATAATTAGGTTTTTTGTCGAGGTTGTAGGCATTTTTAAAGCTTGCAAATGCTTGTTGTATATTGCCATTTTTTTCCTCTGCTATTCCTTTTTGGTAGTAGGCAGTGCCATAATTTTTATCAATTTGTATTGCTTTCTCAAAAGATTCTATTGCTTTTTTGTTTTTATTTAGCATCATTAAAGCTATTCCTTTGTTATTATGTGCTTTTTTATGTTTTGGGTCGAGCTTTATTGTTTGATCAAATGATGCTATTGAGTGTTCATACTTTTTAAGCTTAAATCTAATAATTCCAAGTTTATAGTGATCTTCTTGGGCATTTTTGAGTTTGGTAATTTTTTCGTATACATTTTCTGCTTTTAGTAAATCTCCATTGCTTTCATAAGCTTGAGCTAAAGTTTTAGAGGCGTGGGCGTCATTGGGATTGTTTTTCAAGAATTCGTTTAGATCTTTAATGGCTTGTTGACGTGTTTTTGGGTTTTCAAGATCAATAGGCTTTATTGAATAAACCTTAGATTTAAGATCTTCCAGTTGCTGCATTTTATTAGCTTGAGCTAAAGTTTTAGAGGCGTGGGCATCATTGGGATTGTTTTTCAAGAATTCGTTTAGATCTTTAATGGCTTGTTGACGTGTTTTTGAGTTTTCAAGATCAATAGGCTTTATTGAATAAAC
>NZ_JACHFC010000001.1 GCF_014205895.1 Borreliella lanei | reverse complement strand
CCTTTTCGCTCGCCACTACTAAGGGAATCTCTTTGATTTCTTTTCCTCAGGGTACTTAGATGGTTCACTTCCCCTGGTATCGCCTCTATTATTTAGATAATAGATAGCTAGCATCTTGCTAGCTGGATTACTCCATTCGGTAATCTTGGGATCAATAAATGTTTGCTTCTCCCCCCAAGCTTTTCGCAGCTTACCACGACCTTCTTCGCCTTAAAGCTCCTAGGCATTCACCATAGACTCTTATTACTTTGACCATATTTTTATCTTCCATCTCTATTTTGCCAATTTGTTTATGCAACATAGAATAATATATATCTTTGTTTAATCCATGTCAATACTTATTCCAATATTTTAATAAATAAATTTACAAAAATAAATTTTAAGTAAAAAATTTATATTTTAAATAGAAAATTCTGCTAAAAATAAACCAAATACATTAAACATTTAAATACAAATTATTAATATTTAATATTAAGCTCAAAAAAATCAATTAAAAACCTAGCAACACCATCCTCATTATTGCTAAATCTTGTTATTTCATTATTTGCTAAATTAATTTTAAGAAATTCATTAGCATTTTTCATTAAAACCCCTTTACCAAGATTTTTGAGCATCTCATAATCATTATTATTATCTCCAAAAGCTAAAACATCACACAGTGGAATGCCTTCAAGAAAAGCAATATTTTTAATAGCATTATATTTATTAGCATTAATATTGGTAACCTCTAATAAATCTTTAGAAGAAAAAAATACTCTTGTGTCCTTAAAATCCTTACTCCTAATCTCATTGTCAAGTTTATTAAGAATTGCCAAATCATCACAATAATAAACAATCTTAGAAACAGAATCAACGTTTAGTTTAGTTAAATCTCCAATAATAACATTTAAGCCTAAATCCCTAATAAAATGTTTCATAATAGGACTTTTAACGTCTGTATTAGAATACCAAGCATCAAAAGTATAAAGATTAACATCAACACTGTCCGTATGTATCTTGAGAATTTCTTTTGCTAAGCCATAACTCATTGCATGTCTAAAAATTAAATTTTCTTGCAAAAACACTTCAGCCCCATTCGCCGTTACAAGATAATTTTCATTAATACCAATTTCTTTTAATTGACTCCTAATATTTTTAACTTCACTCAATCTTCTTCCGGTTGCAATAATTATTTTAAAATATTTCTCCAAAGCCAAAAGAACCTCGAGAGTTAAAAAAGTAATCTCATGATTATTATTCAATAAAGTGCCATCAAGGTCAAAAACCAGCATTTTATATCTTTTATAATTAGAATTCATACATAAATCTCTCTTGTAAAATATACTATCACAAATAATTTATTCTCAATAATTACCCTTAAAGCATAAAATAATCGAATTTAATAATATTATATTTTTTAAAAAATTTTAAAAAATATATTTAAATGAAAGTCAACGCCTTGAAACAAATTTGTTATCTTTGATATAAAATCTCCAAAGCTTGTTTATATCACTCTCTTGTGCATAATCAATATTGATTCTTTTTGAACAACATATATTAAAATCTAGATTCAAACCTCTTTGTAAAAAAAGCTCATTATTCCCAATAAGATCAACTTTATTAAAAGTTAAATCAATGTTTAAAAATTTTGTAAGTTTTCCAGGACCGTTAGTAAAAATGCTTTTCTCTCCCAATGCTGGAGAAATGGGCTCTACACCTCTGATTAAAACAGCCTGGGGATTATTTTTATCCGCAGTCACAATGTTAAACATATAATGCATGCCATATATTATATAAACATAAGAATATCCTCCTATGCTATACATAGCACTTGTGCGATTTGTTATCTTGCCGCCATAAGAATGACAAGCGCTATCTGTTATTCCCATATAAGCTTCCGTTTCAACAATTCTGGTAACTATTTCCTCTTTGTCGATCTTTCTTATCAACAAATTACCAAGCAATAACTTTGCAACGGTAGTGGCATCTTGCAAAAAAAAATATCGATCCATAAACTCAATTTTAAAACAAGATAATAAATAATAATAAAAAAATAAAAACTAAAATCATTTAATTATCCAATAAATACATATTTTAATAAATTCTTGGTTGGTTAATAAATTTTTTTAGATTTTTAATCTAAAAAAATTTAAAAAGTTGAAGCAGTTAAGCTTAAACCAGCTTATATAAAAATGCTAATCTAAAATATAAAATAGCGGGCATTAATAAATATATAAAAAATTAAAAACTATATGCAATATCTCTTATATCTTGAAAAGATATAAGAGATATTGACAAAGTCATAAGATTTAAATAAAATTTGTAAAGAATTGATATGCTTAAGGGATCATAGCTCAGGTGGTTAGAGCGCAGGTCTGATAAACCTGAGGTCGGATGTTCAACTCATCCTGGTCCCAATGTATTCTATCGTTTTAAATGCGGCAGCACTGCTTTAAATTATAATTAATAAAAATAACAAAATTTTATTCAATTTCCATATTAAAAAATATGCGATTATTAGCGATTCCAAATTCATGACATTGAGTGCCAGGCAAATCCAAACTGAAGCCTGATTTATGGTATTTTGCTTAGCTTTTTGGGCTATTGGAGCAAGTTTGTAACCTAAAACATAAGGGGCAATTTAATAATGCAACCTTTTTATCTTCCTCCGACTAACTGGCAGTCTAACACGAATCCCCGCCACTAAATGATGATAACGATAATAAGAATTGTGGCTCGTTATAAGGCTTGCCTTCCTGCAGACATCACAATTGACGATCCACATTTATTGCTAACTAAAAGCCAGGAATAAATGTGGTCGTTTATAAAATAAGCTGCTGAAAAATATAATCCTGCTTAATCCTTGTCCTTTAGAGAAACAAGGCCCGTTTTTATCGGCAGTTTACTTCGCTTCTAAACATTCTTCTTAATATCGTCAAATCCCAACTTTAACCCAAAAATTCTTCTGGATTTTGTTTGATTTCAACAATTACTTTAACAAAGCTACTTGAAAACATGCTTAATCGCAATTTAAGGCACAGGCCCAATGGAGGTTAAGGGACTCGAACCCTTGACCCTCGGCTTGCAAAGCCGATGCTCTAGCCAACTGAGCTAAACCCCCAGAATAATCTAAACTTAAGTCTAAGTTTTAATAAAGCTCTTTAATATCAACAATAAAAAAACTTCTCTTAGGCTTATAGAAATAACACTGGCTTTAAAAACTCTCTTATCAAAAGAAAAGAGTAGGGAAGAGTTAATGGAATTAGCCTTAGTTTATCTTTCTCTTAGAAAGGAGGTGATCCAGCCGCACTTTCCAGTACGGCTACCTTGTTACGACTTCACCCCCCTCACTAAACATACCTTAAATACCTTCCTCCCTTACGGGTTAGAATAATAGCTTCGGGTATCCTCAACTCGGGTGGTGTGACGGGCGGTGTGTACAAGGCCCGAGAACGTATTCACCGTATCATTCTGATATACGATTACTAGCGATTCCAACTTCATGAAGTCGAGTTTCAGACTTCAATCCGGACTGAGACCTGCTTTATGCGTTTTGCTTCACATCACTGTTTCGCTTCGCTTTGTACAGGCCATTGTAGCACGTGTGTAGCCCAGGACATAAGGGCCATGATGATTTGACGTCATCCTCACCTTCCTCCGACTTATCACCGGCAGTCTTATCTGAGTCCCCACCATTACATGCTGGTAACAGATAACAAGGGTTGCGCTCGTTGCGGGACTTAACCCAACACCTCACAGCACGAGCTGACGACAACCATGCAGCACCTGTATATAGGCCCCAAACGGGGAATAATTATCTCTAACTATATCCTATATATGTCAAGCCCTGGTAAGGTTCCTCGCGTATCATCGAATTAAACCACATGCTCCACCGCTTGTGCGGGCCCCCGTCAATTCCTTTGAGTTTCACTCTTGCGAGCATACTCCCCAGGCGGCACACTTAACACGTTAGCTTCGGTACTAACTTTTAGTTAACACCAAGTGTGCATCGTTTACAGCGTAGACTACCAGGGTATCTAATCCTGTTTGCTCCCTACGCTTTCGTGACTCAGCGTCAGTCTTGACCCAGAAGTTCGCCTTCGCCTCCGGTATTCTTCCTGATATCAACAGATTCCACCCTTACACCAGAAATTCTAACTTCCTCTATCAGACTCTAGACATATAGTTTCCAACATAGCTCCACAGTTGAGCTGTGGTATTTTACGCATAGACTTATATATCCGCCTACTCACCCTTTACGCCCAATAATCCCGAACAACGCTCGCCCCTTACGTATTACCGCGGCTGCTGGCACGTAATTAGCCGGGGCTTATTCATAAATTAACGTCATCACTTTGTCATTTCCTACAAAGCTTATTCCTCATTTATAAAAGAATTTTACAATCTTTCGACCTTCTTCATTCACGCAGTGTCGCTCCGTCAGGCTTTCGCCCATTGCGGAAGATTCTTAGCTGCTGCCTCCCGTAGGAGTCTGGACCGTATCTCAGTTCCAGTGTGACCGTTCACCCTCTCAGGCCGGTTACTTATCATCGCCTTGGTAGGCATTTACCCTACCAACTAGCTAATAAGACGCAGACTCATCTACAAGCGAAGCTTTAAAGGCTTCCTTTCATCAATTAACAAATTAATTGATCTTATTCGGTATTAGCTACTATTTCTAATAGTTATCCCCATCTCATAGGTAGATCATCCACGCGTTACTCACCCGTTCGCCACTGAATGTATTGCTACATCCCGTTTGACTTGCATGCTTAAGACGCACTGCCAGCGTTAGTTCTAAGCCAGGATCAAACTCTTCGTTATTCTTATTTTTTTATTTAAAAAAATTAACAGGTTTTGTTTATTCTTTTGGCTTTTAACCTTACTTAACTCTTCCCTTCTCTCATCTTCCAATAATCATTTCAACCTTTAATACTTTAACAAAAGAAGAATCATATTGTCAATACCTTTGCATTATTTTATTAATATAAAATATAAAAAAATAAATTTTATTAATAAACCGTGATAAAAGCATTAACAACCACATTTTTCATTAACAGGTAAAGTTGTAAAAATTTTTTTTAATTTATTTCCCAATTTAGCTTTTAAATAATCAAAAAAGGTTCTGAAATTTTCATTATCTCCTTTAAACTTAATCCACAATTCTTTAAAAGTCAAAATTCCTTCCCTAAGATCCTTGTAATTAGAAAAAGCAGCGGTACAATCACTATACATTAAATTATAAAAATCAGAATCTTGTTTGTCTTTAAAAAAATCTATACTTGGTATTTTTTTAGCAAAGGCAAATCCTCTTTCATAGGCTGTACCTGCATCAACATAGTTAACCAAGGCTAAAACAATATCGCTACTAACTAGCTCTTTTAAATCTATTTCTCTTATCTTCTCTCTTATATCTCTATTTGCAAACTTATAATCAACCTTCTCAAGCAATCCCATCTTTTTGACAGCATGATGCTCTGGAGAAAATACATCTAAATTAAACTCTTCAAGAAATTTCAAAACCTCATCCCTTAGTTTAATTTCCTCTTCCTTAAAAAATGGAGAAGCTAAATAAATCTTCATAAAAACCCCTATCAAAATTCAAGTATAACACAATAAATCAATCGGGTAAAATCAACAATAAATAAATTTTTGAAATCTAAGTAGAAAATATTTACTATGAACGACTTCTGCTGACTAAAATAGTAAACTCTCCTTTAACCTTCTCCTTGCTAGATTCAAAATATTTTTTTAATTCTAAAGGTTTGCCAATTTGATATTCTTCATAAATTTTTGTCATCTCGCGACCAATAAGAACCTTTGCATCTAAACTAACAGAAGAAATTTCAATAAGCAATTTCAAAATTCTATGACCAGATTCAAGCAAAACAAAAGCATCTCCTCTTTTATATAGCTCAGCAATTCTTTTGAATCTTTTAAGGCCTTTGTTAGGCAAAAATCCCTCAAAAAGCACCGATTTATCTCTAAAAGGATTAACACTTACAATTGCATTAAAAGAACTTGCTCCAGGAATTGGACAAACTTTGTATCCCTCTTTAAAAGCAGCAGCAACTAATAAGCTACCAGGATCACTAAGCCCCGGAGTACCAGCATCACTAACAAAAGCAACAGAATCTCCTTTTGCTAAATAATCCAATAGTAAGCTTATCTTCTTATTTTCTGTTACGGCATTACAAGAAATCATTTTTTTATTAATTTTATATCGCAACAAAAGTTTACTAGTGACTCTCGTATCTTCTGCAAAGATAACATTTACCGACTTTAAAATATCAATTGCTCTATAAGTAATATCTTCTAAATTGCCTATTGGCGTACCAACAATATATAACACGGCTCCTTTTAATTCCTCCAAAACCAAAAATAAATAAAGTAATAAAATATATTAAAAGCATTTCTATTAATGATAAAAATCTAAAACCCCTTATTCGCAAAATACAAGAATAAGGTATAAGCTATATTTTATATATCTATCAAAATACTTGCTTTTGTATTACATTTAGTTATATCATTAAGTATTAATAATTAAAAAGTTAAAAGAAAGGGAAAATTTATGTTTGCATTGATTAGAAAAATATTTATGATCTATTTTCTATGCATTACTCTTGCAGGTTTTGCCATGATTTTTATTGACAGCAAATTTACCGAACAGCCTGATGCCAAAGAAAATCAAAACAAAATTAATCAACATACAATTGAACCCAATTTAATCATGTTTACATCTTCTATAGGAGGATTTTTAGGTGTTTATGCTGGAATTTGGATCTTCAACTATGATAAAAGCAATTTTTACCTAAATTGGGGAAATTTAATAATATTAATATACAACATAGCCCTAATTATTACTGTATACTCAAAGTCACGTAGTTAGCAAAACATAGCTCAATTATTTTCACACTTTATAAATTATTAACTATAATACCTCTTTTAATCATATACTTATAAACCTCTTCAGGGTTTTCCAAGCTTTCAATCAAGCTTTCTGCTCTGTCATTTATTTTTTCCACCAATTTTTTATAAGCTACTTTTATTCCTCTGCTTTCTAAAAAATCCTTTGCGGGTTGAGAAACAACCCCAGCTTGAACATTTTGAAGCCCTATATTATAAATAATAACGGCTGCTGCCTTGCCCACAACTTTATCATAAATTTCAAGCCCTTCTTTATTCTGGATATACTTATTGATAAAATTATCTACTTCTAAAAGAGGTTTCAATCCTCTTTCCATGTTAGAATAAAGTATTTTATGATCTTTAAATAACCTTAATGTTGGATTCAAGCCTGATATCATTTTTACCTCTTTTCTGGATATTTATAACAATCAATAATAAAAACAAACACTATTAATGATATACATAAACAATAAATACTGCAATATCTAAAAAGATAGTATACTTACGTTATATGATATTCGTGCCAAAAAACAGTAGTAATTCTAAAATTGAAATAAAGAAATCCATCTTTGTTTCATATATTTTTAATATTGAAAAAAAAGATGATATAAATAAAACTATTAAAAAATATAAAATAAAATTTAAAAATGCCACTCATGTAGTTTATGGATTTAGAATTGGAAACAAGAACTCATTCCTAAATGGAATGAGTGATGACAGAGAGCCTAACTTAACAGCTGGAAAACCTACATTGGATGCCATAATACATAATAATTTAACTGATACCTTAATAATCACATTACGATATTTTGGGGGCACTTTGCTTGGAAGGGGGGGATTAATCAAGGCATATTACAAGTCTGCCAAAGAAGTTATTAAAAATACATCTATAATGGAAAAAGAGGAATTAGAAACTTTAAGCTTAAATTTAACTTACAACCAATACAATTCACTATTAAAAATGAAAAATAAACTTGAAATAGAAATAATAGATTCAAACTTTTCAAACAAAATAAACACTTCAATTAAATTCAAAGCAAAAAATAAACAAAAAATATCGGAATTTTTTATAGAAAATGGCTTAATTCAAGAAATTTTAAAGTTTCATAAAGAATAATATGCATGTCAAATAATCAAATATTAAAAAACTAATTTAAAGTATTATTATTTTTATCATTTATGTTTTAAAATATAAAAACAAAACCAAATAAAAAGAGAAAATTTATATGAAAATAATATCTGTAATCAATCAAAAAGGGGGAGTAGGAAAAACCACAAGCGCCATTAATATTTCTTATTCAATGACCCTGCTTGATAAAAAAATTCTTCTAATAGATATTGATTCACAAGGAAATTCTACTAGCGGTACAAACACCTCAGAGTATATAGCCGAAAACTCAAGTTATGAACTTATTAATAAAAAAATAAAGGTCAAGCCTTTAAATCATTTTAAATTAGACATAATTCCTTCTAGTATTAAATTAGCTTTACTCGAAAAAGAATTGATAAATGAACTTTCAAGAGAAAATTTTTTAAAAAATGCATTAACACTGTATGAAAAAGATAAATATGATTTTATCATTATCGACTGCCCTCCTACGCTTTCAATATTAACTATAAATGCCCTTATTGCAAGTAATTACTTGTTAATACCAATTGAAACGGAATTTTTTGCATTTGAGGGCATAAATCAACTAATAGATACAATAAATACTGTAAAGCAAATAAATAAAAATTTAGAGATTGCGGGTGTTTTTATAAATAAATACGATATAAGGAATAAAAGTAAAGAAAAATATGTAAGCTCGTTAAAAAAAGTTTTTAAAGAAAAACTTTTAAATACAAAAATAAGGAAAAATATAACTATTTCAAAATCTCAAGAAGCAAAAATGCCTGTATATGAATATGATAAAGAAAGCAATGCTGCAAAAGATTTCTTAGAACTCTCAAAAGAGATAATAAACAAAATTAAGGAATAACTATGTCTGACAATTTAGAAACTTTAATGTTTCTAATGGGTAAAAAATTAGAAACATCTTCAAACAATTCAGAAAATATTGAAAAAAAAGAAATTATTTCGATCGAAAAAAAAGACTTTGACTACAATAAGCTAGATAAAGATATTTCTGATTTTTTAAAAAAAAAGCAATATGAAATTTTCAATATTTTCAACAACACTTATACAAAAATTGGAAAGATACTTAAAGATGCTCAAGACAAATTAAAAGGAAATAATCAATATAACGGGCTTTTTTATCAGTGGTTTAAAAGTATGGGATTTAAAAAAGATAAGGTTTACGCTTTAATATCAAGATATAATCTGCTTGTCGAAAATTCCGACAAGCAACTAACTATAGAAAAATTACCCTTATCATTATCATATGAAATATCTAAAAAATCTTGTCCCTCTATTTTAAAAACTGAAGTTCTAAATGGTAAAATAAATTCTTTAAAAGAATTTAAAATTGTTTATAAAAAAAGCTTTGATTTAAAGAATACACACAAATCATTACTTAAGAAAAACGAAAAATATGAAAACGACATAAAAGAAGCGCTGGATTTTATATTAAAAAATATAAAAGAATTTAAAAATATCGAATTTAACAAATTAAGGCAAGAAAACTTAAAATTATTGTTTCATTCTATTTTAGAAATAAAGAAAAAAATAAAATATATTAAAAATAATTCTATTTAAATTTAACTAAAAATAATAAAATATAAACTTTGCCTTTCATTTAAAGCTCAATATTTTTTAGAAATTAAACAATTTTAAAACAAGTTTAAAAAATTCATGTATTGTGATAAATACCTAGAAATAAAAACTCTTATAAAATTAAGAAAAGATATTTTACAATCATTAAATTATAAAAATAATTTAGCTACTATGCCCAAAAAAGGAAACAATCCTTTTTAAATCCCCCGCAGTAAAATACTCTATCTCTATTTTGCCCTTATTTTGATTCCCTTTAATATCTATTTTTGTTTGGATTTTATCAAATAAAAATTCTTTTATATTGCTTAAAAAAGGATCTTGTTCTGGTTCCCTTTTTTTTACTATGGATTTGGAAAAATTTTTAA
Source organism: Borreliella lanei (assembly GCF_014205895.1). Classification (GTDB taxonomy): domain Bacteria; phylum Spirochaetota; class Spirochaetia; order Borreliales; family Borreliaceae; genus Borreliella; species Borreliella lanei. The sequence continues at coordinate 456,526 of NZ_JACHFC010000001.1, read as the reverse complement.
CATATTTTTCTGCATCTCTTACAGAAAATTTTTTTTTCAATATTATTAAATAAAGATTATACCTGTCTTGCCTGTCTTTTAAAGACAAAATAACTTTAGCATGACCAAAAGAAATTTCTTTTCTATGTACTGCATTTAATATTTCTTGCTCAAGATCCAAAATCCTAACTAAATTTGAAATATAGGTCCTACTTTTGCCAATTTTTTCAGATAAATCCTTTTGGGTTAAAGAATATTTATTCATTACATTTTTATAGGCATAAGCCTCCTCAACAGGAGTAAAATTTTCTCTTTGAATATTTTCAACCAAAGGCATAAAATCTCTACAAGATTCTTTTATGTTAACCTCAATAACAGGAATATTTGTCATCTGAATAAGTTTAGCAGCCCTAAACCTTCTTTCTCCTACTATTATTTTATACCTATCATTTGCTTTACAAACAATTAAAGGTTGCAAAATTCCATTTTCTTTTATGGAAATGCTTAACTCTTCTAATTCAACAAGATTAACAGACTTCCTTGGCTGATCATTATCAATATCTAAAAGATGAATATCTATCATTTTAAAAACTCCACCCATATTATCAGAACCTCCTACAACAAAAAATTTTACCAGGTTATAATATTGAATTACAATTTAAGAATAAAAAAAAAGAATGTTCCACGTGGAACATTCTTAAATAAGAAAAACCAATTCTTTATTTAATAAATTTTGAAACAGAAATCAAGCTATCATTATCAAGAAATAATACTTGAATTCCTCTAGCATCTTTACCTTGTTCGGATACTTTTCCAGCTACTGTTCTTAAAGCTTTTGAACGTTTACTTACAAGCAAGATTTCATCATCCTCTGAAACTGCTATAGCATCAACAACACTACCCGCTTTTTTATCAGATTTTTTATAACTAGTATAACCAGTGGCTCCTCTCTTAAGCTCAGATATTTTAGACATGCTTAACCTTTTTCCATACCCATTCTCAGAAACAATCAAAAGATAAGGATTTTCTCTAACCGCCAAAGCTTTAACAAACAAATCACCTTCTTTTAATTTCATTCCACAAACACCTTGGGTACCTCTATTAGTAAGCCTAACATCCCTTGAATTAAATATAAATGCACTACCCTTTTTGGAAAGACAAATTACTTTTTCATCCTTAAAAACAATCTCTGCACTTGTAACAAAATCTTTATCATTAAGTTTAATAACAATAACACCTCGTGATTTTACTGCTTTAAAATCTGTAGATTCGAATCTAGCTATCTTTCCACTTGCAGTTGTAAGCAATAAATAGGCATCATCAGTAAAATCCTTACTGTTCTTAATAGTTAATATTTCTTCTTGATCTCCCAAATTAATAAGCTCACTAATATTTTGACCTTTTGAAGCTCTTGAAGAATCTTTTATTTCATAAGCATTGATTAAATAAAGCTTTCCTTCATTTGAAATCATAAATAAAGAATCATGAGTATTGACACACAAAGCAATAACAATCTCATCTCCATCATTTAAATCAAACGAACTGAGACCTTTTCCTCCAGTACCTTGCAATTTATACTCATTTTGTGAAAGTCTTTTAAGGAAACCTTTCTTTGTAAGCATAACAACAATATTTTCTTTTTGCATTAAATCCGACATACTAGTTTTTAAAACCTCCTCATCATAAATTATTTTAGTTCGACGTTCATCGCCAAATTTCAAACCTAAATTAATAGTTTCTTCTCTTATAATATTAATAATCCTTACTGGATTCAAGAGAATATCTTCATAATCTTTTATTAAGCTTAACAGTACATTAAGCTCCTCTTCAAGCTTAAAAATTTCAAGGGCTGTAAGTTTTTGTAACTTCATATCAAGAACTGAATTGGCCTGAATATCTGAAAGACCAAAATTTGAAACAAGCCTCTCCTTTGCATCTTTTGCTAATTTAGATGATTTAATAATCTTAATAACCTCATCTATATTATTTAAAGCAATATTTAATCCCTCAAGAACATGTGCTTTCTCTTTTGCCTTTCTCAAGTCAAATTCAATACGTCTTTCGATAATATTTTTTCTATGCTCAATAAATTCAAATAATAATTCTTCTAAATTCAACTGTTTGGGAATACCATTAACAAGAGCTAAATTATTTATACTAAAATGCTTTTTAAATTCAGTATATTCATAAAGCAAGTTCATAATAACATGAGGATCAAATCCTCTTTTAACTTCAAGAACTATTCTAATGCCTTCTCTATCAGATTCATCTCTTATGTCTAAAAGTCCTTCCAACTTTTCTTCTTTTGCCAAAAGCGCAACTTTCATAAGAAGTGTAGATTTATTTACTGTATAAGGTATTTCTGTAACAATTATAGCATTTCTATCTTCTGTTCTTTCTTCAATATGATATCTTGCTCTAATAACAACACTTCCCTTGCCAGTTTTGTATGCTTTAATTAAATTATCATTATAAACAATCTCTCCAAAAGTTGGAAAATCAGGACCTTTAACTATCTTAAGCAAATCAAACATGGAAGCATTCTCATTGTCCAACATATAAACAATAGCATCACAAATTTCCCTTAAGTTATGAGGTGCCATATTAGTAGCCATTCCAACAGCAATTCCACTAGAGCCATTTACCAAAAGAAACGGAAATGATGACGGCATAATCTCGGGCTCACTTAAAGAATCGTCATAATTAGACTTAAAATTAACAGTCTCTTTATCTATATCCTTAACAATATATTCAGTTATTTTTTCCATTTTAGCTTCAGTATATCGCATAGCAGCAGGGGGATCTCCATCAATAGATCCAAAATTTCCCTGCCCCCGTATTACAGGATATCTAAGTGAAAAATCTTGAGCAAGTCTTACAAGAGCATCATAAATTGATTGATCTCCATGAGGATGATATTTTCCAAGAACATCTCCCACTATTCTACCGACTTTTTTAAAAGCTTTATCAGAGCGAAGTCCCATTTCATACATAGAATAAAGTATTCTCCTGTGAACTGGCTTAAGACCATCTCTTACATCTGGAAGAGCTCTGGAAACAATAACTGACATTGCATAATTTAAATAAGAAGTTTTTATTTCATCTTCTATCTTAACATTTAATATTTGTTCTTTATTTTCTCCAACTGCCATTAACGCTCCAATTACACATCAAGATTAATTACATTAAGTGCATTCTGTTCAATAAATTCTTTTCTAGGCTCAACTAAATCTCCCATAAGAGTAACAAAAATTTTTTCAGCTTCAATAGCATCATCTATATTCATCAATCTCATTTTTCTTCTAGCAGGATCCATAGTCGTTTCCCAAAGCTGCGCTGGATTCATCTCCCCAAGCCCTTTATATCTCTGAAGAGAAATACTATTGCGATTTTCAGTTTCAATAGAATCTAAAAATTTTTCTTTTTCTTTCTCTTCATAAAAATAATAAATACGATTGTCATACTTTATTTTATAAAGAGGAGGCATGGCTATATATATATATCCATTTTCAATTAAATCCCTCATATATCTAAAGAAAAAAGCTAAAAGCAAAGTTCTAATATGAGATCCATCAACATCAGCATCTGCCATAATAATAACCTTGTGGTAACGAAGTTTTCTAATATCAAAAGTTTTACCAACTCCTGCACCAAGAGATGCAATTATGGGAATAAGCTTATCATTGGTAATTACCTTGTCTTCTCTTGTTTTTTCAACATTAAGCATTTTCCCCCACAATGGCAAAATGGCCTGAAAAAATCTATTTCTACCCATTTTAGCACTTCCTCCAGCAGAATCACCTTCTACAATATAGATTTCTCTTTCCAAAGGATTTTTAGAAGCACAATCAGCCAATTTGCCGGGCAATGCCAAGCTTTCAAATGCATTTTTTTTTCTTTCTGATTCTCTTGCTTTTCTTGCAGCTTCACGAGCACGAGCAGCTTTTATTGCTTTCCCAAGAATGGTATCTATCTCTAAAGGATTTAAATTAATAATTTCAAGTAAATGCTCATATACAACAACCTCAACTATTTTTCTTATCTCAGAATTACCAAGCTTACTCTTTGTTTGACCTTCAAATTGAGGTTCTGGAACTTTGACAGAAATAACGGCTGTAAGCCCCTCTTTAAAATCATCTCCTGTAAGATTGGGAATATCTTTTTTGCTTATTTTTGAATTTTTAAAAGCTTCATTCATGGCCTTAGTAAGTCCACTTCTAAATCCCATAACATGGGTCCCCCCTTCTCTTGTATTAATATTATTAACAAAAGAAAGAATGTTGTCAGAATAGCTTTCAGTCCATTTAAGCCCCACATTAACAATAACATCATTAATAGAACCATCAATATAATAAGGTTCTGATTGAAAAGCTTTACTGTCATTAGTTAAATAATCTACAAAAGATTTTATTCCACCTTCAAAATAAAATTTTGAAGATTTTTCTTTACCAATTCTTTTATCTTCAATTGAAATGTATATTTTATCGTTTAAAAAAGCAAGCTCTTTAAGCCTTTTCTCAAGAATATCAAAACTATAATCTAAAGTTTCAAAAATTTCAGAATCCGCTAAAAAAGTAACCTTGGTCCCCGTAACAGAAGATTCTCCCACAACATCTACTTTAGAAGTTGGAATACCTTTTGAAAAAGTTTGCCTAAAAATTTTTCCATCTCTATTAACATAAACCTCTAAAAACGAAGACAGGGCATTTACGACCGAAATTCCAACGCCATGAAGCCCTCCAGAAACTTTATAAGTACCTTTATTAAACTTACCACCAGAATGCAATTTTGTTAAAACAAGTTCAAGAGCACTAATACCCTCTTCTTCATGAATATCGGTAGGAATCCCTCTCCCATTATCAATTACAGTTATAGTATTATCTAAATTGATAATAACATCTATTCTATCACAAAACCCAGCTAAAGCCTCATCAATACTATTGTCAACCACCTCATAAACCAAGTGGTGCAACCCATTAACAGAAACAGAGCCTATATACATGCCAGGCCTTTTCCTAACAGCCTCAAGTCCCTTTAAGACCTGAATGTTACTAGCAACATAATTCATAAACCTTCCATTCATTTAATCAAAATCTAGACACAGATAAATTCTACATTAAAAAAACAATAATATCTATTACATAGAAAGTACCAAAAACTTTTAAAAATTCACAAACAATTTAGATAGAATCCTAATTTAACATTATACTATATAATGTTAAAAGTATAGTACTAAAACCAACAAGGACAAAAAAATGGAAAAATCAAAAAATATATGGAGCTTGATTTTAACAGAAATAAAAAAAGAACTATCAGAAGAAGAATTTTATGTTTGGTTTGAAAATTTATACTTTTTAGAATCAATAGGTGACAATATTAAAATATCTACTCCAAATTTATTTCACAAAAATCAAATAGAAAAAAGATTTACAAAAAAAATTAAAGAAATCCTCAAAAACAATGGCTACAATAATGTAGTCATTGTTTTTACAAATCAACCACCTAAAAACCAATCCAACAAACAAGAAAGCATAAAAACAGTTTTTAACGAAACTTTTCCAAATTTAGACAAGTTAAAAGAAAAAACACTCTCTAAAGAACCAACTCAAAGTATTCAAGATCATATAAAAATGTATATCAAAAAAGAAGAAGAGCCCACAAATTTCAAAAACCCTTTTCTTAAAAAAAGATATACATTTGAAAATTTTATCATAGGACCAAATAATAAACTTGCATACAATGCCAGCTTGTCAATCTCAAAAAATCCTGGAAAAAAATATAATCCATGTTTAATTTATGGCGGGGTTGGACTTGGAAAAACACATTTGCTTCAAAGCATAGGAAACAAAACAGAAGAATTGCATCATAACCTTAAAATATTATATGTTACTGCTGAAAATTTTTTAAATGAATTTGTAGAAAGCATAAAGACACACGAAACAAAAAAATTTAAAAAAAAATACAGATACTTAGACATGCTACTTATAGATGATATCCACGACTTACAAAAAAAAGAAGGAATACAAGAAGAGCTTTTTCACACATTTAATGCCCTTTATGAAGACAATAAACAATTAGTATTTACATGTGACCGATCTCCTTCTGAGCTTACAAATTTTACAGATCGATTAAAAAGCAGATTCACAAGGGGACTAAATGTTGATATATCAAAACCCAATTTTGAACTCAGAGCAGCTATTGTCGAAAAAAAAGCAGAAGAAGATGGCATAAATGTCCCTAAAAATATACTAAATCTGGTTGCTCAAAAAGTTACAACCAATGTAAGAGATCTTGAAGCTGCTGTAACAAAACTAAAAGCATATATAGATTTAGACAATATAGAAATTGACATTGATATTGTTGAGAAAATAATCAAAGAAATAATAATTTACGAAAAAGAAACAACCAATGAACCAAATAATAAAATTAATATCGAAAATATAAAAAAAATACTCTTAAGAGAGCTAAAAATCACACACAAGGATATTGAAGGGCAGAGTAAAAAACCAGAGATAACAAAAGCCAGACATATTTATGCATACCTTTTGAGGAATTTTACAGAGCTATCAACAGTTGAAATTGGAAAAATTATTGGAGGCAAAACCCATTCAACAGTGCTTTATTCGATAAATAAAATAGATAGAGACAGAAATAATGACAAAGAAATTAACAATCTAATCACAGAACTTATGAACAAAATAAAAAAAAACTAAAATTAATTGAAGAATCAAAAATTCTTTTAAACAATTGAACCAAATAATTTATCAAAAATACAACAAAAAACAACATATAATTCAACAAGTTATTTACTTGCATTACATAACATTAAATACAATTGAACAATCAAACAGGGACTTACTACTATTACTACTATATATCTCTATAAAAACTAAAAGTACAAAATACAAAAAATCTTACAAAGATAAAATGTAATAGAATATATAAGGAGGCATTATGTTACATAACACATTTTTTATTTGCGAATCAAATCAAATTATAAATGAGATAGAAAAAGCAAAGGGAATAATATTGAACAGGAATATGAATGATATTTGGAGTGCATTATTAATAGAAGTAAAAAAATCCAATCTCATAATTAAATCAACAGACAGAAATATATTTTTTGAAAGCACAATTTCAATTGTTTCAGAGACAGATTTTAAAGTATTAATTAATGCTTCAAATTTTTATGATGCAGTAAAAGCATTCAGTTTTTATAAGAAAATCAAAATAGTTTTTAATGAAAATAATAGTAAATTGGAAATTATGGGAGAATTAAAGGATGAAAAAGAAGAATATGAAGATCATTTAAAGGAACCTACTTTTTCATACGAAGAAATAGAAAATTACAATTATGATATGACTAATGAAGATTACACCTTTGAAATTGAAATAAAACAAAAAACTTTTAAAAAAATAATAAATAGAATAGCTTTTTCAGCACATCTCGATGAATCTAAGAATGTGTTAAATGGTGTATATTTTACAAAAGATGAAGATTCTAAATTGCTACTTGTTTCTACTAATGGTCACAGAATGTCTATCTGTAAAACAGAAGTCATGGTTGAAGAAGGCGTGAATTTTATAGTTCCCGTAAAAATATTTAATTTTTTAAAACATCTTATGTCAGGAGAAGGTGTTGTTAAAATAAAATCTTCGGATAAAAAGTTTTATGTTGAATTTGATAATTATAAAATAGCTTGTAGTTTGATTAATGGTAACTATCCGGATTATAAGAGCATTATACCCAAGGAGCAGAAGAATAAATCTTTGGTTTCGCTAGGCATTTTAAAAGATAGACTTGCAAGAGTTAATTTATATGTTGATAAATCAAGAAAGTTAGTTTTAGCTTTTTCTGAAATGCAATTAAAGCTTCTTGGAGAAGATTTGATTACTGGAAGAAAGGGTGAATTTTTTATTAAAGATCCAAACTATCTGTATGACGGAGCAGATGAGGTTATGGCTATTAATATTTCATATTTTGTTGAAGCTATTAGTGTTTTTGAAACTTCAAAGATAGAAATACAATTTAATTCGGGCAATGTATTAAAATTAAGCGAACCTGAAAATTTTAATTTTACGCACTTGATAATGCCGATGTCTTTAGGTTAAAGTGAGTTATTAATGCTATTTTAAATCTATTTTGAATATTAAAATGAACTTTTCTGGGTTTATCTAATATTGTTTTTTTGTATTGTGGTATAAAAAATTGCTATGAATGATTCTGCTTTTAAAAAAATAGGCAATGTTCTTAAAGATTATTTAGAATCTAATTTTCTTGTTAATAAAAAAATGAGTTCGAAATTATTGATTGCCGATAAATGGAATCAGATCTTTGAGACGTTATCAGATGATGTAAAATTTTTAGATTTTAAAAATGAACAGATCCTTTTTATTGAGGTAAGCAATTCAAGTATTTTGTATAGTATATCGATTAATAAGGCAAAGATAATAAATTCAATAAAAGAATTAACAGGTATTAAAACAATAGATATAAAAGTTTTGGTAAGGTAATTATTATTGACAATTGCATTTATATGCTATACCATGGTAGTGTTCAATTTGTAGCTTGGCAGCATAAAATTGTTTTTAATGGAGGAGTGTTTTGAAAAGGACTTATCAACCCAGTCGTGTTAAAAGAAATAGAAAATTTGGGTTTAGAGCTAGAATGAAAACTAAAGGTGGAAGACTTATTCTTTCAAGGCGAAGGGCAAAAGGAAGGATAAAATTAACTGTTTCTGATGAGAAAAAGAAATATTAGTCTGAAATCAAAAATAGAAATTCAAAAAATTTTCAAAGAAGGTAATCTAATTAGATTTAGCAATCTTAATCTTAAAATGTTCTATAAATCAAATCATTTGGTTTATTCTAGAATTCTTGTTACCTTTTCTAAAGGTTTTAGAGGATCTGTTAGAAGGAATCGCATTAGAAGACTTTTTAAAGAAGCTTTTAGAAAAAGATTAGAATTGTTAGAAGGTATAGCTTTGGATATTATTTTTGTAGTTTCTTACAGCAAGTTAACTTTGACTTATTTTAGTATTGAATCTCTTATTAAAAGTTTGGTTTTAAGGTGCGAAAGGGGCATAAGTGAATCAAAGTAGAAGAATTTTAAGGACAGTTTATTTGTCTTTATTTTTAATAGGTCTTTTCATGCTTATTAATGATATTTTTTCTTCATACATTTTAAGTTCTAAGTCTTCTGACAAGGAAGTGCAGTTTGATTTAAACAAAAGTTTTGATGATAATGAGATGTTTTCAAGTAAGAGCAATGGCTTTAATTTGATTAATAAATCTCAAGATATTATTGTAGAAACAGGGATATATGTTGCTACTTTTTCTACATTTAGAGGAAATTTGGTTTCATTAAAGCTTAAAAATCATTTAAATTTGGAAAAAAATCCTACAGATTTGATTAATATTGATTACAAAAATGAAACTTTTTTTGATGTTAGTTTTGACTATTTAGTAGAGGATTTGTTTTTGTATAAAAAGATAGATGATTTTAATCATGAATTTAAAGCTTATTTTCAAAATAATGGTAAAACTTATGAATATGTAAAGAAATATACATTTTCTAAAAAAAATGAGTACTTGATGAAATTTAAAGTTACTGTAAATGGTCTTGAGGATTATAACTTATTTGATACTGATTCTTATAAAATTATTTTTAGTTCTGAAATTGAAAGGTTGAGTGATAAAGCAAAGCTACAATATAATAATTATTTATCTCAAATAATTTATTATGATAATAAGCTTAAATATGGTAAAGATGGTCTAAGGATTACCAATCCCAAATGGATTGGTTCTAGTACTAAGTATTTTGGGGTGTTAGTTTCTAAAGAAAATATGGAAGTTGAATTTAAGAAGGAAAGAGGAACTCTTAAATCGTTTATTATTAATAATGTTAGAAATAAAAAAAATATTAGCGATGAGTTTTTTATTTACGCTGGGCCTAAGGATAATAGATATCTAGACATTTTTGACAAGAATGTTGACAATACCTTTGGTTTATCTGATATTTCTTTTGGAATGTCGGTGGAAAAGAGTTTGTGGTATTTGATTCAAGTTCCCATGCAAATGGTAATGCAAGTTTTTTATGATGTTATACCTAATTGGGGGCTTTCAATTATCTTTTTGACAATTGTTGTTAGAATACTTATATTTCCTTTGACATTTAAAGGATTTAGAGCTACTGCGGAGCTTTCCAAGCTTCAACCTAAAATGAAAGAGCTTCAAGTAAAGTTTAAGCATGATTCTAAAAAGTTGAATGAAGAGATGGGAAGGCTTTATAAAGAAGAAGGGGTTAATCCTCTTGGGGGGTGTCTTCCTGTAATTTTACAGCTTCCTATATTTTTTGCTCTTTATTCACTTGTAAATAATTTATTTTTATTAAGAGGAGCTAGTTTTATTCCAGGATGGATTGATGATTTATCTATCGGTGACAGTGTATATCATTTTGGATATAAGCTTTATTTTGTTTCTTGGACCGATATTAGAATTTTGCCTTTTATTATGATGTTTACTCAATTGGGATCTACAATTGTTAGTTCTAATATGGATTTAAAAAATCTGGGATCGCAGCAGAAATTTTTATATTTTGGAATGCCCATTATGTTTTTTTTCATACTTTACAATATGCCATCAGGGCTTTTGATATATTGGATTACAACAAATATTTTTACTATTTTGCAACAATACTATATAAAGATGCATTTGTCTTAAAGGGGGAATAATATGAGCTATGAATTTTACGGAAAAACCGAACAAGAAGCAATAAAGAAAGCAATGAGAGATCTAGAATTAAAAGAAGGTGAGTTTGATGTAGAAATTTTAGATAAAGAAAGGGTTGGATTTTTATTTAAGAAAGAAATGATTAAAATAAGGGTTTCTCCTCATGTAAAGGAGGTTAAGAAAGGTGGCTTTGAAATTAAAATTGGTGATGAAATTTGTGATAAAATTTTAGAATTTGTAAAAGAAATGCTAGTTAAAATGGGATATTCTGTGCATTTGACAATAGAGTCCAAAGAAGGTGGATATGTTAAGATTTCTATTGAAACAGATAGTCCAAATATTTTGATTGGACGAGAGGGAAAAAATTTAGATTCTTTGCAGCTTTTAACAAATGTTTATGCCTCTAAGCTTATCGGTGAAAATGGTGCTTTTAATAGGGTTATATTGGATATTGGAGATTATAGAGAGCGATTTAAATCTAGGTTTATTAATTTAGCAATAAATTCTTTTCATAAAGTCAAAAGAACCAGACGTTCTATTTTGTTGCCATCAATGAATCCTTTTGAAAGAAGGATTGTTCATACAACTTTAAATCGTTATAGTGACATAAAAACTGAAAGTGAAGGAGATGGGAATATAAAAAGAATAAGAGTCTCTTATGTTAGAAATAATAGGTTTGGTATCAACAACAATTCTCGTAGTTATCAGAAGAGAGATATTGGTTTTAAAAAATAGATTGATGGTGTTACTTTGTATTGAATTTTAAAGAGGAACAATAGTATGAAGATTTTTTTAACCGGAATTGCAGGGTTTATTGGATTTCATGTAGCTAAAAAGCTTGTAGAAGAAGGGCATGAAGTTTTAGGTATAGACGTATTAAATGATTATTATGAACTCAAATTTAAGCATGAAAGGTTAGAAGCTTTAGGGTTTTGTTCTAAGGATGTCAAAATGCATAAGATTATTAAGAGTGAAAAATATAATAATTTATCTTTTGCTTATCTTGATATCCTAAATAAGGATAATCTGCTAGAGCTTTTTAAAGATCATAAGTTTACACATGTTTGCCATTTGGCTGCTCAAGCGGGCATTAGAGATAGTCTTGAAAATCCTGATAGCTATGTTTCAATAAATATTGTTGGATTTTTTAATGTTTTAGATGTATGTAGAGTTTATAAAGAAAACATCGAGCATTTTGTTTATGCTTCAACGTCATCGGTTTATGGTATAAATGAAAATATGCCGTCTAGTGAAGATTCTATTACGGATCACCCTTTAAATTTGTATGCAGCTAGTAAAAAATCTAATGAGATGATGGCGCATGCTTATAGTGCATCTTTTAATATTCCTACAACAGGGCTTAGATTTTTTACAGTTTATGGTACTTATGGAAGACCCGATATGGCTTTATATTTATTTTCAGATGGAATTAAAAATGGCAAGCCTATTAATATTTTTAACAATGGGAATATGGCTAGAGATTTTACATATGTGAGTGATATTGCAGACGGTGTTTATAAAGTCTTGAAAAATCCGGCTAAGAGCGATTGTAATTTTGACGTTAAAAATCCAAATTCGTCAACCTCTTCTTTTCCTTACAGAATATATAATATAGGAACCGGACATGCAACCAAACTGCTAGATTTTATTAGCGAACTTGAAGAAAATTTTGATAAAAAGGCCTTAAAAAATTATATGCCTATGCAAAAAGCAGATGTTGTGGAAAGTTGTTGTGATATTTTAAAGCTTAAAAATGATGTTGGATATGAAGCTAAAATTTCTATTAAAGAAGGAATAAAAGAATTTTCACAGTGGTATAAAATGTTAGGGTCTACCAAGAAGGCTTGATTTTAAACTTTTTTATGTAAAATGATAAATTTTTAATAAATTTTATGTTTGTTTTTGGTTTAATAATTATTTATTGATTTAAATTCAATTCAACTTCTTAGGTGTATAATTTATTATAGGCATTTTATAAAAGAAAAAATAAAATGGAAAGGAGTGATATAAATGGGTGTTTTAGATAAGATTAAACCGGGCGTAGTTTATGGAAAGGAACTACATTTTTTATATGAAATATGTAAAAAAGAAGGATTTGCTATCCCTTCTATTAATTGTATAGGAACAAATTCTATTAATGCAGTTTTGGAGGCAGCAAAAGAAATTAATTCTCCTATTATGATACAATTTTCTAATAGTGGCTCTGCTTTTATTTCTGGGAAAGGATTAAAGATGGAAAAACCACAAGGAGTTTCAATAGTCGGAGCTATTTCTGGTGCTATGCATGTTCATTTAATGGCAGAGCATTATGGTGTTCCTGTTGTTCTTCATACTGATCACTGTGCTAAAAATTTGCTTCCTTGGGTTGAAGGGCTTTTGGAGTATGGAGAAAAATACTATAGTCAGCACAAAAAACCATTATTTTCTTCACATATGTTAGATTTATCAGAAGAGCCTATTAAAGAAAATATTGAAATTTCTAAAAAATTCTTAGAAAGAATGGCAAAAATTGAAATGTTTTTAGAAATAGAGCTTGGAATTACGGGTGGGGAAGAGGATGGAGTTGATAATTCAGATAGAGCTTTGCATGAACTATTTTCTACTCCTGAGGATATTTATTATGGATATTCAGAACTTTTAAAAGTTAGTCCAAATTTTCAGATTGCAGCAGCTTTTGGGAATGTTCATGGAGTATATAAGCCAGGGAATGTTAAGCTTACTCCAAAAGTTTTAAAAGATGGTCAAGATTATGTCATATCAAAAACAGGAGTAAATGTTGCTAAGCCAGTTTCTTATGTTTTTCATGGCGGGTCTGGATCTACAATTGATGAGATTAATGAGGCACTTTCTTATGGCGTTGTAAAGATGAATATTGATACAGACACGCAGTGGGCTGCCTGGGAGGGCGTTTTAAATTATTACAAAAAAAATGAAAATCGTTTACAAGGTCAATTAGGAGATGGCAAGGACATTGATATTCCAAATAAGAAATTTTATGATCCAAGAGTTTGGTTAAGAGAAGCTGAAGTTTCTATGAAAGACCGTGTGAAAATTGCATGCAAAAATCTTAATAATATTAATAGGAATTAAATAAAAATTCACTAATTTTTATTTGCAAGCTGCTTTTTGAGCGGCTTTTTTATTATTCTAATTATATTATAGGTATTTAATTATAAAATTATTGATTGATATATTTTTTACTATTTATTAGGTACCTTTTTTTGTTATTTTTGTTTAATTTTTCAAAACATGAATAATAATTTGATAAAAAAATATTATTCAATGCTGCGTGTGTGTTTGTTGTTTGTGAAAAATTAAACCTTGAGATTTGAGACTTAATTTCTTGAAAGAACGGCAGGATATTGAAAAATTCTAAGGGTGGGTTAAGCTGATTTTATAATTTTAAAGGTATATGGTATGGCTTGCATTATGAATTAAGTGTCATCAGCAACAATATTGATTCCCAGTTCTTCGAGTTGTTCATTTGAGATTTTAGAGGGGGAATTATCAAGAGGGCTTGCTGCAAAAGAATTTTTAGGAAACAGTATTACATCTTTTATTGAAGTTGATTTTGTCATTAGCATTATTAGTCTATCAATACCAATAGCAATGCCACCATGATTAGGAGCTCCATATTCTAATGCTTTTAGAAAAAATCCAAATCTATCTTCTGATTTTTCTTTTTGAAATCCTATTATATTGAAAATTCTTTGTTGAAGTTCTTTATTATGTATTCTAATTGAACCTGAGCCAAGTTCTACACCATTTAAAACAAGATCGTAAATTTCACCTATAGTTTTTTTTGGATTTTTTTCTAAATTGTCAATATATTGCTTTTTAGGAAGCGAGAACATGTGGTGAGCTGGTGAATAGGTTTTTGTATTTTCGTTATATTCAAATAGTGGAAAATCATAGACCCATAGAAATTCAAATTTATTTTCATCTATTAGTTCAAGATCATTTGCAATTTTTATTCTAATTTGACCCATTGCTTTACATGCAGTTTCCCAGTTATTATTAGCTGTAAAGAAAATTATGTCATTATTTTCTAAAGAATAGGTTTTTATTAATTGCTGTTCTTCTGTTTTTAAAAATTTTGCAATTCCTCCAGAAAATTTATTGTTTTCAATTTTTGTAAAATAGAGCCCTTGTGCTTTGTAAAGCTTTGCAATTTCTTCTAAATTATTTATTTTTGTTCTTGAAAATTTGTCAGCTTTATCTTTTACTATTAAAATTTTAATTGACCCTTTGTTTTTTAGAGTATCTTTAAATATATTAAATTCTGAATTTTTTAGATTGCGACTTATATCTTGTAATTCAAGTTCAAATCTAGTATCTGGTTTATCGCTTCCATATTTGTTCATTGCCTTTTTGTATGTTATTTTTTTGAATTTTTTAGGTAAGTTAATACTAAGGCAATTTTTGAATATTAAAAAAAGCATATTTTCTATTAATTTAAAAATATTTTCTTTTTTGACAAAGCTCATTTCAAGATCGAGCTGGGTGAACTCTGGTTGCCTATCTCCTCTTGAATCTTCGTCTCTATAGCAGCGTGCTATTTGAAAGTATTTGTCAAATCCCGCTATCATTATGAGTTGTTTGTAAAGCTGTGGAGATTGAGGCAATGCATAAAAAGATCCCTTGTGAATCCTTGATGGGATTACAAAATCTCTTGCACCTTCTGGTGTTGATTTTACAAAAGTTGGAGTTTCTAGTTCTAAAAATTTTCTTTTTATTAAAAAATTTCTAATAAGATAAGTAGCTTGACATCTTAAAATTATTTTATTTTTCAAGGAATCTCTTCTTAGGTCTAAGTATCTATATTCAAGTTTTGAGTTTTCACTTGCATTATTGTCATCTTCTATCATAAACGGCAATTCATTACACTTTGAAATAATTTCAATGTTTTTTGCCAATATTTCAAAATGTCCTGTTTTCATATTTGCATTTATCATGTTAGGAGGTCTTTTGATCAACAGTCCTTGAATTTTAATGCAATATTCAAGTTTTATTTTTTCTGCGATCTTTAAAAGGTGTTCTTCATTTACCAGAACTTGAGCTTTTTCATATCTGTCTCTTATATTTAGAAAGATAAATTTTCCGTGGTGTCTAATTTTTTTTACCCAAGCATTTATTTCAACTTTTTTGTTTATCAATTTTTCATTCAATTCATTACATTTGATAACTTTAAACATAATTCAGCTCACTATTATATTATAAATTTCTTTATCTGTTTTTGCATTTAAAATTTCTTTTTTGTACAGATCAACTTTACCCACAACAGATGCTAAAATTCTAGGGTAGCTAACGTAATCTTTTGCTGGGCACAGTATTAATATGAAAACATGACTTAAGTTCTTGTCAAGAGCATTAAAGTCAATTCCCTCATGGCTTATTCCTATTGCAATATGTATTTTTGATATTAAATTTGTTTTTAAATGGGGAATGGCAAAGCCTTCTTTTAGTGCAGTAGTAATTAACTTTTCTCTTTCCATTAAATCTTGGAATATTCTTTCTTTATCAATTTCAATGTTTATTACGCTTAGAAGCTCTCTTATTACATCAGCCTTATTGCTTGATTTTAATTCTAGAATAATGTTTTCCTTTTTTATTCTTTTATTTAGGTTGATATTGCTAAGGATTTTATCGTAATTTATTGAGTAATCTAGTTTTTTTGCTCTTAAAGAGACCGTTTCAACTTCTTTGGTTATTTTTTCTAGGTTTAAGATTGTTTCTCTAAAAAGATCTTGTATTATAATTAAGTGATTGTTTGGGCATTCGAATGTGATTTTGCTACCTTCTCGTTTTATTGAGAAGGATATGTTATTTTTTCTTGCATTAATATATTGTGAAGAATCATTTTTAATTTGTTGCGTGAAAAATCCTTCTTTTCTTAACTCATTTTTAAAGTCCCATATAAGAATTTTGGCTAAATTATCATATTCAAATGATACACATATGTGTGTATTTTGATCTATTGGGAGTTCTTTTTTAAGTCCGCTTTTATTTATTTTAAATAAAAAGTTTATTATAGGTGTTGCAACGATTGTTGGCAAAAATACCATTATTATTATGATTCCAAATATTTTTTGGCTAATAAATCCTGAAGATAATGCTACATTTGCCATAATAAGTGAAACTTCTCCTCTTGGAACCATTCCAGTTGCAATTTTTAAGGCTCCAAGTTTATTAAATCCCAAAAAGAGTGCTGGAATAAAGCAAAATATACTTTTAGTAATTATTGCTATTGCACTAATTGCTAATCCTAAAATAAGAACTTCTTTTGAGAGTATTTCATTAATATCTGACATAAGTCCGATTGATGTAAAAAAGATCGGGATAAAAAATCTTTCAAAGATTGTTAGTTTATCTTGAATTACGTATACAATGTCTGTTTTTGACATGGCAAGTCCAAATACATAAGCTCCAACAACAAAAGACATTCCTAAATTTTGGAAAATGCTTGCAATAGTAAGGGTTAGAGAGAGTGTTATTACGGTTGCTAAGGTGACACTGTTTAATTTTTTCAACAGGCTTGAGAGTGTTTCTGATATATATATTAAAGAGAAAGTTAAGCATAGCCAAATTACTATGTTTTGAATTATGGTTTTTATCGAGCTTGCTATATCAAGATCTGATATAGATCTTGATATAGTTATTACGCTTGTAAGCATAAGCATTGAAAGCACATCATCAATAATTGAAGTTGAGATTATTGTCACTCCTTCTGAGGTACTCATTTTTTTCTTTGCTGAGAGTATGCTTGCTGCGATTCCTGCTGATGTTGGGGTTCCAATTATTCCAATAAAAAGTGAGGTTGGACTTATTAAGGGAACGTTAAAAATTATGCTTGCCATTAGTACAAAACTTGTGAAGGTTCCGACAACCTCTGTTATTCCAATAATTCCTCCACGAGGCAAAAATTTGATAAACAATTTTAAGTCAGTTTCAAGTCCTGCTGTGAAAAGCAATATTATTGAGGCTATGGTAGAGATTGCAAATATTTTTTCATTTATTAAATAATTTTCTCCAATTTGAGTTATTCCTAATGGGAATAATAAAGGTATTTGAATTTTTCCAAAGGCATTCGGACTTAGAATTATTCCTGCCGTTATTTGCCCTATTACTTTTGGAATTCCTATTTTAGCTACTAGATTGCCTATTGAAATAGATGAGATTACGATGATTGCCAGACTCATAACAAAAGCCGACATTTTTGCTTCAATGTCATATTTTGTTGAGTATGAAAATAGAAGATTAGGTAAGTGTAGCAGTATTGTTATGTAAAAAATTTTTTTGTTCATTTTTCAAGCTCTTTTGAAAAATTGTATTTTAGCAAATTTAACAAATTTTTAATTGCCAGTTTTTCTTTTTTTCCTGCGACTGTTATTTTTATTTTTTCTTTGTATATTATTCCCAATATGATAATTTCGATTGTAGACTTTGCATCAGCTTTTTTGCCATCTTTTGTTGTTATTTTTATGTCGCACGAAGAGTGTTTATTCGCAAATTCGGCAATGATGTTTGCCGACCTTGAATGTATTCCATCTTTATTTATTATCTCAATTTCTGCTTCTTGCATTTTTTACTTATCTTATTTGTTGTTTTTTTTCTCTTTCTCTTTAGTTGCTGTTTTATAAAGTTTTGCTATTGCGCTATCAATAAGATTGAGAAGTATTTTGTCATCTTCTCTTATATGTATTATTTTCCCCCAATTAAAGTGAATATGTGCGTCCAATTCAAAAAGCTCATGTTCTTTTTTAATTGTAATTTTTAAATTATCAACATGTTTTTTGATATGAGTATCAAATTTTTCTAGCTTTTTGAGAATAAAATTTTTTTCATTCTCATTTAAGCTATAATTAACCGTTTGAATTTTAGGTTCCATAATATGTTCTCCCTTTCTCAGATTTCAATTCATTTCTATACTTGTTCACTGTTCTTCTAGAAATAGAGATTCCTTTGGATTTCAGTATAACAGAAATTGCTTTGTCTGACATCTTTTTATTTGCTTCTAACAACTTTTTTACTGTTATTTTAATGCTTAATTTTGAAAATTCATTTGTTTTTGCTCCACCAACAGAGCTAAAAAGCTCTTTGATTAATATTGTACCCCATTCGCATTTTAAGTATTTATTTTTTATTGCTCTTGATATTGTTGATTTTGATACACTAATTTTTTCTGACAGAATGCTCAAGTTCATTGGCCTTAAGCTTTTAAACCCTCTTCTTAGAAATTTTTTTTGCAATGTATATATAGCTATTCCTATTTTTGCAAGTATTTCATCTCTATATCGTAAGGATTCGATCAACCATTTTGCTTTTTTTTGTTTTTGGAGATTTTCAGTTGTCCTTTTAAGTTCTTTTTTAAAGATGCTAACTTCTTTAATTTTGATTTTAAATTTATTATTGTGATTTATTATTAATATATCTGGATCGACATAGAAATTGGTGTCGTCTGGGTCTTTAAATTCGAGTGTTGGGTTGGGGTTAAGCTTTTGTCTGATAATTTCTAAAGCCGTGTTAAATTCTTTGCTTCTTATTTTGAGCTCCTCTTTTAACTTTTCTTGAGTTTTTTCAAGAAGCTCTGCTTTTTCAAGAATTTTAATAATATTAGTTTCTAATTTATGATGCTTTGCTTGCAAAATTAACGATTCTATTATGTTGGGGACACAAATTCCAATTGGATCAAATTTTTGAATAAGTTCAATTATTTTTTTTACTTTTTCTTTTTCTTCCTTTTTAAAAAGATCGTAAGGGTTTGTTATATGAAAACCTTTGCTGTTTAGATTGTTTATTAGTATTTCGCCTATTTTAATTTCATCTTCATTTATTCTTTGAATTCTTAATTGTAGTAACAGGTGTTCTTTTAAAGAAGTGTTTGTTTGTGTTTTTTCAAGAACCATGTCGTGTTGGTTTTTTATCACATCATCTTCTTTATAAAAAACTTTTTTAAATCGATATGTTTTTAATGTTTCAAAAAATATTTTATTTGGGTCTATTTCTAGGCATTCATTATTTTCGCTTTCTTCTAATATAAGCTTTGTTAATTCTTTTTGATTGAGGCCTAATATTTTTATTGTTTGTATTTGAATTGAGTTTAAATTTTGGGATAATTTTAATTTTTGTTTAATCATATTTATAATATTTATATTAATGTATAAAAAACCCCACTAAGTATAATTACTAATGCTGGGCTTATTTTATTATAAAAAAATAAAATAAAAAAATTAATTCCCACAATAGCCAGGGTTCTCAAAAGTTCTGTTTTGTTGTTTTCTATTTTTAAATATGTATTTTCAAGTAAAATGATTATTGTAATTATCCATAGTGCAACAATAATAGGTTTTAGATTCTCTAGGCAATAATTTAGAAAGCCGATTTTGTGCAGTATTAAGAGGATTATGATCATGATTACTATTGGAGCTGTTATTAATGCTACTGTAGCAATTATTGCTCCTGCAATTCCTGCAGTTTTCATTCCAACGTATGTTGCTATGTTTGTTGCAATAGGCCCTGGGGTTATTCTTGATATTGTAATCATATTAACAAATTCTTCTTTTGTTATCCAATGTTTATTATTAATTATTTCGTTGTTTATTATTGCTGCAATTCCATTGCCGCCTCCGAAATTTAATAATCCGATTTTTAAAAATGTAATGAATAAATTTATTAAAATCAACCGATATCCTTTTTCTATTTAGTTAATATTTTTTTATTGTTATATATTTAAATGTGTATACTAAAAAGAAAATTAACAATATGTATGATATTCTTATTTTTAATTTAAAGATTGCAAAAATTACAAGAAAACATATTGTCCATTTTATTATAGAATTATTCAACATTTTTTTTGAAAATTTTAAAACAACGGTTATCATTATGATAATTGAAGATATTTTTGCACCTTCGAGAAATTTTTCAACATGTATGTTGTCTGGTACTAATTTTAGGTACAGGAAAACCATTATTATTGCAATAATAGAAGGTAAAATTCCTGCAACAACGAGCAAAAGTGCGCATGGGAAACCCCCAAATTTTCTTCCTATTAGAAACACAAAATTAATCGCCGTAACTCCAGGAATAACATTTGATGTTGCTAGTATTTTGTTAAAATCGTCCTCAGATATTATTTTTCTTTTTTTAACAAATATTTTTTTAAGCTCAGATATAATTATTAATCCTCCGCCAATTGTAAGTGTTGTTGTTTTAAAGACAAGTAAAAACAAGTCCAGAATTTCATATATTTTTTTTTGTTTCTTTTTATACATTTGTTTTGTCAAATTTAGTAAAAACCTTTGAATACTAATTCTATCACAAATATTGTTGTAATGTTCATTTTGTTGTTGAATGGCAGTGATGAAAACATGCTTTATTGTGGTTTTAAAACATTGACCTATTGTGTTTATTAGGGGTTTTATTGGAAGGCTTGTTTGTTTTTCGTGCTATAATTCAATTAATTTATGTAAAACTTGGAAGGAAAGTTTAATTTGTTTAAGGAGTTTTTTATATTTCAAGATTATTTTAATTATATTGTTGAGGGCGTGGTAGGTTATGGTTTAAAAGTTTCGATTGCTATAGCGCTATGGTATTTTTTAAAGTTAATAGTTAATAAAATGGGAAAAATTTTATTTAAGACTTTGGAAAAGTCCAGATTAGAGGAGAAGTTAGAGGTTACAGTTTTTAACTTTTTAAAATCTTTTTTCAAAATATTAACAGACTTTGTTATTGTTTTAATAATATTGCCATATCTTGGAGTGCCTATAACATCTATTATTGCTGTATTTGGATCATTAGGGCTTGCCATTGGACTTGCTGCCCAGGGTATTTTATCTAATTTTGTTAGTGGATTTATTGTTTTGAATTCTAAGTTTTTCAAGTGTGGAGATCATATTCAATGTGGAGATGTTGAAGGCTTGGTTGAGGATGTCCAAATTTTTTTTACTACACTTAAAACATTTGACGAAGAAATTATTAAAATTCCAAACAGCAAGCTTACATCCAATTTTGTTGTTAATTTTTCGGCAAATCCCAGAAGAAGGGTTGTGTTTTCATTTCAAGTTCCTTATGATACGAACATTGGGTTATTAAAAGATAAAATAGAAGATTTAATGATTTTCAATAATAAGAAATTTGATGTTGAGATTTGTTCTCCTACTCTTATTGTCAAAAAGTACACTCCCTATTATATAGTTTTGCAGGTTCGATTTTTTGTTAATACAGAGGTTTTTTGGGATTTTAAATATTTTATTGGGGAGTCTATTAAAAATGTTTTATTGGATATGAAAATTAAGTTTCCAATTTGTTTTGTGCCTTTTGATAAACTATATTAATGATTTTTTCTTGCAATAATTTCTGAGTAATAGTTTTCAATTTTTTTTGTGAAAAAATAACTTGAAAATTTAGTGGAGTATTTTTTTGCATTTTGTTTAAATGTTTTTAGTATTTCATCATCTTTTATTACTTTGTCTATACATTGAGATAAGTTTTCGTACTTTTTTATTAAGAATCCGTTTACCCCCTCTTTTATTACGTCTTTATATATATAATCATTTATTAAAATAGCAGGTATTCCGGCAGTTAATGCTTCTATTACTGTCATTGGATATACTTCGCTTCTTGATAGACTAGCAAAGATATCAGAAATTTTGTAGTAATAGCATATTTCTTCCCATGGAATTGTTCCTATTAACAATATTTGTTTTTCAAGCCCATGTTTGATGCTAAAATTTTTTATTTCCTTTTCTTCACTTCCTTTGCCAATAATGATAAGCTTGTAATTTTTGTTTTGCATTAAAAGATCTTTTAAGTGTGTTACTAATAAATTTATGTTTTTTTCTTTGTTTATTCTTCCAACAAATATGATTATTTTGTCTGTTTGCTTTATATTGTGTTTTTTCAAAATTTCATCTTTTTTTTCTTTGCTTAGAGTTTTTATAAAAAGCTTTCTGTCAACTCCATTTGGAATTATTTTATAGTTAGAAGAATTATTTGAAAGTTGAAAATACCTCTCTTTTGCTTTACTTGATGGGTAAATAAAATATTTTATTTTATTATAATGTTTTTGCATCATTTTGTCGGGCTTAATAAAATATTTAAAAATTCCTAAGTAATGCAAATAATAATCCCACATTGTATGGCTTGTATGAACTATTGGTATGTTTTGTTTTAATGCAATTTGTTTCCCAATTTTTCCCATAGAAAACTCGGAGTGAGTATGAATGATGTCTGGTTTATAGCTTTGTATTATCTTGTATATTTTTCTTTTGTTGGGAAAAGCTATTACAGCATCAAGTTTTTTATTTATTTGAATAGATGAACATCTGTAAACGTTTTTTTCGTTTAAAGCTGTTTTGGATTTTGGACAAAATATGTAAACTTCATAGCCATTTTTTTCAAATCCCTCTTTAATTTGTTTTATTGATGTTGCCACTCCATTTTTTTCTGGGATATATGTATCTGTAAATATTGCAACTTTCATATTCTCCTCCTAGCTTAAGTATAATATATTTAGCACTTGGATTATAATTTACTTTGATGCAAGCGGTTTATTTATTGTTGGGTAATGAGCAGGGTTTAAAAGAGGCTTATTTAAAAGAGCTGTTAATCAAGATGGATGCTTTTAAATCCAAAGTTTCAGTTACTAAAATTTTTTTGTCAGAACTATCAGCTTTAGAATTTGCTGAGAAACTATTTTCTAATTCTTTTTTTTCAAAAAAAGAAATTTTTATTGTTTATGAATCTGAACTTTTAAAATCAGGAAAAGATTTAGAACTAGTATGTAATGCAATTTTAAAATCTAGAAATAAAACTGTTATTTTTATTTCTAATAGCAATACATGTAATATTGATTTTAAAAATAAGCTTAAGTTTATAAAAAAAGTTTTTTATGAGATTCCTGATGATGATAAATTTACATTTGTGAGAAGAAATTTTTTTAATCTTAATATTAAAATTACAGATTCTGCAATAAATTTAATGCTTTTAATGTTAAATTCAGATACTAAAATTTTGAAATTTTATATAGATTCTTTTGCACTTTTTGCCAAGAACAATACCATTGATGAGGAAGATATAACTTCTTGGATTAGTTTTATTCGCTTTGAAAACACCTTTTCCTTATTTAATTCAATTTTGAGAAAAGATATGACGCATTCTTTGATCAAGATTAAGTCTATTTTGGATCAAGGAGAAGATTTGCTTAATGTTTTAATGAGTCTTATTTGGCAATTTAAAAGATTATTAAAGGTACAAATAGATTATAATGCATGTGGTAGCTTGCAGAGTGCATTGAATAAAAATAAAATCTTTTTTTCATTAAATAAAATTTATAGAGTAGGGATTAAAAATTATTCAATTCCAGAAATTAAAATTGTTTTGAAAATTTTATATAAGTTTGATTTATATTTGAGAATTTATTCTAAAAATATTCATAAAAATTTGTCATATTTTTTAATATTCTCAATTTTAAAGCTTAATAATAATTTTTTAATGCATTATTCTGCAGAGTCAAAATTTGATTTTTAATGTATGAAGCAAAAATTAATTTGGATTGTATTATTTTGCTTTTTGTCTTGTAAATCTGAATCTAGATTGGCAGAAATTGTTTTAATAGAGTTTTTTGATTCTATTAAAAATTTTCAAAGCAGTCCTGAAATATTTTTTAATTATTTAAATATTCCAAGTGATGATGATTTGAAGGCAAAAATCCGTGGGTTAAAATCTCAGGCAAAGGACGATTACATTTTTTATCCTTTGTTTTTTAATAATATAAGATATGAGATAATAGGTAGAAAAAATATTTTTAAGGGTTTTGAATTTGAAGTTGTTATTAAAAATATTAACTTTCAAAACGGGATAGAAAAATTTTTGGCTAAATTAAATAAAATTGAAGGAAGATCTTTAAATATTAAAAATTTAGGGAAAAAAGAGCGTAAAAAAATATTTGACAATTTAATAAATGAGGTTATTGGAGAGCTAGATGATTTTGATTACACAGAGATTGTTCATTTTTTTAGAGTAGTTAAGAATTCTTCTGAAAATTATAAAATAGAGCTTTTGGGAGATGTTTTAAATATACAGGTTAGAAATAAACTTATTAATGATCTTTTTTTGGTTTTATCGCCTGGAATTTCAAATGGTGTTTTATTTTAAAAAAATATTAATAAACAATAATCTAGTTTAAAATTTATTTATCTTGATTATAATTTTTTATTGAGTTTTCTTTTATTGCAAATTCTTTTATTCTTTTTGCAAGTTGAATATTTACTTTTATTTTTTCCGAAATTTCGTTTTCACTTAAAGGCAATATGTCCTTATAGGTTCCAATTGATTTTAATATTTTTTGGGCTGTTTTTTCTCCAATTCCGTATATTTTTGTATACAATAGGGTTATTTTTTCTCGTCTTTTTTTGTTAAATCCGTTGGCCTTTCTGTGTGCTTCATCTCTTACATTTTGTAGTATCCTAAGAGCAGGATGTCCTTGGGGTAGATTTATTCCTTTTTTGTTAGTTGTTAAAAATATTGTTTCTTGTTTTTTTGCCAACGAACAGACTTTAACTTTGTTTTCTATTTTTAAGCCCTTTAAGATAGAAAGTGCAGCATTTAATTGCCCTTTGCCCCCGTCAATTAAAATCAAATTCGGTAGTTCTAAGTTATTATTAATTATTTCTAAATATCTTCTTGAGATTACTTCTTTTATTGCTTTACAGTCATCAATTTCTCCTTTTAATAGTGAATTTAGTTTGTAAAGTCTGTAGTTTTCTTTAAAGGGCATTCCCATTTTAAAAGTTACCATAGAAGCTACTGTTTCTTGACCTTTAAGATGAGCAATGTCAAATCCTTCAATTATTTTGGGAAGTTTGTCCATTTCTAGAAAAATTTTCAAACTCTCAAGTGCTTTGTTGCTTTTATTTTCATATTCTCTTAAAGATAATTCAGCATTAGATATGGCCATTTCCATTATTTTTAAAATTTCTTCTGTTTCTTTGTAAATAATTTCTGTTTTTGTATTTTTAATTTCATTTATTAGTTTTTCAGCATTTTTAGTGTCGATATCTTTGAGAAAAATATGAATTTTGTCTGGTACTATCATATTAATAGATGTGTAATATTGAATTAAAAATTGTAAAATCAGCTCATTTTCTTTACATATACTCTCATCAAAGTTTGCATCTCTTTCAACTAATTTTCCATTTCTATATTTTAATACTATTATTGTATTTACATTTTCTCCTGGATGAACATGTACATAGTCTATGTTTAAATTGTTGGTTTTTGTAATGATTTGGATTTTATTGATTTCTATTAAAGAATTTTTAATTTCTTTTAATTTGATAGCAGTTTCAAAATCTTCTTTTTGTATGGCAAGTTTTAATTTGATATCAATTTGACTTAATATTTCTGATGTATTTCCATTTAGTATGGATTTTGCCTTATCTAGTTCTTTTTGATATTCTTTTTCAAGGTTTTCCTTATAGCATACTCCAAGGCACTGCCCCATATGATAATATAGGCAAGGAGTGTTGGATTTTTTTTTACATTTTCTAATCTTAAATGTTTTGTTAATGAAATCTAGTACTTGGTCTAATTTTTTTACATTGGTAAATGGTCCAAAATATTCGCTTTTGTCATTAATTATTTTTCTAGTTTTGAAAATTCTTGGATATTTTTCATGGGTTATCCTGACCATGGGATAACCTTTCCCATCTTTTAATTTTACATTGTAATCAGGTTTGTGGGTTTTGATTAGATTGCACTCTAGAAGCAATGCTTCGTATTCGCTATTTGTTGTAATAACTTCTATTGATTTTACATTTTTCATTAATATTTTGATTTTGTGGCTATTTTTTTCTAAAAAATAACTTTTTACTCTTGATCTTAGATTTTTTGCTTTTCCAATATAGAGTATTTTTTTATTTTCATTTAGCATTTTATAGCAACCGCTTGTGGTTGGTAATTTTATTACTTTTTCAAATAAACTTGTTGGGTTCTCTTTCATAATGTCAGGTAGTTTTTAGATTTTAAAAATCATCTTATGATATAATATTGTAACATAAGGCAGCTTGGTTTATGTTTTGAGGTATTTAAAAATATGAATAATAACAAATAAAAGGTCAAAAATGAGATTAATTTTAATGCTCTTGCTATCTTTTTTGTGCTTTTCTATTCTTTTATCTCAAGAATTGAAGTTAATACTTGATTCGAAAAAAAATTTTAAATTTATTCAAGATTCTAACAATGTTACTTTTGAAAGGGATATGAGGGGTTTGCTTGGTATTTATTTGGATAGATATAAAGCTGTTTTAGATTTGAATAATATTGATTTGCGCTTAGAAATAGGAAGGGATAATAAATTAAAAGACACATCTTCAAATTATTTAGTTAGTGCAAAAAGTTTGAGAGTTTCAAATGAATTTCGTAATGTTTCTAATGGCTCTTTAATTTTTTATTCAAATCAAAATCCCGTTAAGTTTAAGCCGCTGACAAAGAAAGCTTTCTTTTTTTCAGGCAATACTGTTTCTGATTTTACTATTAAGTTTTGGGTATATCGAACAACTTCTGTTACAGGAGAAATTATTTTTAGTTGGGATGGTTATAAAAAGATTAATAATTCGTGGGTAGATCAGTCTATTAGATTGGAAAGCGATGAGGGAAATTTTGTTTGGGTTTTAAACAATGTCTTTTTAAAAGACAATAAAAATCCTATCAAAATTAGAATGAAAAGTAATGATGATTTTATTCCAAAGAAATGGCATTTACATACTTTAAGATATAGGCAAAAGGATGGCATACTTGAATATTTGATAGATTCTAAACCTCAGGCAATAGAATATATAACAGATGATAAGAAGGAAGGATCAGGGTATTTATTAAGCATTGGTAATTTTATTGATTTTACCTTGGGAACTTATTTTACTGGTGCGGTTGAGAATTTTGAAATACATAAAAGCTTTGAAGAGGTTAGTAATGCTTTTTTTTCAAAAAATATGGGATACATTATTACAGAGCCTATTAAGCTTTCTAAATATTATTCTCAAGTATTATCCTTTGATGTTGATTCCAATGTTCCTAAGGATACAGAGATTGTTTATTATTACAGATTAGATAATAAGGTATTTTATGATACAGATAGTCATGGGAATATTAAAAAAAATTTAACTGGGGCGTGGATTCATTTTGATCCTAAAAAAGATTTTCCAGATTCAAAGATATCAAAATATATTCAAATAAAAGTTGAATTTTATCCTAGTGGAGATTCTGTAAGCAGTCCTTCTCTTTATAGTATGTCAATTACCTATGTTCCTGAAGCAGCTCCATTCCCTCCTGTGATAACAAAAGTTATTCCAGGTTCTAGAGAAGTTTTTATTGAATGGATTCCTGTTGTTAATAGTAGCGTTGAAGGGTATTACATTTATATTGGCGTTACTTCTGGCAATTATCATGGAAAAACCAGTGGTGTTTTAACTTCTCCTATTGATGTTGGAAATCAAACTTCTTTTAAGATTACAGGACTTGAAGACGGAAGACTTTACTATATTAGTATTGCTGCTTACAATTTGGATAAAAGTGTTAATAAAACTTCTTTTTCAAAGGAAATTTCTGTAAGGCCTATGGAGATTTTTAAAAAATATGAATAACTTTAGTTTCGAGAAGGCTTTAAATTTTTATAAAAATGGTGATTTTAAAAGTTCTCTTGATAATTTAGATGTTTTTGATGAGAATTTTGATTCTCTTTCACTTAAAGCACTTATTTATTTTAAGAAAAAGGACTATAAGGCTCTTTTATATGTTTTAAATACTTATCCCGTTGTTTTGAGTGAGTATAATTTTTTAGTTAAACTTATAGATTATGGCAAAATTGAAAAAAATAAAGATGATCTAGGCCCTTTTGAGAATTATAATTTAGGTGTTTTTTATTTCAATTTAAAAGAATATGAACTTGCTTTAAGTTGTTTTTTAAAAGCTAAAGAGCAAAAATCTGATTTTGTACAAGCTTTAAACAATAGTGCTGTATTATTTGAAATGTTGGGTAACAAGGACGAAGCTTTAAAGTTATTTTTTGAGGCTAGAGATTTGGATCAAAACAATTCTTTAGTTAAGCTTAATATTTGGATTTTAAAAAACAGCGAATCTCTTCAAACAGCAAACTTTTTAAAATTAGATAAAAAATTTTTTGATGCCAATCTTGCTTTTGTTGTTAATTATTTAATGTATTATTTCTATTCTATTGGGGAAATAAGCAGAGCAATTAGGCTTTCTGAGAAGTTTTTAACAGATTCTTATTATTCTAAGTATATTTGGCACAATAGGGCAACTATTTTCCATAAAATAGGCAACATGACTCAAGCCACAACATCTTATGTTAAAGCCATTTTAAATTTTCCAAATATTTATACAATCTACAATATGCATATTGCAACAGTTGAGCTTTTAAAATTTTCTCCTAAAAAGTCTATTGAGAGAATGGTTAATGATTATTCTAATCTAGATTTAATATATTTGTATGCAACCTTATTTTTTCTTAGAAATCGTGATCTTGAAGATGCCTATTTTTACATGAAAAAACTTTGTGAGCTTAATCCAGAGCCTTATTTAAAATTTTTAAAATTATTAGAGTCCAGTGAGGATATGTTAATTGAAACTCTGCTTGAAGAATTTGCATTATCTTTAAGAGTAAATTGGTATTTAGAGTATTTATTTTTTATTGACAATTCTTTAAATTTGAGAGATCCTATTTTTGTTTTTGATCACAATATGAGAGTAAATACATATATTTGGAGAATTAAAGATGAGTGCATTGAATTAAAATTTAGCAACAATGAAGAAAAAATGGTTCAAGAGATCTTGCATAAAGAATGTGTTTTGCCTGAAATTGACATTTCTATTAGGGATTTTCAAAATTTAATAGAAGCTTATAAAGAGTTTAGAATAAATTACCAATATTTATAATTTATTTGGTTGACAATAATAATATCTCTAAGATAATATGTATTAATGTTATAGGAGAGATGCCAGAGTGGCCGAATGGGGCTTCCTGCTAAGAAGTTGTCCTTTTAAAAGGGGACCATGGGTTCGAATCCCATTCTCTCCGTAATTATTTAAATCTTGACAGCGTGTACTTTATTTATTAAAATTTGTTTTAACTCTGGAGAGGTGGCAGAGTGGTTTAATGCTACGGTCTTGAAAACCGTTGTAGGTGTAAGCCTACCGTGAGTTCGAATCTCACCCTCTCCGTAATTATCATTTAATTTTAAGTATTAATATTAAGAGTTAAGGTTTTTGTTTGATTGATATTCATTTTCTGTATTTTCATGTATGGGAAATTGAAACTCAATTTTATCGCAGTCATTACAATCATTTGAGAATGGATCATAAAAAACTATAATTTGGTTATTTTTAAAGTAATATTTATATCTTGGAAAGATTGTTGTGAATTTTTTTTCCAATTCTTTTGGACTGTGTTTTTCTTTAACATAAAAATCTTTAATTCTACTTTTTAGTTGTTCTTTTAATACGTTTATTAGAGAGTCTAGCTGATCTTTTGATATTATTTCTGAAATTTCTATTTTTTTGTTTCCTTTTAAGTTTAAAGAATAATATTTCCAGAAAGTGCTTGATTCTTTTTCTCTAAAAGATTCTTTGTATAAAATAGATGTAATGCCAATATTTTCATTTTTAAATATTGTAAAGCTGGAAAAATAAAAATATTCATTTTTTGAGTTTTTGGGTTTTGATATTTTATTTTCGATATCTTTTTTCCATTTTTTTATAAGATTTTCAAATTCAAAGTTTGTGTTTTCCATAAAAGGAATTTTTGCATCTATGTGGAGAATATTATTGTTTTTTAGTATTTCATTTTCTTTGATATTTTTAGTTTTAATTGCAAATTCAGAATTAACTTCACTTGAGACTGGCTTAGAGCATGATAGAATAGATATTATTGAAAGCAAAATGATTATTTTAGTTTTCACAATTTCTCCATTTTCTGTTGAATGTTTTTATTGTAATAAATAGTAATTTTTATTACAATAAAAATTAATTGTTTGTGTCCATAGCTCAGTTGGATAGAGCGTTAGATTGCGATTCTTAAGGTCGGAGGTTCAAGTCCTCTTGGACACGGAAAATTTGTTGTTAGTTTGGAGAGATGGCCGAGTGGCTTAAGGCGCACGCTTGGAAAGCGTGTATACAGTAAAATGTATCATGGGTTCGAATCCCATTCTCTCCGATTCCTAGGGCCCGTACTATCAAATATTGCTGAATCCCGTCAGGACTGGAAGGTAGCAGCGGTAAGCTATTTTTTTGATGAGTACGTAAGTCTTAGGTTTAATTTTAAGCCAAAATGTAATACTTTGCTTATGTTAAAATATGGATTTGTCTTTTTGAAACTTTCAATTTTATTATATTTTTTAGGAAGCTTTTCTTTGTTAGATATTTTTTATGTTTTATAAAATTCTTTGCTAATTCTTTTAAATAAATAGTCCTGAGATATAAATATGTTGTATATTATATATTTATTAGTGTTTTACTTATTAAAGCATAGGGAGGTAAAAAGTTAATGGCGTCTTCAAGAGGCACTGCTCTTAAGAAACGCCCCAGAGATTTCAACTCTCTTGAAGGGCAAGACTTTGTTGTTGAAACTCTAAAGCATTCTATAGAGAAAAATAAAATAGCCAATGCTTATATCTTTTCAGGGCCAAGAGGTGTTGGCAAAACTTCATCAGCCAGGGCTTTTGCCAGATGCTTAAATTGCAGGAATGGTCCAACAGTTATGCCATGTGGGGAGTGTAGCAATTGCAAATCTATTGAGAATGACAGCAGTCTTGATGTTGTTGAAATTGATGGTGCTTCAAACACTTCGGTCCAAGATATTAGACAAATTAAAGAAGAGATAATGTTTCCTCCTGCAATTTCTAAATATAGAATATATATTATTGATGAAGTTCATATGCTTTCCAATTCTGCTTTTAATGCTCTTTTAAAGACAATTGAAGAGCCTCCAAATTATATTGTTTTTATTTTTGCCACTACAGAGTCACACAAGCTTCCAGAGACAATAAAAAGCAGATGTCAGCATTTTAGTTTTAAACTTTTATCTTTAGAAAAGATTTATAATATGCTTAAGAAGGTTTGTTTAGAGGATCATATTAAATATGAAGATGAAGCTTTAAAATGGATTGCATATAAAAGTAGTGGTAGCGTAAGAGATGCCTATACCCTTTTTGATCAGATAGTTTCTTTTACTGATTCTAACATTAAATTAGATCAAATAAGATCCAAAATGGGCTTAACCAACGATGAATTTTTGGAAAAGTTGTCAGTTAGCATTCTTAGTGAAGATGTAAAAGAGTTAATTTGTGTTCTTGATTCTATTTTTTCATCTGGAGTGTCTTATGAGCAATTTCTTTTAGATTCAATCGAATTTTTTAGAGAGGCATTATTTTTAAAGATAGGTATTAAAAATTTTGAGTTTATTGGAATTAAATCTGAGGATTTTAGAAAGAAATTAATTGAGTTTGATTTGAACTATATTGAGAGAATTATTGTTGTTTTGCTTGAAACTTATAGAGATTTGCAATTTTCGGTTAATCCAAGATATGAACTTGAGATTAATTTTATTAAAATTTTAAGACTTAAAAATTATATTCCAAATCATGTTTTAATAAAGCAAATTCAAAATCTTGAAGACAATTTGTTAGAAAATATTGCTGTAGATTCAAACAATTTTAATGTTTTATCAAATGATAAGAGCGAAGATGATTTAGCTTTTATTCCAGCAAAATCTAGCTTAAAATGTGAATTTTCCGAAATTAAATCTTTAAAAAAAGAGGAAACTAATCATGATGAAAATTTGTCAATAAAAATTGATAAAAATATTTTAGAGACTAGTACCATTGACGAGATTGATGAGATTTTTATTGAAGATGATAATTCGAGCAATTCAAATGATTTTATTGATATAAGAGATAAATTTATTTATATTGTTTCAAGATATGTTCAAACTTTAGTTCATTCAGGAGAGGTTGCTATTGATGGCAATGTTCTTTATTATAAGGTGTTTAGTGAGTTTGAGTATAATGAGCTTCAAAATTATAAAGGCGAGATAAGATCTGAATTTTATAAAGAATTTCCCAATTTAAGCATTGTGTTTCAGAAAAATTTTAAAAACCCTGAAAAGGATTTTGAAAAATTAGAAACTGTAAAAAATATTTTTGGAGCAAGTGAAGTTTTGGAGGGATAAAAATATGGCAGTAAATCCGTTAGATTTTTTGAAAAATATGTCTAGTGTTAAGAATAATATTGACAATATTAAAAAGGAAATTTCTAAAATTACGGTTTGTGGTAAAGCTGGTAGCAATATTGTTACTATTGAGATGGATGGCGAATTTAATATTAAAAAAGTTTCAATTAATAAGGAATTTTTTGATGATTTAGACAATGATGCTTTTGAGCAAATGGTTAAATCTGCTTTAAATGATGCTGTTTCTAAGGTTAAAGAAGAGATAAAATTAAAAACCATGGGAGTTCTTCCTTTTGGAATGTAGTTTTTAATTTTATAAAAGTTATATTTTGATTTTTCAATATAATATTAAGCGTTTTGCAACTTGTAGTATTCCATATAAATTTAATTAATCAGATATAATTTTTGTATTGAATAAGTGTTTTTATTTATTCAATTATTTTTAAATACATGTCCTAAATTTAGGAGGATTTATGTCAATGTTATTGCAAAAAACTTTATGTATTATTAAGCCAGATGGAGTTAGAAGAGGCTTAATTGGTGATGTAGTTTCTAGATTTGAAAGAGTAGGTTTAAAGATGGTGGCTGCTAAAATGCTTATTGTTGATGAGAGTTTAGCAAAAAGACATTATTTATACGATGATATTGTCTTTAGACATAGTGAGGCGGTTTGGAATTCTTTAATTAAATTTATTTCAAATTCTCCTGTCTTTGCATTTGTTATTGAAGGGGTTGAAAGCATTGAGGTTGTTAGGAAGCTTTGTGGTGCTACTGAGCCAAAATTAGCTATTCCTGGAACAATAAGGGGAGATTTTTCTTATCATAGTTTTAAATATTCAAATGAAAAAGGTTTTTCAATTTACAATGTGATTCATGCATCTGCAAATGAGTTAGATGCGATTCGAGAAATACCAATTTGGTTTAAAGACAATGAAATTTTAAACTACAAAAGAGATGATGAATGTGAGCATTATTATTGTTAATTTTTATAAGGCTCTCTTCAAAGGAATAAGTTTTAAATTGCTTTTAATGCTAGTCTAAAATAAGAGCAATTTTTAAATTTTGTTTTTAGGAGAATTCTTATACAGAAGATTGTTCTTAGGGATGGTGTTTTGACCTTAATTTTATGCTTTACATTATAATTGATTATGTAAATAAATTTTGTTTGATAAAGTTTTTAATGTTATGTTGTTATGTTTAATGGATTGTTAATTAAAGTAGAAAAAATTTTTAGTTTTGTGAAAAATATTTATGAAAATACTTAGACTTTATTTATTATTTTTGTTTTTTTCTTGTACTTTCGATTATGATGAATATTCTAGTAGATCTGATGAGGCTAAAAAGTTTCCTTCAATACAAATATTAGGAATCAAGTATTATGATGTTGTATACAATAAGGAGCAAACCGTTTTAAATTCTTTAAGTTTCAGTTATTTTAATGACTATAAAATTTATAAGGCAGAGAATGGAAGGTTTTTATATCATTCGCTAGATAATGAAATTTCAGGGAAGTTTAATAATTTGGAGGGTTCTTATATTACAAAGGATTTGGATATGAGAGATTCTGTAGAATTTAAAATAGAAGATAAAAATAATTATTATTTGCTTAATTCAAATAGGCTTTTATGGAAGAATAAAGACAAGAAGTTGCAATCTCCTCCAAATGAGCTAGTATTAATTAGATTCAATGATAGCAAAATAAAAGGAAAAGGATTTTCTTATTTTTTAAAGAGCAATGTTTTTTATTTTGATTCTGGGGTTAAAGGAATCATGAATTGAAGGATTTAATTTTATTAATATGGATTTTTATTATTTTTATTAACAATATTCAAGCAACACAATTAGAATCCGGTCTTAAATCTGAAAGGCTTAAGGGAAGTGATGAGAAAAGCACTAATTTTACCTTTAAGTCAGATTTTGCACAAGGAATAGTGTCTTCTTTTTATAAAAAAATTGTTTTAAAAGGGAATTCAGAGGTTATTTCGTCAAGTTTTAAGCTTAGAGCAGATGAAATTGAAATTTATGGAGAAAATGGCTCTTATCTTGAAGCTAGAGGCAATGTTTTTTATGAAGATTATAAGAATAAGATGCATGTTAAGGCTCAGTTTTTGTTTTTTAATAGAAAATTGGATAATTTTTATCTTCAAAAAGGGGTTGAGCTTGAAGACTTAGAAAATAATATGCTTATTAAAGCGGAAAGGGTTGAAGGCAGCAATAAGGCTAATGTTTATATTATGCAATATTCTGTTAAAATATATAAGGACGATACTTTTGCAAGAGCTGAGAACGGGACTTATAATAAAGAAGAAAAAGAAATGCTTCTTGAGGGGGTTCCAGTAATTTACCAGAAAGACAACTATTATTCTGCTTCAAGGATAATTTTTAATACAAAAACTAACAGGTATAAACTTGAGGGAAGCGTTGAGGGAGAATTTACTCAAGTTGAGGACGATGTTTCTAAAGAAAAAAAATAAAATAAAAGAGATTAAGGAGAGTCTTAATCTTAATTCTATCAATAATGTTGTATTAAAAGCAGACAACATTATTAAGAAGTATGGTGAAAAGGTTGCTGTTAATGGCATTACGATTAACATTCATAAAGGCGAAGTTGTGGGGCTTCTTGGTCCAAATGGAGCTGGCAAAACAACAACATTTTATACTATTGTAGGCTTTATTAGGCCTAATTCAGGCAAAGTTTTAATAAATGATTATAACATTTCATCTCTTAATATGTATGAGCGCGCACGAATAGGAATTGTATATCTTCCCCAAGATGCTTCAATTTTTAGAGAACTTACAGTTGAAGAGAATATTATGGTTGCTTTAGAGAGAAGAGAGGATCTATCTAATGCTGAGCGCAAGATAGAGCTTGTGAATTTGCTTAAAGAATTTGAGATAAAAAGAATACAAAGCCAAAAAGCTTATACTCTTTCTGGTGGAGAGAGAAGGCGAGCAGAGATAGCAAGAGCTTTGGCTGTAAATCCCTATTTTTTACTCTTAGATGAACCTTTTGCCGGTATTGATCCTATTGCGATTGGAGATATAAAGAATATAATAAAAATTTTAAAAGATAGAAATATAGGGGTTCTTATTACTGATCACAATGTAAGAGATGCTTTTGATATAATCGATAGAGCTTATATTGTTTATCAGGGGCAAGTGCTTGATGAAGGTGATGTTGATTATATAATAAGGAGCGAGAAAGCCAAAAAGCTTTATTTAGGAGAAGAATTTAGATTATGAAAACAATAGATCATGAACTTTATTATGAATTTAGGATAGCCGATGATGTTAAAATGATTTATACTAAAAGACCTTTTAATCTAAATTTAAAAGAACTTAGTAATGATAATTTAAACTTTGTTCCTAAGTCTAAGAAAATAAAATATTTAAAGCAATTGCATACAGATATTATTCATAAAGTTGAAGATGATTTTATTAATTTTCAAGAAGGAGATGGTCTTATATCTAGTTCTTTAGATGTAGCTCTTGTTGCTTACTTTGCAGATTGTCTTCCAATATACTTTTATGATTCGGTGAAAAAAATTATAGGACTTATTCACAGTGGATATAAAGGAAGCTTTAATTTGATTATTTTAAAAATGTTGTTTATGTTTGAAAAAATGGGATCAACTTTTAAGGATTTGAAAATTGTTTTTGGGCCTTATAACAGATCTTGCTGTTATGAGGTTTCTGAAATTTTCTTAAAAGAAGTAAGTAATAAATTTAGCAAAGGATTGTTAAATGCTTCTTTTATCACAAGAGATGGTAAAATATATTTTGACAATGCTAGCTTTAATTTAAATTTACTTTCTAGTTTTAATTTAAATGTTTATAATTCAAAGCTTTGTACGTATTGTTTGAAAAATCTTTATTCTTATAGAAGATTAAGAGAAAGTCAAAGTTATGCTTTAATTTGGAGAATTTAATGTGAACGTAAGAGATTTGTCTTTTAAGCTTAATTTAATTTTTGATATAAATAAGTATGAGCATGTTGATAAAAATTTAAACGGACTTCAAGTAGGAAATCTTAATGCCAAGGTTAACAAGGTTGCCTTTGCTGTTGACGCCAGCTTTTCAACTTTAAAAGAAGCAAAAGGAAATGATTTTTTAATTACCCATCACGGTATTTTTTGGTCAAAAAAAGATCGCATTGTTTCTAATATGTATGATAAAACGAAATTTTTGATTGAAAATAATTTAGCTCTTTATTCGGTGCACTTACCTATGGACGCTCATTCTGTTTATTCGCACAGCAAAGTGTTCTCAGATTTTTTGGGATTAAAAAATCCTTTTGCTTTTGCAAATTATGGGGGGTTTGATTTAGGAATTATTGCTGATTCTGTTTTTAGCTTTTCTGAAATTTTAGAAAAAATCAAAAAGGAAAATAAACATATTCTTTTTTCGAAAAAGTTCAAAGAATCGGTGAATAAGGTTGCAATTGTTAGTGGTTCTGGATACTCTTTTTTTGAAGAAGCTTTATGTCATGATGTAGATTTGTTTATAACCGGTGACACTTCTCATCAGATATATTCTTTGGCAGAAGAATTCGGTGTGAACTTGATTTTTGCAGGTCATTATTTTACTGAAACTTTTGGTTTAATTAAATTAATGGAAGATTTCAAAATTCAAGAAGATTTAGAGGTTAAATTTATTTGTAAAGATACTAATTTATAAGGATTTTTGTATGGGCGCTAAAAGTAAGCAATATTTCAATATTTTTGTATTTATTATTAGTTTAATTTTTTTTGATCAACTTTCTAAGTATTTGGTTGTAAAGTATGTCAAATTGGGTTCAATATATTTTTCCTTTTTTGATGATTTTTTTAGGATAATACATGTAAGAAACACGGGCATTTTATTTTCTCTGGGTTCCAATATCCATTATAGCTTGAAAAAAATTTTTTTTCTTGCAATGCCTATTTTCATTTTAATATTTGTTTTTTATCTTTCTTTGAAAGAAAGAAATTGTATTGCTAGAATTTCACTTTTATTAATTTTTTCAGGAGGAGTTGGAAATGTTATTGATAGATTGTTTAGACCTTCTGGGGTTGTAGATTTTTTAGATTTGAAATTTTATGGAATTTTTGGACTTGATAGATGGCCTACTTTTAATTTTGCAGATAGCTATGTTGTTATAGGTATGATTTTATTTTTGGTTTATGATTTTTTTATAAAAAGAAAAGCGCTTAATAAATGAAGATTTTGGGTTTTATTTTATGCATGTTAATGAACTTATTTTTAATGTTTTTAGTTTTCTTTTTAGAGTTTTTTTTAGTTGTTAAATTTAGCATTATTGTAAAGCCCTATTTGCAATTTATATTGATTTTTATGATGATTGTTTTTGCTGTTTTTGTGGGGTATTTTGTGTCAATTTTTATTGTAAGAAGTTTGCTTATTAAGTTGTTTGAACTAGATCAATAAAAAGAGAGGCTTTGTGTCTTTAAGGGTTTTAATTACTGGCGAGGTTGTTGGCAAAGCTGGGATTATTGTTATAAAATCTTTTTTATCATCCTTTAAGGTTGAAAAAAAGATTGATTTTGTAATATCTGGTAATAATTTTACTACAGGTTTAAGAGGTCTTGGCAAGAGGCATGC
Organism: Borreliella lanei; assembly: GCF_014205895.1. Taxonomy (GTDB): domain Bacteria; phylum Spirochaetota; class Spirochaetia; order Borreliales; family Borreliaceae; genus Borreliella; species Borreliella lanei. Next base: position 417,978 of record NZ_JACHFC010000001.1, on the reverse strand, counting down.
CTTTTTATTAAAAAAGTATGGAATTGATGTTTTGACTTTAGGTGAAAATGCTTTTGCAAGGCCTGATTTGTCCGGCGATTTTGATAAATATAGTTTTATTTTAAAGCCTTTAAATTGTCCTGCAAAATTAAAAGGATATTCTTATTTTATTTATAATATTAATGGAAAAAAATTGGCTGTGATTAGAATTGTAGGTCAAACAGGAATAACTAAATATAAATTTAATCATCCTTTTTATAGTTTTGATTTTTTTTATCAAAGAATCAAAATGCAAACAAATAATATTATTGTTCTTTTTGATTCAAATACTACAGCTGAAGTTAATGCTTTGTTTTTTTATCTAAAATCAAGAGTTAGTGCTTGTCTTGGAACGGGGAAAAGGATTTTAACAGCTGATTTGAGAATTTTAGATAATACTGCCATTATAACTGATTTGGGTAGAGTTGGGAGCCTGGACAGTGTTATTGGATATTCTCCTAATTTCGAGGTGGATAAATTTTTGAAAGGATTTTTAAATCAGAGATTTAATGAATCTTGGGAAGGCCTTGGTTTTAATGGCGTTTTAATTGATATCGATGAGAATGGTCATTCTTTTTCTGTAGAGACTATTAGGGAATATATAGACTGTAAATCAAGTTTAAAAGATGTGGATATTGTTTGATATTTATATCTTCAGATATTCTTTAAATTTTAATAATCTTATCTGTATGATTTAATTTTATTAAGTTTTTATATATAGGAGGATGGATTATGCATAGTTATATTGTAGAAGGCGGTTATAAAATAGGTGGTCAAATTACAGCTAGTGGGAATAAGAACGCTGCTTTGCCTTGTATTTTGGCCACTTTGCTTACCGATGAAGAGGTTGTTTTAGAAAATATTCCTAATATTAATGATGTAAAAGTTGTTTTAGATATTTTAAGTGATATAGGAGCAGATATTGTAAGAGAAGGAAATACTTTAAAAATCAAAGTTTTAAATATTGTAAAAACAGAAATAGATTCCTCTCTTACGGATTTAATTAGGGCTTCCATACTTTTATTAGGACCCTTTGTTTCTAGATTTGGAAAAATAGATATGGCGCTTCCAGGAGGAGATGTGATTGGAAAGAGGCGCCTTGATACTCATTTTTACGGGCTTTGTAAGCTGGGAGCCAAGTTAAGCACAAAAGACGGAAGGATTGTTTTAGAGGCTAAAAAGCTTATTGGAGCTGAAATGTTTTTAGATGAAGCTTCTGTTACAGCCACAGAAAATATCGTTATGGCTTCAGTTCTTGCTGACGGAAATACTGTTATTATGAACGCTGCTTGTGAGCCACATGTTCAAGATTTATGTAATATGTTAAATTCAATGGGTGCTAATATTTTAGGAATTGGCTCAAATGTTTTAGAAATAAAGGGTGTAAAAAAATTAAGTGGAACCGTATTTAGAATAGGAGCCGATTTTATGCAGGTTGGTTCTTTAATTAGCCTTGCTGCATTAACAGGGGGTGAGCTGGAAATTAAAAAAGCAGATCCTAGGCATTTCAGATTAATTAGGCATGTATATTCGAGGCTTGGCATTAATTTTGAATATGACAGGGAAAATGTATATATAAGAGATAAACAAGAATTAAAAGTTAATTTAGATTTTGGTGGGCACATTCCAAAAATCGATGATGGTCCATGGCCAGCCTTTCCAACAGATCTTATGAGTATTATTATAGTCACTGCAACTCAAGTAGAAGGCACAGTTTTGGTTTTTGAGAAGATGTTTGAATCTAGGATGTTTTTTGTAGACAAATTAATAAAAATGGGTGCTCGAATTGTGCTTTGTGATCCACATCGTGTAGTGGTTACGGGTAAATCTTCTCTTAAGGGTAATGTTTTATCTTCTCCAGATGTGCGGGCGGGAATGTCTCTTCTTATTGCTGCTTTTGTTGCGGAAGGTCGCAGTGAGATTCAAAATGTTTATCAAATTGAAAGAGGATACGAAGATGTGGTTAGCAAATTAATTAATTTGGGTGCAAAAATCAAGAAAGTTAAAAGTCAATAGCTTGGTGTTGAGTTTTATTATGTGTATGATTTATTGAAGATGTTTTAAAGAGAAGATAAAAATAAAGTATTAAGAGGTTGAATTATGCATGAAAATATATTACATTAATTTTTATTGTTGGGATTTTTTATAATTTTATTTAGTTCGGCTGTAATTTGAAGTATTATTAGGGTTTTAGTATTTTTATCTAATCTATTAATTTTTTTATTATATATTTTAAAAATATTGATAAAAATTTGCAGAGAGGTATTTATGATTTTGAATTTTTGTTTTTATAATATTAATTATTCTTTTAAATAAAGTGTTTATTGCTCTGCTTTAATTCGCAAGAATGGTTTTAATTTTATTAATTACTGTTTATTTGTAATTAACATCAGAATTATTAAATTTTTGCTATTTATTATATTTGGTTATGATTTTTTAGTGTGGCAGGTTAATAGATTTTATTTGTATTTTGACCATTTAATGCATAACATGTTGACTACTAATTGTTTTGACGTTGTATATTAATGTTTAATTTTTGAAATTAGATATTAAATACTTGTTTATTACTGATGAATAAATTTGAGTTTAGATTTCTAATAAAAAATATTTTAGATGGGGATAAAATTTTATGTCTACAGATAAGAGCAAGACTAGGGAATTAATATTAAATGGCAATTTATATAAGGTTCTTTTTTTAATAAGCTTTCCTATTGTTATAACCAATGTTATTCAAGCTTTTTATGATCTTACCGATATGTTTTATGTTGGCAAGCTTGGAGCCATGCCTTTGTCAGCGCTTTCACTTGCTGGTCCTGTAAATTTTTTTATTATGGCTATTGCTATGGGAATGGCTACAGGAAGCATTTCTTTGATGTCAAAATGTATAGGAGAGGGAAATTTTTCTCGTTTTTCAAGGTATGCAGGGCAACTTATTGTTTTAAACTTTGCTTTATCCTTATTTGTTACTATTTGTGCTTTTTTTTTTATTGAGCATCTTTTAGATTTGTTAGGCGTAAAGGGGGAGCTTAAAGAACTCTCAAGAGTTTATTTTTATGTGACAATTTTTGGAATCCCTATTATGTTTTTAAGTATTTCAATTACATATATTTTAAATGCTCAAGGAGAAACCATCCTTTCAATGATAATAGTTATATTTGCCAATATTGTTAATTTTATTCTTGATCCAATTTTAATATTTAGTTTTAATATGGGTATTGCTGGAGCTGCTTGGGCCACTTTATTTTCAAAATTGTTAACCGTTGCTTTTTATTTATTTTTGACTTACAGGTTAAATTATGGATTTAAAATTTATTTGAAGGATTTAGTGATAGATATAAGATCCATTAAAGAAATTGTTAACCTGGGATTACCTTCAACTTTTGGGCAAATAATGGTTTCATTTTCTTTTTTTATTTTCAATTATATAGTTATTGATATTAGTCCGAAATTTTTGGCGGCGTATGGACTTACAAATACCATTATTTCTTTTTTATTTCTTCCTGCTATGGGAATTGGTACCGGAATTATTTCAATTGTTGGTCAAAATCTTGGTGCTAAGAAAATCAATAGGGTGGGAGAAGTTTTGAAAAAAGGGTTTTTTATTTCTTTAGCAATTTTATTGGTAATAAATTCGATTGTTATTTTTAATAAACAGCTTATACTAAGGTTGTTTACAAATGATTTAGAAGTTTTAAATTATGCTAATAATTATTTATTGTTAACAACTATTGGTACTTTTGGATATGGACTCCAACAAGTATTTTTTGGGGGACTTATTGGGTCTGGTAGGACAAAAATTGCAATGATTGTTATTTTTATTAGATTGTGGCTTATTCGTCTCCCAGTAGTTTTTATTTTTCAATATTTTGGCATAATTGAAAATTCTTTAGGTTATGCTTTTATAATTTCAAATTATTTAGCAATTGTAATTTTAATTGCTTTTACTTGTACTCGTTATTGGGCTAAGCCCATTTTAATTAAAAAATACAAATAGTAATTAAGATTTATTTATATTTGCATTTTACCAAAAGAAATGGTTGATGTATTTTTGATAAATTTAATGTTTTTGGTCTTATATGTAGATTTTAGATTCTTTGTTAATCTATTTTTAAGTGTAGTTGTTTGTTTGCAATAAAGCTTATTTAAGTAGAATTAATTTTAATAATTTTAGTTTTAAATCGTTTCTCTTTGTTATTGTTTTTCAAAAATATATAATGTGTTTTTTCTTTTAGTGTTGATTTTAGTTTTTAAATGAAAAGTTTTTGTTTCAAGCCCATTAAGCTTTTCTCTAATTAATTCACCTGTTTTGCTGCCTTCTTTAAAAATTGCCAATGAATTTGCATTTATATCTTCTGCGCTTTTATTTTTAAGAGTAATTATTAGATTGTTTTTGCTGTCGGATTTGTAGTTTACTATTTCCACTTTTTTGTTAGTTTTTATAGTGCTAATAAGATAGGTAATTTCTTTTGCATGTTCTTTTGATTTTATTGTGCTTGTTTTCATGCAAGACATAAAAGCAATTGAAATGCCATGAATTGCAAGTATTGATAGTAATTTAAGCTTAAATTTTTGAGCTTTCATCATTTTTATTATATTTTTTTATTGGGGGAGTGTTAACCTTTTTGATAAAATAAAGGTGTTTGCTCAATTTTAAATAGTTGCTAGATTTAAAGAAGTATTTACTATTGTTTTGAATTTTATGTTTTTGAATGTATTAGTTGAGCATTGTTTATTTTAAGTGGTTGCTTTTAAAACTTTATTTTTAAGAATTATGTGCTTTTCTTTAATTAATATAAAGTTTATGTTAGTTTTTGATGATATATTATTATGTGTGGTGAATTGAGTTTAAAAGTTTAAGCGTATTGACTATATTTTATAAAATGTGTAGAATTTTAAAGCTATTAAAATTTTTTAGAAAAACACGTGTAGTGCGGGTCAATTTCTAAGAAATTGATTTTTTATTTTTTTGATTATTTGTAGCTATTTTCTTATTTTGGTAAGAATTAATTTGTTAAAAATTTTTTAAAGAGATTAAATGTAAGTAGCTATTTAGAATGTGAAATTTAGGAGGTTAATCATGGCAAAAGAAGTTTTTCAAAGAACAAAGCCGCACATGAATGTTGGAACAATAGGTCATGTTGATCATGGTAAAACAACGTTAACAGCGGCTATTAGTATTTATTGTTCAAAATTAAATAAAGATGCAAAAGCGTTAAAGTATGAAGATATTGATAATGCACCTGAGGAGAAAGCAAGAGGGATAACAATTAATGCTAGGCATATTGAGTATGAAACAGCTAATAGACATTATGCTCATGTAGATTGTCCGGGCCATGCTGATTATATAAAAAATATGATTACAGGAGCAGCTCAAATGGATGCAGCGATACTTTTAGTTGCTGCTGATAGTGGTGCTGAGCCTCAAACAAAAGAGCATTTGCTTCTTGCTCAAAGAATGGGAATAAAGAAAATAATAGTTTTTTTAAATAAATTAGACTTGGCAGATCCTGAACTTGTTGAACTTGTTGAAGTTGAAGTTTTAGAACTTGTTGAAAAATATGGCTTTTCAGCTGATACTCCAATAATCAAAGGCTCAGCTTTTGGGGCCATGTCAAATCCAGAAGATCCTGAAGCTACAAAATGCGTTAAAGAACTTCTTGAATCTATGGATAATTATTTTGATCTTCCAGAAAGAGATATTGACAAACCATTTTTGCTTGCTGTTGAAGATGTATTTTCTATTTCAGGAAGAGGTACTGTTGCTACTGGGCGTATTGAAAGAGGTATTATTAAGGTTGGTCAAGAAGTTGAAATAGTTGGTATTAAGGAAACTAGAAAAACCACTGTTACTGGTGTTGAAATGTTCCAGAAGATTCTTGAGCAAGGTCAAGCGGGGGATAATGTTGGCCTTCTTTTAAGAGGAGTTGATAAAAAGGATATTGAGAGAGGACAAGTTTTGTCAGCTCCAGGTACAATTACTCCACACAAGAAGTTTAAAGCTTCAATTTATTGTTTGACTAAAGAAGAAGGCGGTAGGCACAAGCCATTTTTCCCAGGGTATAGACCACAGTTCTTTTTTAGAACAACCGATGTTACTGGAGTTGTTGCTTTAGAAGGTAAAGAAATGGTTATGCCTGGTGATAATGTTGATATTATTGTTGAGCTGATCTCTTCAATAGCTATGGATAAGAATGTAGAATTTGCTGTTCGAGAAGGTGGAAGAACTGTTGCTTCAGGAAGAATCCTTGAGATATTGGAATAGGTTAAGACTTTTAAGGATATATTTAATACTCTCTAAAGTTTAGGAGAATAATTTGATTGCTAAAGATAAGATACGCGTAAGATTATTTAGTTTTGATGTTAAAATATTAGACCAGAGTGCCGAATCTATTGTTAAAGCTGTTCAGAAGGCTAAGGCTCAGATTAAGGGTCCAATCCCTTTGCCGACAAAAATAAAAAAATATACTGTTTTACGTTCTCCTCATGTCAATAAAAAATCAAGAGAGCAATTTGAGATGAGAACTCATAAAAGGCTTATTGATATCTTAGAGCCCACTTCTGCCTTAATGGATTCTTTAATGAAATTAGAGCTTCCAGCAGGTGTTGAGGTGGATATTAAACAGTAAATGATATTTTAAGTATATTAATTTGAGGTGTTTTAATGTTGGGATTGATTGGAAAAAAAGTTGGCATGACTCAGATATTTCAGAAAAATGGCATTGTGGTTCCTGTTACTGTTATAGAGTTTCAGCCCAATTATATTATAGGGAAGAAAACAGTCGATAGAGATGGTTATAGCGCTCTTATAGCAGGCTCTGTTGATCTTAAGAGCTCTAAAGTTTCAAAGCCCATAAAAGGTCAATATAAAAGTTTAAAAGATATTGAACCTAAAAGATATGTGATAGAGCTTAAGGGACTTGACGGGTATGATGCTGGTGATGAGATTAAGGTTGATGTTTTTAAATCAGTTAAGTATGTAGATGTTACAGGTACTACCAAAGGTAAGGGTTTCCAAGGGGCTATGAAAAGGCATAATTTTAGTGGTGGGCCATCTTCTCATGGATCAAAATTCCATAGACATCTTGGTGGAACAGGACAAGCTACCACTCCTGCAAGAACATTTAAAGGTACCAAAATGGCTGGTAGAATGGGTGGAAATCAACAAACTATTCAAAATCTTGAAGTTGTTTTAATTGATGAAGAAAAGAGAGCCCTTCTGGTAAAAGGGGCTGTACCTGGTGCTAAGGGTTCTTTTGTTGTTGTTAAGAAATCTAAAAAGTAGGTATTTAGTATGGAAAGAAAAGTTTTTTCTAAAGATGGGAAAGAGATTGGAACTATAAATTTGGATGATAGAGTTTTTAATATAGAAATTAGTCATGGGTCTATTTATAATGCTATAAAAAATGAGTTGTCTAATCTTAGGGTTGGAACATCTTCAACTAAAACTAGATCAGAGGTTAGGGGTAGTTCTAAAAAGCCTTGGAAGCAAAAAGGAACCGGTAGAGCTAGGGTTGGTACAAAGCGAAATCCAGTTTGGATTGGCGGAGGCATAGCATTAGGGCCAAAGCCTAGAGATTATAGCTATAGATTGCCTAAAAAGGTAAAAAAGCTTGCATTTAAGTCTGTATTAAGTTTGCGTGCTACTGATGAAAATAGTTTTAAAGTTATTGAGAATTTTAATATTGAGTCTGGAAAAACGAAAGATCTTGCTTTAATAATAAAAAATTTTGCAAGTTTTAGTGGTAAGGTGGTTATTCTTTTGGGCAATGATGATCAGATGATAAAAAGGGCTGGTAAAAATATAAGAGATTTAAAGATTTTGTCTTTTGATAAGCTTAGGGTTGTTGATTTATTTTATGCTAAGAATTTAATAGCTTTAGAATCTGCTGTTAACAAGCTCAATGAGTTTTACATTAAATAAAAAGGATGTTGAGGATAAGTATGAAGGCTTATGATATAATAGTTTCACCTATGCTAACTGAAAAAACTAATACTCAAAGGGAAAGTATTAATGTTTATGTTTTTAAAGTTAATAAGAGAGCAAATAAAAAAGAGGTTGGTGCAGCAATAAAAGAACTTTTCAATGTTACTCCAGTATCATGTAATTTGCTCAATATTAAAAGTAAGGCCAAGGTTGTGGTGTCTCGAAAAGGGTATCCTATAGGTAAGGGAAAAACTTCTTCATGGAAGAAGGCATATGTTTATCTCAAAAAGGAAGATAAAATAGATATTTTTTAGTGGTTTTGGAGAAAAATAAATATGGGTATTAAGACTTATAAGCCAAAAACTTCTTCTTTGCGCTATAAGACGACTTTATCTTTTGATGATTTGAGCAAAGGTAATGATCCTTTGAAATCTTTAACAAAAGGTAAAAAATTTAAATCGGGCAGAGATTCTTCTGGTAGGATTAGTATTAGAAGAAGAGGTGGTGGGCATAAGAGAAAGTATAGGTTGATTGATTTTAATCGAAGAGATAAATTTAGCATTCCTGCTCGAGTTGCTTCTATTGAATATGATCCTAATAGAAGTGCTAATATAGCTTTGCTTGTTTATAAAGATGGAGAAAAAAGGTATATTATTTCTCCTAAAGGCATTAAGGTTGGAGATGTTTTGGAAAGCGGTCCGAATGCCCCAATTAAAATTGGCAATGCCTTACCTCTTGAAAATATTCCTATTGGAAGAACTGTTCACAATATTGAGCTTAATGTGGGAAAGGGTGGACAACTTATAAGAAGTGCCGGTGGATATGCTATGATACTTGCTTCTGACGGGAATTATGTCACTGTAAAATTATCATCTGGTGAGATGAGATTGATTTTTAAAAAATGTATTGCAACAATTGGTGAAATTGGAAATGAAGATTATGCCAATATTTCTATAGGGAAAGCTGGTAAAAGTAGGTGGCTTGGTAAAAGACCCAAAGTCAGAGGTGTTGCTATGAATCCTGTTGACCATCCACATGGTGGTGGTGAAGGAAAAACTTCTGGAGGTCGTCATCCTGTGTCTCCTTGGGGACAGCCTACTAAAGGCTATAAGACTCGCAAGAAAAAGAGATATTCAGATAAATTTATTATTAAAAGAAGAAATAAATAGGAGAGCATAGTGGCAAGATCTATTAAAAAAGGACCTTTTATAGAAAAGAGTCTTTATCAAAAAGTTTTATCATCTTTTGGAAGTGAGAAGAGAGTTGTTATTAAAACTTACTCCAGATCTTCGACAATAATTCCTGAAATGGTAAGTCTTACTATATCTGTTTACAATGGCAAAACTTTTATACCTATTTATATTACTGAGGATCTTGTGGGGCACAAGCTTGGCGAGTTTTCACCTACAAGGATTTTTAGAGGGCATGCCAAGTCAGATAAAAAGGGAAGGAAGTAAGTAGTTATGTTGGTAAATAGAAGATATACAGCAAAGGGCAAAAATTTACCCTCTTCTCCAAAAAAAGTTAGGCCAATAGCTGACAATATACGGGGGAAGCCTTATATTAAGGCTATTGCAGTGCTTTGTTCTATGCCTAATAAAGGAGCCAAGCTTTTAGAAAAAGTTGTTAAATCAGCAGCATCAAATGCGATGTATCACAATAAAAATCTTTCCGAAGACATGATATTTGTTAAAACAGTTATGGTTGATGATGGGCGTCGTCGTAAAAAGATTTGGCCTAGAGCTAGGGGTAGAGCTGATAGGCTTGTTAATAGAAATTGTCATATTTTTGTTGAAGTTGATGAAAAAAAAGATATTAAAGGATAAAGCATGGGCCAAAAAGTACATCCATATAGCCTAAGGGTAAAAATTAATAAGGATTGGAAATCAAAATGGTATTTTGATAAAAAATTGTATTCTGCAATTCTTCATGAAGACTTTTTAATAAGACGAGAAATTATGAAGTTTCTTAAAGGGATTAAATTTGATATTTCTGATATAGAAATAATTAGAAATAATCCTCAAAAGGTAACAGTAGTAATTGTTACTCCAAGGCCTGGTTCTGTGATAGGACTTAAAGGTTCTAATCTTGAAAAGATTGGTCAATTGTTAACCAAAAAAATTTCTAAAAAGATTAGCATTAAGATTAAAGAGGTTAAAAGGCCAGAGCTTGATGCTCAAATTATTGCTAATGGGATTGCAAAGCAAGTAGAAAATAGAGCGTCTTATAGAAAAGTTTTAAAATCATCTCTTTCTACCTCTATGTTAAAAGGCGCTCAAGGGCTAAAAATTAAGATTGCTGGTAGACTTGGTGGGGCGGAGATTGCTCGAAGCTTTGAGGTTAAGGAAGGTCGGGTTCCTTTGCACACTCTTAGAGCCAATATAGATTATGGATTTTCTGAGGCTCAAACTACTTATGGCATTATTGGAGTTAAGGTTTGGTTATTTAAAGGTGAAGTTTTGGGTAGACAAACCAATTCTGATGCTGGTCAGGTAATAAATAAAAAGCCTTTTAAGGAAAGAGGCGATGCTGTTAAAAATTTTGATAAAACTTTAAATAATAGAGAAAAGACTAATGAAAAGCAAGCTAGGTTTTTGAATAAAAAAGACGGACCATCTAAAGATGAAGTAGATCTTTTAAGTAAAAAAAAGCTTAGTGCATCTTTTTCTAAAGGAAGAAGCGATTCTAATGAGCAGGATATTGGAGGATAATTAGATGTTAAGTCCAAAAAAGGTTAAATATAGAAAAAAACAGAGAGGAAGATTGTCTGGAGAGGCCCAGAAGGGCAATAAAATTTCTTTTGGTGAATATGGACTTGTTTCTTTGGAAACAAATTTTATTACTGCTCGTCAAATTGAGGCTGCTCGTATTGCAATGACTCGTAAAATAAAAAGAGGTGGAAGGGTTTGGATAAGAATATTTCCTGATATTCCTTATACTAAAAAACCAGCTGAAACTAGAATGGGTAAGGGCAAGGGGGGTGTTGATCATTGGAATGCTCCCGTTAAGCTTGGCACTGTTATGTTTGAAATGTCAGGAGTTGTGGAAGAGCTTGCTCAAGAGGCTATGTCGCTTGCAAGCTCTAAGCTTCCAGTAAAAACTATGTTTGTTGTAAGGCGAGATTTGAGGTAATTATGTTAAAAAATTTTAAGAATTTTACTCTTGAGGATATGAAGGCTAAAAGGCTAGAATTAAAGAAAGAATATTTAGATTTAAGATTTAAATCTGTTGTTGGTCATGTTGAAAATCCTTTGAAGAAAAGAGAGATTAGACGTGATATTGCAAGGCTTAATACAATGATTTGTGAATATGAATTAGGTATTAGAAAGGTTTAGATATGGCAAGAGAAAATAAAAAAGAATTAATTGGCAAAGTTGTTAGTGATAAGATGTCTAAGACTATAGTAGTAGAAATTGTTCAAAGAAAGATGCATCCAATTTATCATAAGTATTTAAAGGTTAGTAAAAAAGTTAAAGCGCATGATGAAAAAGAAGTTTCAAAGATTGGCGATAAGGTAAAAATTATTGAGGTTCGACCTATTAGTAAAGATAAAAGATGGGCTCTTGTTGAGGTTTTAGAAAAATTAAAATAGTTTTGATTTTTCTAAAGGAGGTTGATTATGATTCAGATGCAAACTTATTTAACAATTGCGGATAATACTGGTGGCAAAGTGGCGCAATGTATTAAGGTGCTTGGTGGCAGTAAAAGGCGTTATGCCAAAATTGGGGATATAATAACTATTACGGTAAAGCAAGCAATTCCTAATTCTTCTGTTAAAAAAGGGGATGTTTATAAGGCTGTAATTGTTAGGACTTCTAAAGAAGTAAGACGCAAGAACGGAACTTATGTTAGGTTTGATGATAATGCTTGTGTGATACTTGATGCTAATTTAAATCCTAGGGGCAAAAGGGTATTTGGACCTGTTGCAAGAGAACTTAGGGATGCTAATTTTATGAAGGTAGTATCATTAGCTTCAGAGGTTATATAGCAAAAGGGGGTTTTGTGAAGACAAAGTTGAAGATAGGTGATAGCGTGAAAATTCTTTCTGGAAAAGATAGGGGTAGAATAGGCAAGATTGCTAGTATAAATAGAAAAAAAAATAAAGTTATTGTTGAATCTTGCAATATGGTTAAAAAAGTCATTAAAGCTAGGACGCCTCAAGAAAAAGGTAGAATAATAGATAAGGAGGCCGCTATAGATATTTCAAATGTGATGATATTTGTCAAGGGAACTTCTTCAAGATTAGGCATTAGATTTGAAAATAATGAAAAGATAAGGTATCTTAAAAAAAATGGACAGAGGATATAGAGTTTATGAATTATGTTCCTGAATTGAAGAAGTATTATAAAGACAGTGTTATAAAAGAGCTTGTTAAGGAATTTGAATATAAATCTATAATGCAAGTTCCCAAGCTTGAGAAGATAGTAATTTCTGTAGGTGTTGGGGAGGCTGTTAGGAATAAGAAGTTATTAGATTCTGCTGTTTTAGAGCTCGCTCAGATCACTGGTCAGAAAGCTGTAAAAACAAAAGCAAAAAAAGCAATAGCCGGGTTTAAAATTAGACAAGGGCAAGAAATAGGGGCTAAAGTTACACTTAGGGGTAATGCAATGTATGAATTTTTATATAAGCTTATTCATTTAGCATTGCCAAGAGTTAAAGATTTTAGGGGAGTCAATGGGGATGCTTTTGATGGTAATGGAAATTATTCTTTTGGGGTAACAGAACAAATAATATTTTCTGAGATCGACTATGATAAAATAGAGAGAATATCTGGTTTAAATATTACAATTGTGACAACAGCTTCAAATGATAAAGAAAGCAAGGCTTTGCTTTTAAAATTTGGAATGCCGTTTAGTAATTAGGGGATTTATAAGTTATATGGCAAAAAAATCAATGATTATTAGGGCTTTAAGAAAGCCTAAGTATAAAACAAGGCAAAATAATAGATGCAAGTTGTGTGGTCGTCCAAGGGGATATTTGAGAGATTTTTGTATGTGTCGAATATGTTTTAGAAAGTATGCGTCTGAAGGATTAATTCCTGGCGTTTCAAAATCAAGTTGGTAAGGGAATTTTATGGCGATTACTTATTCAGTAGGAGACATGCTAACTAAATTAAGAAATGCAAGCAGAGTTAGGCATGGATCTGTAGATTTAAAGATGTCTAATATGAATAAATCAATATTAAACATTCTTAAAGAAGAAGGTTATATTAAGGATTTTAATTTTTTAGAAAAAGAGGGAATTGCTTTTATTAGAGTTTTGCTAAAGTATGACAGCAAAAGAAATCCTGTTATAAATAAAATAGATGCCATTTCCACTCCTGGTAGAAAAATTTATTCTTCATATAAAAATATGCCAAGAATAAAGAATGGATATGGAATATTAATTATATCTTCTTCTCAAGGTGTTATTACTGGCAAGGAAGCTAAAGATAAAAAAATAGGTGGTGAGTTGATTTGCTCAGTTTGGTAGTTTAATAGGGGGATATATGTCACGTATTGGAAGACTTCCGATAAAGATTCCAGATGCTGTTAAAGTTGATGTTAAAGACAACTTAGTGGTAGTTGAAGGTGTTAGGGGAAGATTAGTTCAAGATATAAAAGACAGTATTAATGTTAAAGTTGAGAATGGCAGTGTTATTGTTGATCGGGTTTTTAATGATAAAAAAGCAAAAGCTTATCATGGTCTTTACAGAAGTTTAATTTTTAACATGGTAAAAGGAGTGACTGAAGGATTTTCTAAGTCTCTTACTATAAATGGTATAGGATATAGGGTAGAGAAACAAGGTAATAGCCTTTTTTTAAGCCTTGGTTATTCAACTCAGTTTGAATATGTTATTCCAGATGGTATTAGTGTAAAGCTTGACGGGAATACTAAAATTTCTGTTGAAGGAATAGACAAGTTTAAAGTTGGTCAGGTTGCTGCTGAGATTAGAAGTTTGAAAAAACCAGAGCCATATAAAGGAAAGGGTATTAAGTATGATAATGAAGTTATTAGAAGAAAAGTTGGAAAATCTGGTGTAAAAAAATAAATTTTGGGTTAATAATTATGAAAAAAATAAAAGAAGCAGAACAGAGAAAGCTTAGACGTAAAAAAAGAATAAAGGACAAAATAGGGCGCGGAGTAGCTAATAGACCACGAATTACCATATTTAAATCTAATAGATATTTTTATGCGCAAGTTATAGATGATAGCAAGGGACATACTGTTGTAAGTATTTCTACTATTGAAAAAAGTCTTAATTTAGGCAAAAATATTGATGATGTAAAAAAACTTGGAGAAGTTCTTGCTAAAAGGCTTAAGGAGAAAAATATAAATAATCTTATTTTTGACAGAAATGGTTATAAGTATCATGGACTTATTGCAAGTTTTGCAACTTCTTTGAGAGAGTTTGGTATTAATATTTAAGGGAGTGTATTTATGGTAGATGTTCAGGCTCAGAGAAAGCAGATAGAAAAATTAATATCACTCAACAGAGTTACTAAGGTTGTTAAGGGTGGAAGAAGATTCTCTTTTGCTGCTTTCATGGTTGTTGGAGATGGGGAAGGACATGTTGGTTGGGGCTTTGGTAAAGCTAATGATGCTAGTGATGCAATAAAAAAAAGCTTAACAAGTGCTAGGAAAAATTTAAGATTTGTTCCTATTCGAAAAGGTACATTGCCACATGAGGTTATTGGTTGCTTCAAAAAAGCTAAAGTTTTAATCAAACCAGCTACCCATGGTACTGGTGTTATTGCAGGGGGCCCTGTTCGTGCTGTAATGGAGGCTTTAGGAGTGCATGATATTTTAAGCAAATCTCTTGGTTCTAATAATTCTATGAATGTAGTAAAGGCGACTTTTAAGGCATTTGATTTAGTTTTGAATGCTGAAAAAGTGGCAGAAATGCGAGGAAAAACTTTGAAAACTTTATGGGGTTAATGTATGATTAAAAGGAAATTAAGATTACAACTAAAGAAAGCTAGGTTTAATGCTTCAAGGTCTAGGTCTAAGAATAAATGTTTTATTAGAAGAATAGAAAATAATAGAAAAATTATTTCTAAAAACAATATTAATGTGCAAGTTTTTCTTGTAAGAAGTCTTATTGGGAAATTAAATAAAAAGGTCAAAGTTTTAAAAGCATTAGGTTTAAATAAAATAGGCGATAAAAAGGTGCATTTTTTAAATGAATCTATTAAGGGCATGCTTAACGAGACTATTAATATGATTTTATTAAGCGAGGTAATGTAATGTTTAACTTGTTAAAGCCTAAGGGAGCGAGCAAGCGACGTAAAATTGTTGGCAGAGGTCCAGGTTCAGGACTTGGCAAAACTTCTGGGAGAGGTCAAAAGGGGCAAAAAGCAAGAAATACTTCGCCAAGACTTGGATTTGAAGGTGGACAGACTCCTCTTTATAGAAGATTGCCGAGGAAAGGTTTTTCTAATAGTGATTATAAATTGGAATATGCAATTGTTAATCTTGGAGATATAGATAAAAAATTTAAGGATGGACAAGTTGTCAATTATGATACTTTGCTTGAAAATAAACTTATAAAAAAGAAAAATAAAAAAATTAAGATTTTGTCTAATGGTAAGCTTACAAAAAAAGTTTCCTTTGAGGTTTCTAAAATTTCTAAATCGGCTGAAAGCCTTGTAATAAAAGTTGGCTGTACTATTAAATTAGTTTAAAGTGGAATAAAGATGAAAGAATTGTTTTTAAGTTTATTTACTGTTAAAGATTTGAGAAATAAGTTCTTGTTTACTTTATTTGTTCTTTTTCTTTTTAGAGTTGGTTCATATTTGCCGATACCAGGAATAGATTCTGTAGCGCTTAAAAGTTATTTCAAGTCGCAATCAGATTTTTCAATTGCTAATTATTTTGATTTTTTTTCAGGGGGAGCTTTTAGTAATTTTTCTATATTTATGCTTAGTATAGGGCCCTACATTTCGGCATCTATTATTGTTCAGCTTCTTGTTTATTCTTTTCCTTCTTTGAAAAAAATGCAAGAAGGTGATGGTGGGAGACAAAAGACTAAAAAATATACAAAATATTTAACAATAGTTGCGGCTGTAGTTCAAGGATACGCAACAAGCCTTTATGCTAAGGGTATTCCGGGTGCCGTTACCATTCCCTTTTATAGATATATATTCATTGCTATTTTAACAGTTACTACGGGGACATTTATCCTTTTGTGGTTTGGAGAGCAGATTAATCAAAGGGGTGTGGGTAATGGAACATCTTTGATAATTTTTTCTGGCATAGTGGTTAGACTTCAAGCAGCTTTGTTTAACTTGTTCCAAAGCATGCAGGATCCTTCTCAAAATGTTAATCCTGTTTTTGTTATACTTATTATAAGTATATTTATTTTAGTTGTTATATTAATTATATATGAATATAAGGCTCAAATGCGAATTGCCATTCATTATGCTAGGGCAAATTCTAATAGTACAGTTAGTTCATATTTGCCAATCAAGTTGAATCCATCGGGCGTTTTACCTGTTATTTTTGCTTCTGTTTTAATTACTCTACCTTTGCAAATTTTAAGTGGTTTTGCAGAAACTTCTTCGATAGCTAGACAAATTTTATCTTATTTAAGGCCCAATGGTTTTTATTATACTTTTCTGAATGTAATTTTAATAATTGGATTTACATATTTTTATTCTAAGATTCAGTTAAGCCCTAAAGATATAAGTAATAATATTCGTAAGAATGGGGGCGCTATTCCGGGAATAAAGTCTGATGAGATGGAAAAATATTTAGATGAAATTATGAATAAAACCTTATTTTCAGGGGCTATTTTTTTATCAATTATTGCAATTATTCCATTTTTAGTGCAAAATATTTTTAGATTTCCGCACGATGTTTCTAGAATAATGGGGGGATCTTCTTTGCTTATTATGGTAGGAGTTGCTCTTGATACATTAATTCATATTGATGCTTATTTGAAAACTCAAGGATTTTCTCATGGAAATAAAAAGAATTATGCATTTTTGCAAAAAATTTAGGAGTGTTTGATTATGAAAGTTAGAGTAAGTGTAAAGCCAATTTGTGAAAAATGTAAGGTTATAAAAAGAAAAGGTGTATTAAGAATTATTTGTGATAATTTAAAGCATAAACAAAGACAAAAGTAAAAATTAGAGGGAATAAAATGGCTAGAATATCGGGAATAGATTTACCAAATAACAAACAATTAAAAATAGCGCTTACTTCTATTTATGGTATAGGTAGAACAAGAGCTTTGGAAGTTTGCAATAAATCAAGTATTTCTCCAAGCAAAATTGCTAAAGATTTAGATAATGATGAGGTTAATCGACTTAGGAAGGTGATTGAGAGTGATTATGTTGTAGAAGGGAAACTTAGAAGTGAAGTTGCAATGTCTATTAAAAGACTTATGGATATAGCGTGTTATAGAGGTGTTAGGCATAGAAAAGGATTGCCTTTGAGAGGACAGAGAACTAAAACGAATGCAAGAACTAGAAAAGGAAAAAGAAAGACTGTAGCTAATAAGAAAATAGCTAGCAAATAAAATAGTTTTTAAGATTTGGAGGGCAAGTTGAGCGCAAAATTATCAACTAATAGTAAAAAAAAAATTAAAAGAAATATCGGAGAAGGAAACGTTTATATACAAGCTACTTTTAATAATACCATAGTTACTGTATCTGATATAAAGGGGAATGCTTTAGCTTGGGCAAGTGCTGGTGGGATGGGTTTTAAAGGTGCTAAAAAGTCGACCCCGTATGCTGCTCAAATAACAGCGGAGTCTGCTTTAAATAAAGTGAGAGATTTTGGAATTAATTATGTTCATGTATATATAAAAGGGCCAGGTATTGGCAGAGAGTCTGCAATAAGAGCTATTGGTTCGATTGGTATGACTGTAAAATCAATTTCAGATATTACTCCTATTCCTCATAATGGATGCAGACCGAAAAAAACCAGACGAGTTTAGCTAGAAGGAGTTATGATGCCTATGGAAAAATTTTTAAAAGATTTCACTATACCTGAAAAAATTGAATTTTTAAAAAGCCAAGGTGATGGGTCTTATGGTAAATTTACGATATATCCTTTTGAAAGAGGCTTTGGGATTACTATAGGTAATACTTTAAGGCGTGTGTTGCTTTCTTCTATTGAAGGGTATGCGATTACTGCTATGAGAGTTCAGTCTAACAATAAAGACTCTTCATCAAAGGTTGTTTCAAGTGAATTTGATTTGATTCCTGGAGTTTCTGAAGATACTCTTGAGGTTATTGCTAATATTAAAAATATCCATTTGAAACTTGGAGAAGGAGAGCAAAGAAAGACAATAAGCTTTAGTGTTAGCGGCAAAGATACCAATGTTTTGAAAGCTTCTCATTTTGAAAGAGATGGAGTTGAGGTTTTTAATAAAGATTTAGTTATAGCTACTTTGTCACATGATGTTAATTTAGATCTTGAATTTCAAATTAATTATGGTAGAGGTTATGTTTCTTCTGAGCAAAATTCTAAGTATTTAGAAGAAGTTAATGTTATTGCTTTAGATTCTATATTTTCTCCTATAGAGAAAGTTTCTTATTCTGTAGAAGATACTAGGGTTGGGCAAAGGTCAGATTATGATAAACTTGTAATGGAAATTTGGACTACAGGTGTTATTTCTGCCAAAGACGCAATAAAAAAGGCTGCATCAATAGTAAGAGAGTTTTTGTTTCCCCTTGTTGATTTTGAAGACAATGTTAATACATCTTTTGAGAAATCAAAATCAGAAAGCTCCAACTTACTTGATATGAGTATTGAGAAATTGAATTTGTCAGTCAGATCTTTAAATTGTTTAGCCAAAGAAAATGTTAAGACTTTAGGGGAACTTATTAGTAAAAACGCAGAAGAGCTTTCTAAAGCTAGAAATTTTGGAAAAAAAAGTTTAGAAGAGATAATCGAGAAACTTGGTTCTTATCGATTATATTTAGGAATGTCTAAAGAAGATGCTCTATCTGTATTGAGTAAGAATGTTAAAATATCTGAATAAAAGGAGAGTTTAGGCTGTTTCATGAAAACAAAATTGGGTTTTAATAGATTAGGTAGGAAGTCTAGTCACAGAAGAGCGCTTTTACAAAATATGGTAATTTCTTTTTTAAAGCATGAAAAAATTTCTTCTACTAAGACAAAATTGTCCGAAGTTAAAAGATTTGCTGAAAGATTGATTACAAGGGCAAAAGTTGATACTGTGCATAATAGGCGAGAATTATCAAAATTTATACATGATAAATATATTTTAAATAAGCTGTTTACCAAAATTTCTCCTGTTTTTAGACAAAGAAGTGGTGGGTATACTCGGATGATTAAATTAGGAAAAAGATATGGAGATGCGGCTGAAATGGCTATCCTAGAATTAGTTGAAAAGCCTTTAAAAGTTGAATAATTAATAATTTGAGCGCACTGTTTTAAAGATTAAATTTTAAATTGCTTTTAAACAGGATAGGAGTTAAATGATATGATATATATTATTTTTTCTTCTATTTTTGCTGGCTTTATATTAGGATTTTTAGTAAGAGTTTTTTTAGGTAGATTGTCTTTATTAAATTTAGAAAAAAATCTGAAAAAAGTAAGAGTAGAATCACAATTAGAGATAGAAAATGAAAGAAGGCAAATTATTGCTAATGCAAAATCTCAAATGCTTAAAGAAAAAAACCAGCAAGATAGGGATATAAGAGATCGGAAAAATGAGATTGTTAATCTAGAAAAAAGATTGTTACAAAGAGAAGAAACCTTAGATAAAAGAATATCTGCTCCTGATAAACAGCAGTCTAGAGTTGATTTTAAAATTAAAGAATTTGAACAAAAAGAAAAAGTAATAAGAGAGAAAGAGGCCGATCTTGTTAAAAGATTGGAAAATATTTCTGGTCTTACAAGAGAAGACGCAAGAAAAATTGTAATTGAAAAAGTTGAGCATGAGTCTAAAAGAGATGCTCAAGTTATTATCAATAAAAGTGAACAGGAAGCACAGCTATTAGCAGATAAGGTTGCAAAAGATATTTTAGTATCTACTATGCAGCGTATTGTTACTGAGGTAAGTTCTGAGTTTACAGTAGCTTCTGTTGAACTACCTAATGATGAGATGAAAGGTAGGATTATAGGTAAAGAAGGGCGCAATATTAGGGCTCTTGAGACTTTAATAGGAGCAGATATCATTATTGATGATACGCCTGAAGCTGTTGTTATATCTTGCTTTGATCCAATAAGAAAAGAGCTTGCTAAGAGGACTTTAGAAAGGCTTGTTACAGATGGTAGAATTCATCCTGCTAGGATTGAAGAGGTTGTGTATAATGTTACCAATGAGATAAATAGCATTATTCAAGAAGAAGGTGAGAAGGTAGTTTTTGACCTTAATATACATGGGCTTGATAAGAGACTTATTAGGGGGTTGGGAAGACTTTATTTTAGAAGTAGTTATGGTCAAAATGTTTTAAGCCATTCTAAAGAAACAGCTATAATAGGAGAAATTTTAGCTAAAGAGATGAAATTAGATCCTGTTGTAGTAAAAAGAGCATGTCTTTTGCATGATATTGGGAAAGGGATGGAAAGTATTTCTGATAATAGCGAGGGGCATGCTATTACTGGTGCTGAACTTGCTCAAAGTTGCGGAGAGAGTGAAATTGTTGTTAATGCTATTGCTGCGCATCATAATGAGGTGAAACCTGAGAGTCTTGAGGCCATTGTGGTTCAAATAGCAGATGCCATCTCAGCATCTCGCCCTGGAGCAAGAAGGGAAAGTTTAAATAACTATATAAATAGACTTAAAAGACTTGAAGACATTGCATATAGTTTTGAAGGTGTTCAAAAATGTTATGCTATTCAGGCTGGTCGTGAAGTTAGAATTATTGTTGACAATGCCTTGATTAATGATGAAAAATCAATTTTACTTGCAAGAGACATTGCTAAGAAGATAGAAGCTGAAATGAGATATCCTGGAAAAATTAAAGTTACAATTATTCGCGAAACAAGAGTTATTGAATATGCAAGATAGTACTATTAAAACCTTGATAATTGGGGATATAATAGGCGAGAGTGGATTAAAAAAAGTTTTTTTTAATCTTAAAAACATTAAGAATAAATATAGAATAGATTTGGTAATTGCTAATGGAGAAAATTCTTCAAACGGTTTTGGAATAACTCCAGAAATAGCAAATAATCTTTTTAGATCAGGTGTTAATGTTATTACTACCGGTAATCATGTATATTCTAATTACAAAATAAATGATTACCTAAATAAGCAAACATATATCTTAAGGCCAAATAATTTTTCAGATTTGTTAGATGGACATGGTTATTGTTTTTTAACTATTAGAGATGAAAAGGTTGCTGTTGTTAATGTTCAAGGGGTTTTAAATATGAATTTTATTGTTAAGAATCCTTTTGATAATACAAAAAAATTGGTTAATATGCTGAGTAATAAGGCTAAAACCATTTTTGTAGATTTTCATGCTGAGAGTAATTATGAAAAAGAAAGTTTTGGATATTTTTTAAATGGTTTTGTAACAGGTGTGGTTGGTACTCATACACATGTTATGACTCAAGATGAAAGAATATTGTCAAAAGGAACAGCTTATATTAGTGATATTGGGATGACAGGCGGATTAAATTCTGTAATAGGATTTAATCCCGATATTTCTCTTAAGGGTTTGCTTGAATATACCCCTTTAAGAGCTGAAGTTGTGGAAGATGATACAATTTTACAAGGAGTTATTATTACTTCTAATTTAAAGACAGGCCGTGCTTTAAAAATTGAAAGGATTCAGAAATAATTTATTAAATATACTTTGTAAAAGGTATCCAGAAAAAACTCGAGAAGAATTAATGATCTTAATTCTGAAAGGTAATATATATGTAAATTCTCATAAAGAAAAAAATCCTAAAATGTTAATAAACAAAACAAGTAAAATAGATTTAGTAGAGAATACTTGTCAAACATTTGTATCAAGGGGAGGTTACAAGCTTTTAGAGGCTATTAAATATTTTGAGATCGAAGTTAAAAATAAAATTTGCGTTGATGTTGGCTCTTCAACTGGTGGTTTTACTGATTGTCTGTTGCAGTGTGGTGCCAATTTTGTTTATTCAATTGATGTAGGCATTAATCAACTTTCTTATAAATTGAGAATTGATCCAAGAGTTAAAGTTTTAGAGAGAACTAACATTTTTGATGTTACAGAATTTAAGATTGTTCCCAATTTTGCTGTTGTAGATGTTTCTTTTAGATCATCAATAAGTATATGTATAAATTTAATAGATAAACTTTCTGATAATTTTATTATAGTTTTGATTAAGCCTCAGTTTGAGTTTAAAAGTTTAAATTTAGATATAAAAAATTTTAATGGTGTTGTGAATGGTAAGTATTTGAAGATAATTTTGCAAAGCGTAATTGAAAAATTCTATAAAAATAAATTACAAGTTAAAAGTATATTAAAGTTAAAAACTAAAGGTAAAAAAGGTAATCAAGAATTTATGTTTTTAGTTGTCAAGTCAAGTGTTTTAAATATTGCAAGTTCTATGCAATTGCTTAGCAATATTGAATTTTAATATTTGTTTAAAGTCTTTTTATTTAATATTCCCGAGAAATTTAAGTTTAATTCTTCAAGTATTATTGGATTATTTTCTATTGTTAAAATTATTCCATCAATTCCTTTAATTTCAAGACATGTTAGGGTTATTTGAGCGATTTGATTAATTATTCCTTCAATTCCAAAACTATTTTCATAAAATTCTTTAGATAAGTTTATTTTGGCAATTCCTTCGCTTAGGCTTAAATTTAAAAGCTTGGTTTTTATAGGGATTAAACTTAAAAAATTATTTTTTAGCTCATATTCATTTGGTCCTTTAATTAAAGATTTTAGTGTTTCTTCAAGAATATTTTTGTCGTAATATATAGCTCTTTTTACAGTTTGTCTTAAAAAATAACCTTCTGGGGTTACTTTTATAAAATAAAGTTTAATAAATTTTTTGTTTTTAAGGCTATTATTTCTTTGGTTTTGCTTGAGTTCTTCTTCAAGTTTTTTTATTTCTGGTGGTTGGATTAAAAAACTTTCATTTTTAAGTATTTTTATATTTGTATTTTTATTGCTGGTTTTTTTAGCTTCAATTAATTTATTATCTTGTGTTTGACTTGATTCGAATAAACTGTTATCGTAATTTTTTTCTTTAAAAATATGCATAATAAGTGAATTTTTGGTTATTAATAGTACACTAATTATTGTTAAAACAATGGCAATTAAAATTAAAAGTATGTCTGATTTGGTTGAGCTTGAACTTTTTTTTCTTTTCAATATAAACACTCATGTGTAATTGGCATAAATACTAATATTTGCTATTATAATGGAAATGTCGGAATAAATAAAGGGGTGTATTTGCTTTGCTTAGTTATAAAAAGGTTCTTATTGTTGGTAGACCAAATGTTGGTAAATCTGCTTTATTTAATCGGATTTTAGATATAAAAAGAAGTATTACTGAGAGTGCTTACGGTGTTACTAGGGATTTAGTTGAAGAGGTTTGTAAGGTTGGTTCTTTTAATTTTAAATTAATTGATACTGGTGGGTTTACGATCTTAAAAGATGAAATTAGTAAAATTGTTGTGAAAAAGGTTTTAAGCTCTTTAGAAAAAGTTGATTTAATTTTATTGGTTTTAGATATTAATGAAATTTTACTTGAAGATTATCAGATTATTGAAAGACTGAGAAAATATAGTAGTAAGGTAATTTTGGTTTTAAACAAAGTAGATACTAAAGATAAGGAATGTTTAGCTCATGAATTTCATAATTTAGGGTTCAAGCGCTATTTTATGGTTAGTGCAGCTCATTGCCGAGGTATTACTAAGCTTAGAGATTTTTTAAAAGTAGAAGTTGGTGAAGCTGATATTGAGAATGGAGCTGATATTAAGGTTGGGATTATAGGTAAGCCCAATTCAGGAAAATCTACTCTTATTAATTATTTGTCTGGAAATGAAATTGCAATTGTTTCGGATCAACCTGGTACTACTAGAGATTTTATTAAAACTAAGTTTACTAGAAATGGGAAAGTTTTTGAGATTATTGATACAGCTGGGATAAGGCGAAGGGCAAGGGTAAATGAAATTGTTGAATATTATTCTGTTAATAGGGCATTAAAAGTAATTGACATGGTAGATATTGTGTTTTTATTGATTGATGTTAAAGAAGAATTAACTTCTCAGGATAAAAAGATTGCGCATTATGTTGCTAAAAGGGGGAAAGGAATTATTATTGTGTTTAGCAAATGGGATCTTGTTGAGGAATCCAAAGGTTATTTTGAAGCCTTAAAGGGCCGTGTAAAGTTTTTTTTTCCTATTTTAAATTTTGCTCCTATATTTAGAATTTCTGTTCATAAAAAGATAGGTCTAGATTCTCTTTTTAAAGAATCTTTTAAGTTAAAAGATCAGCTTGAGCTTAAAACCAGTACTCCAGATCTAAATAAAATGTTAAATTTATGGATCAAAGATTATCATTTGAATATTTCTCATAAAATCAAATATATTACACAAGTTAGTACTAATCCTGTTAGGTTTATTCTTTTTGCAAATAAAATAAAGAATTTTCCAAATTCTTACTATAATTATTTAGTAAATAATTTGCGTAAAATCGGATATAAAAATATTCCAATTTTAGTAGAATTAAAGGAAAAAATAAGAGATTTAAAGTGAGATATATATTTTTATTCTTAATATTTAAGAGTCTAAATCTTTTTGCACTTGATAGTTTTTTTTATGATTTTGATGTAAGGACTAAATATTCAAAATATTTTAATTCAAGCTATGTTCAAAAAAAAATAAGTCCAATAAAGCATTTTATTGCAGAAGATTATTACATTGAAGTTTCAAGTGAAGTTTCTTCTGAGTATGTTTATTATTCTTTTTTTAATAAAAAAAAGAATGCAGGTTATATTTTCCCAGGGTCTTATGTGATTAAAGTAGGTAAAGAGGGTATTGAGCAGATAAAAATATTTTTTATAAACAGAGGGGATACGTTTATTAGAATAAAGTCTGCAAAATTTTCTTCTAGTGCTGATTTTTATTTAGTAAATACTTTAATTTATAAAGATGTTAAATTACCTTTTAAGATTAAAGAAATCGCGGTAATTTCCCTTGCCGATATAATAAATTATATTGGCAAGGTTATTGATTTTAGATATTTTATTCCTGAATATTTTGATATTTATAAAAATATTTCTAATATGGTAGTTAGTTTAAGAAAATCTCTTACATCTTTTCCCATTGCTGAGGTTGTTGATGGTGCAATGGATGAGTATGGCAAAATGGTGCATATAGAAACTGGGTTGTTGCAAAAAGATCCTGTGGGGTTTAATTGCTCAGGATTTGTTAAATGGGTGGCGGATTCGATTTATAAATCAATGACAGGACGACTTTTAAAAGTTGATGATCTTAAGCTTAGACATATTGGTGTTAGAGGCAGTGGTTTTACTAGAAGTCAGGAATTTAATAAGGATCCTTTTTTTGGTCTTGATTGGATTCGTAATATTGCTTATAGGATAAATAATATTAATGTAGATTTAAATTTATCTAAAATCAAGGAAAATGATGTCAATAATATTAAGTTTTTTGATTATATTGACAATCGTGGTTATGAAATTGAAAATTTAGAGTTTTTATTATATAGTCTGGCTTTAGATGAGCCTGGATATATTTATTTAGGATCTATTAGCACGGGTGTTGACAATTTATCAAGCATGGTGCTTCATAAGCATGTTGTTTTATTTCTTTCATTTCTTGATGAAAATAGGATTTTCAGGGTTTCTGTTAACGAGGTTAATGCTGAAACTTCAATTAAGTCTCTCCAGAAAAGATATCCAAAATCTTATATTCATTTAGTTAGAGTTAAGGTTCCTGAAAATTTACCAATAGTGCCTATACCTATAAAGGCAAATAATCAATCGTCATGATTAAAGCTGTAGTATTTGATTTAGATGGCACCTTGTATCCTGAGGCGGATAGAAATAAACTAATGTTTTTTGAATTTTTAACCAATGTTAAGTTTTTTTTAGCTTTTAAACAGATTAGGAAAAAAATACGAATTTTACAAAGCAATCAATTTTCACTTTCAAATAGGAGTGAACTCTTTTCTCTTCAGGTTAAAATGCTTTCTGAGTATTTAAATCTTGATGAGAATCGGTGTGCTTTTTTATTAAATAAAATATATTATAGTCGGATTTTTAGCGATAAGTTTAAAAAACTCAAGCCATATCTTGGAGTTCAAGATTTAATCTATTGGCTTAAATTTAAGGGAATAAAATTGGGTGTAATGTCAGACTTTCCTATTTTAGGTCGTGTCAAAAATTTATTGGGCATTCAAGACAGTTTTTGGGATATTCTTTATTCCTCAGAAGATACTGGATATTTAAAGCCACATAAAGCACCTTTTTTAAAAGTTATTGAAGATTTGAATTTAAGTAGTAATAATATTTTGTATGTAGGGAATTCTTATGAATATGACATTTTAGGTGCTAAAAATGTTTCAATGAAAGCAGCTTTTTTTTCAAAAAAGAATATAAATTATAAGGGGATGATCGATTTTATTTTTCATGATTATAAAGACTTAAGAGAATATATACGTTTGAATATATAGAATATGGGTAAAATATTTTATGATAGATTTTGCGACTATTTTAGTTAACCTTTTTTTGGTTTCAATAGTTTTATTTGTTTATAGGCAATACGATAAGCGTTCTAGAGCATTAGATAAAATTAAAAAGTTCGTTGACCTTACAAAGGTTAATCTTGAAGATTTTATTGAAGATAAGACAAAAGAGATTAATGATCTTGCTGTTGATATGGAAGCTTATCAAAGATCTAGTATAGAAATAATAAAAAAGATTGAGGAAGTTCAGCAAAAGATTAAAAATAAAAGCAATGATTTTGCAGAGGTTGAAAAAAAGATAGCTTATCATGATTCTATGCTTAAGGATCTTGATGAAATGACTTTTAAAGTTCAAGAGAATATACAAAGATTGCAAGTTGATGGGAAAATAGTAGATAAACTTTCAAAAACTTTAAAAGGATTTAATACTCAGATTGATTCGGTTGAATCAAATTTGAATTCAGTGTTAGAAAAATTTGACAAGACTAATAAAGAAAATCTCGAGTCTATTAAAATTGCTAGTTGGGAAAAGTTTGATACTAATATTAAGGAACTTGTTTTTAAAATGGATAATTTGAATAAAGAGATTAGTCTTTATGAAAAAGATTTAGCAAATATTGAAGAGAGAAAAAATGATATTTTAGTTAAGGGTAATGAGAAATTAGATTTAGAATTCAACAATTTTCTTGAAAAGGTCGAATTTAATATTAGCAAATATAGCAAAGAGATCGAAAGTTCTTTTAATTTTTATGAAAACAAATATAAGTTAATAGAAAATTCTATAGAGCTTATTATGGAGAGTGTAAAGAATAAAATTAATGAGAAAGAAGATTTTATTTTAAATAGACTAAATGAAGAATTACAAAATAAATTTAAGGATATTTTTACATATGTTGATGATTGCTCTAAGGAAATTCAAGATAAACTTGAAGATAAATTAGTTTTAGTAGACAATGAAATTTCTTCCATGAGTTCTTCTTTCAAAGACAATGTTTATTCAAGAATTAATTCACTTGAAGAGTCAATGCGAATAGAGATGGGAAAGTATGAGGAGCAAGTTGATGATGTTTTTGATAAATTTAGATCTCAAGTTGAGTTGAATCTTAAAAATATTTATGAGGATTATGAAGATAAAATAAGTCAAGTTGATAATAACATTCGAGAAAGGGTAGAGCTTAGTTTGTTAGATTTGAATTCTAAAATGGAAAACGTTCAGGCAGGTGCCATTAATTTAATAAAGAGACTTGAAGATGATTCTAATGGAATATATCTTGAATTTAAAGGTAAGTTTGGGGCAGATATTGAAGTATTTAGTGAAAGTTTTAAAGGTGATATTAATCAACTTAAAATGCAATTAGAATCTCAACTCTTAGATGTTGATTCAAATATTCAAGACAAGCTTATTAAGCTTAATGATAATTTAATTTCTAATTTTGAAGAAATTAATAGTAAGTTTAATAATAGCTATTCAAGCTTAAGTGATAACATAAATACCAAGTATACAACTCTTTTTGAATCTTTGGATTCTAGCAGCTCTAAATTTGAAGATCAAATGGAATCTAAATATAAGAGCTTTACAGATAAATTAACAGCAGAAATGGATGAATTTTCTTTAATTTATGGTGAGAAATTTGAGATAATCTCTCAAGAGGCGATCAATAATTATCAAGAATTTCAAAATTTAAACAAAAAATTAGAAAATGAAATTGGATCTTTTTATAATATGTTTGAAAAAACCCAGGAGACTTTAAAGGGAGATTTTAATGCTATTTTAATTAACATTAAAGATGAAATTGCTAAAAATATAGTGGAGTTTAAGGATCGTTATTACGATGAAGTAAATATTTTTGTTACTCAGTTAGAAGAAAGCAAGCTTCAATATTCAAAGTGGCAAGGTGAAATGGATTCTAATTTAAAAAATATTGAATCTCAAATAAATAAAACAAATGAAGAATTTTTAAGTTTAATTCAGATTCAAAAAGACAAAGGAATAGAGCTTAGTGAGAGCGTTTTTAATGATCTTTCAGATCATATTCAAAAAAAAGCTATTGATATGCATGGCAGTTGGAAAGATGAGCTTATTGCTTTAAATAAATCTTTACTTGATATTAAGATTTCTAGTGAAGAGCTACTATCATCTGCTACTTTAAAAATAGAAAATCTAGAAAAAGATGTTAACGATAGAATGGAATATGTTTTATTAAAAACAGGCGATATTGAGAGTTTAGTGATAGAAAAATACAAAGAATTAAAAGATATGTCATATTCACAAAGTGATGAGGCTATATTAGGAATTAAAGAATTTATTAATAGGCAAACAGAAATAATTAAAGATAAAAGTGTATTTATGCTTGAGGATTTGAATAAGAAATTTGATGATAAGAATAATTTTGTTATAAGCAAGATTGAAGAATGTGATTATAAATTAAAAGATTTCAAGATTGAATCAGAAGATATTTTAAATAATTTTAAATCTGATCTTAATGAGTTTATTGAGTCAAAACTACAAATTGTCTCTAATATAAAATCGGACAATCAAAAGCAAATTGATGATTTTTTAGATAGAATTTCTAAAGATATTTTAAACAGGAAGGATTCAATTAACAATGAAGTAGACAGTAAGCTTAGTGATTGGCAAAGTAAATTAAATGAAATAACTGTTAAAATTGAAAATTTATTGTCTTCGGGTAAAGTTGATCTGGACTTAATAGATTCTGAGGTGACTACAAAAATTAAAGACCTTAAATTTTCTATAGAAAGTCTCGAGAGTTATTATCTTGAGAAAATAGATGAGTTTAGAAATCAAGGTGCTATATATTCTGATGAGCTTTTGCAAGACATAATGAACCATTTTAATAAAGAAACTAGAGAACTTGAAGAAAATTTATCAAAGAAATTTGCCTCAGTTTTAAATAATTCAGAGGAATTCGTTAAAGAGGTTGATAGTTTGTTGCAGGATAAAAGAACCGATATTGCTTCTTTTCAGGCTAATATAGATATTACCCTTGATTCTCTTAGTGTGAAGTTTAATGATATAAACAAAGAAATTAATGGGAAATATAATGAGGTGATATCTAATTATAGGGGGTATTCAGAAAATATTTCTAGTAAACTTGAAAATGAAATAATGCATGAGATTGAAAATCTAAGTAGAAGATTGACAGATAGAATAGATAGTCTTAGTAAAGGTATGGATGAAAATCTTCAAAAACTTAAGGAATCTTTTGATGTATCAAAATATCAAGTTGAAAAATTTGAATTGAAAGTTAAAGATTTAACAGATGATGGAGAGGCAAAAATTAACGAACTTGTTAAAGAGATTGAACAGTATTATAAATCTAGATTAGAAGAAGCAATTGATTATAGGAGAACAATTGATAGCGATATTATGCAAGCAAAAGAGAGATTTGGGGAGATAACAAATGAGCTTAAAAATAATATTGAGAGTAAGTCTGAGTTTTTAAACGATCTTTATAAGGAAAGATTTAAACTTATTGAGAGTAATTTTGAAGAGAGATATTCTACATTTTTAATTGAAAGCGAGGGAGCTATTTCAAAAATTAGAGATGAAATCTATAAAACACTTACAAGCAATGATGAAAATTTGCAAATCAAGATTTCTGAAATGGATCATAATTTTGAGATAATAGAGCAAAGATCAAAAGATATTTTAGAATTTGAAAAAGAATTGCAAGATAAAATTAAAGATTGTTATGGTGTTATGAATTCTCAATTTGGAGAGATTAAAGCAAGTGTTGAAGAGAATATAAAAAATCATTTTGATGTTTGTATAAAAAAGGTAAACACCTTAATTGATGATGATATTGTAAAGTATGAAAATGAAATTCAAAAGAGAATTGATTCTTTGAAATCTATTGAAAGTACTTTTGATAGCATAGAAAAAAATTTGAATGATAAGGTAAGTGGGTGTATTGATAAAATAGCCAATGATTTTAATCTTAAGTATATTGAACTTGAAGAAAGGTGTAATGAAGGGCAATTAAATTTAGAGAATAAAATTGACAACAAAATTAAAGCCATTGATAATTTAGCTTTAAGTCAATATGATGGACTTGAGAAAAAGTATGCTGATATGTACGATGAGTTTTCAGCGAGATTAAATTCTTATATTGCAACTTTGAGTGAAGATTTTAAGAGTTCTAATAAAGAGATGATTTTTGAACTTGAATCTCAATTGAAAAATCTTAAAAATCTTGAATCTGATTTAAATAATGTTGAAAAGGATGTTATTAGATTGAAAGAAGAGTCTTATCACAATGTTTCATCGCATCTTAAACTATTAGAAGAAGACTTTTTTAAAGATTTAAAAATTAGAGGCGAAGAGCTTAAATATTCTTTGGAAAATTTTATTGCCTCATATAATGATAAAATTCAAAATTTAGAATATGATTTGTCTAAAAATTTGGAAGACAAAACAGAACTTATTCAAAGTTTCCGCTTAGATATTGAACAGAAAATGAAAGATGATAAAGAGAATTTTTATTTAGATTTTACTAAAGAATTTTCTTCTAAAAAAAAAGATATGCAGAGTGAGATAGCTTTAATGGAAACCAATATTACCGGGAAAGTAGATGAATTTGTTGATTTTGTAAATAATAAGCAAAGTATTATTGATTCTTGGTTTTTAAATATTAAAGATGATGTAAAAAATTGGCAAGAAAAATCTTATAGCACAATAGAGAAGAGAATAAATCTTGCTGAACTTGGAATTAAATCATTTGAGAATGATATTTTTAATGTTAAGATTGGTTTAGAATCTTTTAAAGATGGTTTTGAGATTAAGGCTGAAGAGATTTTTAGCAATTTGCAAAACGAGGCTAAAAAAATTGAACAATCAGTTCATCTTGATTTTAAAAATATTGGTGAGTCATTAAATCTTAAAGTTTTAGATCTTGAAAAATTTGTTGATTTTAAAGTAGAAAAGATAGACGAAAAGGTTAATAAGAAAACCGAAGACATCTTAATTCAAGCAGAAGTGAAATTTTTGACTCAGCAAAAGGATCTTGAAGATAAGATTTTTGAGCTTAATCAGAAATTAGAGCATGAATTTACAACTTTGTCTTCCAATCTTGATAAAGTAAGGCGGGAAATGGTTGATGTAATTTCTAGTGATAAAGAAAGCTTTGAAGGGCAAATTGAATTAATGAATAAAAATATTTCAGAATTTTCTGAAAAAATTAGTTTATACAGAAATAACATTGAGACATCAATTGAGAATGAATATAATTCGTTTTCTAAATCTATAAAATCAGATCTCGGTTTACTTGAGGACGAGCTTAAAAAAAGCTTAAAACATTCAACAACAGAGATTGAAACCATAAAGAATAGTTTGCAAGAACAAATTGATAAATTTGAGGTTGAATTTAAGAAAAATCATAAAGAATTATTAAAGGAAGTTGATACCAATATTTTAGAACTTGAATCTAAAATATTAAATTGTGATATTCAATTTAACAAATTTATTGGCGAGATTAAAGAGAATTTAGTTGAATATAAATCTGATTTGAGAGCAGAATTTGAAGATAGTTATGATAGAATAAATTTTCAAATTGAAAATCAAATTGAAAATTTTAAAAAATTGGATGCCGAACTTGAAAAAAATAATTCAATATTTTTGGAGGCTTATTCTCTTAAGGATAAGTTGGAAAAATTATGGGAAACTTTAAAAAATGAGATAGATCTTGCTCAGGAATATAAAAATAATTTTGAAAACGTTAACAAAGAATTTTATAATATTCAAAAAGAAATATTAGGTATTATTGAAACTTTTAATGAGTTAAAGTTAGAACAAGAATCAATTAAATCTATTAAGAATGATTTTAATAGATTTTTTGAATTTTACTCTTCATTTGATAGTAGATATAAGAGTTTAATTGAATCTTACGATGAAATGCAAATTTATAAAGCTAAAATAAAAGATATAGCTGACGAGCAGAGAACTATTCTTGATAATTATGAAAGAATTAGCAATAAAGAGAGTATATTAAAGAGTACTATAGAGTCTGTTGATAAAAACTTTGATTTAATAAATGAAGTGGAGAAAAGATTTAATAATTTAAGCAAGGAGAGCGCTAAGTTTCAAGACAATCTCAAGGACATGGAGAATGTTGTTTCAAGTCTCTTATTAAATAAAGGGCTGTCAGAAGAAGTGTTGATTAATGCTCAGAATTTAAAGGAAATGCTATTAGATATTGAAAATAAGTTGAAAAATACTTTGACTATGAGAGAGAAGGTAGTGAAATCTGAGACAAGGCTGGAGAATTTAAATATTGCAGCAGAAGAGAGAATAAAAACTCTTGGTATTCTTGTCAAAACCGATTCTAAATATCAAGATAATGTTGGTCTTAATAATGAAACTGTTAGAAATTCTGTAATAAAATTAATGAGGCAGGGATGGAGTGCTGAAGAAATTTCTAGAGCTACCAAATTGTCTATTGGTGAAGTTGAGCTTATTTTAGAGCTTGGTATAAGCAATAAAGGTGATTAAAGGTTGTATTTATGAGGTTAGATTTAAATTTAATAAAAACATTGCATCCTCTTGAGATTAAAGTAATTGCAAACAATGAAGAAGAGGATGAGATTTCTGCTTCAATTGTTATTGAAAAATTAGGGTTTAATGAAGGTCAAGCAAATAAGACAATTGAATGGTTAAATTCCAAAGGTATTATTGAAGAGATTTATAGAAAATCAAATGTATTTTATAAAGCGACAGAAAGGGGTCTTAGTGTTTTAAGAGATGGGTTTGTTGAAGAAAAAATAATAAATCTAGTATCTCAAAAGGCAGTGCTTGCTTCAAATTTAGCCTTAGAGCTTGATATTGATGTTAAAGAAGTGAGAAAAGCCTTTGGCAATTTGTTAAAAGAGGGCATTCTTTCTCTTGATTTAAATAAACAGATTATTGTAAATTGTTTAGACGGCATAGAGGCTAATTATCAAAAAGTACGTGTTTTGTTAGAAAGAGCAAAAAGTAGCGATCTTCTTAGAGAAAGTTTGACAACCAAAGAGTTTTTATTAATGTCAAATTTTTCTAAGAAAAAAGGAGCAGATTCTGTATTTTTTAAAATAATAGAAAAACTTGATTTAAAGTTTAGATTATCTAGTTTTGGATTGGAAGTTAAAAATTTTTTAATGAAAAGTAAATTGACCGGGGATGAGCTTACTAAGCTTACTCCCGAAATTTTAAAAAATAAAACATATGAGAATAAAAAGTTTAGAGCTTACAATATCCATATTCCATCAGCTAAAACTTTTATTGGGCGTGCCAATTCTTATTTAGATTATATTTCTAAAATTAAAGACAAATTAGTAGGTCTTGGCTTTCAAGAGTTTGATGGTCCTTTAGTAGAAACAGAATTTTTTAACAACGATGCTCTTTTTATGCCCCAATTTCATCCTTCTCGTGATATTAAGGATGTTTATTACATTTCAGATCCTAGTATGCAAAAATCTTTACCCGAACCTTATTTTTCTAATGTAAAATTAGCCCATGAAACAGGATATTCAACAGGTTCAAGAGGCTGGAGATATAGTTTTAGCGAAGATCTTTCTAAGAGATTGGTTTTAAGAACTCATGGTACCGTTCTTTCTGCAAAACAATTAATTAATGCTAAAAGTCCAAGCAGATATTTTGGAGTTATTAGATGTTTTAGATATGATCAAGTAGATGCAACTCACGGAGTAGATTTTTATCAAACTGAGGGGATTGTTATTGAGGATGGTGTTAGCATTAAAACTTTGCTGGGCCTTCTTGAGATTTTTGCCAAAGAACTTGCGGGTGCTACAGAAGTTAAATATGTTCCTGCATATTTCCCCTTTACTGAACCTTCGATTGAAATACATGTAAAACATCCTGTTCTTGGCTGGTTTGAACTTGGAGGAAGTGGAATTTTTAGGCCGGAAGTTACAAAGCCTTTGGGTATTGATATACCCGTTATTGCTTGGGGGATTGGAATAGATAGAATGGCTTTAATGCACTTGGGTCTAAATGATTTAAGAGATCTATTTACTTATGATATTGGTGATGTTGTTTTAAGACGAGGAAAGATAGATGCCAAAGGTAGAAATTTATAAAAATCTTTTTTTAGATAAAATAGGAAAAAATTTTACAAATTTAGAGATTTCAGAATTACTTGAACCATTTAAAGCAGAATTTGATGGGTTTGATGAAAGTTCCGGAAAAATTAAAATAGAATTGAATGATACAAATAGGCCAGATTTGTGGTCTTATTTAGGACTTGCTCGTCAGATAAAAACGTATTTTTTTGGAGAAATGCCTTATTATGATTTTTTTTCAAAAAAGGGAGATTTTAAAAAGTTTCATGGTGAAATTTTAGTGGATGGCAAAATGTCTCAAATCAGACCGTTTATTTTTGGATTTTTAGCAAAAGGATTAATTGTTGATGATAGAATGCTTGAGACATTAATTCAATTTCAAGAAAAACTTTGTCAAAATTATGGACAAAAGAGAAGAAGAGTTGCAATGGGGATGTATAATTCTAATTTTATTAAATTTCCAATAAGGTATATTGCATCATCTCCTAATCACAAATTTGTTCCCTTGGGAATGGATTGTGAGCTTTCTCTTTTAGAAATAAATGAAAAACATCCCAAAGGATTGGAATATTCCCATATTATCAAAAATTTTGATAAGTATCCGTTATTATTAGATGATAATAATAATGTAGTCTCTTATCCTCCAATAATTAATTCTAACAATATTGGATCTTTAAAGGTTGGTGATACTGATTTGTTTATTGAGGTTACAGGCATTGATTTTGAAGCAACTTTGTTGGCGTTGTCTATAGCGGCCTGTGATTTTTATGATATGGGTTTTGAAATTTTGCCCGTAAAAACTGTGTTTAGAGAGTCTTTTGGTTTAGATTTTAAAGAATTAGTATGTCCTTATTATTTTCAAGAAGAAGTGGAGTTTGATGTTAAAAATATTAATAGACTGCTTGGAAGCAATTTAACATTAGAGCGTATTTGCCTTAGTTTAAAAAAAATGGGAGTAAATTCTTATTCTAGAAATTTAAAAAACTATATTATTCCACCTTTTTATAGGAACGACTTTCTTCATGAGGTTGATGTAATTGAAGATGTAATGATAGGGGAAGGTCTTTCAAGTTTTAATCCAGAGCTTCCTAAGACTTTTGCGGTGGGAAGGCTTAGTCCTTTAGAAGAGTTTTCAAGGAATGCTAGAAATTTAATGGTGGGTATGGGATTTCAAGAGATGATTTATAATTATATGGGTTCTAAGAAAGATTTTATTGACAGAATGAATATTAATGATCAAAATTTTTTAAAAGTATCTAATCCAATGACAGAAAATTATGAATATATTAGGGCATCAATAATTCCTAATTTATTAAAATCAGAAAGCGTTAGTTCTAATTTTACTTATCCACACAAAATTTTTGAAATTGGTAAGGTGGCTTTAAAGAATCTGGATACTACTGAGGGAACAAGTACTTTTACTAATTTAGCTTTTTTAATGTCTGGTAAAGAAATTTCTTTTAATGAGATTAATTCAATTGTTGCAACGCTTTTTTATTATTTAAATATTGAGATTAATTTAATAGAATCAAAAACCACTTTTTATATTAATGGTAGGGGAGCGGATATTTTAATTGAAGGCTTTAATATAGGTAGTTTTGGCGAAATTTCACCTTATGTTTTAAATAATTTTGGTATTTTTATTCCATGTTCTGTTTTTGAGGTTAATATAAACGAACTTATGAGTCGATCTTAAGCATTGAATATTGGTTTTAGCAACGTTAAGATTAATATTCAAATTTTTAAGAGAGGCTTGAAGTTTAGATATGTTAGAATTTGAAACTATTAATATAAATCTAACCAAAAAGGAAAATCTGTCTCAAAAAGAGGTAGATTTTATTGAAGATGTAATAATTGTGGGATCTGGCCCGGCTGGATTAACAGCCGGGATTTATTCTGTTATGAGCAATTATAAGGCCGCTATTTTGGAAGGGCCTGAACCTGGGGGACAGCTTACTACAACCACAGAAGTTTATAATTATCCTGGCTTTAAAAATGGAATAAGTGGTAGAGATTTGATGTTAAATATGAGGAAGCAAGTAGTAAATCTTGGGGCTAAAGCTTTTCCCGAAACCGTTTTTTCTATAAAAAGGAAGGGTAATATTTTTTACCTTTATACAGAAAATTATATTTATAAAAGTAAAGCTGTTATTATTGCTGTGGGATCAAAACCCAAAAAACTTGAAACTATCAAAAATTCAGATTTATTTTGGAATAAGGGTATTTCGGTTTGTGCTATTTGTGATGGACATCTTTTTAAAGGGAAAAGGGTTGCAGTAATTGGTGGAGGCAACACCGCCCTTTCAGAATCGATTTATTTAAGCAAATTAGCGGACAAGGTTTATCTTATTGTAAGAAAAGATAATCTTAGAGCTATTGCTATGTTAAGAGATAGTGTTGCAAAGTTGCCTAATATTGAAATTTTGTATAATTCAGAAGCCATAGAGGTAGATGGCAAATCTTCTGTTTCTTCGGTTAAGATTTTTAATAAAAAAGATAATGTTGTTTATGAATTAGAAGTGAGTGCTGTATTTATGGCTGTTGGTTATAAGCCAAATACAGAATTTTTAAAGGGATTTTTGAATTTGGATGAAGAAGGATTTATTGTTACTAAAGATGTTGTTAAAACAAGTGTTGATGGTGTTTTTTCGTGTGGAGATGTTAGCAACAAACTTTATGCTCAAGCCATTACGGCTGCTGCTGAGGGGTTTATTGCATCTGTTGAGTTGGGAAATTTTTTAAAATAATTTTTATTAAGATGTTTTTGTTTTTTTAAAATGAAGTTTTTATTTAATTTAATGCTTTAGAGTAGATTTAATTGCCTTTTGATTTCAAAGATTAAAATACCCGCAGATACAGAAACATTAAGTGAGTCTATTTTCCCGCTAGTTGGGATCCTTATTAAAAAATCAGAATTTTCTTTTATTAGCTTGTGTACACCTTTTCCTTCATTTCCTAAAATAAGTGCAATTTTTTTGTCGTTTATTTTGAGTTTGTTTATATCTTGTCCTTTAATGTCGCTAGTGTATATCCAAAAGCCGTGGGTTTTTAATAGATTTATTGTGTTGTTTATGTTTGTCACTGTTATTTTTTTTACATATTGACTTGCGCCAGAGCTAGTGCGCAAAACTGTGGAATTGTCTTTTGCGCTGCGTTTTTGAGTAGTAATTACAAGATCTATACTAAACTGTTCTGCTGTTCTAAGGATTGCTCCAAAGTTTTGGGGATCTTCTATTTCGTCTAGAAGTAAAATGAAAGCATCTTCTTTTTTTTTAAATGTTTCTAGTAAGTTTTCAAAATCTTTGGCTTGTGTTTTTACATTTTTATTTTTTTCAATTTTTAATTTTAATGCAAATCCTCTGTGATCTTTATTTTTAAGAATTTTGTCAAGCTCATTTGTACTTATTCTTATTATTTTTACATTTTGTTTTTTAGCCAGTCTTTCGATTTCTTTAGTTTTTGAACTTTTTTTTGATATATAAAGTTCAAATCCTTTATTATTTTTTATGCTTTCAATTATTGAATTGGCATGAGTTATGTACATATTACACTTTGAGTAAATCTATTTCATCACCGTCTCTTAATTCTTTTCCCAAGTTTTCAAAAAGTTTAATAGCATTAGAATTTAAATTTTTAGGTGTTTTTATTTTGGTGATTAATATTAAATTTCCAAACTTTTCTGTTTGAAGAATTGGCATTCCTGCGTTTTTAATTAAGATTTGTTCTTCATTTTCAATTCCTTTTGGAATTTGTATTTTAATCTCTTTTGAAGCGATTGTTTTTATTTTTACTTCTTTTCCAAGGGCTGCTTGAATAAAGCTTATTGGAAGCATTGCATAGAGATCTTTACCATTTCTTTTAAATATTTTATGAGATCTTATTAATATTTTTACATAAAGATCGCCATATTCTTGGTTGTCTGGATTAACATTTCCCTTGCCTTTCATTTTTATTTGTTGGTTATTATCAATGCCTGGGGGAATGTTTAATTGAATAGTTTCTTGCTTTGCAAGGCTTCCTTTTCCCCTACAAGATTTACAAGGGTTTGATATTATTTTACCCTCGCCGTAACATTTAGAACATGTTGTTGTAACCCTGAAAAATCCTCCGCCTTGTACGACTCTCCCGCTGCCGTTACACATGTTACATGTCGAAGGACTTGTACCTTTTTCGGATTTTTTACCGAAACAAGAATTGCACAGTATTTGTCTTGTTATGTTTATATTATTTTTATATCCGAAGTATGCATTTTCAAGAGATATTTCTATGTTATATCCTACGTCTTCACCTTTTGCATGTTTTCTATTTTTTTCTTGTCCTTTGTTTCCAGTGAAAAATGAATCAAAAATATCGCCAAAATCTTCAAAGATGTCTGAAAATCCACTAAATCCACCTGAAAATCCTTCAAATCCTCCCCCTTCAAAAGCGGAATGTCCAAATCTGTCGTATTTAGCTTTTTTATTATCATCTATTAAAACTTCGTAAGCTTGAGTAGCTTCTTTAAAGATAGAAGCGGCTTCTTCATTCCCTTGATTTCTGTCTGGGTGATATTTAATTGCTATTTTTCTATAAGCTTTTTTTATTTCATCTTTTGAGGCTCCTTTTGAGAGCCCCAAAATTTCATAATAATCTTTTTTCACTATTTTTTATCCTCGTCAACAACTTCGTAATCAGCCTCTTTACCCTCTTCGCTTGTATTGCTTTGGGTACCAGTTTCTTGTTGGCTGCTTGCATTTTGCTGGGAAGAATCTTTATACATCATCTCAGCTATTTTGTAAGAAGCTTTTTGAAGTTCTTCTGTTCTAGATTTTATAAGTGAAATGTCTTCTTTTTCAAGACTTTCTTTTAATTCTTTTATTTTACTTTCAATAGCTTCTTTGTCTTCGCTTGAAATTTTTTCAGAATATTCTTTTAATGATTTTTCTGTTTGATAAATTAAAGAATTAGCTGTATTTTTTGCCTCAATATTTTCTTTTAATTTTTTATCTTCTTCCGCATGAGCTTCTGCATCTTTTACCATTCGATCTATTTCTGATTCAGAAAGCCCCGATGATGATTCAATCCTAATTTTTTGTTCTTTGCCTGTTCCCATATCTTTTGCAGACACGTGAACTATTCCATTAGCATCAATGTCAAAGCTAACTTCAATTTGAGGCACTCCTCTTGGTGCTGCTGGTATTCCATCAAGTATAAAATTACCAAGTATTCTATTTTGTGATGCCATTTCACGTTCACCTTGAAGTACTTTAATATCAACAGAGGTTTGATTATCAGCAGCTGTTGAGAATACTTGACTTTTTTTTGTAGGAATTGTAGTGTTTCGTTCAATAAGCTTAGTCATAACACCACCTAGTGTTTCTATTCCTAGTGAGAGTGGAGTAACGTCAAGGAGTACCATGTCTTTAGTTTCTCCTGTTAGAATACCACCCTGAATAGCAGCTCCAATTGCTACGGCTTCATCTGGATTTACTCCTTTATTAGGATCTTGTCCAAATATATCTTTTACAATTTTTTGAATAGCAGGAATTCTTGTTGATCCACCTACAAGTATTACTTCATTGATATCAGAAGCTTTAAGCCCCGCATCTTTAATAGCCTTAAGGCATGGTTCTTTTGTTTTTTGAACCAAATGGTCTACCATTTGTTCGAATTTTGCTCTTGTTAGAGTATATTGTAAGTGTTTTGGACCATTTGCATCTGCTGTAATAAATGGAAGGTTTATTGAAGCTTCTTGAGCGCCCGAAAGCTCTATTTTAGCTTTTTCAGCCGCCTCTTTGAGTCTTTGAAGAGCCATTTTGTCGTTTGATAAATCAATAGTGCTTTCTTTTTTGAATTCTGAAATTAAATGCTTTATTATCTCATCGTCAAAATTGTCACCACCAAGATGTGTGTCTCCGTTGGTTGACTTTACTTCAAAAACACCATCTCCAAGTTCCAATATTGAAATGTCAAATGTTCCTCCACCAAGATCGTAAACAGCAACAATTTCTTCGTGTTTTTTTTCAATTCCATAAGCAAGAGCAGCAGCAGTTGGCTCGTTAACAATTCTTTTTACTTCAAGACCCGCTATTTTGCCAGCATCTTTTGTGGCTTGTCTTTGAGCATCATTAAAGTAAGCAGGAACTGTGATAACAGCCTCTGTAACTTTTTCACCTAAGTAAGCCTCTGCTGTTTCTTTCATTTTTGTAAGAGTTGCTGCTGAGATCTCAGGCGGTGACATTTGCTTTTTTATATTGGAAATGTTTACTCGTGCATCACCATTTAGTCCTTTTTCTATTTTATAAGGAACCATTTTTATTTCGCTTGCAACCTCTTCAAATCTTCTTCCCATAAATCTTTTAATAGAATAAATTGTATTTTCAGGGTTTGTAACCATTTGGTTTTTTGCGACTTGCCCTACAAGTCTTTCGCCTTTATTTGTGTAAGCAACAATAGATGGAGTAGTTCTTCCTCCTTCTGAATTTTGTATTACAACTGGTTTTCCATGCTCCATTATAGCTACGCATGAGTTTGTTGTTCCTAGGTCAATACCTATTATTTTGCCCATATTATAAACCTCCTTTTTTTCTAATTAATTTTTACTTTGAGCAACTTTAACTTTTGCTGTTCTTAATATTCTGTCGTTGTAGCAATATCCTTTTTGGTACACCTCTACTATTTCTGGATTTTTAAGACCTTCTTTTTCTTCAATGCTTATTGCTTCATGACGACTTGGATCAAAATTTTCGCCATTTTCTCCAAATTTTTTTAAATTATATTTTTTATCAAAGATTGATAGTATTTCATTTTCAATCATACTGATTCCTGTTAATAAGTTGTCAAAATCTTTGGATTTTTTTGAAGAGTTAATAGCTCGTTCTAAGTTATCAAGAAAATTAACGACATCTTTCATTATGGTTTCGTTTGCAAATTTAACAAAATTGTCTTTTTCTTTTTCTAATCTTTTTCTGAAGTTTTCAAATTCTGCTTGTTTTCTTAAATACAAATCTTTAAGATTGGAGATTTCATTTTCAAGCTCAGTAATTTTTTTATCAGAATTTACTAAATTTAAGTTTTCTTTTTTTTGAGATTTTGTATTTTTATTATCTTGTTTGTTGGTTTTCTCAGATTCGCTTTTAGTTTCTTTTTTTTCCATTTTTCCTCCTTTGATAAAGCATTTTATCTTTAAAAAAAATATTTTACAAATTTTTTTCTTTCTTAAAATTTAATAAAATTGATTCATTTTGATCATTTGAAAGATGTATATTTTTCTTTAGCTTTCAGTAATAGTGTTGTATTGATACATATTGTTATTTGGTAAAATGTTCGTGTGTATTTTTTTGTCAAAATAAAAAATTTTAATTTTTTTTATTTATAAGAATATTTTTGGTGTCATTTTTTGGTTTTGTTTGTTTTTAGTGCTTTTATGACGCTCTTAATATTAAGGTATTGTTAAAATGTGGATGAGTATTGGTTTTGCGAAGCTATTAATTTTTTTTGTTGTAATTTAATGTATTATTGCTTATTATTTACCTATGAAAATAAGCATTGCTCAAACGAGATACAGAGCCTTAGATTTTGATAAATATATTGCTGACTTTAAAATTAATTATGATGAAGCTTTGCTAAGGGGATCGGACGTTTTAGTTTTTCCTTCTATGTTTTTATGCAATACTAAGTATGGTGAGTTGCTTAGGCGTTCTAAATATTCTCAAAATATATGTAAGTTCATTGAATTTATGAAAGAACAGGTTGATGATAACATTTTAATTGTTTTTGGTCATAGTGTATATAAGGGTGGCAAATTTGTAGATGTTATTTCTGTCATCAGTAATCATAAAGTTGTTCTAACTGTATCACAATGCAATTTGCCTGGGTTTTTTAGTTATAAGGGCAATGTATTTGCTGTATTAAATTTTAAGGATGCTTTGTTATTTGAAGAATTAGTTCCCAAATTTGGCGAGGATTTAAAGAAGGCTCAGTACTTAATAATACCGTCCAAATCTTATTTCACTAAGGAAAAGAATAATCTTAGGTTAAAATTCTTTGAAAGAGTTGCTATTGAGAATAATCTGGATGTTGTTTATTCGAATTTTTATGGAGCTGAAGATTCTGCAGTTTATGATGGGTGTAGCTTTTTTGTTAATAGTTTTGGCAAGATAAAACAAGCCAAAGGATTTGAATTTGATTTTATATCTAATGATACATTTCAAGATTTAAAATTTGATGCATATAATGAGCTTTTTGAAAAAATTATTTTAGCAATATCTCTTGTTTTAAGAGAATATGTTTCTTTTTCAGGATTTTCTAAAGTTCATTTGGGAGTATCTGGAGGTATTGATTCTGCTCTTGTTGCATATCTTGCATGTTTTGCTTTGGGTGCTGAGAATGTTGTTGGGATTTCTATGCCTAGTAAATTTTCATCGGCAGATTCTATTTCTGATGCTAAAGAACTTTCTAGAAAACTAGGTTTTAAATTGATTGAAATGCCAATAAAAGATTTATTTGAGGTAAGCAGTAGATTTTTTGAAGGATATTTTGATGTTAAGGGTGTTACTGGGGAAAATTTACAAGCTCGGTTAAGGGGGCTTTTATTAATGTCTTATAGTAATTCTCAAAATTCTTTGCTTTTAAATACTGGTAACAAAAGCGAGATTGCAGTTGGTTATTGTACCCTTTATGGGGATACTTGTGGAGGACTTTCTTTGATTGGAGATCTTTTTAAGACGGAGGTTTATGATCTTGCAAAGTATATTAATGCAAAGTTTGACCAATGTATTATTCCTGCTAATATTATTTTAAAGGAGCCTTCGGCTGAGTTAAGGTTTAATCAAAAAGATAGTGATTATCTTCCAAAATATGAAGTTCTTGATGTTATTTTAAATAGATATTTGATTGACAATGAATCTTCAGATTCAATTTATCTTCATTTTAAAAAAGGTATAGTTGATAAAGTTTTAGATCTTTATTTTAAAAATGAATACAAAAGAAGGCAGGGGGCTCCTGTAGTTAAAGTTTCTAAAAAAACCTTTGGTTTTGAGCTTTCAGTACCTATTTTGAATAATATGATTTGAAATTATGATTGGAGCTTAGTTTTGAATTTATCAAAGCATAATGCTTTTAGAGATGATTTTTCAATTTTAGAATTTATCATTAATAAGAGAATCGATATAAAAATGGATTGGGATTTTGAAAAAATTGTATTTTTATTAAATGAATTAACTAGGTTTGCATTAAGTGGTTGTGCTAAATTAATTTTAGATTTTAAATCTGATGGGTCTATTGTAATTTAAGTTGATAAGTAAATTGCGCAATTCTTATTCAAAGCAATCAAAAAGCCTGGTAATTTTGTTCTTGGGGAAAGATACAATATCTACTTGTGAATAAGAGTATATCAAAGATGTGTTAATTTCAGAGAGTATTTTTATTGTTGATTCTATTGATGGAACCTTTTCTTTTGCAGCGGGTCTTTCTTTATATGGAATATCACTAGCATATGCTAGTGGCGGCAAAATTATTGAAGGAATTATTTTCCTTCTTTTAAGCGGAGAGTTTTTTATTACTTCTAAAGATAGTGTATTTTATGCTAAAAAAACATTGGTAGCTATCCTTTAAAAAAAGATTTTAATAAATTTATTTTTACTAATTCTGAATGTTATAATATTCATAGTTTGCTTAGCCAGTTTCAAGGTCTATATAAGGTCATTTAATCTTGATATTTCTTCTAATATTCATATTAATGGCTCTTGTGTCTATTCTTTTGCCAAACACAGGTTCTTATAAGGCCTATTTTTCTTTTGTAGGGCTTTGGTATAAGCTATTGGGAATAAATTGGACATGTTTGGTGAATTTTATTGTGCTAATAAAATGAGATTGGATATTTTAGATTCAATGTATATTTAGAGTCCAATAATCATAAAAGATGGCCCTTGAAATATTGTTGATTTATTTTGATAATAAATCAACAATAAACATTGTAAGACAAGACGCAAATAAAAAAATTAATAAGTAATAAGATATAAAAAGAATTTGAAAATTATTATTTATGTTTTGCAGTTTTGTTGTTATTAGATTCAATATCTAGCGTTTTGATTAGCTTGTTTAAGGTCCAGCTTGAAAATTTTATGTAAAGCATTTTAATTGGAT
This sequence comes from Borreliella lanei, assembly GCF_014205895.1. Classification (GTDB taxonomy): domain Bacteria; phylum Spirochaetota; class Spirochaetia; order Borreliales; family Borreliaceae; genus Borreliella; species Borreliella lanei. The sequence continues at coordinate 373,236 of NZ_JACHFC010000001.1, read as the reverse complement.
TTTTTGTATTCTTTTTTAGCACTTTTAACGATTCTATATTCATTAAAGCTATTATTTCTTTTAGTGTTTTTGGTAAGTTATTGAAAATTTTGGAACCTACTTTATGTCCTTCTAGAATAAAATTTTGAAGAGTTATTTGATCTTTTTTTTGTAGGCGCCTCATATATAGCTTCAAAATACGCTCTTGAGATTTCATGATTTCTGAATTAATTTGTTCTTGTTTTTTAGTAATTTTTTTCTTGTTTTCAATAATAGGTTTTTTAGGCAGAGACTTGTAAGGGTTTGTTCCTGGAATATAATTTTTAGGAATTTTCATATGTTTTACTCCTATTTAACTAGCTAACCTATAATTTTATTATTTTTTTTGTTTTTATGCAATCAATATTGATATTTTGATTTTTTATGATTAGAATCATCATATGAAGGAGTTTTTAAGGGCAGGGGCTTTTAATTTATTGCTTGGTGCTTTAATATTGTTTGTTGTTATTTTTTTACAATTTAGGAATTTAAACTTAAATATATTTTTTTTAAAAGATATAAAATTAGAAGTAAATAATAAGGTTGAAAATAGTGAATATATTTTAAATGATATTGTTGTTAATGTAAGGGGACTTAGGATATTTTTATCCAAACTTAATCCAATTGTTGTTTTAGAAACCGGTTTGAATCTTTTCCCCATCTCTTATAAAGTGCAAGACATGGGTATTTATGTTTATTTTGAGAATAATATTTTTCTCGGGTTTTTACTTGATTCAGAAAATAATTTTAGTATTGAATCAAATCTCTCTAAGAGCTTTTTGTTAAGTTATGAAGTTGAAGATCATTATGAAGTTTTGTTAGATAAACCTACTATTTCAATAAGACAAGGGGAGAATTTGGAATATAAAATCTTTTTAGGAGAAAATGTAAAGATAAGAGAAAAAGATATTTTACTCTCTCCTCAAGCAGCATTTAAAATTGGCAATGCTATTTATATCGATTCACCAAAGAAAAATATTCCAAATTCCATTATAGAGGGCAATCAAAATAATAAAAGTAATGTATTAGATTATTCTATTATGCATTCAAAAATTAAAGAGGTGGATAATAAAATTTTTAATGATACTTTAAACAATTTTAGACAAAATGCTTATGATTCTTGGAACAATTCTGTTAATTTTAATGTTTCAAAGGGAGGATGGCTTAAATACGGTTCTTATAGCTTTGATGAAAATTTAATGGTTTGTTTTTTAGCAGAATCTTTAATCAGAGGAGATCACGAGTCAATATTTTTAAAATTAGATTCTTTATTAGTTAAAAATGAACATAAGTTGACCTATTTAAGTTTATGTTATTATGCTAATTCAGATCAATTCGATAAATTTTTTTCTTATTTATCAAGAAATAAAACTTTTATTGACTCTCTTGAAGAAGACAGACTTGTGGTTTATTTAAAAGAGGATCCTTGCCTTTTGGAAAAAATTTTTTTATCAGAAAACGGTTCTAAATTAAATGGTGCTTTAAATCTTCTCAAAGATCCTAAAAAAATATTAAGTTCTAATTTTAATTTTATCCAAGCTTACAACATTTTATCTAATTATCTTACTTTTCTTAAGATTAGAACTGACGATTCTTTTTACTTAAGTTTTAAAAAGGAGCTTTATAAATTTGTATTTACTTTATTTGGAGTTACAAATGAAGGAAAAGTATATATTTTAAATAATAATATTAATTCATCTGATGTTGTTGAGTATGCATTAAAGATTTCTGGGGTTCTTAAAAGAATAGCATCTTATTTGAAAGATGGTTTAATATTAAAGATTGCATTTAATGCGATTTATTATTCTTTAATGAGTGAGCATGCCAAAGGAATTCCTTATGAAAGCTATTATTCTGATATTATTGATAATCAATATATGCCCCAATTTATCTTTATTTCTAGCCATGGATCTATCAGGTGGATATATACTGCTTCTAGGATTTTCAATCGCGAAATTACTGATACTAAAGTTGCAATTGATTTTGATCAAGGGATTAATTATTCAAGCTATATATTTTTTGGAAATATTTTAAATCCAACTTTAGTTAGATTTAGAGAAATTGATTGGTTTACAGATTATAAGTTTTACGTATATTCTGATGGTTGGAAGTATTATCCTTTGAGCAAAATTTTGGTTATTAAAGCAACACCCAAGAAAAAGAGAACTTTTAATCTTTTATTAAGATTTGACAAAATTGAAAAAAAAATAAATATTTATGAATAAACCTTTATTATCAGAATTGATAATTGATATTGGGAATACTAGCATTGCCTTTGCCTTATTTAAAGATAATCAAGTTAATTTGTTTATTAAAATGAAAACAAATCTTATGTTAAAGCGTGATGAGGCTTATAGCTTTTTTGAAAAAAATTTTGATTTTAATGTAAATCAAGTTTTTATAAGCAGCGTTGTTCCTGTTCTTAATGGAATATTTGAAAATATCATTTTTTCTTTTTTTAAGATAAAGCCCTTGTTTATTAGTTTTGATTTGAATTATGATTTGACATTTAATCCTTATAAAAGTGATAAATTTTTGTTAGGCTCAGACGTTTTTGCCAATCTTGTTGCAGCCATTGAAAATTATTCATTTGAAAATGTTTTGGTAGTAGATCTTGGAACAGCTTGTACCATTTTTGCTGTTAGCAGGCAAGATGGAATACTTGGTGGTCTTATAAATTCTGGTCCTTTGATAAATTTTAATTCTTTATTAGACAATGCCTATCTTCTCAAGAAATTTCCCATTAGTACTCCAAATAATCTTTTAGAGAGAACTACATCTGAGAGTGTAAACAGCGGTTTGTTTTATCAATATAAGTATTTAATAGAAGGTGTTTATCGTGATATTAAAGAGATGTATAAAAAAGAATTTAATTTAATAATTACTGGGGGCAATGCTAACCTAATTTTACCATTAATTGAGATAGAGTTTATTTTTAATATTCATTTAACTGTAGAAGGTATTAGAGTTTTAGGAAATTCTATTGACTTTAAGTTTGTTAATTGAAATATTTGTTTTTAGAGTTTTAAATTTTTTTGTTAAATAAATTTGGGAAGTTTTTTGTTTGGTGATTAAAATTATCCAAAATTGATGTAATCTCTTTGCATACTTCGTCATTAATTTCTGCTTTAAATGAATTCAAGTTTGATTCTACATAATTTTCCTTGCTGAAACCCACTATAAATCCACTTAATTTTGTTTTTTTAAGCCATGAATATGTTAATTCTAAAATTGTTAAGTTATTTTTCTTTGCTATCTCTTCAAGTTTATTTATGGTTTTTAAAGTATAAGGCCAAATTTCTTTTTTAAAAAGTATCAATTTTTCTGTTCTAATGTCATTAAATTTGTTTTTGTCTTTTATATTAGCTTTAGATAAAAGTCCTTGAGCAATTGTTGAATATGATATGGTTGCAATATTGTTGTCTTCACAGTAAGGAATTACATCTTTTTCTTTATTTCTAAATAAGAGGTTGTATCCTATTTGGTTTACGTCAATTTTACAAACTTTTTTTATGCTTTCCATGTGTGATATTTCAAAATTGCTTACACCTACATATTTTATTTTTTCTTTTGCTCTCATTTCTTCAAGAAATGCTGCAATTGGTTTTAGGTCAAAATCGTTTTTAGGCCAGTGTATATAGTAAATATCTATATAATCAGTTTTTAAATTTTTGAGACTTTCGTTAAAGTTCTTTATGTATTCTGAAATTTCCATTGGGTAGCATTTACTTGCAATTAAAATATTTTCTCTTATTGTTGGATCTTCTTCTATTATTTCACCAATTATTTTTTCTGAAATTCCATTTCCATAAGCTCTTGCAGTATCAATATTTCTGATCCCGTGATCATATGCTTTTTTTAATATTTTTTTGGCGGTTTCTTTTTCGACCTGTTTAAAATATCCTCCCCCAAATTGCCAAGACCCCAAAATTAGTTTGCTATAAGTATTTATCTTTTCCTTAAGATTATTCACCGATTCTCCTTTTTATTTTATGATAAATTAGTATTTTTGTTTTGATGATTTAAGTATGTCTTATTTTAAATGTTTTATAAATAAAATTTTATAGTTTGTTAATGTTTTTTAGTAATTTTTCTTTATTAAAATCTCTATTTATTCCAAATCTGGTTAAAGAGAAATCATATTTTACAGGATCTTCTTTATTTTCTTTTGAAAAGTATCTTGTAATTTTTATTGCTTTTTTAAGATTTACGTTTTTTATTTCTTTGATTTTAAATAGTTTTGAGGCAATGTTTGTCATATGAGTATCCATTGGCACTATAAGCTTATTGGGGTTGAATTTATTCCAAATGCCCAAGTCGACTTCATCTTTGCGTATCATCCATCTTAAGAATAAAAAAAGTCTTTTACAAGAACTTCCCTTTGAAGGCTTTGGAAGTAGCATTCCGAATTCTCTTCCATTTATTTTTTCCATATGCTTAATTAATTCATCTATGCTGAGTATAAAATTTTGGTTTTTATAATAAATACTGTAAAGAAGATTTTCAAGTGTATGGTGCTGTTCTTTTATTATCTTGAGGGTGCACAGTAGCCTTACAATATCTTCTCCTTTGAAAAATCTATAAACAAATCCTTTAAATATTTCTTTTAAGTCTTTTTCATTTACCAGCTTAAGGTTCTCAGAAGGGGATTTGCCAAGTGGTTTGAGTATTGTCTCGATTGCTTCTAAAATTTTTTCTACTCTTCCAAGTGCCAATGAAGAACTAATTAGGCCTACAAGTTCAATGTCTTCTTTTTCTTTATACCTGTATAGAAATTCTAAAGGGTCTGGATGTATAAATTTTTTTTTATTGTATTTTGAATATATCTTTTCTAGAAAATTATATAGTGAGCTTTTAGCTTTTATTTGCATTATTATATTCTAATAGTTCTAATAATATTTTTTTAAGTTTTTTATCGTAAAGCTTGTCTTTTGCCCATTTCCCAGTCAAATCATATATTGTTGGAGCAGATCCTCTTTTAACAAGGTAAAATCTAGGATCAACCATACTTGATTTGATATTTTGTTTTGAAGCATAAGCTTTTAAATGTTGAATATGGGCTTTAATTCCTTCTGTAATATTGGAAAAAGAATTTCCTTTTGTAAGATTATTAGTAGCGCCTATTCCTGAAAAATTGTGTTGTTCTTTTGAAACTATTCCATTAAATTTTAGGGCTCCTGTTTCTAGTAGCATTTGAGCATAGGCAATGTCATAATTAACTCCTTCGATCAAAGATTCGTCTATATAGGTTTTAGCAACGGTGTTTACATAGTTTTTGTCAAGGTCTGGATTTATTTCTAGAGTATATTTTACAAGGTCTTCCAGTTGAGTTTTTCCTCTGCTTATTAAAAAGGGAATATATTTTTCTTTTTGTATTTCAGTACTTATTTCAATTACCTCTTCATTACTATGAGCTTTATTTGTTAGGAAGATGTTGATCATTGTAAATAGTAAGAATTTTTTTATCATTATGATTTTTCCTCTTCAATAAATTTATTAATTTCATTAACTATAGAATTAAATCTTGATAACATTAATTTTTTGTTTTTTAAAAAATTAAAACTTTTTAAATAGTTTCTGCTAAAAATAAGATCAGAAATTTCTGCAATATTGCTTATGTCTGTTAGCTTTATAGAGTTTATATTAGCAACTTTTGTGTGAAGGTCCTTTTCATTTTCTTTTAGAATTAGTTGTAAGTTTTTTAAATTTCTTATTGTTTGTGGTTTTCCCCCTATATTTATATACTTTGTTATGTTGGTGTTTTTTGCAAGGATAAAATTAGCAATATTTGCTTGATTTCCTAGTGTAATTAACGTTAGTTTATTAAGGTTCATTTTTGAATTTAAAAATTTTAAATTTTGACTTGATTTTGCTAGTTCAATAATGCTTTGAATATCATTTTCAGTAGATGCAATATCAGCTTTTTCATTAAGAACATTGGCAGGTTCAATTAAATAACTAATGCTTTTATTGATTACATAGCTAAATATACTTTTATGGCTATTTTTAATAAAATCGTAGCTTTTCATATGTTTATATTTTGGTGAATATAAATAAACAATTTTTCCTTTCTTAACAAGCTTGCTAACTAGAGATTTAAACATTGAATCGTGAGAATAATAAGGAAGTATAAGCAAAACAGAATCATATAGTTTTTGGTTATTGCTAATAAGGGCTTGTTTATATATGTTATTTTCTTTTGGTAAATAATTCATTTCGTTTATGAAAAAAGGATTAAATTCGTACAAAAGAAATGGATTTTGTTTTTTAAGGCCCAATGTTGAGCTTACAGGATACCAAATCGATAAGTTTAAATCATTTTTGTGATCTTTAATTCTTGCAAATCCAATTTGATAGCTATTATTTTCATCTTTGGGATAATTTATAAAAAGTGCCAAATATGAAAAAATAGTTGCAATAATAACGGTTAAAATAGCGGGCATTACAAGTATTGTTTTTAGCAAAATTGAAAGAAATATTCCTTTTGATTGTTTTATAGACCTGTTGCTATTTCTTCTTCTACTATTTACTATTGTTTTTATGTTTTTAAAGAAGATGATTATCATAAAGATTAAGAATATACTGCCAATATATAACATTAGCGGTCTGATTTCTGTAAAGTATAAGGTTATTACAAAAAATGTACCTGGGAATATTATGAAGTAGTCTTCATAAGTGAATTCTTTTTTAAAATTAAATAAATTTACTATTAAAAATATGCTAAAACTGGTTAAGAAAATGAGTTCATAAATTTGCGTATCCATAAAAATAATTTTTCCTTAAATAATTATAAGCATAAAAGCAATTTTTCCAAAATAGTTTACAGAATTGATTATTAAATAGTGTTAATCTAATTTTAAATTTAGGAAGGAGTGTTTAATTAAGAGATTTTATTTTTGTTTAATATAAAATGTTGTGTTAAAATAGATTATGTTTTACAGGCGAAAGGTAGTAACATATGGTCGGAACCTTTTTAGGAACTGGAGCCTCAAGTGGTGTTCCTATGTTAAATTGTAGCTGTAGAGTCTGTACTTCAAGTTTTAGTAAAAATAAAAGATTGAGAAGTTCTTTTTTCCTTGAAACATCTTCTGGCATCAAATTGTTGATTGATACAGGCCCTGATATTAGACAACAACTTTTAAGAGAAAATATAGATAAGCTTGATTTAGTGCTTTATACCCATGAACATTATGATCATATTATGGGTTTTGATGATATTAAGTTTTATACACGAGCTGCTCCTTTAAACATTTATGCTAGAGATACTACCATGGTTCACATAATGAATGCTTTCCCACACGATTTTTCATCTAAACCTTCTTTAAGCGGAAAGGCAGACATTATTCCTAATGTGGTTAAAGATTTTGAGCCTATTTTTTTTAAAGGTCTAAAGATAGTACCAATTCCTTTGATTCATGGAGAGATAGTTAGTTTGGGTTATAGGGTAGACAATTTAGCGTATCTTACTGATGTTAAATTTATCCCTGAAGCGTCCTATGATTATTTAAAAAATTTAGATCTACTTATAATAGATGCTATAAGGATTAAGCCTCATCCGACCCATCTAAATTTTTCAGAGGCTATTAGTGAAATTAAAAAAATTAATCCCAAAGTTTCTTATTTTACGCATATTGCACACGATATAATGCATGAAGAATTTGATTATTTAGAAAAAGACAGTATCTATTTAGCTTATGATGGATTAAAGATTTATGTTTGATTTAAATTTAAAGAGGATTTATGAAATTAATTTCATGGAATGTAAATGGAATTAGAGCTGTTTTAAAAAAGGGTTTTCTTGAGTTTGTAAAAGAATATGCTCCAGATATTTTATGTGTTCAAGAAACTAAGGCCTTAAGAGAACAGTTGCCAAAGGATTTAATTCTTGAGAATTATTATTCTTATTTTTCAAAGTCAAAGATTAAAGGCTATAGTGGTGTTTGTATTTACTCTAAAGTTAAGCCTATTGCTGTAAATTTACTTGGAAAAGAAATTTTTGACAATGAGGGTAGGGGGCTTGTAGCATATTATGATGATTTTGTATTAATCAATGGTTATTTTCCCAATTCTCAGGCTTTAAGAAGAAGGCTTGTTTATAAACTTGATTTTTTATCTTATGTTGAAAATCTTATAGATTCACTTGTGGGTGTAGGAAAAAATGTAGTAATTTGTGGTGATTTTAATATTGCTCACACTGAGATTGACCTTGTAAGCCCTAATTCTAATAGAGACTCTCCCGGATATTATATTGAAGAAACGACTTGGCTAGACAGCTTTTTAAACAAAGGATATGTGGATACATTTAGGATATTCAATAAAGAGCCTGGTTATTATACTTGGTGGAGCTATAGAGCAAGAGCTAGGGAGAGAAATATGGGTTGGAGAATTGATTATTTTATTGTTAATGAATTTTTTAAGAGAAATGTTAAAAAATCTCTAATTTTAGACAAAGTAATGGGAAGTGATCATTGTCCTGTTTTTTTAGAGTTGGCTGATGTAGTTAGCTAAAGGGAGGAGACTAGATTGAAAAAAAACATTGCAATTTTTTATTTAATATTTAGTGTTAATTTTAGTTTTGGCATTGATTTAAATGATTTTGATTTTTACCGTAGTCTTGAAAAGGAAGAATTGATGTTTTTTATTAATTTATTAAAGAGAGAGCAACTTGTTTTGGCGAATAGTTGTGCTTTAGAGTATATTGAATTAGCTTATAAGGCGTTAAAAGAAAAAAATATAAATTTATTAATGAAAAATGACAAAGAATTGGCACTAGATAGTAATGCTGAGCATTTAAGACAATCTAAGGCATATAACAATGCAAGGCTTATCTTTAAAGCCACAAAGGATTTAAAGACTTTGGTTCATATTAGTAGAGATGGACTTTTAAAGACTTTAGATGGTAGAAACGTAGGGTTTAAAGAAAATAAATTTATTATTTTAGATTCTTTTTTGAATAACGATTTTTATGATGATATTCCAAGCGAATATACTACTATTGAAATTTATAATAAAAGTATTTCAATGCCTAATTTAAATAAATTTCTTCTAGATAAGCGTTTAAATCCTTTTATTTATCTTGAAGATTTTAATAAAAACATTTACTTAAATGATATTCCAAAATTAAGCAAAGAAGAGCTGTTGTTTTTGTTTTATGAACTATTTCCAGTTTCTAAGCTAAAGAGTTTAAAGGATTGGAATGATTTTGGATTTTCATCTATTTCAAAAGCATTGAATAAAATTTATTCTGAAAAAATAAATTCAATAAGAGGGAGTGCAAATGAATTATCAAAGAATTAAAAGTTATTGTAAATTTACAAGTATTTTTCTATTGTTTTTGTTTTCCTGTGTTTCTAATGAATTAAAGTTAGATCAAAGTTTGGTAAAGGGAAAACTTGCTAATGGGCTAAGGTATTATATTTATAAAAACCAAACTCCAAAAAATGCCGTTAATATGGGAATCGTTTTTAATGTAGGCTCTCTTAATGAAGAAGATAATGAGAGAGGAATAGCGCATTATCTTGAACATATGGCTTTTAATGGTACAAAAGATTATCCAGGGAATTCTATAGTTGATGTTCTTAAAAAATTTGGAATGCAATTTGGTGCTGACATTAATGCTGCTACTAGTTTTGATTTCACTTATTATAGACTTGATTTGTCAGATGGTAATAATAAAGATGAAATTGATGAATCTATAAATATTTTGAGAAACTGGGTTTCTCAAATTAGCTTTATGAAAGAAGAAATAGATCTAGAGCGAAATATTATTATTGAGGAAAAAAAGCTTGGCGAGACTTATCCTAGAAGAATTTATGAAAAAATGTATAAGTTTTTGACAAGTGGAAGTCTTTATGAATTTAGAAATCCTATTGGACTTGAAGAGCAGATTTTATCTTTTCGGTCAGAAGATTTTAAAAAATTTTATGGAAAGTGGTATAGGCCAAAACTTGCAAGTGTTATTGTGGTAGGAGATATTGACCCTAAAGAAATTGAAGAGAAAATAAAGAAGCAATTTATTTCTTGGAAGAATCCAACTGATAAAATTAAAGAAGTAAAAGTAAGTTTAGACGTGGAGCTTAAAGATAAGTTTTTACTTTTAGAAGATTTGGAAGTTGGGGATCCTAGTTTAATGTTCTTTAAAAAGGAAATTATTAACTTTGTAAAGACCAAGGATGACCTTTTAAATGATATTAAAAGGGCTTTATTGACTGCTCTTTTTGAAAATAGATTTTCTGAATTAAAGACTGCTGGGGTAAAACATTTTAAAAATGTTTCAAATAAAGATTTTTTTTCATTTAAATCAGATAACAATACTATTGTTGCAAAATCGATTACTTTAAACTTTAATCCAGATCATTTGAATGAAGGAATACAAGATTTTTTTTATGAGCTAGAGAGAATAAGAAAATTTGGATTTACCCAAGGTGAGTTTGAAAAAGTTAGATCTCAATTTTTCAAATCTTTAGAATTAAGGAAAAAGAATATAAATAAAACAAATTCATGGGCTATTTTTGAGGATTTAATAGAAATTGCTATTTATGGTTCTAATAAATTTGATATGAATGAATATTATGACCTTTCTGTTCAATATTTGGAAAAGATTGATTTGAAAACAATAAACAATCTTGTAGGAAGAGAGTTTGATGTAAAAAATTGTGCAATTTTTTATTCTTACCATGGAGGAGCACATCCTGTTTTAACTTTTGAAGATATTGATAATCTTCAAAAGTTAGCTTTAAAAAGAGAGTTAAAGTCTTATGAGAATTCTTCAATTGAAGGTAAATTTTTTGATAAGTCTTTAGATGATAAAGATATTGTTAGAGAAAATGAGTTTGAAAATGAAATTTCATCATTTGTTCTTGAAAATGGAGTTGAAGTTTATTTTAAATATAATGATCAAAAAAAGGGTGTAATTGATTTTAGTGCAACTTCTTGGGGAGGTTTAATCAATGAGGATTTAAAACTTATTCCCGTTTTATCTTTTGCGCCTGGAGTAGTATCTGGTTCAGGTTACGGGGATTATTCTGCATTACAGATTGAAAAATATTTATCGGATAAAGCTGTTTCTTTAAGTGTTGGTGTTGGAGCTCAAGAATCATATATTACTGGAAGTTCAGATAAAAAAGATCTTGAAACTCTTTTTCAGCTTATATATTTTACTTTTAAGGAACCCAAAATAGATGATGTTTTTTTGCAAAATGCTATTAATAATATAAAAGCATTAATAAAGAGCAATGAAAATAGTTCTAATTACCATTTTAAAAAGGCTATTAGTAAATTTTTGAACAATAATGATCCTAGATTTGAAGATGCAAAAGATAGTGATTTGCAATATTTTACAAAAGAAAATATTTTATCTTTTTATAAGAAAAGGTTTACTTATGCAAATAATTTTAAGTTTGTCTTTGCTGGAGACTCAGATATTCAGACAATAAAGGCTTATTCAAAGAAATATTTGGGCAATCTTAACTTTAAGGAAATAAGCGAGTATAAAGATTTAGATTACTCTTACAGTAAAGATTTTAATAAAATAGTTGTAAGGAAGGGAAAAAATTCAACTAGTTTTGCTTATGTAATTTATCCTTTTAAATTTAATTATTTAGCAGCGACCTCATTAAATTTAAATGCTTTAGCAGATCTTTTAACAGATGGGCTTATAAAAAATATTAGGGAAAAGATGTCTAGCGTTTATGCAATTCAAGCCTCTTTTGACTCCAATTTAAGGAAAAATGCAGATTCCGATGGCATTTTGTCTATTTTTTTTACTACCGAGCCTAAAGAGCTGGATAATGTTTTAAATTCTATTAATCGCTATATGATTGAAAGACAAAAAATAGATTTTAATGATAAAGATTTTTCTTATGTTAAGAAGAATTATATTAAAAATACAAAAATAAATTCGGAGAAGAATGGTTATTGGATTTCAAATATATTGGCGTCATTATCCTGGTATGGAGTATTTAAAAATAATTTTGGTGTTAAGTTTGTAGAGACAAATTTAAACAAAGATTTAATAAATGAATTTTTTAAGAAAATTAATCTTGACGAAAGAGCAGAGATATTATTAATACCCGAATAGTTTGTTTTTACTTGAAAAACATTCTTGTTTTCTGGGTATATTAGAAAGCAAGAATGTTAAGCTGATTTTTATTAGCAAGACATCCTCTAGGGGAATCGAACCCCTCTTGCCAGGATGAAAACCTGGAGTCCTAACCGATAGACGAAGAGGACAAAATTGAGCTCAGTAGGACTCGAACCTACGACAAACGCCTTAAAAGGGCGCTGCTCTACCACCTGAGCTATGAGCCCAAAAGTCATTTTATGACCATTAAAAGTAATAATATATTTATTTTCCAATAATGTCAAGCTAAATTGGCATAAAATTAATAATTTACACACCAAAAATGTATTTAACAATTTGAGCTGCACAGGACTTGAACCTGTAACCAGCGGATTAAGAGTCCGATGCTCTACCACTTGAGCTAGCAGCCCAGTTTATTAATTTGCTATCAATAAGAATAAATTTTTATAAATTGAATGTCAAGGTTTGCTGGTGCTTTTTTTTAATTCTTCTAGTAAATTTTTTGCCTCTAGATTATTAGGTGAGATTGTAAGAAGTTTAATTAGTGCTTCTTCTGCTAATATTTTATTTTTTGCATTTATTCTTGATTTTGCTAATTTTATTAATAAATTTTGGTTATTAGGAGAAAATCGTAAGGCATGTTCGTATGCAAAATCTGCTTCATTGTATCTTTTTAGCTCATAAAAAGAATCTGCAATCAAATTATAAACTTTTATTATTCTTGCTCCTTTAGAATCAAGGCTAATATATTCTTGAAAGTATTTTAATGCATTTTCGTAATTTTTTTGAAAAAAATAAGCTTCTCCTAGTGCTTGAATAATTCTTATGTCATATTTTTTAATGCCAAGTCCTATAATCGCCTCTTTTTCAGCTCTCTTGTATTCTCCTATGGCTATTAAGCTCCATATCAATATTGTCCTAGCATCTAAGTTGTTAGGATTTAGTCGAATTTCTTCTAATGTGTTTAAAATAGCTTCTTTAAATTTTCCTTCTTTATATAGGAGAAGAGAGTCTTCTTTTTCTATAGGTGGCGATTGTCCAAATAATAAGCTTGAATTAAATAGTAGAATTAAAGTTATTTGTAATAGAAAAAAAAAATTCATTCTTCTAAATCCTCCATTTCACAATTCCCTTTAAATATTGCTCCAGAATCAATGAAGAGTTCTTTGGTTTTAATGTTTCCTATTAATTTGCCGGTTTTGTAGATTTTAATTGTTTTTAAAGCCTCAATATTTCCTTTTATTTTGCCATGATTTAGTAAATGTTGACATTTTATTTCAGCTTCAACATCAGCTTTTTCTCTCAGATAGATTGAGTTTGATGAGTTTATTAAACCTTTGAGTTTTCCTTCTATTATTATTGGTTTGTTGCTTTCAATATATCCTTCAAACTCAAAATTTTTTTTTATTACATTTTGAGTACTACTTTCTTCGAATTCTAAGCTATCTATACTCATAGAAACCTCTAAAAATGAATGCTTTAACTTTAAAGCATTCATTTTTGATTGAATTTTTTATGATTTTTTATTGTTTTAGTCGTTTCTTCTTTGGCCCAAAAATCTTAGAAGATATAAGAATAAATTTATAAAATCTAAATAAAGCTTAAGTGAGGCTACAACTGCCATTCTGTTTTTTATTTCGGTGTCGTCTTGTAGCATTTTATCCATTTTAGAAATATTTTGAACGTCATAAGCTGTTAGACCTGTGAATATAACTACGCCCAAAATAGATATAAGGAAATTAAGACCTGAGCTTCTAAAAAACATATTAACAAGAGACGCAATAATGATTCCCCATAGGCCCATTATCAGATAGCTTCCCATTTTTGTTAGATCTGTTGTTGTAGTATATCCATAAACAGACATTCCAAGAAATGTTCCAGCAGTAATTCCGAATGTGAATACTATTGATCCTTGTGTATAAATCATAAATATAGAAGATAATGTTACTCCTGTTAGTGCTGAGTAGAGCAAGAAAAGAGCTGTTGCAGTATTGCTTGATATTTTATTAAGAGCACCACTTATTGCATATACAAGTCCAAATTGTATAAGTATTATAGCCATAAATGACATTGGGTTTGAGAATATTATTGCTTTGATTGTTTGATTTTCTGAGGTTGCATATGCAAACATTGCTGAAATTAAAAGTCCAATTGACATAAGCCCGAAAACTTTGGCTAAAAACTTGTTTTTTATTAGTATTTCTTGTTTTTCTTGTGCTAAATCGATCATAATAAAGCCTCCTTATTATTTTATTAAGATTTGTTTTGATCGTTAAATTTTTTGCGAAGTTCATCAAATATAGCGCTTGGAACTTTTCCATACTTTAAGAATTCCATTGAGAATTCTGCTTTTCCTTGGGTAGAGGATCTTAGGACTGTTGAAAATCCAAACATTTCGCTTAAAGGTACCTCAGCCTCAACTTTTGAAAAACTTCCATCTTCTAGCGAACCCGTTATTATTCCTCTTCTTTGGTTTAAAAGTCCAAACATATTACCTTGGAATTCAGTAGGCCCTTCAAGGGTAACTTTCATTATTGGCTCAAGGATTGTAGGCTTTGCTTTTTCATAGGCCTCTCTAAAAGCACCAATTGCTGCTAATTGGAATGCAATATCAGATGAGTCAACAATGTGATATTGGCCATCATTGATTGTAATTTTTATGTCAACTATTGGAAAGGCAATTAACGTTCCCCTTTCCATTGCTTTTTGGAATCCTTTGTCGCATGATGGGATGTATTCTGTTGGGATTACTCCTCCTTTTATTAGATTAACAAATTCGTATGTTTCTCCTTCTTTATCAAGAGGTTCCATAAACCCCGCAACTCGTCCAAACTGACCGGCTCCTCCAGATTGCTTTTTGTGAGTATAGTTGAATTCAGCTTTTCTTGTAATTGTTTCTCTATAGGCTACTTGCGGCATTCCGGTTTCAACTTCTGCTTTGAACTCCCTTTTCATTCTTTCAATGTAAACTTCTAAGTGTAGCTCTCCCATGCCTTGAATTATTGTTTCGTTTGATTCAATGTCAACATAAGTTTTAAATGTTGGATCTTCTTTTGTAAATCTTCCAAGGGCTTTGGCCATATTATCAGCAGATTTTTTGTCTTTCGGTTTTACAGAAAGAGAAATTACTGGATCTGGAATAAACATTGATGTCATTGAATAGTTGATCGATGGATCACAAAAAGTATCTCCTGATGCACATTCTATTCCAAATAAAGCAACAATGTCACCACTTCCTCCAAATTCAATGTCTTCTGTATTATTAGCGTGCATTCTGATAAGTCTTCCCACTTTGAATTTTTTAGAAGTTCTTGAGTTGATAAGTTCTTGTCCTTTTTTTAAAGTTCCTTGATAGATTCTGACATAAGTTAACTGTCCATATTGTCCGTCTTCAAGTTTAAATGCAAGAGCAACAGTTGGGAGTTCGTTGTCAATTTTAAGATTGATTTCTTTTTCATTATTATTGAGGTCAAGAGCAGTGTTTTTTATATCATGAGGGGATGGTAAAAATCTGGTTACAGCATCTAAGAGTAATTGCACTCCTTTGTTTTTATAAGCAGATCCCATAAATACAGGGCATAATTTTAAAGCTAATGTTCCTGTTCTAGTTGCATTGTATATTGTTTCAGTAGAGACCTCTTTTCCTTCCATGTGCAATTCCATAAGTTCGTCATTAAAGTCGGCAAGAGTATCAAGCATTATTTCTCGTTTGCTTTTTGCTTCTTCTAGGAGATCTGAGGGTATTTCTTTTTCTATTATTTCTGTTCCATCTTTTCCCTCAAAATAGTAGGCTTTCATTAATACAAGGTCTATAACTCCAATATGTTTATCTTCTAGTCCAATTGGGATTTGCATTAAAACAGAGTTTAGGTCAAGTTTTGACCTAAGTTGATCTTTTACATTGTAGGGATTTGCTCCGGTTTTATCGCACTTGTTTACAAATGCAAGGCGCGGTACGCTGTATCTTTTAAGTTGTCGATCAACAGTTATTGATTGGGATTGAACTCCTGCAACAGAATCAAGAACCAATATTGCTCCGTCAAGCACTCTAAGAGATCTTTCAACTTCAATTGTAAAATCTACGTGCCCGGGTGTATCAATAATATTTATCGGAAAATCTTTCCATTCAACGTGAGTTGCAGCTGATGCTATTGTGATTCCTCTTTCTCTTTCAAGTTCCATTGAGTCCATTGTTGCACCAACGCCATCTTTGCCTTTTACCTCGTGAATTGCATGAATTTTATTACAATAAAAAAGAATGCGTTCTGTAAGAGTAGTTTTTCCTGAGTCGATGTGCGCGCTAATACCTATGTTTCGTAACTTATTGTAGTCCATTAGACTTTGTCCCTCCTGATGATATGTGAGTAGAAGATTAACTATCTTAGTAATTTTACAAAATTTTTTTTTAAAAATCTATCTTATATCGTTATATATTACCAAATATTTGGAAGTTTAAATTATTTTGTATGATATTTGCCAGTTTGCTTGATTAAATTTGTATTAATGTATATCCTTATTGTAGGGAATATATCATTTAGTAGATTTTGATTTTATTGATTAAAACTTTTTATTTTTTATTTAGTGAATTAACTCTTACTTTATTATTATACTCCTAAGATAATTATTTGGAGGAATTTGAGTTGGAAACTTTAACAATATCTAATGAATTGAGCAAAATATCACAGGTAGGTTACGATTCTTCTGTGTCTGAGCTTTCTGTGTTTTTTAAGGATGGAAGAGCTTATAAGTATTTTAAGATTGAACCAAGACATTTTAGTGCAATATCTAAACTTGTTGAGGATAGAAGATCAGTTGGTAAATATTTAACAGAAAATGTATTTAACAAATATGACCAAGAAAAGCTTTAATTTGTTTTTGAGATAGTATTAAAGCCCTTTTGTTTTTAAAGCAGAAGGGCTTATTTATATTTATGACTAGCTTTTAGAGTAATAAATTTTGTTTTATAATCATCAAGATGGTTTATTTAATTTTAAAATTCAACAGCATTGAAGTTTAATATTTTTAATTATTATTAGATTTAGTGTTATTTTGCTGTTTTGAATAATTTAAATAGTATAAATAGTATTAAGGATTCAAGTAAATTTTTTATGTATAAATTGTTGTTTATTGTTGTTTTTGTTTTGTCTTGCAGTTCTATTTTTAAGGAATATCAAAACATATCAGGTGAATACTATAAGCTTGCTAAATTAAATGAAGAGCTTGGCAATGATGAGACTTCTGTTTTGCTTTATGAAAAATCTATTAAATTTAATATTAATGTTGGTGATGATTCAAGTTACAATTTTATTTTAGCTTGCATTAATTTGAAAAAATATGTAGAGGCTGAGTCGAAGCTTAATTCTATTATAAAAGAAGATCCAGAAAATATTTTGTTAATTAATCTTAAGGGATATTTGCTATTTAAGAAAAATGATTTGGACAATGCTTTGATTTTTTATTTGAAAACTTTAGAATTTGCGCCCGCAAATAAAGAGGCTCTATTTAATATTTTTTACATTTATCATTTAAAGAGCGACAAAAAAAATGCAAAAAAATATATCTCAAAATATAAAGAGCTAAATCATCCTATACCAAGTGGTGTGGAAGAAATAGTTTCTTCTGTTCTTAAGAGTTAATTTTTTAGTTTTTTGTTTACTTTTTACTTTATGGTAATCTTTATGGTAATTATTATATAATAAAGGTATGCAATATAAACCCTGTTTTATTTTTCATAAATTTTTGTAGGAGAGTTTGTATATGATTAGGCTTAAAGTTTTAATTTTGTGTTTGTTTGGGATTATTGTGGTCAATGGCTTTGCAGATACTAATTTTGAATTCAATTTTGGCGGTGGGGTTGCTTTTCCCGTTAGTCCCTTTTCAAGCTTTTACAATGAGGCTTTAGAGATTAATGCAAAGCTTAAGCAAAATTTGCCTTCAGATGTATCTCCAATAGAAAAAGAAGAGATAGTCCAAAATTTTTCTGATTTAGCCAATATTGCTAAAGCCGGAATAAGATATGGAACTTATGCTCAATTTGGTGCTAAATTTGATGATTTTGTTTCTATTGGGTTTGAGCTTTTGTTTGACATGAATCTTCTTAAAGCAATAAAGCGTTCAGATGGAACTGCAAATGAAAATTTCTCGTTTATTATGGCAGTAACACCAAGATTTTATACAAAATTAGATTTTTTTGTTTTAGCTTTAGCGTTTTTCACAGGTCCTAAGATCAATATAGCGACTTCTTCTGCAGATTCTGTTTTAGCAGAACTGGGGACAATGGGCTGGGATATTGGTGCTAGACTTTCATTTTCTTTTTTAATTCTTGAAGGTTACTATGTTTGGAATATTAAAAACCCTAAATTTTCTGATTTCAAGTTTGGAATAGGTTTTGAATTTGGAATTGTGTAGTTTATTTAATTTTGTTTTTAGGATTATGTATAATATTTGTTTTTGTTATTAATAGAATTTTTCGATTTTTATTTTTATTATTAAAGCTAAAATATTTTAAAGCAAGATCATTAAAATATTTTAGTTATTTTGCGTGTATAAGTTTTATTAATTATCAAGTTAAGATTGTTAAGATTTTTTAAAAAAGAACGAGGAACTGGGTGAATTTACTTAAAAAAAAATCAATAGGAATTATTGCTTGTCCTGGGGGTAGGGTTTTTGCTAGCAAGATAATAGAAGAGCTTGACAGAATATTTATAAATATTGAAAATGATATTGTAGAGAGTATATGCCAAGATTCTAAAGCCTTAAGGGAAGAAATTTTTAAGATTGAAAAAGTTTTATCTCCTTTTTTAGAAGGGCTTAGTTTATCTACTTTTAAAAGCAAAGAGCCTTTAGAAATTCCTGTAAAATTTGTTAAATTTGCCAATGGTGAATTTAAAACTGAAATTTTAAAAACAATCAGGAATAAAGATATTTTTATTGTTCAAGATGTTGCTAATGCTTATGAAGTTGACATAAATAATAGTGAAAAAATAATTATGACAGTTAATGATCATATAATGAATTTAATGACAACAATAGATGCTTGTATGCAGGCTAAAGCCAGCTCTGTTAGTGTTATTATTCCGTCTTATCCTTATTCAAGGCAAGATAAAAAGCATTCAAGAGAATGTTTAACAGCAAGTCTTATTGGAAGATTTTTAGAAGAGTTGGGTATTAGACATATTTTAACCTTGGATATTCACTCAAAGGCTATTGAGAATGTATTTAGGAAAGTTTATTTTGAAAATTTAAATGTTTCTTATGAAATCTTTAATTCTCTTAAGGATTTAATCGACATTAGGGATTCTAATTTAGTTATTGTTTCGCCTGATACAGGTGCTGTAAGTAGAAATAAATTTTTTGCATCAAGTCTTAAGAGCCCCCTTGCTTTGCTTTATAAGGAGAGAGATTATTCAAGAGTTTCAAATGATGTTTCTGATTCAAATATTTCTGTAACCAAGCTTTTAGGAGATGTTGAAGGTAAAAATGTTTTTATGAGTGACGACATGTTAGCTACCGGAGGTACTCTAATTAAGGCAATGAAGTTGCTTAAAAGCATGGGTGCTAAAAAGATTATATGTGGGATTAGTTTGCCGTTTTTTAATGGAGATGCTATTAAATATTTTGACAAAGCTTATGAGGAGGGATATTTTTATAAAATAATTGGAACGAATGCTGTTTGTCATAATGATGAATTAATAAATAAGCCTTGGTATCATGAGGCCAATGTTGCGCCTCTTTTTGCGCAGGCAATATTTGCAATTTATAATAAAGTTGGTTTACAAAAAATTCTTGATAGAAAGGATGATATTCAAAAATTGATTACCAAGGGTTAATTTATGAATGCTCTTAGTATTGATATTGGCACCAGTGTTTTAAAGGCAGCATTAGTTAGTTCTAAAAATGGAGTTTTAAGTTATATTGATGTTAGTTACTCGGATTATTTTGATGTTGATTTTGAAAATTTTGACTTTAATATATGGCTTTTTTCTTTTAAGAAAGCCATATCCAATTTTCAGCCTAGTAAAATAGATTGCATTTCTATTGGTGGTATTTCACCATGTTTAATTGCCTTAAATTCAAATTTAATTCCTTTGGAAGTGTTGCATTGGAATTCCTTTAAAATTAAACCTTATTTTAGAGGTAAGTCTGTATTTTTACCCTATGTGCTTAGTACTGTTGAAAGAGGAACATATTCTAAAATAAGCTATTTTGTTTCTTGTTTTGAGTATTTTATTTATTTGCTTACAGGAAAGCTTTTTACAAGCTTTCCAAGCATAGAGTATATTCCTTTTATTTGGGATGATATAGAGATAAAAAAATATGGGCTTGACAAGAACAAATTTCCTCCGTTCATAAAAATGGGAGAAAATATTGGCGTTGTAACCTGTAAAGCAGGAATTGAATTTGGGCTAAATAGCGGAATTAGTGTAATTAATGCGGGATCAGATTATTTGAGTGTTTTGGTGGGAAGCGGTGCTTTTCAAGAAGGAATTGTGTCAAATAGAATGGGTACAAGTGAAGGGTTTAATTTTCTTTCAAGTACATATTTACCAGGATTTTCCCTAGAATATCCTTATCTTTTAGAAGGATATTTTATTATTGGGAGAATTGTTCCTTTTGGATATTTGATTCAATTGCTAAAAGACAGTTTTTATGAAAAAAGTTTAACTTTTGAGTTACTCTTAAAAAAGATTGTTAAAAGTGCCACCTTAAATAATGTATACTTTTATCCAAGCAAAATTAAACTTTTTAATGATTTATTTATTTTAGATCCTTGTCTTTGCAAAGATTTAAGTAAAGGAATTTTTGGCAGTATTAAAAATCCATTAGAGATTGGTTTAGCAATGCTTGAATTTGTATGTTTTGCTTTTTACAACAGATTGGTAGAGCTAAAAGCCTGTAAAAAAGAAATTTTGAGCATTTTTGTTAGTGGATCTAATTCTGATAATTTGCTTTTAAATCAAATAAAAGCAAATATTCTTGGCAAAGATTTAAAAATTTTTGATTTTAAGCATTCAGAGATTATTGGGGGAGCAATTCAAGCATTTTATTCTTTAAGAGAATTTGGTAGCTTAAATGATTCTTTTTTAAAGCTTACAAGGATTAAGCATGTTGTTTCGCCTGTTATTGAGGTGCATGAAGAATATTTAGAAAAATATCAAAAATATATTAATAATTATAGTCTATTTGTTAACGGGTAATATATAAGTTTCTTTAAATTCGCCTATTCCTGCTATTTTTTTAAAGTCTGCTTTTGCTTGTGATTTTGTTTTATAAGGACCAGATCTTACTCTGTAGATATCTTTGTTATCTACTGTTGCAGAATATATTTTAGCAATTATATTATATTTAAGTAATTTTTGAATATAGTTGTCTGCATTGATTGGGTCAGAGAGTGATACAAATTGTATGTAATATTCTATATTAGGATCATAAATGTTGTCAGTATTTAAAGTTTTTTGGGCCACGGATTGAGATTTTTCAATAATTTTTGATTTCTGAGAAATATTAGGTATTTTTTGAGCTGTGGATTGAGTCTTTTCAATAATTTTTGATTTCTGAGAAATATTAGGTATTTTTTGAACTGTGGATTGAGTCTTTTCAATAGTTTTTGATTTTTGAGAAGCATTATGTATTTTTTGAGTTGTGGACTGAGTATTTTCAATAATTTTTGATTTCTGAGAAGTATTAGATGTTTTGTTTGTAGGTTTTTTTTCTTTATTTAAATCTTGTGTTAAATCTATGATTATTTCATTTTGAGTTTCAGATACCTTTAAAGATTTTTCATTTTGATCAACGTTTTCTAAGGTGTTTTGGTCTTTATCTTCTTCTAAAACAATATTTTTTTCTGCAATGTCTGAGGCCAAATTTTTGTTTGGAAAGAAAATAATTGTCCCAAGAAATATTATGATACAGACTGTTGCAATCGAAGTTAATGCTACAAAAAATCCTTTATTATTATCATTGTTTTCATTCAAATCTTTCATAGTTAATTATCTCCTGCATTTTTTTTTCAATTTCTTTTTCTAGATATGCATAATTCTTGTTATTAATTATATTGATTATTCTTAAGTTTATAATATTTTTTTTAAAAAAAATATCTTTTTGGATTTTGAGTATTTTATTGATTATATTCAAGTCAATGTTTGGTATAGAATATGATAATCTATTTTTTATTATAGAATTCTTTGCCTTAAGCACAATTATATAGTCGCAAAGTTTTTCTAAATTTATTTTAAAAAGTAAAGCAGCATTAATTATTATTTTTGTAGATTGGTTTTGAATTAGGATTTTTTTTATTTTACTGAGTATGATTGGGTGTGATATGCTTTCAAGCTTTTTTAATTCTTTATTGCTGTTAAATACAAGATTTCTTAGAAAGAGTTTGTCTATTTCATTTTTAGTATTTAATATTTTTTGACCAAATATTTTAACTATTTCTTCTTTTTTTTCATGTAATGCTGAATGTCCAAGCTTGTCTACATTTATTTCGTAAAATCCATATTTATTGCTAATTATTTTTGAAGCAGTATCTTTGCCAGATGCAATTCTTCCTGTTATTCCAATGATTAATGGATTTCTCCCCACGATTTACCCGTTTCAATATTTGCTCTTAAAGGCAGATTTAATGTGTAAGCAGTTTCCATCATAATTTTTAATATTTTCTTTGCTTCATTTTCTTCTTCAACAGGAGATTCGATGAGCATTTCATCGTGTACTTGCAGTAATATTTTTGATCCCATTTTTTTACTTTTAAATTCATTAAATACTTTGACCATTGCAATTTTCATGATATCAGCGGCACTACCCTGAATTATGCTATTTATTGCTATTCTTTCAGCAGCAGATCTTTCTAGATAATTATTGCTATTAATTTCTTTTATATATCTTCTTCTTTTTAAGATGGTTTCGCTATATCCAGTATTTCTTACAAAGTTTATTTGATTTGTTATAAACTCTTTGATTTTTGGATAAGAGTCAAAGTAAGAGTTTATAAATCCTTTTGCCTCTTCTTTTGTAATTCCCAGTTCTTTTGCAAGTCTAAAATCTGACATTCTATAAATTATTCCAAAATTAATAGATTTTGCTATTCTTCTCAAGTTAGGAGTAATTTCTTTTTCCTCTATTTTGAAAAGCTTAGAGGCAGTTTCTGTATGAATGTCTTTATTGTTTTCAAATGCTTTAATAAGGACTTCATCTTGTGATAAATGAGCAAGTATAGCAAGCTCAATTTGAGAATAATCAGCTGAAATAAAAATATTTCCATGTTCTGGTTTAAATACCTTTCTTATTTTTCGCCCTTTTTCATCTTTTATTGGTATGTTTTGCAAGTTGGGGTTTATGCTAGTGATTCTACCAGTTGCTGTTTTTGTTTGTATAAAGCTTGTGTGTAGTCTGTTTGTTTTATAGTTTATTAGTTCTATCAAATTATCTGTGTAAGTGCTCTTCAATTTTGCAATTTGTCTGTACTTTATTAGATTTTCAATTGATTCATGCTGTCCTCTGAGAGATTCAAGCACTTTTATATCAGTTGAATCTTTTTTCATTTTTTCTGGTAATTTTAGATTTAATTTTTCAAATAAAATTTCATGCATTTGTTTTGGAGAATTTAGATTAAAATCAATTCCTATGCTTTTTATTATTTCGTTTTCGATTAGTTCTAATTCTTTTCCAAGTTCTCTTCCATATTCTTTTAAATATTCTTTATCAAGGTAAATGCCATTTTCTTCCATTTCTATAATTACCTTGTTAAAAGGCATTTCTATTTCGTGCATTAATTTGTCGAGTTTGTCTTCTTTTAATTTTTTGGTAAATATATTAAATAATCTAAATGTAATATCAGCATCTTCAGATGAATAGCTTGTTGCCATTTCTAAAGATATATTTGCGAAGTTATCATTTTTTTGTATTACATCTTCATATTTAATATTTTTATGCATTAAATATTTTTCTGCAAGAAAATCAAGGGATACTTTTGAGTTTGTGTCGATAAGGTATGCTGCAATCATTGTATCAAAATAAGGTGGTATAGGGCTAAATCCATTATTTTTAAGTATTTTATAGTCAAATTTATAATTTTGACCAATTATTTTTGGATTTGACTTAAAGAGATTATTAAATTTTTGTATTATATAATCTTTTTCTATGTAAATTTTTCCTTTGGCTTCGATTGGAATATAGTAACCTTCAAATTCTTTAAATGAAATGGAAATCCCAATTAATTTTGCTGTGTAAGTGTCAAGCGAAGATGTTTCTGTGTCTATTGATATGTATTTAGCCTTTTTAAGGCTTTCTATTAAATTGTCAAGCTCTATTTTTGTTGTTATTGAGTAATATTTAACATTTTCTGTGTCAATTGTATTTATGTCATTTAAGCTGTTAGTAATAAGTTCTTGCTTAAATAGGCTTTTTTGGTCTACATTTTCTTTTTCTTGTTTTAAGATATCCTTTTTATAAGTTTTTATTAGGGCAATTGCTGAGTGCTTTTCAAACAAAGATATTATCTCTTCGCTAAAATTTTTTAAGGCGAAGTTTTCAATTTCTGGAATTTTTAAATTTTCTTCAAGGCTTATAAGTTCGTAGCTTAAAAAAGCATTTTCTTTTTCTTTGATTAAAAGTTCTCGGTGTTTTTTATTTATTAGTTCTAAATTTGAATATATTCCGTCTAGGGTTTTAAATTCTCTTAATAAATTTGCTGCTCCTTTTGGGCCAATTCCTTTTATTCCAGGTATATTATCAGACCTGTCTCCAACAATAGCTAAATAATCTTTTACTTGAAAGCTATTTACTCCAAATTTTTTTATTACGTACTCGTTATCCATTTCAATAAAGCTGTTGTTTTCAATTTTAAGTATTTTTATGTACTTTGACATTGTTTGTAGCAAGTCTTTGTCAGGAGAAATAATGTAAGTTAAATAGTTATTCCTTGCAGCCTTTTTGGCAAAACTAGCTAAAAGATCGTCAGCTTCGTAGCCTTCGAGCTCAAAGATTGGTATTTTTGCCTTTAAAAGGCCTTCTTTTATCCACCCGATTTGAGGTATTAAATCGTCCGGAGGTGAATCTCTTGTTGCTTTGTAGCTTGGATATTTTTGTTTTCTGAAAGTTGGTACCTCTGAGTCAAAGGTAACAATCAAATGTTCAGGATTTTTTTCTTTTATAATGAAAAATAATGTTTTGAAAAAGCCAATAAATGCGTTTACATTTTCTCCTTGTGTGTTTAAAAGTGGATAGTTTTTCATTACGTGATAATTTCTAAATATTATGTTTAGTGCATCAATTAGGTAAAGTTCTTTCATATTTTAATATCTAACATTATAGGTGAATTGTTTACTGCAAGGTTTTGGTGTTTTTTAATTTTTGGAATTTTTCTTTTTGCATTTGTAATTTGTTGTAAGATTTCACAACAAATTTGATATTTAATGTATATTTCTTCTTTTAGTAGATTAATTTCCTTAATCAAGTCATCGAAATTATCCAATTTTTGGTTTTTAGATTTCAACCATGCATTTATTGTTTTATAATAGTTTTTGATTGATTCTAATATTAAATCTTTTTTAGGATTGGTTATATTTAATATTCTTATTTCTTCTTTTTGCAATTTATCACTTTCTATTGTTAATATTAACTTTAATTCTTTTAATTCTAACAACAAATTGCTAAAATATTTTTTTAAAATTTCATTAGCTGACAATATTGATTCCTAATTTACCTTGAGTAACATTATTTTCTTTTTTTCTTAGCTCTTTCCAGGTAAAGCTTAATATTTGCAGTTGTTTTATAACATTGTCAATTTTGTGTATTTCTTTTTTTAAAAGAACATTTTCTAGCTCTTTATTTAGAAATAAGTATATTGAGAGTAAGTTTGTAGAGATGTTTCCACCTTGTTCAAAATTTAAGGTTGACATTAATTCAGTAATGATTTCTTGTGCATGAAAGATTTTTTCATTAGCTTTAACTGCATTTTGCCAATTTCCATCTTTTATAAGCTCTTTTGCAACTTTTAAATCCTGTATTGCTTTCTCATAAAGCATTATCAATATTGATAGGGGATTTGATGTGTTTACTTGTGTTTGTTTGTATATTTTTTCTTTTGCTATCAAAATTTCCTCTAATCCAAAAGTTTAATTTGCTCTATTATTTGGTCTTTTTTAAAAGGTTTTGTAATGTATCCTCTAGCTCCAAGAGATAAGGCTTTTTGTATTAATTCTTGTTTTCCAATAGCTGTAACCATTAATATATTAACTTTTTTAAGCAATTTTTTATTAATTTCATACATTCTCTCAAGAGCTGTGATTCCATCCATTCCCATCATTGTTATATCGAGTGTTATTAGATCAATATCGTTTTGTTTTTCAAATTCTTTAACAGCTTGAATGCCATCTTCGGCTTCTAAAAATTCTTTAAATCCCAATTGACTTAAGATTTTTATTAGGTTTTTCCTCATAAAAAGTGAGTCATCAGCTATTAAAGCTTTTTTGCTTTCTTCCAAACTAGCACTCCTTTTGTCCATTTTAACATATTAAAATATAATTCACATTTTTATAATATAGTCTTTTTGATTGATATTTTTCTTTAAAGATTATTTTAATTTGAATATAAATAAAATAATATGTATTCTTGGCAATATTTTATGGTTTGTATAGTAAAGTCGATTTTTACTTGTTAAGATTGTTTGATAAAATAATAAATAATATGTTAAATTTTACCCTATGAGCAGCAAAGTGCAGCAAGAAATTGCAGACTTGAAGAAGTTGATTAGAAAGTGGGATAAAGAATATTATGTCGATTCTTTGCCTAGTGTTGAAGATTTTGTATATGATAAGCATATTTTAAGGCTTCAAGAGTTAGAAAGTAAGTACCCCGAATATAAAACCTTAGATTCTCCTACTCTTAAATTTGGCAGTGATCTTTTAAACGACTTTAAAGAGGTTGAACATTCTGCTCCTATATTAAGTCTTGATAAGGTTTATGATCTTGATTTGCTAAAATCATGGATAGATAAGATTGATTTTAATAATTCTTTTAATATTTCTGTTGAACCAAAGATTGATGGATGTTCTATTGTTCTTTATTATAAAGATGGCATTCTTGAAAAAGCTCTTACTAGGGGTAATGGAAAATTTGGTAATGACGTTACTAAAAATATTAGAACCATTAGATATATCCCTTTATTTCTTGATGAAAAAGTTGATTTAGTATTAAGGGGTGAGGTTTATATTACTAAAGAAAATTTTTTGAAAATAAATAAATTTTTGGAAAAGCCCTATACTAATTCTAGAAATTTAGCTTCGGGAATACTTAGAAGGGTTGATAGTAGAGAGGTCGCTAATTTTCCTCTAAATATTTTCATTTATGATTTTTTGAATGCTGGATTGGAGTTTGAAACGAATGATTTAGCTACTGAAAGGCTTAAGAAATTGGGCTTTAAAGTCAATCCTTTAATTAGGTTTTTTGATCAAAAAAGTTCAATTGGAGAAGTTTTAAATTACATAGCAGATATAACAAAAAAAAGAGATTTTTTTGAATATGAAATAGATGGCGTTGTTCTTAAGGTTAGTGATTTTGCTTTAAGAGAAAGATTAGGGTATACTGCGCATCATCCTAAATGGGCAATGGCTTACAAATTTGAAGCGCTTTCGGGTTTTAGTAGGGTAAATAGCATTGTTGTTCAGGTTGGACGTAGTGGTAAAATTACTCCGGTTGCTAATATTGATAAAGTTTTTGTTTCAGGAGCTTTTATTACTAGCGCAACATTACACAATCAAGATTATATAACGTCTATTGGTTTGAATGTTGGTGATGTTGTTAAAGTTTCAAGAAGAGGGGATGTGATTCCTGCTGTTGAAATGGTGATAAATAAATTTTCAACAGGATTTTTTAAAGTTCCTGATAATTGCCCAGCTTGCAAAACGGTTGTAGTAAAAGAGGGGGCACATTTTTTTTGTCCGAATAATAATTGCCCTTCAATAGCAGTCGAGAGAATAAAATATTTTTGTAGTAAAAATTGTATGGACATTGAAGGATTTTCCGACAAGATAATTTCTTTTCTTTTTGAGAAAAAATTTATTTCTTCAGAAATTGATCTTTATACATTTGATTTTTATAAGCTTCTTGAATTTAAAGGGTTTAAAGATAAAAAGATAAATAATTTGATAAATTCAATTGAAGCTAGCAAAAAAAAGCCATTTAGTAAATTACTTCTTGGCATGGGAATTAAAGATTTAGGGGAAAATACAATAAGGTTGTTATTTCTTAATAATTTAAATTCATTTTCAAAGCTTTTTAAGCTTTGTCAAGACAGAGATTTTGCTATTTCAACATTGTTGAAAATTAAAGGCATAGGAGAAAAAATTGCTCTAAATATTATTGGAGCTTTTAATGATTCAATAATGCTTAATAAATTTAAATTTTTTGAAAATTTGGAATTTAAAATGGAAGAATTTATTGTGATTGATGGTGAGAATAAGTTATTGGTCGGTAAAAAGTTTTGCATTACTGGAGCTTTTAATGGTTATTCCAGGTCTATTGTTATTGACAAGCTAAGAAATAAAGGAGCAATTTTTAATACTTGTGTGACCAGGAGCTTGGATTTTCTTATTGTAGGAGAAAAAGCTGGCTCAAAGCTTAAAAAGGCTTTGAGCTTAAATATAAAAATTATATCTTTTGAAGACATAAAAAGTTACTTAGATTAGCTGGATAAAAGCGTTTATTTTTATTTAATTATTTTTATTTGCTTAAATTCAGGCTTTAGATTTTTATACATAATTCCTAGTTCGTGGATATTTTTGACTTCTATTAAGTTTCTAAAAAATTCTTCTTTATTTTTTAGAGTAGGGTTAATGAAATATTTTTCAAATTTATATTTTGAGATTATTTCATGATTTTTTAAAGCCTCATTTAAATTGTTGGTTGGATCTATTTCAATGTAGTATGTGTTTTCTTTTTTAAATGCAAATTGATCCCCTCTTTCTTTAAAATTATAGTTATTAAGATATATGTCAGGGTAAATTTGAAAATCGGCTGTTTTGATCATAGTTGTTTTTGGAGTGCTTTTGGTATTTTCTTCTGGATTTCGGCTTTCATTTTTTTCTATGGGCTTTAAATATTCCTTTTCTAATTTCTTATTTTCTTCTAAGTCGTCATTTTTATTTGTAATACTTGGAATAAAAGTTTCTTCGTTTAAGGGTTTTTGATAAATTTCTTTTTTTTTAAGATTGTTTAATTCTTTTTGAAGTTTCAAAATAGTCTCTTCATTCTCCTTTATTTTATCTTCTAATTCTTTGAATTTGTGTTTATCGGTTCTTATTTTTTTTTGATTTTCTTTGTTTATTGCTTCATTTGTGCTGATTTTTCTTTTTAGATCATTGATTATTCTTCCTATTGAAGATAAGTTTTCCTCAATTTCTTCTAAGTTTTTATCTGAGTTATCTTTTTTTTTAAAATTTCTTAATTCTCTTTGCAAGTCTAAAATAGTGTTTTCATTCTCGTTGATTCTGTCTTCAAGTTCATCGATTTTTTTTTCATTAATAGCATAATATTTTTCGTTTTCATGAAGATTTTCTTTTAGATTGTTTATTATTCCTTCATTAGAAGGGTAATTGTCCTCATCTGCTTCTTCAATTTCATCATTATATTCATAATTGTCTTCAAAATCATCATCGGTTTCTTCTTCAATGTTTTCAATATTTATTTTTTCGTAATTTTCATCTTCTTTGGGCTTGGTTTTTTTATTAAGGAGCTTTTTTATTTCTAATATTTCGTTTTTTAATTTATTGGTTAAAATTTCATATTTTTTTGCTTTTTTTTCGATTGATTCTATTTTTTCATTTTCTGATGTTTTTTGATTTTTGGTTTTTAAAAGCTTTTCTATATTTTTAATTTTATTTTCATAATTTTCAATTACAGATTTTAGGTCATTTTCGTCCATTCTTTTTTTAGGCAGTTTTTTGTCTCTTATATTTTCTGGCAATTTTAGATCTTTACCCTTTTTGGGGTCTTCATAAGAAATTATGTTTTTGTTTAAATGTTTTGAGGTATTTATTTGATCGCTTTTATTCCCAGAACTTTTAAAGTCTTCACTTAAGTCTTCTAGAGGAATTTCAATGCTAGAGTAGCTTATTGTATTATTATTTGCCCCAAATAATAATACACATAAAAGTATTATAAAATATTTAAAGCTTCGATTTTTTGTTTTATTCATAAGGTCCTTGTTTTTATTTAGAAAACATCTATAATTTATAATGTTAGCATAATTTGTCCATTTATCAAAAGAGATAAAAAATCTCTGGGGGCTATTTTTATTGACAAATAGTGCTGATTTCAAATTAGTTTTAAGTGAATTTTTTTAAGTTGTTTTAAGATTGTTGCATATGTTGGTAAGGTCAGATGTTTTTGAAGTTTTATTTTTTTAATCCTTTTTATTTATGCAATATTAGATTCTTGCTAATTTAATTAATTTTTTGTTTAGTGGAGTTTGTGAGTTTGACAAATGTGGATGCGCATGAATTTTGGGCTTTGCCAGTTTGTTGCAATGTTAAAGATTCTTTTATTGAGGATTTTAGTTTTATAGATGAACATGTAAATTCAATTTTTAGCATCAGTTATAAAGATAATATAACTTTAAAGTTTAGAGATTTTGTCGATTCTAATGAATTTAATTTAAAGCTTTTTGATAATAAAATAAGCTTTAAAGGTCAAATTCCTCTGGTTTTGTATTCAGATAATTTGGATTATTTGCTAAAAGCAGAAAAAAGTGTTCTTTTTAATCTAAGAGTTGGCGATGTGAGTAATAGTTATTCTTCTGGATTTACAAAGAAAGAATCTGGAGCTTGCAATGTTTTGAATGCTTGTTATGAATTTAGTGATTATAATAGTTTTTCAGACGATTTTATTTTAGTTAAAATATTTTTTGATTCTGAAAATTTAATTATTGATGCCAATGTAGACAATATTTCTTTTTTAAAATTTTTTATTAGTGAAAATTTTGGTGTAAGTAAAGACAAAATAAAAATCAATTCTCTTAATAATTACTGGTCTAGCTCTATTTTTCCTATTTCTTTTAATGCAATTTTACAAGGCATTGTAATTTCACAAAAAATTAATAAAAGGGTTAATGTTGTTTACTACAAAAGACATTTTGGAATTTTAGATAATTTAAATTTAACTTTTTCAGTTTCTAATTGTTTATTGGAAGATAATAAGCTTTCAAAGATTATTTTAGAAATTATAATAAATAGACCTTTAAATTTTTTATATAAGTTTTATTTTAAATTTATTAATAATATTTTTAAAAATTTATTTTTTGATGGGTTTTTAGAAATTTTTTTTGTTGAGAATAAAAGTGATTTTATCTTTTTTTATGACAATCTTTTGGCATTTGAGACTTCTGTTTATAATTTTATTTATTCCAATTTTTATAATATTGCTTTATCAATGTCTTGTGAGCCAATAGGTTATTTAATCACACAGATTAAAGGTGATTATACTAGCTTTTTAAAAATTTTTAAAAAACTAGATTTAAAAAATTCTTTAATAAAGAAGTCTGCTGTTTTAAGTGTTAATAAGGATTATGATATTTTTGATACTAGTCGAAGAGGAGTTGGTTTTGCTTATTTAAGTTCAAGCGCTTATTTTTTAAGTCAAGATCAATATGTTGTTGCTTTCTTGTATAAGGACGAATTAAATGTGTTTTTGCCCTACAGTATTATTGACAACAATTTAAGCAACTATTTGAAAAATAGTTTGGCTAAAACACTGGGCTTGACTTATAGCAGTGTAAATTTTTTGATAGACGAGAGCGTATTAGATTTTGCTAATTTTTATAATCTTCTTTTTAAAGATCCTTATTTAATTGAAAAAGCAATTTTAAGTATTAAGGACAATTTTTCTTCTTTGATAGGTGCAGACTTTGCAAATGAATATCCTGTAATTTTTAAGGAAAAAATAGCTATTAACGATGTTAGTGATTGCATGCTTGGGTGTTCTGTTGAGCTTAAATTTGAATTTTATTCTCTTAGCGCTGTTTTTAGCAATGTAAGCTTTTTTGTAGAGCAAGGCAAATTTACCAAGCTTAAGTTAAATAACAAGAGAATTCGTACAATATTTGGATTAGCGGTTGA
This sequence comes from Borreliella lanei, assembly GCF_014205895.1. Lineage (GTDB taxonomy): Bacteria > Spirochaetota > Spirochaetia > Borreliales > Borreliaceae > Borreliella > Borreliella lanei. The sequence continues at coordinate 341,022 of NZ_JACHFC010000001.1, read as the reverse complement.
TTATGTATTTTGTCGTGCTAATGTAAGTTGCGACATTAAAGATTGTTTAAGCTTAGAGTTTATTGAAGATGGTGAGTTTGTTTTTTCTTTTAGAAGTGTTTTTATTGTTTCTGTTTCTGCAATTCGAACTGCTTTGATTCAGGTATTTGATTTTAATGCAAGCAGCACGCCTATTGATTTTGAAGAAATTTTAAATAGCTGGAGTATAAAAATTGACACTAATTAATTTTAATTTAAATGGAGAGAGTGTTTCAAAAAAGATTAGTCTTTCTTTGGGGACTAGGAATCTTTTGGATTCTATTTTTTTTGCTAAGAGCAATAGTTTGGAGTATGTTGTTAATAACAGATTTTTTTTAATTTTATTGGATTTTAAACTTGTTTATTCTGATTTAATTCCAGCTTTTATTTTAAATGGTCGGAGTGTAGTTACCCTTGAAGGACTCAAGAAGAAAAGTTTTTATAAGCACATGCAAAAGATTTTATTAGAAGACGATTTTAATTTTTGTAGCAATTGTTTTGAATCTAATGTTTTGCTGTTTTATTACTTTTTGGAAAACGAGATTGTAAGCAAATCGGATATTTTAGGCTATAGAAAGTCATTAAAATGTAATTGTATGGATGTTAATACTTTTTTATCTCTCTATTTAAAAGCTGAAGAATTGTATAGAAAAAATGGCTAATGTTAAGGTTTATTACCCCGAAAGTTTTAATATACTATCTAATTTATTTAACAAAAATTTAAATAATTATATCATTTATAATGAGCTAGATTTTAAAAAAAATCCTAATTTATTTAATATAGAAACACCTATTGATAATTTTTTTATTGTTGGTAATTTTGAAAAATTTAACAAGGTGTCTTTAAGGGGCAATTTTCTTGAGATGGGGCCATGTGTTACTTACAACGAGATACTTCAGATTGGTAAGAAAAATATTCCAAGTTTGTTTTATGAATTTATTTCAAAATTTAATGATAAAATATATTTAAACAGTATTAACCTTGCAAATGGGTTTTATTATAAAAACACCGTTTTTGATATTTATCCTTTGTTGCTAAGCCTTGATGCTCAAATTGAGTTTAAAAATGTTTTAACCAAAAAAACTTATGTTTTTAGTGCTTATAATTTAAATAGAGCCGAGTATATTGCAAATCGAAACACTATTCTTGTTACTAAATTTAAATTTCCGATGATGAATTTATGGAACAGAAGCTTTTATCATAAAATATTTTTCAATACCTTGTCTTTTGACATTTTGGAAGAAGCGGATATTATTTTTATATGCATTCTTTTAAACATAAAAAGAGACATTATAAATGATTTTTTGTTAAAGATATTTTATGATGACAAGGTGATAGTCATAAAGGATTTCCAGATTTTGCTTTTAAACAAATCTTTGCCGCTTTCATTTTCTGAGATAGAAAATTCTCTTAAAATGTTGGATAAAAATATAAGAGATTCTAAAAATTTCAATATAGGAGAGAGAAATTTAAAGCTAATAAAGAATTTTTATTTAGACATATTAATGAGTTTTAATTTTTAATTGTTTGAATAAGTTTAATTACTATCTTTAGTATGCTATATTTCTTATATAAAGGGAATATATAATTTATTTTTATGTATTATAATGTAAAAAGTTAATCAAAAAAAAAATAATATTCATAATGAGGGGTTTCTGTACTTATGGTAAAAAAAGAAGCAATTATTAAGGCTGTAAACGGTTTGCATGTTAGGCCTGCATCAACTTTTGTAAAAAAAGCTAAAGAGTATTCTAGTGAGATAACAATAGAATCTGATGGAAAGTCTGTTAGCGGGAAAAGTTTGTTCAGGCTTCAAACTTTGGAATTATCATCAGGTAAAAAGCTTTTGATATGTGCTGAGGGTGAGGATGAGGAGATTGCTGCTTCAGAGCTTGCAGAGCTTATCGAATCTTTTAAGGAATGAATTTTAGAAGGATTTAAGTTATGACTTTATCGGGCAAAAGAATATCCAAAGGAATAGGCATTGGAGAAGTTCTTTGTATTAGGAAAAATTTTGATAAAATTATAAATAGAGAAAAAATAGATTTTTCTCAAGTTGATAGCGAGATATCAAAATTCAATAAAGCGAAGTCAAAAGCAATTGAAGCTCTTAAGGATCTTGAGAGAAAAGCTGTGCTTCAATTTGGAGATGATAAAAAAGGTATTTTTGAAGGTCAAGTGTTGATCGTTGAAGATGATGAGCTTTCTGAGCTTGTTATTGAACTTATTACAAAAGAAAATTATAGCGCTGCTTATTCTATTTATTTAGCGTTTGAAAATTTGGTTAAAAGTGTAGAAGATTATAAAGATCCTTATTTAAAAGAAAGAGCATCTGATTATAAGGACATTAGAAATAGATTAATTTCTATCATTTTAGGCCAAGTATCCGATTTTTCTGAGATTAATAAAGATATTATTCTTGTTACCGAAGAATTAACCCCATCTGATACCATGCAATTTGACTTAAATTATGTTAAAGGGTTTTTAACTGCTGTTGGAGGAGAAACCTCTCATGCTGCTATTTTAGCAAGAACAATGGGGCTTCCAGCGCTTGTTATGACTTTGTCAGATATTGATGCGTTAAAGGATGGTGATAAAATAGTAATTGATGCAATATCTTCTATTGTTATTAAAAATCCTTCTTCTGATGAGGTTAATCTTTATGAAGGTAAGATTTTGCGTCAAGTAGAGATGGAAAAAGAGCTTTTTTCTTTAAAAGATAAAGATGCTGAAACAAAAGATGGTATAAAGGTGTTTTTAAAGGCAAATATTGGAACACCTATTGATATTACCTATGTTAATAAATATGGTGTTGAGGGAATAGGTCTTTTTAGAACAGAGTTCTTATATATGAGATCTTTACAACCTCCAACAGAAGATGAGCAGTTTGAAACTTATAAGAGAGTTATAGAAACAATGGAAAAAAAAGGGGTTGTTACGATTCGTACTCTTGATGTTGGCGGGGATAAAGAAATTCCCTATCTTAATTTTAAGAAAGAGGAAAATCCCTTTTTGGGCTTTCGGGCGCTTAGGATGTATAAGGAATATGAGGAATTAATCCAAGCGCAGTTTAATGCTATTTTTAGAGCCAGTCATTATGGGAAGATACGGGTAATGGTTCCTATGCTTACCAGATATGAAGAGATTGAAACGATAGAATATTTTGTGAATAATGCAAAAATCAACTTAAAGTCTAGATGCTTGCCTTTTGATGAAAATTTGGAAGTGGGTTGCATGATAGAAGTTCCTTCTGCAGCTTTAATTTCCTCTAAACTTGCCAATAAATTGAATTTTTTTAGCATAGGGACTAACGATTTAACCCAATATGTTTTAGCTGTTGATCGTGGTAATCAAAAAATATCAAATTTATATGACAAGTATAATCCTGCTGTGTTGAAATTGATCAAAAAGGTTCTTGATGATGGGGTTAGTTCTGGAATTGATGTGTCTGTTTGTGGTGAGCTTGGAGGAGATGATGCTGGAGCGTTGCTTCTTGTAGGCCTTGGATTTAGGTCTTTAAGCATGATTCCTAGTGCTACACTTAGAATTAAATATTTGCTTAAAAAGTATACAATAACGGAATTAGAAGAATTGGCAAACAGGGCTTTAAATAGTGATTCCGAGCAAGAAACTTTAAGTTATTTTGATAAATTTATAGGAGATTAGTTATGGGGTTTTTAGATTTTTTTAAAAAAACCGCTACATTGGATTTGATTGCTCCGATTAGTGGAAAAGTTATGTCAATTGATAAGGTTCCTGATGAAGCTTTTGCTGAAAAAATAGTTGGCGATGGAATTGCAATTCTTCCAACAAGCAATGAGTTGTTGGCGCCTTGTGATGGGAAAATAGGTAAAATTTTTAAAACCAATCATGCCTTTAGCCTTGAAACTAAAGAGGGCGTTGAAATTTTTGTCCATTTTGGAATTAATACTCTTAATTTAAATGGCAAAGGTTTTACAAGGGTTGCTGAAGAAGGCATTAATGTTAAACAAGGCGAAGTTATTATTAGGCTTGATCTTGAATATTTAAAAGAGCATTCAGAATCCGTTATTACTCCGGTTGTTATTGCAAATTCTGATGAAGTTTCAAGTATAGAATATTCTTTTGGAAAGCTTGAAAATGATACTGAATATATTTTGTTATCTTCAACTGTTTTGACTGAAGAAATTAGGCATAAAATATCTCAAACAAAGCCTGTTACAGCAGGCAAAGATTTGGTGTTGCGAGTTAGAAAGTAAAAAGAGAGAGTTTTAAGCTCTCTCTTTTTACTTTTAATTATAACAAGTTCTTTTCTATAAATTCGTTTATTATATTTATGAATTTACCTGGATTTTTGCTAGGCATTCCTGAAGTTAGCATAGCTTCCTCAAAAAGCAGGATACTTATCTTTTCTAATTTTTCAGGCTCTAGATTTTTTAAATTTTGGACTATTTTATTATTAGGGTTTAATTCAAGTATTGGTTTAATTTCTTTTACTTCTTGTCCCATTGACAGCATGATTTTTTGCATTTGGTAAGTTGGATCATTGCTATCAATTATTATTGCTGAAGGCTCTTTTATCAGCGTTGCTGATAAATTGACTTCTTTTATATGATCCTTGAGGATTTCTTTTACTTTTGTAAGGGTATCTTTGAATTCTTCTTCAATTTTTTTGAAATTTTCATCTTTTAATTCATTACTAGTTTCGTTTTTATTTATTGCTTTTAGTTTTAAGCCTTCATATTCTGGAATTAGATTTAAGATGGCCTCATCAAGTTCATCGTCCATGATTAGGATTTCAAATCCTTTTTCTTTATAAGCGGTTACTATTGGGTTTTCTTTTAATATATTTTCTTTACCACCTGTTATATAGTAAATGCTTTTTTGGCTTTCATTCATTCTTTCTTTGTACTCTTTAAAAGATACAAACCCATCTACACTTGAGGATTTAAATCTTATTAATGAGATAAGCTTTTCTCTGTTTTCAAAGTCAGAATAAACACCCTCTTTAATGCATCTCCCAAATTCTTTAGAAAACTCTGAAAATTTTTCAGGATTTTTTTTGCTTAGCTTTTCAAGCTCGCTTAGTATTTTTTTTACAGAAGATGATTTTATTTTGGACAAAATTTTATTTTGTTGCAAAATTTCTCTACTTACATTGAGCGGTAAATCTTGGCAATCTATAATTCCTTTTATAAATCTTAGATAGTTTGGAAGCAGGCTGCCTTCAGAATCCGTAATAAAGATTCTATTTATAAATAGCTTTACCCCAGGTTTAGTGTTTGGGTAATATAAATCATAAGGAGCTTTACTTGGGACATAAAATAAATTAGTATATTCTAAATTTCCTTCGGCTTTTGTATGAATATGCATCAATGGGTTTTCATAATCAAAGGTTGTATTTTTATAAAATTCATTATATTCTTCTGCTTTAATTTCGCTTTTATTTTTTGTCCAAAGAGCAGTGGTTTCATTTAATTTTTCTTCTTTTTCTTCTATTCCCTCTTGCTTCCCGTCCTTCATTATAGGTTCGCTGTATTTAATATAAATGGGATAATTTATATGATTTGAATATTTTTTGATAATTTCTTGAATTTTCCATTTATTGGCATATTCAAGTCCTTCTTTATTAAGATGTAGCTTTATTTCTGTGCCTGTCTCTTCTTTTTTTGCTTTTTCTATTTCATATCCTGTTTTTCCGTCGCTAGACCAAATATAAGCATCGCTTTCTAGTGCTTTTTTTGATGTAACTTCTACTTTTTCTGATACTATGAATGCACTGTAAAATCCAACTCCAAACTGGCCAATTAAACTTGCAGATTTTTTTTCATCTTGTTTTAAATTGTTAATAAATTCTTTAGTTCCTGATTTTGCAATTACTCCAAGATGATTAGTTAAATCTTGTTCATCCATTCCGATACCATTATCCTTAATTAGGATACTTTTATCATCAAATGATATTTCTATTTTTGGTTCTAGAGCAATGTTTTTGAATTTTTCGTTTGTCAAGCTTAAAAACTTGAGTTTATCAATGGCGTCAGACGCATTTGATATTAATTCTCTTAAAAATATTTCTTTATGGGAGTAAAGAGAGTGGATGATTAAATAAAGCAAATCATTTACTTCTGTATCAAATTGTTTTTTCATGCAATTTTTCCTTTTCAATTTAATCTTTACTTTTTTTATAATATAACATAATCTAAAAATAATAAATAAAGCAATTTGTTTAAAATAGAAAATTAGAATCAAGGAGAATGCAATGGATGTAGGAATTTATGGACTTGGTGTTATGGGCGGCAATTTGGCCCTAAATATTGCTGATAACGGTTTTAATGTTTCTGTTTACAATAGAGATAGTGAAAAAACTGAAATTTTTGTTAAACAAAATTCTCATAAAAAGATAAATGGTTTTAAAGATATTGAATCTTTTGTTAAAAGCTTGAAAACTCCAAAAAAAATCATCTTAATGGTGACAAGTTCGGCTGTAGAAAAGGTTGTTGAACAAATTTTACCCTTTATGAATAAATCAGACATAATTATTGATGGTGGAAATTCTCATTATAAGAGCACAATGAGATTGGAAAAAGAATTGTTTGCTAGGGACATTTATTTTGTAGGACTTGGAATTTCTGGAGGGGATAGAGGAGCAAGATTTGGTCCTGCGCTAATGTATGGAGGGAGTAAATCAGCTTATGAAATTCTTGAACCTATGTTAAATAAAATTGCAGCTAAAACTAAAAACAATGATATTTGTTCTACTTATATTGGAGAGAACGGTTCTGGGCACTATGTTAAAATGATACATAATGGGGTGGAATACGCTGATATGCAGCTTATCAGCGAGGTTTATTTTTTCATGAAAAAAGCTTTCAATTTAGATAATTTGAAAATTTCTGAAGTTTTTGAAAAATGGAATGAAGGCGATCTTTCAGGTTATTTGCTGGAAATAACTTCTAAGATTCTTAGATATAAAGAAAATAATGAATATTTAGTTGATAAGATTTTAGATATTGCAAATCAAAAAGGCACTGGTGTTTGGACGTCTGTTGATGCTCTTGAGTCTGGTATGCCTGTGAATTTAATTGTTGAATCCGTTTTTTCAAGATTTATGTCGGGGTTGAAACACGAAAGGATTATTGCTAGCGATTTGCTTAAGATGGATACTTCTTCTTTTGAGTTTGAGCTTAGTGATTGGATTTTAGATCTTTATTATGCTCTTTTAGTTTCAAAAATAGTAGCTTATGCTCAAGGTTTTATGATGCTTAAGACTGCGTCTGTGAATTATGGTTGGGATTTAAATTTAGGTAAAATTTCTTTGGTTTGGAGAGAAGGCTGTATTATTCGTAGCAGTTTTTTAGATAAAATTAAATTAGCTTATGATAAAAATCCCCATCTTATTAATTTGCTTTTTGATGATTATTTTTTAGATTTACTAAAAAATAATCACAAATCTTTAAGAAGAATAATTTCAAAGGCTAGTGAAATTGGGATTCCTTTGCCAGCATTTTATGCTAGTCTTTCGTTTTTAGATTCTTATTCCACTAATTATCTACCTTCTAATCTAATTCAAGCCCAAAGAGATTTTTTTGGTGCTCATTCTTTTGAAAGATTAGACTCAAAACGAGGTGAATTTTTTCATAGTGATTGGCAATAACTTTAATAAGTTAGAATGAATTAGTATTAGAAGATGTAGTACTTAACAAATATCCCCCCTGCAAAGTTTGATTTTATACCCGAATAGGTTCTGTGTTGCGCAAGAGATCTTGTATTTGAGATAAATTCTATTGAAGGTGCTATTTTTATACCCATTTCTAAATTTTCTGTAATGTCGTAAAAAATAACCAATGGAATTCTTATTCCAAATCCCAATTCTACATTTATTAATTTAGATGTGTGGGACGATATGCTTATATTTCCTCCTATTCCAATTCCTAAATTTAAATTTTTTATCAAAGACATTGTAAAAATGAAATCAAGTGCTGCTATTGCTAATAAATTAAAATCATAAAATTTTGATTCAAGTTTAGGGCCTGATAAATTTATTCCATTGCTACCGCCATAGCCTATTTCAAAATCAATAAAAGGAAGTGACATTATTAAGTTAATAATTGGATTTCCAATACTTGCCCCAAAGCCAATTCCTCTATTTAAATATGAATCTTTTGCAAAACTATTTGTAGATATGTTTGCAATCATGATAAATAATATAAATATTTTTTTCACCGCTGTCTCCCAAATTTTGTCTTATTATTATATTTATTTTTGAATTTTAAAACAATAAAAACAAGACTTTGACTTAAATCTTACTTATTCTTAATTTAAGTTTTTGGGAGCGGTTTGATTTTTCAACAATTGTTCTTTTTTGAAAAAATTTAAAAAAGAATTTTATTATTAAGTAAACCAGAATCTTAGTCCCAATCCCGCGAATACTTCCCATCTAAATCCAATGCCATTACTCCAAATATTCATCCCAAGTCCCGGCGCTATTCGTAAAAATATGTCGAATTTTTTCCTAAATACTGCAACATTTAAAGCTAAAGGCAATCTTGCTCCAATGCTCATTGGTCCTGAGCCTGACTTACTGCCTCCAAATCTTGAAAACCATATTGTTCCATATCCCCCTGCGCCAACTGAAAAATCCAAAATATTAGCAGCTCCTGGGAATGTATATATGTAGAAAATATAGTCCAATGCTATAAACAATGTTTTCCAGTCTGAAAATAAATTATTTACTCCGCTATAAAGACCAATATCAAGATCAAAGTTTCCTATATTAATCTGTAGAGCAATTGGCAATGGAAGTATAATTCCTGCTCCAAATTTACCCCTTGCATATTCTTTTGAATTAGCAAATCCTGAGATTGGGGCTAATAAAATAATAATTGACATAATAATTATTTTTGTTCTCATTGCTTTATTATCTCCTAAGTAATATTCTAGCCTTTAAAGCAATTTTAGTTCAATAATTTTTTTTATCTAAAAAGTAAAAACTATATCTTAAGGGAGCCTTTTATTCCGATAGAAAAATTACCTTTTATTGGAAATATTAAATTTCCGTTAGGCATTTGGCCAATAAAAATTGATGGTGTTGTTTTTATTATAATTTCAATAATGTCGTAATGAGCTTTATATATTATCCCTAAGGGCAAACCTATCCCAATTTTATAGGTAATCCCAGAAGAAACATTTGCTAAATTTGAGTTTGTAATTTTGCCTATTTCAAAAAATAGGCCAGATCCTAAGAAAAAGATAAAATTTGAATCTTTAATTCTTAAATTTAAAAATATATAATCACAATATGTTTTAAATAGCAATGCTATTGGTGATTTTGGAAAAAATTCTGAGACACTCAATATTGTTACTCCTATCCCAATATCAAAGTTATTAATGCTGAATTCTATTGCAGTAGGGTAAGGCAGAATAAAGCCAAATTTTATTTTAGTTTTTGTTTTTAAGCTTTCTATTTTTGGATCAGTTGTACTGTTTTGATCAGTTATATTGTTTGTAGATTTTTCGTTTGTGAAAATATTCTCAACATTGAAAAATAATGTAATAATAATTACTAATAATCTGATTAGTTTGTTTTTACTTTGCATTGTTAACTTTTTTTATGAAATTTAACTTAGACTGCAACTTTCTACCTTAAATTATAAGATAGAATTCTGCTAAAATTATATTTTTTATTGTTTTGGGGAAATTAAATTTTATTAACTTCTAATTTGTATTTATGAATATATGAGGTAATATTAATCTTGATATTAGCATTCTATTTGCGATTTAAATCACATTTAAAGGGGCGTTTATGGGCATAGATTCAGATGTGCAAGATTCTTTAAGTCAGTATCTTTTATTTAGTTTGGACGAACTTTATGCTATTGAGGTTAAATATGTTGTTGAGGTTTTAGAATATACTAAGATATCAAAAATCCCAAGAACTCCCAATTACATGGCAGGAATAATAAATAATAGGGGTAAAATCGTTCCAATAATTGATATTCGAAAACAATTTGGAATGAGCGATCGCGCTGTTGATGAGGATGATAAAAAGAGAAATAAGGGAGTTAACATTTCAAATATTATTATATTAAATTTAGTTTACGAAGGGGATGAATTTAATCTTGGAATTTTAGTAGATTATGTCAATGAAGTTCTTGAATTAGATCCATTTAGTATTGATGATGCTCCTAAGATTGGATCAGGGTTTAATTCAAAATTTATTTCCGGAATTGGCAAGAGTAATGATAAGTTTATTATTATTTTAAATGTAGAAAATTTATTTGACGTTAGAGAGCTTTCTAAATTTAGAAATACAACAATATATGATCCTGAATATCAGCAACAATAGGAGTTTTTAGTCATGATTTATAGGCCGGAAGGAGAGCTTGTAATAAATAGTATTTTTAAGGTAAAAGAAGATTTGTTGCATATTTTTAAAAAAATGAAAGAAGGGGATACTCTTACTATTGACCTTTCAAATGTTGAAAAAATAGATATTACTTTTATACAAATTTTGTATGCATCTAATAAATATGCTAAGAATAAAAATTTGTTTGTAAAAATTGAGTATCCATCCGACGAGGTTTTAAGTTCATTAATATATGGTGGGTTTTTAGTAGATATTGAAGATGTTGATAGCTTTGATTTGGGACTTAATTTGGTTGGATTTTAGATTTAAGGAAAGCTTATGGATAGTAGTGATGTTATTGATAAATTTAAGAATTCTTTTAAGGAAGAATCAATAGAAAATATTTCAGATATTGAGCAAGCACTTCTTAATCTTGAAGTAAGCTCAAATCAAGATATTATTAATTCTATTTTTAGAAATTTACATACCATAAAGGGAAGTTCTGGTATGTTTGGCTTTAATTTTACAGCATCGCTTGTCCACGAAATAGAAACAGTTCTTGATGTTGTAAAAAATGGTAAGGCCATTTTTAATCAGGCTGCTATTGATGCTACCTTAATGTCTGTTGATTTTATTAGAGAGCTTATTGAAGGTGATGAAGTAATTTCTGAGATCGACTTTGATAAGCGTAAACAGTTTTTGGTAAATGAAATTAAAAAGGTTCTTGAGATTTCTAATGATGTTAAGGGTGCTTTTCAAGAGGCTTTAGAAAATGATTTTTCAAAGTCTGATAACAGTTCGGTTTTAGAAGAGTCTGTTAAAGTAAATTCAGAGGATAAATTTGATGATGAGGCTTTGCGGTCTGAATTTAAGAGTTACAAAATTCTTTTTTCTCCGGCTAAGGGTATTTTGTTTCATGGGCACAAGCCTATAAATTTATTGAGCAAGTTGATTAATTTGGGTAGTGGCTATGTTAGGGCCAAAATAGATAACATTCCTGATCTAGAGCTTATCTCTCCTGATAATGTTTATGTTGATTGGGAGATAAGACTAGATACAGAAGAGAGTAGAGAGAGTATTGAAGATATTTTCTCATTTTTAGATTCTCAATCAAAAATTGATATTCAAGAATTGGATAAATGTTTAGAGGAAAATGAAGATGATAATGTAGAGTCTAAAAATTTTAATTTATCAGGCTCAGACAGAAACAGTAAAGATTCGACTGATTCTTCATTTAAAAAATCGGAATTTATTGGGAAATCCTTTTTCAATGGAGATAAAAATAGATCTAATGTTCAAGATGATACCGCTAGAAGCAAGGTTAATATCGCTAGTATTAAGGTAGATTCTAAAAAGCTTGATCATTTGGTAAATCTTGTTGGAGAACTTGTTACAATACAATCAAAACTTTCAAAAGAAGCTGAAAATAGGAATAGTAATATTTTAAATTCAATATCAGCAGAATTTTCTTTACTTATTAATGAGCTTAGGGATTATACAACGGGGCTTAGAACAGTTCCTATTGAGATTTTGTTTGTAAAATTTCAAAGGATAGTAAAAGATCTATCTACTAGCCTTGGTAAGTCAATTATTTATCATGCTTATGGAGGCGACACTGTTCTTGACAAAAGTATTATTGAAAAGCTAAATGAACCTTTAGTACATTTAATTCGCAACTCAATAGATCATGGAATTGAATCGTCTCAAGAGAGAGAAAGTTTGGGCAAGGATCCCAAAGGTATTATTAAGCTTTCAGCATGTCAATCTGGGGATTCTGTTATTGTTATTATTGAGGATGATGGAAGAGGACTTGATAAGAATAAAATACTTAAAAAAGCTATAGAGCGCAATATAATTTCTGACTCAGTTGCCAAAACTTTATCAGATATTGATGTTTATAATTTAATTTTTGAGCCTGGATTTTCAACTGCAAGTTCTGTTACTGATATATCAGGTCGTGGGGTTGGCATGGATGTTGTTAAAAAACAGGTTGAATCCTTAAGAGGACATGTTGTACTTGAAAGTGAATTTGGCAAATATACTAGAACTAAGTTAATTTTTCCATTGACCTTGGCTATTATTGAGGGTTGGCTTGTCAGAGTAAAAGATGAGCATTTTATTATTCCTCTTTCTAATGTTGAGTCTTGTTTAGAATCTAATAAGTTAATTTCTCAAATAGATGGGATTGAAACTAAAAGCAATGTAATGAATTATAGGGGCAGTATGATTAGTTATATTAGGCTTAGAGAGTTTTTTCAAGTTTCTAGTGAGAAGAGTTTAAATGAGCAAGTTGTTGTTGTAAATACAAATAGTGGAAAAATGGGCATTGTGGTTGACGAAGTTTTGGGGCAGCATCAAACTGTTATAAAAGCTTTGGGTAAAATTTATTCTCGAGTAGAAGGGGTTTCTGGAGCTACTATACTTGGTGATGGAAGTTTGGCTTTAGTTGTTGATATAGACGCAATAACCAAACTTATAAAATAAAGAAAATAGAAAATGTAGATTTTTGGTTTTAAAGGTTAAAAATATTAAAATATAATAATGAAGATATTAGTAATTGATATTCAAGGTCTTATAAAGCAGGTTTTTGTTAGAGCTTTTTCTAAAGATAATGATGTTGAGATATTAAATGCTGGTTTTAATTCTTTAAATCTTATTAATGTATTTTTACAAAAGTTTCCAGATTTAGTTATTATTGATGAGAATACAGCAAGATCTAATTTTGGGAATTCTTTAAACAATGTTCTTAATAACATATCTCTTCCAGTTGTATTTATTGCTCAAAATGAAATGTTTCCAAATTTTGGATGTCTTGAACAAAGCAAGGAAAAGGTTAGATTAATAATAAATAAGCTTAATTTTAAGCTTACAGTTGATTTATTTCGCAGTAAGTATTTAGCTTTAATAAAGCTGGAGTTGAAAAATCTAGGCAAAAATAAATTAATATCTTCTTTTGAAGTTAAAAGGATTCAAGCACCCGATTTTTCTAGTAATTCTAAAGTAGAGTTGAGGGAAAATAGTTTAAATGATTCAAGTATAAGAAAAAGTTATAGAGTTTCTGATGTTATTAATTTTGCTCCCAAAAATGATCCGGATGTTATTATTAAATATCAAGGTCTTATCAATAAGCGCAAAACCAGTAAAATTATTGTTGTAGGCTCTTCAACAGGCGGTACAGAGGCTTTAAGAATTTTTTTAAGGTCTTTTAAAAAAGATTCTCCCCCAATTATTATTGTTCAGCATATGCCTGGAGGGTTTACAAAATCTTTTGCAAAAAACCTAAACAATGAGTTTAATATTGATATTAAAGAAGCTGAGGATGGAGACATTCTTCGTCCAGGTCTTGTAATAATTGCTAATGGAAGTTATCATTTGATTGTAAAATATAGTAGCGGAAATTATTTTGTAAACCTATTAGATGGACCTCTTGTTAGTAGACATAAGCCTTCTGTGAATGTACTTTTTAGGTCTGCTGCAATGTATGCAGGCTCTAATGCTATTGGAGTTATCCTTACAGGAATGGGAGATGACGGTGCTGTTTGTATGCTTGAAATGAAAAAAAATGGCGCTTATACTATTGCCCAAGATCAAGAAACTTCTGTTGTTTTTGGTATGCCAATGGAAGCTATAAAAATAGGGGCTGTAGACAAAATCCTTCCTTTAAGCGAAATAGCAGATCATGTTCTAAGGAGATCTTAATAATGGATAATGACAATAATGGGGTTTTTGATGCCAACGATTATTTGGCAACCTTATTTCATAAACTTGAAGCTTTTGATGAGAGTACAAGGCATATTTATTCAAATTTAAGCAAATCAATTCCTAAATTAATAGAAAAAATTTCTAAAGATTCTAAGGATTTATCTTTTAGTATTGATTTGATTTCCAATCTTGATCTTGATAATGATGCTTCTTTGAATAATTTTATAGCTAAAATTATAGGAGCATTAGATGATTTTGTTGCTTACTTTAATTCTTCAACAACTTCTCTTGAGTCTCAATTTAGCATAATACGGAGTAAGGTTAAAGATATAGAAATACTTGAAGATGTGATTGAAAGGATGAAAAAAAGTTCTCTTGATATGGAAATAATGTCTATTAATACTTTAACAGTTGCTATGAGAGCGGGTAAGGCCGGTGGAGCCTTTTCTTATATTACAAGTGAAATTAAGGTTTTAACCCAATCTATGATCAAACAGGCAGATCAACTTACAAGCAAGGGGCGAGAAGTTAAAATTGGTTTAGATAGGGCTAAAAATCAAGTATATGAAAGCAATACGGCTGAAAATAAAATTCTTGAAGATTTTAGAGATAATTTAATGAAAAAAATAGATGCTTTTTCAGATGGAATAGGAAGCGTTATTGCTCTTTATGATGATATTTTAAAAGTTTTATCTGAATTTAAGTTTAAACTTGTAAATTCTATTTCTTATCTTCAGTTCCAAGATAGACTAACTCAATCTTTGCAACATTTAAATATTATGTATTCTAATATTGATGTTTTTAAATTTAGAGATATAAGCGAGATCCAAAAATTAAAAATTTTATCAGTTTTTACTGATACATCAAAAGTTATAGTAAAAGATGTTCTTGAAAAGCTTGAAAAAAATTATACTGTTTTTGAGAAATTTATTGATTCCTCTCTTAGTTCTATTCAAACTATTAACGATTTAAGGGCTGACAATTCTTTATACATAGACATTCCTAAAATAATAGAACAATTTTCTAGCATTTTGTCTGATCTGCTTAGAAGAATTGATGATGTTGAGAAGAATAATTCTAATTTTTTGAATTTATATTATGAACAGGTTAAGCTTATAAAATCATTAGAATTAATGTTTTCAAATATTTCAGCTATTTCTGCTAGGTTTCAAAACATTAATATAGCCTCAAAGATAGAAGTTGTCAAAAGATCGGAACTTAAAGCCATGGAAGGCAATATTTCAGAAATGTCTAAGATTATAAAAGAAATTGATTCTAATATTACCAAGGGAATAGAATTTTTAGATCAAATAATCTTTTTTCTTGAAAAAGTTGTTAAGGATTATGACAATAGATTTTATCTTGAAAAAAATTATTTTAATAAATTTAAAAAATTATTTATGGAAATTAAAAATGATATTCTTGATATTAAGAATATAGCTATTGATAATATTTTATCTTATGAAGTTTTTTCAATTGAATTTATGGAAATATTTGAAGAAATGAAATTAGAAGTCTACAATGTTAGAAATTTAAAAAATTCTCTTTTGGATATAGACAACTTTTTAAGCAATATGGAAAGCAAAATAAATTTCAATCTTAATCTAGAATTATCTAAGGTTGGAATTCAATCTATTGAGATTGAAGATAAAGAATTTGTTAATAGAATTGCTAATCGATTTACTTTATTTGTTCATAAAAAACACTTATTATCTTTGATAGAGGAAGCCAAGGATGTTCATTCCTTTGATGAGGGTAGTGTAATTTTGTTTTAATTTTTATATACTTTTGGGAGGGTTTTAGGAGAAAATTAGATGAAAAAAAGAATTTTGGTTATTGATGACAATAGAGCAATAAGGCAAAGCGTTGCTTATATTTTAGAACAAAACGGTTTTGGAGTCTCAGAAGCAAAAGATGGTTTAGAAGGGGTTTTAAAGTTTAAAGAAGCAGTTGGGCAAGGAGATAAAGATTTTGACCTTGTTATTACAGATATCAACATGCCTAATTTAGATGGTATTGGTGTTATTAAACAGATAAGAGAATTTGGCAGCTTTGTTCCTATACTTGTTCTTACTACTGAGTCTGAGCAATCTAAGGTTGATGAGGGTCGTAAAGCAGGTGCTACTGGTTGGCTTGTTAAACCTTTTAATCCTGAAGCTCTAATGAAAACAATCTCAAAGATATTTTAAGTTTATATTTGTAATTAATTTGTAGGCTTTAAAGTTTTATTATAATTAAAATGATTTTCAATATGTTATTTTAGAATAAAGATAGCATATTGAATAGGATGTTTTATTCTTATTGTAATAATATTAAATTTTATTAATCATAAGGGCTATATATAAATTTTTATTAGTATAAACAAGTAATTTATGAAAGAAAATTTTTTTAGAAGAATCAATTATTTTATTAGCAAGGCTTAATAATTTTAAAGTTTCTAAGAAGGTAATTAAAATACCGGTAGTCGGAGTCGAACCGACACGAAGTTGCCCTCACCAGATTTTGAGTCTGACGCGTCTACCAATTCCGCCATACCGGCATTAACTTTTATTTTACTATAACAGTGCCGAAAAAATCATTATTTTTGTTAAAAACTTTTTCTAAGTTTTCAATATTATTCCCATTTACTATGTAAAGGGTAAGCCCAAGTTTTGAAGAGAGTTTTGTTGCTATTGGGTCAAAAGGCAAATTTAAGCCTGGATTCCACTTTTGGCCTACAATGTTTTGCAGTTGTTCCCAATTTAATTTTTTAAAAGCTGTTGCGTTTTTAAATTTTTTTGGATCTTTATCATAAACTTGATTTACGTTTGTTATATTTATAATGTCTTTTTTATTAAATTTTTCTGCAAATTTTACGGCAATGTAATCTGTTGAAAATCCCGATTTCCATCCGGAAGCAATTAGTATTTTCCCTTTAAAAGAAAAATTTTTTAAGGGATTGGTGACAATTTTGTCTTTACAAAGGGGATTCATTACTTTACACAGAAATTCTGCGTTTAACTTTGTTGACATTATTCCAATTTCATCAAGCTCATGAACTTTAAAATCAGGGTTGATTTTTTTATAAGCGTCTTGGTATTCTCTTGCAACTCTTCCTCCACCAACTATTAAAATGATTTTTCTTTTTTCATTTTCTAGCAACCATTTAAAAACAAAGTTTTTAAAGTTTTTAATGAATTCTATATTGATTTGACTTGAATTTATTACTCCTCCTCCAAGACTTATTATTTCAAGCATTCAAGCTCCTTATTTAGGTTAATGTTTTTTAAATTTTTTGCTTTTAATAATATAGCAATTTCTGCTAAACTTTTCATTAAAAATGAGTTTAAAAAAATACAAACTTGTTGATTATATATTACAATTTAATTGTTATGCAAAAAATTAAAAGAATTTGCTGTAAAGTGTTTTAGCTTTGATTTTGCTTAGCAGTTTTTATTTTGGAGGATATTGTGCATAAGTATAAAGTTTCTGTTATTATTTGTTTTTTTAATTCGGCTGAAACTCTTGATGCAATGATAAAGGATGCTGTTAATCAAACATTAAAAGATAAAGAAATTATATTAATTAATGATGGTTCTTATGATGGTAGTTTAGAGATAGCAGAAAAATATGCCAATAAGTACAGCTTTATTAAGATTTTTAGTCAAAAAAATATGGGACTTCCTGCTTCTAGAGACAAGGGACTTTCTGAGGCTCAAGGGGAATATGTTATTTATTGGGATAGTGATGATTCTGTAGAGAGCACTATGCTTGAAGTTCTATATAATAGAGCAAAAGCAGACAATTCTGATGTTGTTTGCTCTCAATTTTATATTTATTTTTTTGCGATAAATGTAAAAAGAAAATCTCTGCTTCCTTTTCCCAATTATCCATTAACAGGTAAGGAGGCGTTTAAAAATTTGCTTTTTACTGTTTATGCAACTTTTGGAAGGAAAAATTTTGTTGTTGGAACTTTGTGGGATAAATTGATTAGACGAGAATTAATCTTAAAGAATAATATTCGGCAGCAAAATGTAGTATTTGAAGATATAGTTTTTGTTATGCAAATTTTTTTAAAAGCCGCTAAGGTTTCTTTTGTAAATAATTATTTTTATACTAATTTCCAAAGAATGGGAAGCATGAGTTCTTCTATTAGTGTTTTACATAAGTCTAAATTATCTCTTAATATAATGGAAACTTTATTAAAAAAAGAAGGTATTTTTAACGAGTGTCAACATTTGTATAAAAAATTTTTCTTGCAATTTTATTATTTTATTTCTTTTAAGCAAATTTATATTATTAGTTGGAATATTCCGGATAAGCTTGTGTATAGTGCTTATAAAGAAAAGCTTATTTCTGTTCTTGATGAGATTAAAGGATTATCTGAATTTCAAGATTGTTATGAATATGCAAAAAGTTTTGGATTTAATGAAATTCAAATTTTGCCTAGAATTATGCTAAAAATTTGGAATTTTAGCTCAAGGCTTTATGTAAATTTTTCTATATTTATTTATAAATTTTTTATAAAAAATTGAATTTATATTTTTGAGTTAAGTATTTTTTTTATATTTTGACCTTTAATATATTAAGGAGTGTTTATGGCTATTGAGGCTGTTAATGTAAAATTTTCCTATAGAAGAAAAGAAGTCTACTCAGATTTAAATTTAAACATTAAGACTCCTCAAGCCTATTTGCTTCTTGGCAAAAATGGCGTTGGAAAAACAACTTTGCTTAAACTTATAAGTGGACTTTTGGAGCCCATAAAAGGGAAAGTTTTGTTTAACTCTTTAGCAGCTTTTCCAAGAGATCCCTTGAATTTAGTTAATTTGTTTTTTATTCCTGAAGAATTTTCACTTCCTAAATTGTCTTTAGCTGAATACAGCAAAGCTTTGACTATATTTTATCCAAATTTTAATAAGGCAGATTTTAAAAAATATTTATCAGATTTTGATCTTGATATTTCTCTTGATCTATCTTCAGCTTCTTTTGGGCAGAAGAAAAAAAGTATTATTGCATTCTCTTTGGCTACAAATGTTTCTTGCTTATTGTTTGACGAGCCAACAAATAGTCTTGATATTGTTTCGAAAAATGTTTTTAGAAATATGCTTTCTAATTTAAAGGATAGAATCATTTTTATTACAGGTCACAATGTAAGGGATTTGACAGGAGCTGTGGATTATTTGATTATTGTTGGGGAAAAGTCAATTCTTTTTTCCAATTCAATATCTTATATTAATAAAAATTATAAGATTAAAATTATTAGCGAACTTAATGGAAATGAATTATATTATGAAAAAAATAAGGATGGATTTAAGGCGCTTTATTTTGAGAGTAGTAATGGAGCTGAAGTTGTTGATATTGAGTTTTTCTTTTTATATGTTACTAAAAATAAAAAGGAGAGGTAATAAAAGATGTTTAGCTTAAAAAAGATGTTTAGTTTAAAAAGATTTTTGAATTTATTTTATTTGGATTTTGTTTATAATAAAAAATTCTATACTTTATTAATAATTCAAATTTTAGGAATGATATTTATATCTTATTTGCTTGTTAGATTTTATTTTAATTTTTCAGCAACTGATTTTTTAAAATTTTTTGCTCCTAAAATTTTTATTTTAACCTTGATTATATCGATTTTTACTATGTGTGATTATTACAAAGTAATTCACGATCCGTTTAGAAATATTCTTTATTTATCTTTGCCCGTTTCAACTTTTGAGCATTATTTTTTTAATTTAATTAAATATTTATTTGCTCTACCTTTGATTTTAATATTTTTTTATTATTTAGGAGTTAATATTTTTTTATTTCTAGATAATGCATTCTTTTTAAGAGGTGGGGGTGCTGTATTCTTAGAATTAAGATATCTTTCTGATTTTTTCTTTTTTCGTTATTTTAATTTTTTATCTATTTTTCCAATCTTTATGTTTTTTAGAATAGCTTTTAAAACGCATCCTTTTGTTAAGGTTTTGATATTCTTTTTAGGGACCATTGTGTTATTATTTTTTTTCACGTCTTTTCTTTATTGGGGTTTTAAATATGTGCCATGTTTTTCAGATTTAATTTTTTCTTTTGATAGATTTTTAGGTGGCCTTTTTTTTAAAATAGTTTATGGTTTGGGATTTTTTTTATATTTAGCTTCATATTTTAAGATAGTAGAGTTTGGAAGTATTAGAAAAAAAAGCAATTTGTTTGCTATTCTTGGATTTTTAGTTTTTTTGGCAATGTTTAATTATTACTATTTAACCAAAGGCTCATTATATTGCTTTGTTAATTATAATTAAAATAGTTTAAGAGATTTAAAACAATGGCTTAGAAATAGCTTTGTAGCCAGGCATTAATAATTTTTATTTTAGTCTAATGTTTTTGTTTGTTTTAATGCAAATAAGTATATTTTATTATGATTTGTGAGTTCTTCTTAAGCGTAAGCTTAATTGGATTGAAATTTAAAGTTTTAATTTTGGGGTATACATGAAAAAAAACTTAAAGATTTTAGTAATAACAGGAGGCGTGATCTCTGGAATTGGCAAAGGAGTTACATCGGCAAGTATTGCAAGGTTGTTTAGATATGATTTTAGAGTTACTCCAATTAAATGTGATGGGTATTTAAATACTGATCCTGGGACTATTAATCCTGTTGAGCATGGAGAAGTTTTTGTGCTTGATGATGGAGGAGAGGTTGATATGGACTTTGGTCATTATGAGAGGTTTTTAAATCTTAATGCAAAGTCTAGTTGGAACATTACAATGGGGAAAATATACAAAAAGATACTTGAAAATGAGCGAAAGGGCAAATATTTAGGAAGAACAGTTCAGCTTATTCCCCATGTTACTGATGAGATCAAGTCTACAATTTTTCAGATTGCAAGCTCTGAGAATAGCGATATGTTGATAATTGAAATTGGTGGAACTATAGGAGATATGGAAAATATTTTATTTATTGAGACAGTAAGACAAATAAGACAGGAGATTGGAAGTGGTAATATTGCTTTTATTCATTTAACCTATGTACCAAGCCCAGCTGGAATTAATGAACAAAAGTCTAAACCTACTCAACAGAGTGTTAAAACTTTAAATAAAGCAGGTATTTTTCCTGATTTAATTATTGCTAGAAGCTCGCAAGTATTGACAGATCAAATCAGGAAAAAAGTGGCAATGTTTTGTAATGTTGAGAGCACTTCTATTATTGACAATGTTGATGTTTCTACTATTTATGAGATTCCTATATCTTTTTACAAACAAGGCGTACATGATATTTTAAGCTCTAAGTTAAATATTAAGGTTGATCCAAAAATAGAAGAGCTTTCAAAACTTGTAGGAGTTATAAAATCTAATTTTTTTACGCCTAAAAAAATTATTAATATTGCTGTTTGTGGTAAATATGCCGAACTTGATGATTCTTATGCGTCAATTAGAGAGTCTTTGGTTCATGTTGCAGCTCATTTGGACTTGCTTATTAAAAGTACTTTAATTGATTCTAATGATTTAAATGAGAGCTGCTTAAAAGAGTTTGACGGTATTATTGTTCCTGGCGGCTTTGGGGGAAAAGGATATGAAGGTAAAATTATGGCTATTAAATATGCTCGTGAGAATAATATTCCCTTTCTTGGGATTTGTCTTGGTTTGCAGCTTGCTGTAATAGAATTTGCTCGTAATGTTTGTGGAATACTTGATGCTGATACGGAGGAAAATTTATTAAAAGACAAGCCTTTAAAAAGTCCTGTTATTCATTTACTTCCTGAGCAAAAGGGAATTAAAGATAAGGGTGCTACAATGAGGCTTGGAGGATATCCTGTGATTCTTAAAAAGAATACAATAGCTTTTAAACTTTATGGCCAAGATCGGATAATTGAAAGATTTAGACATAGGTATGAAGTTAATAATGATTATATAGATTTATTTGAAAAAAATGGACTTATAGTATCTGGATTTTCAAGTGATTTTAAAATGGCAAAATTAATAGAAATTCCTAAAAATAAATTTTTTGTGGCTTGCCAGTTTCATCCAGAACTTATTACAAGAATAGAAAATCCAGCTAAGCTTTTTCTAGGGCTAATTAAAGCTTGTATTTGAGTGTCTATTTGGTTACTTAGTGAGTAGGCAGATTCTCAAAATTAATGTTTGTAGTGTTTTCAAATTGCAATATTTTGTAGCTTAAAAATAATTTAGAGAATATGGTTAGTAATATTATTATTAAAAAGTCAAAAAAAGCATTAGCTATTGTTAAATTAAATGGTCTTTTTTCATAGATTATATCGTTTATTACTTTTGGAAAGCTAAATGCAAGCCAGGTTATGCTAGATATTAGTATTGCAGATAATATATTGTAATTTAAGTCTGTTAAGCTTCCCAGAGAGTTGTTAGTAAGAGTTATTAAATTGTTAAATAAATTGATAAGAGCGTTTATTAAAAAACTTTGTAATAAATGATTTAAAGCTAAAACAAAGATAACAATTATTTTGCATTGTTTTTTTTGAGTATTTAATGTGTTAGTACTGTCAACCATTTTTTTTAATAATATTTTTCGGTACATTATTTCTAATAATATTTTAAATAAAGTCATGCCGACTATTAATATTAGATTAATATTTGAGAACATAAATTTGATTAACATAATTTTCCCTTTCATTTTAGGCAATGATTTAATTATAATTAGTATATAATAAAATACTTTGATTTCTTTAATAATATTCAGATTTTATTATATTTATATAATAGCTTTAATTTTTGGCAATTTTTATTAGGAGTATTGAATGAAAGAAGAAGACATTAGAAAAACAATTTTAATGAAAAGGTTAGTTAAATATTTTTTTGATGAGCTTAAGTATAGAATGAAGATTCCTTGTCTTAGAATAAGCAATAAAGAGATGAGCACTAAGTACATACTTCTCAATCTTTTCAGGAAAATTGCAAATCTTCCTTTTAATAAGCAATATGAGATAGAAGAGCAGTTTGCTCTTGAAGTTGGTGAGAGAGTTGTGCTTACAGATGCTGTTTTGATTAAAAGAATTGATCATGAAAGATGTGTTATTGTTGGAATTGTTGAAGCAAAAACGGATCAAGTTGATCTTGAGTATGAATTTAATAGATTTTTTCTTCAAGACAAAAAAATCAACGTTCTTTTTTGGCAGCCCAAAAAAGTTATTCTCAAGCAAGATGATAAATTATTTAAAGTAGAATCAGACGATATTTTTAATTTTGACAATGATTTTAACTTGCCAAAAGTTAAGGCTAAATTAGAAGAGTTTATAGATATTTTTTTATGCTTTTTTTCTTACAGAGATGTTCTTTTTGAGTATAATGAGGTTAGTGGACGTTATTCTTGGGTAAAAAGAAAGTAAATTTAATTTAAAATTAGTTTTAAATTTTATAAATGAGGAGAATGATTTGTATCTTTAGATGGTTTTATGGTTTAAGATGAAAGCTTGAATTTATTTCAAAGTGGTTAATTTTTACCATTTAAATGTAAAAATATTTTTTGTTTAGCAATGTATTTGATTTGATATTAAATTTGAAATAATGTATCAAATTAAGTACTTGGGGTTCTATTCAAAAAAAAGTTTTTATGGTAGAATCCCTTTATGAAAAAATTTTCGTTTTTTAAAAAAAATAAAAAAGTTGTTGATTCAAATCTTTTAAATGTTGTTAGTAATGACAAAAAAGATTTGAGTACTTATGAGTATAAAGTTCCTGTTAAAGAAATGCTAAAGGGATTTTATCATACCAAAGCTTCCATTTCTACTCTAAAAGTAGGATTTGAGTCATTGCAAAGAATTTTGTTTTCTGGAATAGAAGATTTTGATCAGATATTTTCCACTTTTGTTGAGATGACAAATAATGCTCGTGATCAGATAAACGTTATTTTTGGTGATCTTGGTAAAAATAATAAGGAAAAATTAAATCAAATATCTTCTGTTATTGTTGGAATTCAGGGCAGCTTAGAAACAATAAGTAATTTTTTGGGGGCTACCAATATGATTTCTCTTAATGCAAAGCTTGAGGCTGCAAGAGCTAAAGAATATGGTAAAGGATTTTCTGTTGTTGCAGATGAGATCAAGCGACTTTCTGATCAGGCAAAAGGTGTTATGAATATGATTTCTGTAAAGGAAATTGAGGAGGTTTCTAAAGATTTAATTTCTAATAACCTTAAGGATTTGCAGATTGATATTGATAAGTTCTTTGCCGAGATTCTTGAACAGCTTAATTATCTTGAGAGCATATTTAAGCGCTTTTCAAGAAGTCAAGAGGAATTTTCTTCTTTGATTGAAAGTCTTGAGAGTATAGATGCTAATATGGCTTATTATTCAAGAAACTGTGACTCTTTGATTGGCTCTGATACTTTTATGCTGTCTAATGATGAATTTTTAAAAGAGCTAGAATTTATTATCTCAGAGCAATTTTCTTGGATTAATAATTTGAGATTACTTGTTGAAGGACAAAGGAGAATATTTATTCAAACGGATGCTTCCAAGCACGGGTTTGGATTGTTTTATAAAGGATTGTCCCCCAAGAATGATGCTATCAGGCAGTTGTGGGAAGAAGTGTACATTCCTTATTTAAATATTAATAAGTTTGCAGCTGAAATTTTGATTATATTTAGGTTAGAAAATCGTAATGATAGCGGCTTAAGGCAAGCTAAAGATTTTTTGTCTCAAGCTGAGAGTTTGTCCGAAGAAATTGTTAGAAAACTTGAGCACATTAAAAAGATGGTAATTGAATTAGATAATCAAGGAATTAGTATTTTTTCCTGATTATTTTGATAAGATTTTTTGCAATAATTTAAATTAGAGATTTAAAATTATAGTGGCTTTTTAAGTTTTTATTTATTTAACTAAGGTTTGTTAAAAATCAAGTTTTATTTTGATAAAATAATTTTAGGTATGAGTTTTAGGGCTAGATTTATTCATTTGCATGTTCATTCAGATTATTCTCTTTTGGATGGAGCTGCAAAAATATCAGATATTATATCAAAAGCAAAAAAATGCAATATGTCACATATTGCATTAACAGATCATGGCAATCTTTTTGGAGCTATTAAATTTTATAAAGAAGCTAAAAAAGCAGGAATTAGGCCAATAATTGGCATTGAAGCTTATATGGCAAAAACTTCTAAGTTTTTAAAAAAACAGGACGATCTTGGAAAAATGTCTTACCATTTAATTTTGCTTGCCAAGAATGAGATGGGTTATAAAAACTTATTAAAATTAACAAGTATTTCTTATCTTGAAGGGTTTTATTATCGTCCAAGGATAGATAAAGAGGATCTTGAAAAATATTCAGAGGGATTAATTTGCACTTCAGCTTGCATTGGAGGACTCATTCCAAGACTTATTTTGGCTAATAGATTTGAAGATGCTAAGAATGAAATTCTTTGGTTTAAAAAAGTTTTTGGCAATGATTTTTATCTTGAGCTTCAAAGACATGGCATTAAAGATCAAGACATTGTAAATGAAAGGTTGGTTGAGTATTCTAGGGAACTTGGAGTTCCTTTGACAGCAGCTAATGATTCTCATTATGTTAACAGAGAAGATGCAGCCGCTCAAGACATCATTGTTTGTATTGGTACCGGTGCTAAGAAAAGCGATGAGAATAGATTAAAAATGGAAACCAATGAATTTTATATTAAATCTCAAGAGGAAATGTGTGAACTTTTTAATGATTTGCCTGAAGCTTTAGAAAATACTGTAAGGATTGCAGAAAAATGTGATGATTTTAAAATAACTTTTCCAGGCCCTATTTTACCTGATTATCAAATTCCTGTTGAATTTAATACTCTTGGTGAATATTTGGAACATCTTACTCTTGAGGGATTGAAATTTAGATATAAAACTTTGACAAGCAAAATAAAAGATAGAGCTTTTTATGAATTGAGCGTAATAATTGGAATGGGTTTTGAAGGGTATTTTTTGATTGTTTGGGATTTTATTAAATTTGCTCATGATCACGATATTCCTGTTGGAGCTGGGCGTGGTTCTGGTGCTGGTTCAATAGTAGCTTATGCTCTTAGGATTACTGATATTGATCCCTTAAAGTATAATTTACTTTTTGAGAGATTTTTAAATCCTGAGCGTATTTCTATGCCCGATTTTGATATTGATTTTTGTTTTGAAGGTAGAGAGGAGATTATAAAATATGTTACCAATAAATATGGAGAAGATAAGGTAGCTCAAATAATTACTTTTGGAACTTTAAAGCCCAAGGCTGTAGTTAAGGATGTGGCTAGAGTTTTAGATATTCCATTTGCTGAATCAAATGAACTTACTAAGTTTATTCCTGATGGTCCCAAAGTTTCTTTAAAAGAGGTTTTAGATGATAGTTCCTTAAAAGAATATTTTACTAGCAAGCCTGTTTACAAAGAATTAATGAATGCCGCATTGATTCTTGAGGGAATGAATAGGCATGCTTCAACTCATGCTGCAGGAATTGTAATTTCTAAAACCCCTTTAACCGACTATGTGCCTCTTTATAAGGATTATAAGCAAGGTTCTGTTTCTACTCAATACACAATGGATTTGCTTGAAGAATGTGGGCTTGTTAAGATGGATTTTCTTGGCTTGAAAACATTGACGTTAATAAAAAATGCGGAAAATCTTATTAGAAGTGTAAATCCAGATTTTAAAATAAAAAATATTCCAGATAATGATGTTAAGACTTTTAAAATGCTAGGAGAAGGAAGAAGTGCATCTGTTTTTCAGTTTGAATCTGAAGGAATGCAGCAAATTCTAAAAGACGCAAAGCCCGATAGCATTGAAGATTTAATAGCCTTAAATGCTCTTTATAGGCCAGGTCCTATGCAATTTATTCCTCAATTTATTGCTGCTAAAAAAGGTGTTAAGAGAATTAAATATCCTCATCCAGATTTAAAGGAAGTTTTAAGACCAACTTATGGGGTTATTGTTTATCAAGAACAAGTAATGGAAGTTGCAAAAATAATTGGAGGCTTTTCTCTTGGCAAGGCCGATATTTTAAGACGTGCTATGGGGAAAAAGAAAGAAGACGAGATGAATGAGATGAAGGTCGACTTTTTAAGAGGTGCTATTGAGAAAGGATATGACAAAGAAATTGCTAGTGAAATTTTTGAACTTTTAAAGCCTTTTTCGGGGTATGGATTTAACAAATCGCATGCAGCGGCGTATTCTTTAATAGCATATCAAACGGCTTATCTTAAGGCTAATTATCCTGAATATTTTATGGCTGCCAATTTGACTAATGAAATTAATAATAATGATAAGCTTTCTTATTACATTGAAGAGTCAAAAGCTATAGGTATAGACGTGCTCAAGCCCGATATAAATCGATCATTTAGGGAATTTCGTGTAACTGATTCTGGAATTTCTTATGGGCTTAATGGGATTAAAAATCTTGGAGGAATTGTTGTTGATTTAATAATTGATGAGAGAGAAAAAAACGGCAAATATAGTTCTTTTGAAGATTTTATAAGACGTGTAGATGATAAAGTAATTAATAAGAAATTTTTAGAATCTGCAATAAAATCTGGACTTTTTGATAGTTTGGATCAAAATAGAAAAACTTTATTTGAAAATCTTGATCGTTTGATTGAAGTTGTTTCAGAAGATAAAAATAATAAAAAACTTGGTCAAAATAGCTTATTTGGTGCTCTTGAAAGTCAAGATCCAATTCAGCAAAGTTTTAATTATCAGACTTTTAAAGAGTATTCTTATTCTGAGCTTTTAGGATTTGAAAAAGAGCTTTTAGGATTTTATGTGTCGGGTCATCCTCTTGATCCTTATAAAAAGGCAATTGATAGTTTCTCCAGTTTAAATGTTTTAAAAGATCTTGCTGCTAAAAAAGATAGCATTGTTCAATTTGCTGGTATTTTAAATTCAGTAAAAGTTATTCAAACTAAAAGAAATAATGCAAAAATGGCTTTTGGTGTTGTAGAAGATTTTAAAGGCGCAATAGATATTGTAGTTTTTACAGAAAGCTATGAAAGGTATAGAAATTTTTTACTTGAAGGTAATGTTGTTGGGGTTGTAGGTAGGCTTACGTTTAACAGAGACAAATTTTCAATTGTAGTTGAAAAAGTTGTAAATATTGAGAGACTTTCCAAAGATAAAATAAATAATATTCATATTAAATTTTTAAATAATAAATTAAATGACCTACAATTACTTAATTCTTTAAAAGAAAGTATAAGTAATTTTGAGGACAATTCTGGATTTTCAAATGTTTATTTTTATTTAAGGGAAAATGGCAAGGATTTAAAATTAAAAATGAATTCAATTTTAAATTTTGTGCCAGATGAAGATAAGCTTGATAAGTTGAGAAAGTGTGTGATAGTTGAAGATGTTTGGGTTGATTAGGAGGTGCTGTGTTAGTTGCTTTAATAGAAATTTTGATGGTATTTTTGCAGATTTATAGGATTTTAATTTTAATTAGGATCCTTCTTAGTTGGCTTGTGTCTTCAGGGATTAATACCAATGTATTTTTCAGATTTATACATATTGTCACAGAACCATTTTTATCTTTTTTCAGAAGAATTCCTTTTTTTACATTTGGTATGTTTGATTTTTCTCCAATTGCAGCTTTAATAACTTTAACTATTTTTGAAAGAATGTTGGCTTATGGCAATTATAGGCTTTCTACATTTATTATTTTATTCATTGTTGAAGTTTGGGGGATATTTAGAAGCATTTTTATTGCTATAGTTTTCTTTTTATTGTTGAGATTGTTATTGTTGCTTTTGAATTTGTTCCAAGGCTCAGACTTTTTAAAAACAGTCGATTCATTTTTACTTCCTTTATCCACTAGGATAAGCGGTGTAATTACCGACAAACATATGTCTTATGCTTTACGTTTGATTGTTGGGAGTGCTTTAATGGTAGCATTTATAATTATTATTGAACAGGTTGTATTTGCTATTAGAGTTTTAGGAACATATTTGCCTTTTTAGGAGATTAAAATGTTTTTACATGAGTTTGAATATGAACTTAAAGGTATAGGTGGTCTTGGTGAGAAAGGGGTTGAAAGGTTAAATAATCTGCAAATTTTTAATGTTAAAGATCTTATTGAGTTTTTTCCTGTAAAATATGAAGATCGTCAAAATATGCAAACTTTTCCGGATTTTTCTAAGGTGAAAAGTTGTGATATGATGACGGTGTTCACTGTTGTAGGGCATAAAAAATTTGGGGATAGTTCTAAGAAAAATTTAAAGTTAACGGCTAGAAGCGTAAATGATGAGCCTTTTGAAATCCTACTTTTTAATAGGGCTTTTTTAGAGAATGTTTTTAAAATAGATAAAAAATTTTATATTTATTCTAAATTTACTTATAACGATTATAGTGGTTTATGGAGTTGTTCTAATTTTGACAGTGAAGTTTACAGTGAAAAGCCTGAAAGGTTTAAGAAAATTCTTCCGGTTTATTCTTTGACAGAGGGATTAACATCAAAGAAAATTTCATTATATGTAAGGGAAGCTCTTGAATATTTTTTTAAGTTTGGTCAAACAGATATTCCTAAATTTTTAATAGAAAAGTATTCTTTATTGTCGTTAAGTGATGCTTTAAAAGAGATTCACTTTCCAAGTTCATTAGAAATGCTTGAAAAGGCAAAAAAAACTTTAATTTACAGAGAAATTTTCTTGCTTCAGTTTTTTTCAAGATATAGATCTTCTAAGGTTCTTTTCCGAGAAAAAAGGCATTTATCAAGAGATTTGCTTGATAAAGTTGTTTCAAGTTTGCCCTTTGAACTTACAGAAGATCAAAAAATTTCTGTTGATGAGATATTCTCAGATCTTAACTCTTCTAAGCCAATGAATAGATTGCTTCAAGGTGATGTTGGGAGTGGTAAAACCCTTGTTGCCTTGCTTTCGGGGCTTCCTTTAATTGAAGCTGGTTATCAGGTGGCATTTATGGCGCCTACTGATCTTTTAGCTCGTCAACATTATGATAATTTATCTAACATATTGTCGTCTTTTAACATTTCGGTGACTCTTTTGACTGGTAGTTTAAAAAAGAAGGATAAGGAGCAAGCATTAGAAAGTATTAAAAATGGAACTTCTGGTTTAATAGTTGGAACACATGCTATTTTTTGCGAAAGTACAGAATTTAAAAGATTAGCATATGTTATCATTGACGAGCAGCATAAATTTGGAGTTATTCAAAGAGAAGAGCTTAAAAACAAAGGAGAAGGGGTAGACATGCTTTTAATGTCTGCAACGCCTATTCCTAGAAGTTTTGCGTTAACACTTTTTGGTGATCTTGAAATTTCATTTATTAAAACCTTACCTAAGGGGCGTTTGCCTATTACTACTTATTTAGCAAAGCATGGCAATGAAGATAAAGTTTATGAGTTTTTAAGAAAAGAGCTCTTAAAAGGTCATCAGGTTTATTTTGTTTATCCATTAATTTCATCTTCAGAAAAATTTGAATTAAAAGATGTTAATAATATGTGTTTAAAATTAAAAGAAGTGTTTAGCGAGTATGTTGTGGATATGCTTCATTCTAAGTTGCCATCCGATTTAAAAGAAGAAATTATGAAAAATTTTTATTCGAAAAAAGTAGATATTTTGGTGGCTACTAGTGTTATTGAGGTTGGAATTGATTGTCCAAATGCAACTTGTATGGTGGTAGAGCATGCCGAGCGTTTTGGGCTTTCTACTTTACATCAAATTAGAGGTCGTGTTGGTAGAAGTAATTTACAATCTTTTTTCTTTTTACTCTATAAAGAGCCTTTAACAAGTGCTGGCAAATTTAGATTGAAAACTATAAAAGAAAATTTGGATGGATTTAAAATAGCAGAGGAAGATTTAAGGTTAAGAGGACCTGGCAATTTATTTGGGCTTGAACAAGCAGGATATTTAAAATTAAAAATAGCTAATTTTGTTGATGATAGAGATGTTATAGTATTGATTAGAGAAGAACTCGATTTGTTTTTTTGTGATAATTCTGCTTACGACAAGATTGATATTGATTTGCTAGATAATCTTTTTTGCTCTTATTTGAATGTTGGAAGAAGTATTTAGTTTGCGTATTTTTCAATTAGGTCAATAAGATTTGTTTTGTTATGGTTCCAGAATTCAAGAAGCTTATGTTGTAAATTATTAAAATATTTTTTCTGAATAAAGCATGGCTTAGGTCCTATGTATAAGTAGTGCCAAGGCTCTGCTTTATATCCAGTTTCTATTTCATATCCTTTTGGGTATGAAATAGAAAATCCATATTTTAGAGAATTTTCGTAAAGCCATTTTCCTTCTTTTGTGTTTAGTAAATTGTCATCTATAGATATAAAATCTATTGCTGTTCCCATATGATGTTGAGAATGGCCTGGAATTGCTGATTGAGTTTCTGCAATCTTTCTTCCATAAGTTTTGACATTGTAATCAAATAAAAATTTTTGGTATTCTTGCGTTCTGTAAGCAGATTTGATTTTAATTTCAATTCCATTTTTCTTTGCATCTTTTATTAGTCGAATTAAATCTTCGATTAATATTTTTCTTACTTTAATAGTCTTTGCTCCAAGATTCTTAAGATCTTTGAAATCATTAACATTTACCAGATCAGGTATTTTATAATCTGCAGGAATTGGTATTTTTTTATTTATTAGAATTAAGAGGTTGTTTTTTTCTGCATCTACTAAGGGCTTTATTTCTTTTAAGAATTGAATAGGATTTTTTTCAATAAAATTTTTGCACTCCTTATTCATTGTTTGGGCAATCTTTAGTAGTATTTCTAAATCTTTTTTTGAAACGTTGTTAGCCAACAAAGATAGTTTAATAAATAGAAGTAATAAAACATAAATTGATTTCATATTATTTAATTATAATATATTTTAGTATAATTAATAGTTAATTCTAATATATGTATATTCTAGATTAGATTAAGTTTATTTAAAAGCAATAAATAAAGGAGATTGTATATAAGGAATATGATCAAAAAGTTTAAAAATTACGACCAGATAATAAAAGAGCTATTTGTTATAGCTATTCCCACAGCTTTTGAATCGCTTTTATTTCAAATGGTAACTTTTTTTGATAATTTTATGATCTCCTATTTGGGTTCTTTTCATGTTACGGGAGTTTCTTTAGCAAATAGAGTAACTTTTCTTTTTTTTATTATTGTGTTTGGACTTGGTACAGCTTTAAGTGCTTACGTGTCCCAAGCAATTGCAAAAAAGAAGTTTCTTCAAGTAAGACAATCTTTTGCTTATATATTGTCAATTGGAACTACAATAGGAATAATTTTTTTTATATTTTCATTCTTTTTTCCAAGAAACATTATAAAGCTATTTACAGCTAATCAAAATTCTTTAAATTTTGGATCAGAGTATTTAAAAATTATTTCATTGTCTTATGTGTTAATGGCATATTCTTTTTTATCGACTATGGGGTTTAAGAGTGCCAAAGAAGTAAAAATACCTTTATATGTTACTTCTATTGTTGTTTTAATAAATATTGTTTTTAATTATATTTTTATTTTTGGTTTTAGCATGGGAATAAAAGGTGCTGCATATGCCACTGTGCTTGCTAGAATTGTTGAGTTTGTTTTTTATTTTTCATATAGTCTGATAAGCAGTAATTCATATTATCGGATTAAGTTTGGCGATTTTTTTGCTTCAAAGGTAGTTACTAGGGCTAATTTAAAACTGATTATACCTGTTTTGTCTCACGAGATTTTTTGGGTTTTGAGTATAACTATTTTACATGCATTTTATGCTCGTGTTGGGAGCATTGAATACGCTTCATTTGCTGTTGCATCAAATCTTTTTGACATTTGTTTTGTACTACTTCATGGTATGGGACTTGCAACAGGGGTTGTTATTGGGCATTTAATGATTTATGACAAAAAACATGTCCGGTCGGTTGGATTTTTTTTATCTTTTTTGGGATTTCTTTTAGGCATTTTTGTAGTTATCTTGCTTATTGGAATATCGGGCTTTGCCCCTTATATTTTTAGCAATTTAGATTCTTCCGAACTTGTTAGCGTGTTTATTTATGTTTTTGCAAGTATTGTAGTTTTTAAAGCTTTTACAGCACAAGTTCTTGTTGGGGTTTTTAGGGCTAGCGGTATACCAAATGTTTGTTTTTTTATTGAATCGGGAGTAATTGTTTTTTATACACTTCCAGTTGCTTATTTATTGGTGTTTTATACAAATTTAAGTTTGCCAATAGTGGTTTTTATTGTAAATTTGGAAGAGATCATTAAAAATATATTTATCATAATTGAATTTTTTCACGATGATTGGATACGAGAGATTGAGTATGAAGAGCTTGCTTGAACATGGGGTGGCGTGATATATTTGGTGTTAATAAAAATTTTAATAATCTTGGTGAATCTAAAATTAATTCTGATTATGCTGATTTAAAAGCAATTCCTTTTGCTGTATTGTAGGTTCTGGTATTTATCTTTGCAAAAATATTGATTTTTTATTTGGAGAATTTTATGTATTCATTAAGTGCATCAAAAAAGGATAGAATTTATAAAGATCTTTTAAAAATTGCAATTCCAACTGCTATTGAGTTTTTTTTATTTAATTTTATTTCTCTTACAGATAATGCCATGGTTGCATATCTTGGTGATTATCCTGTTGCAGGGGTTTCTCTTGCAAATAAATTTTTTGAACTGTTTGTTACCATTGGGTTTGCTATGGTGGGAGCTTACAACATAATTGCTACAAGGCAATACAATCAGGGTGATTTTAAGAGCTTTAGAAATACATTTTTTATTAGTATATTAATTATTATTTTATTTTCTTTTCCGTTTGTAGTTGTTTCTAGATTGAATCCCCTTTTTTTACTCAGATTGATTTCTAATGATACGCAGGCAATTTATTATGGGGCTATATATTTAAACATAGCTATTTTTTCTTTCGTATTTGCAATTATAAAAGGGCTTATTGCTAATGCTCTTAAGGTTATTGAAATTGTTAAATTCCAAGTTTACATTTCTGTTTTTGCAGTTTTTTTAAATTTAATATTAAATTATGTTTTTATTTTTGTTTTTCATATGGGGGTAGTTGGAGCTGCTATTGCAACAACAGTTGTTCGTGTCGTAGAGCTTGTTGTTTATCTTTTTTATACAGTGTTTAACAAGAATTCAATTTTAAATCTTAAATTTGATGATTTAAGTGTTAATGCTAATCTATTTTTTCAGCTAATTAAGTTTTTTATTCCAATCATTTTAAATGATTTTATTTGGTTTTTTGGCTATCTTGTACTGACGTCAATTTTTATAGGAATTGATGTTCACAGATATGCTGCTTACAGCATATCTTTTTCTGTTTATTTTATTATCTTTAATATAATTAATTCTTTTTGTATTTCTTTGAATATTATGATGGGCTATGAAATGCATAATAGTAAAAAAGAAGTCATGAAAGTTGCAATTTATTTAGGTAGAATTGGCTTAAAACTTGCTTTTTTAACATCTTTTGCATTGTTTGTGTTTTCATTTTTTGCTCCTTATATTTTTTATACATTAAAATATTCGCACCTTATAGGAATTATTTTAAGGTATTCTTCTGTTTCTGCCTTTTTTATGGCTCTTGCTTTTCAGTATCTTTTCGGATTTTTTCGTGCAGGAGCATCTCCAAGTTTTGGTGCTATCATGGAGGGTTCTGTAACTTTTGTTTATACTATTCCCATTGCTTTTGTTTTAGCAAATTATACAAATTTGCCTTTTGAAATTGTTGTTTTTATTCCAGCTCTTGAGGATGCAATCAAACTTGCTATTTCACTTCCTTATTTTTATAGTGAAAGGTGGATTAAATCTATTAAAACAGGCTGGTAGGTTTGATATAATCTTTATTGTGCGTTTAGACGAAATTAAAAATTTAAATTTTTTAGTCATGGGATTGGGTATTAATGGAGGAGGAGTAGCTCTTTCTAGATTTTTATTAAAGCATGGGGCAAGGTTAGTAATTACTGATCTTAAAAGTGAGGCAGAATTAGCTTTAAGTATTGATTCTTTAAGAGATTTTGATAATCAAATTAGGTATGTTTTAGGTAAGCATGATATAAATGATTTTAAAAATGCTGATATTGTTGTGAAAAATCCTAGTGTGAAACCCAATAATGAATATTTAAAGCTTGCCAAACGAGTTGAAACGGATATTAGCTTATTTTTGATATTCAACAAGAATCCTATAATCGCAGTAACGGGCACCAAAGGTAAATCTACTCTTGTGTCTCTTTTGTATCAGGTTTTGAAAAAAAAATATCCAAGGGCAAAGCTTGGAGGAAATATTGGTGTTTCTCCTTTAAATTTTTTTGATCAACTTGATGGAAGATCTCCTGTGATTTTGGAGCTTTCTTCTTGGCAATTGCAATCTTTAGATAATTTTAATCCTATTCTTAGCATTATTACAAATGTTTACAACGATCACCAAAACTATTATTTAAATTTTGATGACTATATTATCGATAAGTCAAAAATTTTTGTAAATCAAGCTTCAGGAATTGTGATTATTCAGGACAAGGCTTATTACAAATATTTTTCAAAATTTAAATCAAAAGCCAAAGTTATTTTATTTTCCGAATCCAATCGTTGTGATTTTGGTCAAGATATTTTTTATTGCAATGAAGGCAAAGTATATTTTAATGATAATTTGATTGGAAGTTTTTCTGAGTCGCAGGTTGTTTTTATGATTCCCAAGTTTATTGCTTTTTTTGTTTCGTATTATTTAAATATAGACCTTAATCATACGTCTCAGATTTTAAATAATTTTAAAGGCATTGAGCATAGATTAGAGTTTGTTAAATTAGTTCAAAATGTAATGTTTTATAATGATACAGCTTCAACTATTCCTGAGTCTACGGTTTTATCTATTAAAAGTTTAAAAACAAATGATAACCACATTAACTTGATTGTTGGGGGAACTGATAAAGAGCTTGATTTTTCAAGTTTTAGCAAGATAATAAATATTGTAAAAACTTGGATCTTAATAAAAGGTAGTGCAACTGTAAAAATTATTAAGATTTTAGAAAAAAGTAGCATACAGTATTTTGTATTTAATTCTTTAAAAGACGCAGTAAATTATTCTTTCAAAATTTCAAGTCCAGGCGACATTGTATTATTTTCCCCTGCCAGTGCTTCTTTTGAGCTTTTTGATAATGAGTTTGATAGGGGCTTGCAATTTAAAAATTTAGTTAATACGCTTGGTTAAATTTTTTTCCTTAATACTTTGTAATAAAAGTATCTAAGTTTTTCAAGATTTGCATAAATCCTATAAATAAAATTTTTGTAAGTAAAATCATAACAGCCAATTCTGTGAATAATATTGCCCCCAAATCCTGTTTTAAAACCAAAAAGACCATATAAGGGGTGTTTTTTATTTGCAATTGGAGGGATTCCCAATAAATCATATTCTTTTATTCCTAATTTTTTCAAAATTTGGATTGCTTTAAATTGTACTGCGTAATTGGGCATTAAATTTCTATATTCTTTGCTTGAAGCCCCGTAAAGGTAGATGGCTTTTTCCTTGTAAATTCCCACTATTATTCCAGAAATAATTGTGTTGTTATAAAATGCAATTATCATTTTTATTTGGGCATTTTTGTCTTGTTTGAATATTTTGATGAGGTTTTGTATATATTCTTCTGAATGAATAGCAAATTTATCTCTTTTGCTAGTTTCTTTGTAAAGTTTGTAAAATTCATTTAAATGTTTAAATTTATCATCTATTATTATATTTAGATTTTTTTTTGAGCTGAGCTTTATGTTGTATCTTGTTTTTTTTTTCATGTTAAGCAAAATATTCTCAAGAGAATTGTTTAAGTTTAATATTGTTGTGTTTGAAGGCTGTATGTCATCAAATGATTTTTTTAGATATTTGATTTTAATTTTTAGTGGAAAATATTTCTCATTCAGCGTTCTTTGATAGTAATACATTAAATCGAATCTTAAAAAAATTGTATTTTTATGTAAGTAGGGTTTTATTTTTGTGCTAAATTCTTTAATATTTTTGCTTATTTTATCAATATTAATGTTTTCAAGAGTTTTGTTTGAGAATTCTGGATGTGGAATATATGCTAAATAAAAATTTTTAAACAGTCTTCTCTGCATTACAATAATTTTACCAAGAATATCACTTTCAAATGCTATGGCTTTCCAATTGCTGTTTTTTGTTGTTTTTATTAATGCCCACAGTTCGCTTTGAAGATAATTTTCTTCCATTTCTTTTGTTTGTATTTTTTTAATAGTCATTAATAGCTCTTAGCAAACTATTCCGTTTGGAATATCTTTAGACAATATTTTGTTCTTAGAATTTTCTAATATTAAGCTTATTCCGTTTATTTTAAGCTCTCCGTTTTCTGCTACTATATTAACTTTTAAAAATTTATTTATGTCAATTTTAGGTGGGTAGGCAAGATCTTTATTCTGATCGGTTTCAAGTATTATTCTCTCTCCAGCAATAGGATTTTTGATTGAATCTTCTACAATTATAACTTTAAAATTTTTATTTTTGTCCTCAGTAGCTATTAGCATTCCTTCAGATTTTATTCCCCTAAACTTTGCAGGCTTTAAATTATCTACTATTATTATATGTTTTCCCAAAAGTTCTTCTTCTGTGTAATATCCTTCAAGACTGCTTACTATTTGTTTGTCCTTGTTATTTCCGTCATCTAATTTTAATATGAATAAGTTTTTAGCCTCAGGATTTCTTTCTATTTTATTTATTTTTGCAACTCTTAAGAGCACTTTTTCTCTAAACAAGTTTTCTGGTTGTTCTTTTTCTCTAAGCAGGTTTTCCGCTTGTTCTTTTTCTTTCATGTTTTTCTCTCCTGAATATTTTAGCTTTAAATTGTTAATTTTTTTTTGCTCTAGTTTATTGAATAATATTTCTGTGAATTCAATTTTTTTAATTCCCGATTTAGTTCCAAGAATTTTGGTCGAAAATTGATAACTGTTGCCAAAAAATTGTTGTATCTTTTTGCTTGTTTCGGGAATGAATGGCATCATTAAAATAGATAAGTCTCTTATTAGGTATATTAAGTTTGAGATTAGTTCTTTTGTTTCTTGTGGAGAGCTGTCTTTTCTTTTCCATGGTTCGTTATCTTGAAATATTTTGTTTCCAAGGGATGAAATTTTAAGTATTTCTTTGAGTGCAGATTTTAGTTCTGTCTTTTTAAAAAGATTTAGTATTTTATTATATTTTGGTGTTATTTGTTTCCAAAATTTATTTTGAATTTCTATTGTTTCTATTACATCTCCAAAGAATTTTCTTTGAAATGTTAATACTCTGTTGACAAGGTTTGAAAAATTATCAATAAGTTCTGTATTTACTCTTTCCAGGAGATCTTGCCACATAAATTGAAAATCAGATTTTTCAGGCCTATTGTAGTAGATGTAGAATCGCCAAATATCAGAAGGGATTCCCGTGGTAATAGCATCGTTTCCAAAAATCCCCGTTCCTTCTGATTTTGAAAATTTAAGATTTTCGTAATTTAGGTACTCGCTTGATGAGAGTTGATTTAATATTGTCCAATTTTCTTTACTACCAATTTCTATGCAAGGGAATATAATTGTATGAAACAATATATTGTCTTTTCCAATAAATTGCACAAGATTTACTTGATCATTGTTTTTCCACCAAGATTTCCAATTTTTGACAATATTTTTGGTAATTGAAATGTATCCTATTGGAGCATCAAACCATACATAAAATACTTTATTTTCATAACCCTTTTTAGGCACAGGAATTCCCCATTTTAGGTCTCTTGTAATTGCTCTTTCTTTAAGGCCATCTCTTAAAAAAGCTTTTGTCATTTTAAGGGCATTGGTATTCCAATTCTTGCTAGTAGTTGTATTTTTTATCCATTTTTCAAGTTTTGTTTTTATTTTAGGAAGATCCAAATAAAGATGACTGGTTTTTTTTAAAATAGGTTTGTTTTTGCAAATTATGCATTTTGGATTTATTAGGTCTGTTGGATTTAAAAGCTTAGAACAGTTGTCGCACTGATCTCCTTTAGCCATGCTTTGGCATTCTGGGCATTCTCCTATTACATATCTATCAGCTAAGAACATTGAATCTTTATTGCAAAAAAACTGTTCAGTTTCTCGCTCTTTTATATAGCCATTTTTTTCTAATTGTAGGAAAAAATTTTGTACAATGTCTTGATGGTGCTTGTTAGTTGTGCGGCCGAAGATATCAAATTCAATATTGAACCATTTGTAAATTGATTTATGTATTTCATAATATTTATTACAAAGTTCTAAAGGGGTAGTATTTTCAATTAGAGCTTTGGTTTCTGTAGCTGTTCCATATTCATCTGTTCCGCAGATATAAAGAGTTTCAATTCCCGACATTTTTGAGTATCTTGCAAAAGCATCAGCTGATAATACTTGCACTAAATTTCCAAGATGAGGTATGTTATTAACATAGGGTAGAGCAGCTGTAACCAGATTCATTTTTTTCATTCAGTTTCCCCTTTTTTTAAGCTATTAATATTGTAATACGGATAGGATATTTTTTTTCAATACCTTGCAAAAATTCTTTCAAAAGTAATTCTGTTTTGGATTTTTTTTGTATAAAATTGATATAAATATTCTTTTACTGTAAGGAGTGCAAGTTTATGAATAATTATTTAATAAAATTTTTTCTTTTTGTATTGGTTTTTTCAAACGGATATGTTGCTTTTTCTAAAAATATCAATGTTTTAATAGTAACTGCTATGGACTCTGAGGCTGAGCAGATAAACAAGCTTATGTCTAATAAGGAAGAAATAGTGCTTAAGGAGTATGGTCTTAATAAAAAGATTGTAAAGGGGAAGTTGTCTAATCGCAATGTTATGACTATTGTTTGTGGGATTGGCAAGGTTAATGCAGGTATGTGGACTGGCTATATTTTGTCAAAATACAATATAAGTCATGTAATTAATTCTGGAGTTGCTGGTGGTGTTGTTAGTGCTAAATACAAAGATATTAAAGTAGGAGATGTGGTAGTGTCTTCAGAGGTTGCATATCATGATGTTGATTTGATTAAATTTGGATACAAGGTGGGACAGCTTGTGGGATTACCTCAAAAATTTAGTGCCAATAAGAATTTGGTTAATAAAGCTAAAGAGGCGATTAAATCAAAGGTTGGAGATTCTAATACATATTCAGGATTAATACTAACAGGAGATCAGTTTATTGATCCAGCTTATATTAACAAAATTATAGGAAACTTTAAAGATGTAATAGCTGTTGAGATGGAAGGTGCAGCAATAGGGCATGTTTCTCATATATTTAATGTACCTTTTATAGTTATTAGGTCAATATCTGATATTGTAAATAAAGAAGGAAATGAAGTTGAATATAGTAAATTTTCTAAATTAGCTGCTTTTAATTCAGCTAAAGTTGTACAAGAGATTTTAAGAATGCTTTAAGAAATATTTAATTTTTATAATAGAAAATTATGCATGAGGAAAGATTTTTTATTTAAAAATGTCTTTTTTTTATGCATTTATCAATTTGTATTGTAATATTTTTATAGAGTGTTTTCTTTAAAAGATTATGTTTTCAATAAGGCGAAGATATTTGTAAAAGAGAATAAGTTTAAGGCCAATATAGTTTTTCCTGAAAGTAGTGATTCTAGAGTTTTAAGGGCAGCTATTGTTATTTTGCAAAAAAATCTTGCAGATTCTATTATTTTGATAGGCAAAAAAGATCCTGTTATTAATTCTTTAAAAGAATTTTCTAATTGTAATAATATTTTAGAAAGAATAGAAGTTGTTGATCCCAATTTTTTTCCAGACATTGAAATGTATTTGGATGAATATTGGAGCTTGCTAAAGCTAAAGGGAGCTACAAAGCAAAGTTTAAAGACTCAAGTTTTAGATGAGATTACTTTTGCCATGCTTATGGTAAGGTTTGGTTATGCCAAATCTTGTGTTTGTGGGGCGATTTCAACTTCTGCTAAGGTTTTGTCTAATGCTATAAGAATAATTCCCAAGTTGGAAGGTGTTAATATTGTATCGTCTTTTATGATTATGGATACCTTAAGTATTGCTCGTAATGTTGATTTTTGTTTTGGATATAATGGAATTTTATTTTTTGCAGATTGTTCTGTAGTAGTCAATCCTGATTCTTTAGAGCTTGCAGAAATTGCATTGCAAAGTGCTAAATCTTTTAAAGATATTTTAAATGCAAAGCCCAAGGTTGCTCTTTTAAGCTTTTCAACAAAAGGGTCTTCCAGTGCTAAAGAAACTGAAAAAGTAAAGAATGCTTTAAATATTGTTAAGACTAAAGAGAGTGATTTGCTTATTGATGGAGAGCTTCAACTTGATTCAGCCATAATAAAAGATGTTGCAGAAAAAAAATGTAGCAAATCTTTAGTAGCAGGTTCTGCTAATGTTTTAATATTTCCTAATTTAGATGCAGGCAATATTGGTTATAAATTAGTAGAGAGATTTGCTTTTGCTAAAGCCTACGGCCCCTTTTTACAAGGTTTTTCTAAGCCCATTAGTGATCTTTCAAGGGGCTGTTCTGTTGATGAAATTGTATTTGCAAGTGCTTTAATGATAAGCATTTAAAGTGTTGGAAATTTGTATAAATTCTTCAACGGAAATGTTCTCAGGTCTTTTTTCTAAATATTCTTTTAAAAAATTTTCCCTCAGAGTAGCTTTGTTTGCAATGAAATTAATAATGGTGTTTTTTAATTTTTTTCTTCTGCTTGAAAATACAGTTCTAACCAATTTGTTGAATTCATTGAAGTCTTTTATGTTGTTTTTTTTAGGAATTAATTTTAGTGTTGTAGACTTAACTTTGGGTGCAGGATAAAAATTGTTTCCTCCTATGTCTAATATTTTAATTGCTTTGAAGTGTGA
Organism: Borreliella lanei; assembly: GCF_014205895.1. Lineage (GTDB taxonomy): Bacteria > Spirochaetota > Spirochaetia > Borreliales > Borreliaceae > Borreliella > Borreliella lanei. The sequence goes on along the minus strand of NZ_JACHFC010000001.1, from coordinate 299,235 downwards.
TTGTACTAAGACTGTAAATGAAGAATAGTTTTTGCTATTTATTTTTGCAGTTATTCTGTCGGCTAATTCTTTTTGTACTGTGAATACCATTTCTTTTAAAAAGTTTTCTTCAATTAATTTAGATATTACTTTTGATGCAATATTATATGGCAAATTTGAAAATATTTTATCAATGTTTTGATTTTCGTTTTTGTATTTTTTTAAAAAATCCCCTTTTATCAATTTAAAGTTTTTTAATTTTCCAAATTTTTCATTTAATATTTCTGAATATTTTAAGTCAATTTCAAATGCGGTTAAAAGATTGGTTTTTTTTAATAAAATTTCAGTCATTGCGCCAAGGCCTGGGCCAATTTCCCAGATTTTTTCATTTTCTTTTATATCCAAGCTTTCTATTATTTTTTGCCTTATGCTTTCGTTGATTAGATAGTTTTGTCCCCACAATTTTCTTGGAGCGATTTTTCTTTCTTTTAAGGTTTGTTTTATGCTAGCTATACTATTATAGTTGATATTCATAGATAAAAGAGATAGTACCATATTATTCTTCATAATGGCAGCTATTTTTAAATTATTTTAATCTTTTTTTAGTTTCGTTATTATAAATAATGTAAGTTATAAGAAGAATACTTAATATTAAAAATATAGGTATTTGGTGGTGCTCAACTATAAAGAATTTGCTAAAAAATGTTGCTGTAATTTTTATTATTTGAAATATGTAGGCATTTATCAGGTCAAGGGAAAAAAATAAGTTCAAGCTTGAAAAGTAAGTTATTAAGCTTAATATTGTTATTACTAAGAAAATTAATATTAGTGGAATAATTATTAAGTTTGAAAATACTGAGATTGGTGTTAGATCAAAATTGTTAATATAAATTATTGGTGAGGTAAATATTTGAATAAAAAATGTTGTAAGCATTGATGATGCTAGTCTGTTAAGACCATATCTATTTTTTAGATGAACTGATGCTGATATTCCTATTGTTGCAAGATAGGAGAGCTGAAATCCTATTGAATTTAGTGTTTCGGGGAATACAAAAGCATTTATTATAAAACTAATAGATATACAGCTTATTAAATTAATTTTGCCGTAAATTAGTTTATATATTATAAGAGATTCTGTCATTAGAAATGATCTTAGTGTTGAAGGTGTAAATCCAGTCAATATTAGATAATTTAATAAAATTATGCTTAGCATTAAGTATTTTAATTTTTCATTTGTTATTGTTAAAAGTAAATAATAACTTATTAAACTTATTAAATAAAAATGTAGTCCAGACACTACCAAAATGTGGGCAATCCCTGCATTTTGAAATAATGTTTTTTCATATCTTGTTATTTCTGATTTGATATTCAAAATTATTGCTTTTGAAAAATGGGAATAACTAGGATTTAATGCATTAAAAAAATTATTTAAGGTATTTGTATATTTTTCTCTAAGCTTGGTAAAAAAGGACCTTTTAATAAGTTTTATTTTTTGGTTTTCAATTTTAATGACATCTCCGATTTTGTAAATATTTTCAATATTTTTGAAGTCAAATTTGTATGTATTTGATTTATTGTCAATTACTTCGACAATGGTTTTTGAATCTTTTTTAAAATTTTTAATGTTTGTTATTTGGTAAATATTTTTTTTTAATGTTTTAAAATTTAATCTAGCTTGAAAGCCTAATAGCAATATTGTGTAAAAAATAAAACTAAGTGCTAAGTGTTTGTTATTTATTATAATAAAAAATAATGCTAGTATTGTATTAAAATAAATTAAATTGAGTTTTGAATAGTATTGAATTGATAAATTAAGTGAAATAAGGATAAATATTAAAATCATTTATAATATTCCTATTTTTATTTAGAAATAATTATATTTTTAATTTTAATTTGTTTTGTTTAATCAATCAATTTATTCGTTGACAATTAATAATTATTTAATTACAATACTTTATGCAATTGTTAAAAAATAAATATTCATTCAAGCGGGCTTTGCTTGAACTTTTTTTGGTCTACGCCGTTGTTTATCTGGCATCTCCTTTTGAAAATGTTAATTCAGAATTTTGGAATGTTGATGAAAACCATTTTTATTTTTGGATTTCAAGATCTTTTTTAATTATTTTTATAATTTATTTTTTTAAACTTACCAGTTCTTGTGATGATTTTAGAGTAGAGTTTTTTATTCCTAAATTTAAATTTATTTTTATTTGGGAGTCTGTTTTAATTTTTATTAAAACAATATTGACTTCAATGATAGTCATTTTTTTGATAGCTTTTTTGCTCGAATATCTGTTGCCAGAATCGGTGCTTGTCTATTATTTTCAAAACAATGCTGGATTTAATTGGAAGATTAGCAGTAAAAAAGCATTTTTTTTAATGACTTTTACCTCTTTTTTTACGGGAGCTTTTGAAGAGCTTTTTTACAGGGCTTTTGTTATTACTAAGTTTACACAAATGGGATTTCCTGTTGTAGTTACCGCTATTCTTAGTAGTATATTTTTTGCCTATGGGCATTTATATTATGGAATTTTAGGATTTTTGGTTACATTTATATTAGGGGTATTTTTTGCTTTTACCTATTTAAGGTATAAAAATGTATATTATGTGATTTTTATACATAGTTTTTATAATATTATTGTTAGTAGTCTGTTGCTTTTTTTAAATTAATTTTAAATTGTTATGAGGGGGATTTATGAGAGATACTGTGCCTAAGCGTTTTAAAGAGGTGGTGGCTCTTTATAGTGAGCTTGATATTTTTATATATAAGGAAGGGGAATCTAAAAGCTTTAAGAAGCAAATATATACTGATTTTTGGAATGAGACAAAAAGAGTGGCTTCTGGGCTTTTGTATTGTGGCATTAAAAGGGGAGAAAAGGTTGTAATTATTTCTGATTCTAGAAGGGAATGGATAATAATTGACATTGCTACTTTGGGGTTAGGTTGTGTTGATGTTCCCAGGGGAAATGATTCTTCTGAAGATGAATTAACTTATATTATTAACCATTCTGAATCCACTTTTATTTTTGTTGAAAACAATAAGCAACTTCACAAGGTTTTATCCAAAAAACATGATCTTAGATTAGTTAGATGTATTGTTGTTATTGATGATGATAAATCTTATGAAGAAAAAATGGGGAATATTACTATATTTTCTTATAAAAAATTACTAGAACTTGGAACTGAGTATTTAAGAGCTAATCCAAAGTCATTTGATATGGAGATTGAAAAAGGTTCTTCAAAAGACATTGCAACTATAATATATACTTCTGGTACAACAGGCATGCCAAAGGGAGTAATGCTGAGGCATGAATCTTTTATTTTTCAATTAGATAGACTTTATGATTATCTTCCAACGCTTAAACCTGGCAAGATAATGATTTCTATTCTTCCTCTTTGGCATTCTTTTGAGCGGTCTTGTGAATATATAGTTGCTTTAAAGGGCATAGCAATTGCATATTCAAAGCCCATAGGCCCTGTTTTGTTAAAAGATTTTTTACTTTTAAATCCTCAGATGATTATTTCTGTACCTAGAATTTGGGAAGGCATAAGAATAGGTATTATTAAAAAGGTATCAGAATCTTTTATTAAGAAGCTTGTATTTGGAGGGTTTTTAAAAATTGGAATTATTTATGCAAAGCTTAAGGAGAGGTTTTTAGGGCTTTCTCCTATTTATAAAAAAACCAATTTGTTTATTTTGCTTTTTTCAAAATTATTTTTATTTGTTGGGATTGTTTTAATTTTTCCTATTAAATTATTAGGTGATATTTTAGTATTTAGAAAAATAAAAAATGCCCTTGGGCAAAATTTTGAATTTGGGGTTTCTGGTGGTGGGGCATTGGTTGATTATGTTGATTATTTTTTCAAGGCTGTAGGAATTAAAGTTCTTGAGGGCTACGGTCTTACTGAAACGGGTCCTATTTTAAGTGTTAGGCGCCTTAAGAGACCTGTAGCAAGAACTGTGGGGCCTATTTTGCCAGATGTTGAATACAAAGTAGTTGGAATTGATGGGAGAGTTTTGCCTTATGGAGAAAAAGGCGAGCTTTGGGTCAGATCACCACAAATAATGAGCGGCTACTTTAAGGATAAGGCTAAGACAAATGAAGTTTTAACAGAAGATGGGTGGTTTAACACCGGAGACTTGGTTAGATTAACAATTAATAATGAAATTTCAATTGTTGGTAGAAGCAAGGATACAATTGTTCTAAGAGGTGGAGAAAATATTGAGCCTGAACCTCTTGAGAGAGTTTTGGGTAAATCTTTGTTTATCGAAAATATTATGATTGTTGGCCAGGATCAAAAATTTTTGGGGGCTATTATTGTGCCTAATTTTGACAATCTTGAAAAATGGGCGAATTCTAGTGGAGTGTCTTTTTCTTCCAGAGACGATTTGTTAACCAATGAGGACGTCAACAAACTTTATTCTAAGCATATTTCAGATACTATTAATACTAAATTAGGTTTTAAAAATTTTGAAAAAATAGTAGGCTTTGTTTTGCTTCAGGAGCCTTTTTCAATTGGGGAAGAACTTACCAATACTCTTAAGTTAAAAAGATATTATATAACCAAAAAGTATGAAGATAAAATAAAATTAATTTTTAGCAAAAGTGACTTAGATTTAAACGGATATTAGACAAGAAAATTTTGCAAAATTTTCTTGTCTACATTTTTAACATATAAGGGATATTGAGCAGGTACATGCAATTTTTTATTGTTTGTAATATGGCTTTTAAAAATTCGATTCTTGCGGCTGTTAAATCAGTATTGTTTATATCTATTACTTTAACTTCTTGATAGTATGTGCTAAAATGCTTTGCAAGCGAGTATGAATAGCTGGTAAGTATTGAAGGGTTTAAATCTTTTGCTGCCTTGATTATATTTTCTTCTAATTCCGATATAATTTTAATAATTTCCCACTCTTTTTCATGCTTTAAAAGCTCAAAATCAATTTTTTCCGTTACAGGAATAGAAATTGTGTTATATTTTTCAAGAATGCTATTAATTCTTGCTCCAACATATTGGATATATGGTCCAGAATTTCCTGTAAAAGATAGGCTTTCTTTTTTATTAAATACAATATCTTTATGTATAGCTGATTTTAGTAGATAATAGTGAATTGCTCCCAATGCAATATTTAAAGCATTTTTTTTAGCATTCCCTTTATTCTCAATTTTTTGTGTAATTTCGGGTATTATTGATTCTGTTAGGTCTGAGATTAGATTATCCGCATCAATTACATTACCTTCTCTTGATTTCATTTTGCCATCAATAAGATTAACCATTCCGTGTAACAAATGAATAAGTTTCTTGTTTTTAGAAAGTCCTAATTTTTCTGCTACAAAAAATAAACTTTTGAAGTGCTGAATTTGTTCGCTTCCAACTACATAAATCATTTCTTCAAAATTAAATTCTTTTGTTCTAACCGCTATATTTCCTAAATCCTGAGTAAGATAGATAGATGTCCCGTTTGATCTTATGAGCACTTTTTGTTTTACATTAGTGTCTACTTTTTCATCTGAGTCTGAGGGTAAGTCAATGCATATTGCGCCATCTTCTCGCTTGTAGCAAAATCCTTTTTTAAGCCCTTCTAGTACGACATTTTTACCAATTTCAAAAATTTCACTTTCAAGGTAAATTTTATCAAATGAGGTGTTTGTAATTTCGTATGTTTCTTTTATTCCTTCAATTGCCCATTTATTTAACTTTTTCCAAAGTTCAATTGTGCTTGCATCTTTTTGTTCCCATTGTAAAAGTAGATCTTGAATTTCTTTTTCAGCATTTTCATTTTCTTGAGAGTATTTGTTGTATTTAACATAAAAATCGCCAATTAAATGATCTCCTTTTTTGAAAGCTTTTTCGGGGGTAATGTCATTCCCAAATTTTTTGTATGCAAGCATTGATTTGCAGATATGAACTCCCCGGTCATTTATTAAATTTATTTTTGTAATTTTTGCACCTACAGCCTTTAATATTCTTGACAGACTTTCTCCTATTACATCATTTCTAAGATGTCCTACATGCAGTGGTTTGTTTGTATTTGGTGATGAAAATTCTAATATTATTTTTTTATTGTCTAGATATTTGCTTGTTCCATAGGCATCTTTTTGGGTATTTATCATTTGTATTGTATTATTTATATATTCTTTTCTAGAAATTTTGATGTTTAAGTAAGGCCCCATAGCTTTAATTTCATATTTAGCTTTAAGATTTTTTATTATTTCTTCAGAGATGGTTTCAATAGGGAGTTTTAAGGTTTTGCTAATTTCAAACATTAATATGGAAATATCCCCTAGAGCACTTTTTGGGGGTTTTTGAATATTTATATTAATTTTATCTAGCTTTATGTTATTTGATAATGCTAGATTGGCAACTATAATACTAATTTCGTCTTTAATCTTTTTTTTAGCATCTTTATTCATTTTTTTCCTCTTTAACACTTTTAGTAATTTTTTCTTCTTTAATACTTGTTAGCATATTGATTAATAGTAAAATTAAAGACGCTACAATAAAAATGTTTGAGCTGTGAGCTGACATTTTTGTATTTATAAGCTCCTTTATTATAGGTATTTCGGTGTTAAAAAGTTTTAAATTACCCGTGTTTAATATTTCTCTAATAAGTGAGGTTGTTGAGCTTAGGGCAATGAAAATTAAAATTGGAATTTTAGAATATTTAATTATCATCGATGGATTTTTTAGCATTTTAAAAGGCTCGTTTTTATGAAATGATATTATTATGGCTATTAAAATGGGTATTGAAAATTTAAATTCTTTGTATAAAGTTGGTGTTAAATAGAGCATGAATAAGTAAGTTAGACTAGTAAAAATTCCTATTATTAATAGGTATATCCCCAATATGTGGCTTTTATGCTTTTTCAGTTCTATTTGATTGATTATTAGGGCAGGAAGTATAATGCATATTGAAATCCAAATAGATGCGATACTAGCATCTAAAAAGTTTTTTGTATAAGCAAAAATAGGAAATAACATTAAATGGCTTTTAAGATATTTTTCAGTATTATAAAATGTTTTTTTTTGCATATTATTTCCTTTTAATCTAGTTTATTTGGTTTTAAATTGATTTGTACTTTCACTAATTTCAGAAATATGGCTTGAGTTTGTAGTTCCTAAAACTTTAATACGCTCAATTGCTTCTACGAGCTTATTAATTTCTTCTTTTAAACCTTTCATTGAGTTTGAGACTGTAATGTTAATTTCTCCTAGCAGTTTAATAGTGCTAATGATTTCTTTGTTGCCTCTAAACATATCATTTGAACCAATTTTTACTTCATATGTTATTTCCCGCATTGTATTTAAAGCCTTTAAAATTTCTTGGCTACCTATTGATTGCTCTTGCATTGTGTGATTTATTTCTTCTATTACTTGAACAACCAAATTGATTGAATCGAATATTTGGTTGAAAGCTTTATTTGTTAATTCAGAGGTGTTTACGGTTTTGGTTATTGAATCCATTATTTCGTTAATTGATGAGGCAACAGATTCTGATTGGGATGTCACTTGTTCTGCTAGGTCTTTTATTTCTTCTGCAACAATGGCAAATCCTTTTCCGGCTTCACCAGCGTGAGATGCTTCAATTGCGGCGTTCATTGAGAGCAGGTTGGTTTGGCTTGCTATAGATGAAATTAAAGAGTTTGCTTCTTGTAATCTTGTTGAGTTTTTGAAAATCTCTTTAATTTGAGTAATAACCTCTTCTTGTTTTTTTCGTCCATCATCAGAGAATCTTTTTAGCTCTTCTGTGCTTTTTGCAGCTTTTTGAGTTATTTCTGTTATTGATTGTATTCCTCCTATCATTTCTTCGATAGCTGATGAGGATTGTTCAACGCTTGCGGCTTGAGTTTCAATTGAATTGTCAAGGGATGAAATATTTTTTGAAAGACTTTCAATTATGTTTGTTGTATTAGAGATGAATTCTACCTGTTTTTCTACTTCTTCTTGTGTTTTTTCTATGTATTGATTTGAATTTTTTATTGTATTGTGGGTTTTGTTTATTTCGCTAAATAAATGGTCTCCGTTTTCTTTAAGCAGCTTTACTCGTTCTTGTAGTGAATTAATTACATTTTTTAGATTTTCAATAAAATGACCAAAAAGATTTATTGTTGAACTTATTGAATCTTTGCCTTTTGATTCGATTTTAAATGTTAAGTCACCGTTTTTAACTTTTGGAATAACAACATTGAGTTTATCTATTTTTGATATTATTAAAGTTTTTATGGTTGATATCATTATTAATATAAAAATTATTACCAAAATAAATATAATGGAAAGTGAAACTAATCTCATATTTTTAAATTCTTTTGAAAATATGTTGTTATAATCTATTTTTATTCCTAAGTACCAATGGGATGTTGTAATCCTTGCTAAGGAGATTATTTCATTTGAATTGCTTGTATTGTAATTTGCCTTTCCTTGAGATAATGCATTTAGTATTTCAGTTAATGTTTTTAGGTTAAAGCCAAATATGTGTTTTATGTTTTTTAAAACCTCGTCTTTTCCTCCAAATGCATCGCCACTATTGTTTATTAAGTATACATTAAAGTATTTTGATGAATTTTGGCTGCTTGCATTTTGTTCTAGTAATGAGTTTTCCAAAAGCAGTAAAAGATATTCTTTTAGTTCGGCAATTTTTTCTGAAATGTCAGCATATAAAATAATATATCCAATATTAGATTTTTTTGAATCTGTTATTTTATATGCTATTGGAATATAAAAATTGTTATTTATTTTTACTAAACTGTTGTGAAGAATTGAAATTTGAAATGTAGTTATAGCTTTGCCCAGAAGCAATTCTTTTAAGCTTATGTATTGACCGTTTCTTTTTTTTTCGCTTGATGCGATTATGTATCCATCTTTGTTTGCATACTCTATTATTTTAATAAAAGACGGCAGTGTAATTAAAATTTTGTCAGATACTAAGTGCTCTTCACTTTTGTTATTCAGAATTGCAGATTTATAATCATATCTGGCTGTTAATACGCTTAAAGCTTTTATTATTTCTCTAGATTCGTCAGAAAAGCTTTTAATCATTGCTTGGTTAATGAATTTTGTAAAATCTTGAAGTTCTTTTGTTATGATTTTTTTATAGCCTTGATCTAGTAGCAAAAAGGTTGTTGCAATAATTATTATTGTATATGCCAGAATTATAAAATTGAATTTATAAAAAAGGCTGGAGTTAAGTTTCTTTTTTTTCACTAATTCCCCTCAAAATTTTGTTTTTTTATAAAATTTTTAAAACATTAAATTTTTAGTATTCTACATGTTTTATTATATAATTATATATGCATGTAGCTAAATAATAAAATAATTATTTGCAAATATTTGAAGGATTTAATCTTTAAGATTCAAAAAGAAAGGTCTAATTTGCCAATTGTTATTAGTAATTATTTATATATGATTTATGAAGATGAAAGTTTTGTTTTAAGATTTTAATCATGCTAATGTTATGTTTGGAGAGCTTTTATGACAGATGAGAATTTAATCGATGTTAATCTGAAAAATACTAAACGATTTCTTTATCTAGTTTTATTTGGATTTCTTTTTTTAAATTTTTTATTCATAGGTTATGCTTATATGAATCATAAAAATGAATATTTGGATCGCTTTAAATTTGATTCTAAGTTGTTTTTAAACAGTGTGTCTTCTGTTATTAGAGCTAAATATTCGGAATCCTCTAGGTTTCTTGAGGAGCTTGTAAAAGATAGCTATAGGTTTGGGATATTGGTGAATTCTTCAAAAAGCTTTCTTTTATCTTCAAGTTTAAAATTGGGGGATAGTTTAGATGAAAATAGTGATTTGTTTTTAAAGTCAAGAGAATTTAGTTCTATAGATAAAATTTTCAAAACTATTCCTTTAGCAGAAGATTCACTTGAAGGCATATTTTATATTCCTATAGGGAAAAATGTTTTAATATCAAATTCAAATTTTTCATCTTTAGGCTTAAAAGATGTTAGATTGGATCCAATTTATTCTGTTCCTGTAGAAAAAAATTCTAAGTATTATTCAAGATATATGCAAATAGATGGGAAAATTTATTCTGTAATAAGTTTCCCGGTTAGAGATTCTGTTGCGACATTGGGTGTGATAGGGATTTTAGTATGCTTTGACGAGTCATTAGATATTATTGAAAATCAGTTGTATTCTTCTCTTAAATTTGGCAGTAAGAATTATAATTTTTTTATGCTTGATAGAAATTACATGCCCATTTTTTTAAATTTTAATAATCTTCAGGCCAAATCTTTTTCTACGGCTTATAGCGAAAATTTTTTGAGCAAAGTTATAGCTTATGCTAAAAAAGATTCTTCTGGTTCTCAGTACACTTTTAATTATGAAAGAGATTTTTATTCTTTGAACTTTGTAAAAACCGACGATTTTTTGACTCAAGGGCTTATTTTAAATGTCAATTCTATTCCTATTATGTTTAAATCAAATTGGGTTGTATTTTTTATGTTTTTATTATTATCTTTTGCAATTATATTTTATTTGTGTAATACTTTTGTTTTTTCATTAATTAATGATTTTAACAGAATTGTTGATTATCAAAAATCAAAAAGCGATCCTTTTAGTCTTGAGTCTCCCTTAGAGGTTAAGTATTCTTCGTCTATTATTGCTTATATTAGTTCAAAGCTAGATAATCTGTCTTCTAAGAGTAATGAATCTTTTGAGAAGATAAAATTTTATTCTGAAGATTTGAATGAATGTTTGGAACAAATAGAAACTGCCATATCAAATGCTGAGAGTATAGATTCTAGTATTTTAGTTTACGAACAGCTAAGAGATACTTTTTCTAGATTTGAAAAATCAATTACTGATATTTTAAAAGGCTTTGAATCTATTGCTGATCCGATTAATGACCACAATAAGTATATATCGGAAATCTCTTCAAATTTTGAAGAGAATGTTAGTTTTTTCTATAGTATAGATAAAAATTTGGAAATTTTTAATAAGGTTGCTACGATAAATTCTACTGATATTGAAAATATTAAAAGTAAAGTTTTTGATTTAAATATTGTTTTTGAAAATGTGAATAAAAATTTTGCAGATCTTTTGTCTCAAACAAATAGTTTACAAAGCGTAAATAAACTTTTAGTTTCAATTTCAGCTCAGACCAATATGCTTGCTATGAATGCAGCAATTGAAGCAGCAAAAGCAGGTGATGCAGGTAAAAGTTTTGCAGTTGTTGCTGAAGAGATTAGAAAGCTTGCTATTAATTCTGGAAAATATTCTAAAACTATTAAAGATGAACTTAAAACGGTCGACAGCATTATTGCAGTAATTAATTCAGAGATTGATACAATTTATAAAAATTTCATAGACATTCAAGATAATGTGGACAATAATTTTTCAAGACATGAGAAAGTAGATCTTACTCTTGCTAAGCACTTTAAAGAAATTGGCGAGTTTAAAGAAAGGTATTTATCTCACGATACTAAGATCAGAGATGCTAAGAATATGTATAAAGAAATATTTAATAACCATTATTTTATTAGTAGCAAGTTTAATAACTTTAGCCAAGATTTAAAAGAGTTTAAAGTTTCTAAGATGAATTTAGATGCGGTAAATTCTCTTCAAGAATATTCATCTTTGGTGAAATCTTCTAAAGATAAGATATTAAAGACAAAACAATTGATTCAAAAGATTAATGATGAGATTAAAGATATTCTTTTTTAGTCTTTTTGATTAATTGAATCCTATGTAAAGAACTTCTTCTTCAAGTAAAAGCCCAGTTTTCGAGTAGACTTCGGCTTTTACTTTTTCAATTAAGCTTTTTATGTCGTTGGAAGTGGCATTGTTAATATTGATAATAAAGTTTCCATGATATTTAGATACTGTGGCGCCTCCAATGCTTAATCCTTTAAGTTTGCACTCTTCAATTATTTGTCCACTAGGCTTGAGAAATGCTTTATTGTTTTTAAAAGTGCTTCCACTACTTGGAAATAGATAGTGACCCCTATTTATTCTTGCTTGCTTATTTTTATTCATTTTTTCTTCAATAATTTTTTTATTGTCTTTTTTTAAATTCAATTCAATTTTTAATATGAAAAAGTTTTTATTTTGAAAAGGTGATATTTTATACTTAAAGTCTTCTTTTTTAAATTCTTTGCAAATAGTTTTTCCTTTATCATTTATAAATGTAATTTTTTTTAGTATTTCAGAGATTTCATTTCCAAAGCATCTAGCATTCATCCATACAGCGCCTCCTAGTGTTCCGGGTAGTCCATAGATAAATTCTAGGCCACTTAAGCTGTTATCAAGTGCAATTTTACATAAATTTTCAAAATTTGCACCACATTCGCCAATAATTTTATTTTCGTGAATTTCTATTTTGTTTAGATATCCAGTGTATATTATTGGAAAATCAAGTTCTTTATCGTCATTGACCAAAATATTCGATCCTCCCCCAAGAATAAATAGTTTAATTTCCTCTTCTATTGCTGCTTTAAAAATATTTTCAGCTTCCTTAATATTTTTAGGAGTGAGAAATAATTTTGAAATGTTTCCAATTTTATATGTTGTATAGTCAGCTAGATTTTTTGTTTGAGGCTTAATGTTGATTTTTTTAAGAAAATTATTTAGGCTTTTAGGCATACGTACTTAATAATAAATTAGATTTTTTATTTTTTCAATTTTGAGAAATGTATGATTTTAAAGTTATATAATACTAGAACAAAGGATTTTTCAGAATTAACAAATTTTGAAAATGTTAAAGTGTATGCTTGCGGGCCTACTGTTTATAATTACGCTCACATAGGAAATTTTAGAACTTATATTTTTGGAGATTTATTAATTAAAACTTTAAGGTTTTTAGGGTATAAAGTTAATTATGCGATGAATATTACAGATATTGGGCATTTAACAGGTGATCTTGATGATGGAGAAGATAAAGTTGCTAAGACTGCAAGAGAAAAGGGCCTTACAGCTTATGAGATTAGCGAATTTTTTACAGATGCTTTTTTTAACGATTGTAGAAAATTAAACATTGTATATCCCAACAAAGTTCTTGTTGCAAGTAAACATATTCCCATCATGATAGAGGTTGTTAAAATTCTTGAAGAAAAAAAAATTACTTATTTTTCTAATGGTAATGTGTATTTTGATACTTCTTGTTTTAAAAGCTATGGTGAGATGGCCGGCATTGATCTTATTGATAAAGATATGACTTTGCCCAGAGTTGATGTTGATAAATTTAAAAGAAATAAAACCGATTTTGTTTTGTGGTTTACTAATTCTAAGTTTAAAGATCAGGAGATGAAATGGGATTCTCCTTGGGGATTTGGTTATCCAAGTTGGCATTTGGAATGCGCTGCTATGAATTTGGAGTATTTCAAAGATACGCTTGATATTCATTTGGGAGGAGTTGATCATATTGGAGTTCACCACATAAATGAAATAGCAATAGCAGAGTGTTTTTTGAATAAAAAATGGTGTGACGTCTTTGTTCATGGAGAATTTTTGATTATGGATTATAATAAAATGTCAAAGTCACGCGGAAATTTTATTACAGTTAAAGACTTGGAAGATCAAAATTTTTCCCCTCTTGATTTTAGATATTTGTGTTTGACATCACATTATAGGAACCAATTAAAATTTTCATTGGATAATCTTCAAGCAAGCAAGATTGCTAGAGAAAATTTGATAAACAAGTTAAGTTATTTTTATGAATCTTTAGATCAAGTTGATTTGAATATACTTAATAAGGATTTGAAAAATTTTGGTTTTAGCTTAGAAAAAGAATATTATGGCTCTTTTGTAGAAAAAGTTTCTTTTGATTTAAATGTTTCTCAAGGATTGGCTTTGCTTTGGGAGATAATCAAATCTGAAAATCTAGGCCTTGTTTCAAAGCTTAGATTAGCTTTTATTTTTGATGAGGTTATGTCGCTTAATCTGAGAGAAGAAATTTTAAAAAATTTAGAAAATCATGATGTAGTTATTGATGAGAATATGAAGGCTTTGATTGAAGAGAGAAGAATAGCTAAATGTGAAAAAAATTTTAAGCGTGCTGATGAAATTAGAGACTTTTTTGCCAAAAAAGGTTTTGTTTTGGTTGATACTAAGGAAGGAACTAAGGTTAAAAGAGGCTAGTATTTGGCTATTTTTTTAAAAAACAAATATTTTTATTTAAGCTTAATTTTTATTATTTTTTTATTTTTATTTGTTTTTTCTGGATTTTTATTTTATTCAAAGCCAATTATTTATGATATATCTCCAATTCCCACTTCACACAAGGATATTATTGTTATTAAGGGGAATAATTTGGGCTACAGTACAGGAGAGATTAATATCAACAATAATTATTTAGTTAAAAGCAGTATTATTAGTTGGAATAATACCGAAATAGTTTTTAAAATTACGGATGAAGTAAATTCTGGACTTATTTTTGTAAAAGGCGAAAGGGGTACTAGCAACGAACTTTTTCTTGTTATTAGTAGGCAAGTTCCTGTTAAGCTTAATAAGGAAAATTTGCCTTTTATTTTTTCAGAGGATAAAATAATTTTAAATGCCAATTCTTCAACTTTATTGCAGGGTATGAATTTGTTTTCACATTCTAGTACTATTAAAATTTTTCTTGAAACTAGGGACAAACTTTATACAATTTTACCTCAAAATATTTTAGATGTTTCTGAGAATAGAGTAGAATTTATTTCTCCTAGAACTTTAAATTCTGGTGGGAAGCTTTATGTTTTATTGGACAATATTCAAAGCAATAAGGTGCCATTTTCTGTTAAAGATGATTTTTTTAAGTGGACTTTGGGTGATTCGAAAGAGTTTACAATAATTGAAGAGATTTATTTTAGTCAAGATATTAGTAGTAATTTTGATTCAACCTCCGAAGATATTAATTTTAATATCTTCTATTTAAGACCGGTTGAAAATGAGCGTCAAAAAATTATGGAACGCAGTAATGAGCATCTTGATTTTAATATTGGTAATTTATTTTTTGAAAACTTAAAGACAAATAAATTTATTTTTAAGACTAAAGTGAAGACTCATAAACTTAATTTGCAATTTTTAGATGCAAAATATTTAGAAAGCATTGAGTTTAATAGAGATATTAACAATCAAGAGTATAAAAAGTACATTCAAGACAAAGAAAAAGATTATTTATCTTACAATTCTATTGATTTAATGCCGCTAGATTCTCTAATTTTATCCAAGACCGCTGGCAGTAATTCAGTTTATAAGTTAGCTAAAGCAATTATTGATGTTTTGACTTTAAATTTTGAAATTGTTGAGAATAATTTAAGTTTAAAGGATTCTATTAAAGAAAGAAAAATTTCATCTAGCAATTTAATAGTTCTTACGAATTTGTTATTTTTAAAGCATGAGATTCCGCTGAGAAATATAGTTGGGCTTTACTATGATTCTAATTCTCTTAAATTAAATGAGCATTTTTGGTTTGAATTTCTTTTAGCTGGGGTTGGTTTTGTATATTTTGATATAATAAATGTAGTATTATTTAAGGATAGCTCTAAGTATTTTTTGAATATGTCTCATAACTATATTCAATATGGATGCAAAGAGGACTATGATAAAAATGAATTTTTTGACGGATATTTAGATTCTGGGTTTTTAAAGTACAAAAGCTTGACGAACGGATCGTATTCTTTAATGCATAGGTTTGTTTTGGAGGATAATTTTTAATGAGAGATGATCAAATATTTAATTTAATTGAGAAAGAAAAATTAAGAGAAAGAGAACATATTGAGCTTATTGCTTCTGAAAATTTTACATCTTTAGAGATAAGGCAGGCTGTTGGGAGTATTTTAACCAATAAGTATGCTGAAGGATATCCTTTGAATCGATATTATGGTGGTTGTTCTTTTATTGATGAGATTGAAACTTTAGCAATTTCAAGAGCAAAAGAGCTTTTTGGCGCAAAATATGTTAATGTTCAGCCGCATAGCGGATCTCAGGCCAATATGGCTGCCATAATGGCTCTTATTAGTCCAGGAGACAGGATTCTTGGTATGCAATTATCTCATGGGGGACATTTAACTCATGGCAGCAGGGTAAATTTTTCTGGTATATTTTTTAACACTTATTTTTATGGTGTTTCTAGAGATTCTGAGCTAATTGATTATGATGAAGTTCATAAAATAGCTAGAGATTGTAGACCAAATTTAATAATAGCTGGAGCTTCTTCTTATTCAAGAGAAATTGATTTTAAAAAATTTAGAGAAATAGCAGACGATGTTTCTGCTTATCTTTTGTGTGATATTGCGCATATTGCAGGCCTTATTGTTGCTGGGTTTCATAATTCTTCAATTGATGTGGCGCATCTTACTACAAGTACTACGCATAAAACTTTAAGAGGCCCAAGGGGCGGAATAATACTTTCTGGAAAGGATTTTGACGAATTAGTAAACTTTAATGGAAAAGAGAGGCCTTTGTTTAATGCTGTAAATTCTACAGTTTTTCCTGGAACTCAAGGGGGTCCGTTAGTTCATGTTATTGCGGGTAAGGCTGTTGCATTCAAAGAGGCTCTTCAAGAAAATTTTAAAGAATACATTGCTAACGTAATAAAAAATACTAAAGTTATGGCTGAATATTTTAAATCGGAAGGATTTCGTATTGTTAGTGGGGGCACGGACAACCATTTGTTTTTGGTTGATCTTAGTAGCTCGGATCTTACTGGTGCTGATGCTGAGAAATTACTTGAGAGTGTAAATATCACTTTAAATAAAAATGCTATTCCTTTTGATAAAAAAAGCCCTTCTTTGGCTTCTGGCATTAGAATTGGGGGCGCTGCTATTACTTCTAGGGGCTTAAATGAAAGTGATTCTTTAAATGTTGCTAAATTTATTGTTAGGGCTTTAAAGGCAAAGTCTGATATTGAATTAAAACAAATAAAAAAGGAAGTTGTAAAATTTATTAGAGATTTTGACATGCCTTAATTACGTTTGGAGGTTATGATCAATAAATGCCAAGCCCAATTAGAGTGTTTTTTTTAGCGTTGTTGTTTATTTTTATTTTTAATCCCGTTTTAATAGCAATGCTTTTTATCTTATTTCCTTTTGTGTTGATATTATTTAGTTTTTTAGGTGTTTTTAGAATATATTTTACAAGAGATTATTCATATTCTAGATCTAGAGAGTTTGAATTTTATAAACTTTCTTTTTTATTAATGGCTAAATTGCTATCTATTTTGGGAACTGTAACCGGAGAGCAGCTAAATTATGTTAATTTTATTATCAATTCTTTAAATTTGTCTGAACGTGGCAAATCGGAATTGTATACTATTTTTCATTCTGCTATTACTAAAAATAATAATGCTGATAAAATTTTATATACCCTTAAGCTTGGCTATTTTCAGCATAAAGATCTTTTTATATGGCTTTTTTCCTCTCTTAAAGAAATTAACAGGCTTGCTAGGTATAAAAATTTAGAAGCTGAAAAATTTATTTCTTATGTTGGTGTTTTTTTAGAACTTGAATCTGATGGTTATGAAGCTTATAAAGATATTAATATTAAAATTGTAAATCCCTATAGTGTTTTGGGGTTAACATATAGTGCTAGCGATGAGGAGATTAAAAAGGCGTATAAAAGCCTTGTTATAAAATATCATCCTGATAAGTTTGCAAATGATCCTGTAAAGCAAAAAGATGCAAATGATAAATTTATTAAAATTCAAGATGCTTATGAAAAAATTTGCAGGGAAAGAAATATAAGGTGATCAATTGATCAATTGTTTTTAAAGATAAAAACGAAGGGCCAAAGCCCTTCGTTTTGTTAGCTTCCGCTGTAGGCTATTTTGAATTGCAAGAAAGCACTTCCAATAGCAGCATTATTTGTGTTTTTATTAGCAAGTTCTATAATGTTATTTGAATCCCATCCAAGAGAAATTGTTGTAAATCTTATTAGTTTTTCAAGGCTAAGTCCTGTTTTTAAATAAATTTTTGTAGCATCGCTTGAGAGTTTATTAGAAGGTCCTAAAATGTATGCTCCAATATAGGGTACTACATATGCTTCTGTTGAAATGGATGTTATTGGAATTGCATAATCAAGATATAAAGCCAAGCCGAGTTTCATTGCATCTTCAAATGTTAGATTAGGTGTTGTAGTCTTTGTGCTTGTTGAACTTTGTCCAGCTTGATTGCTTTCATTAGTACTTGGAGTTGATGTAGGATAGTTTTCTACAGATTTTTGTCTTAAAATATCGTAAAGGCCGATTGATGTTATCCATCCTAGTCCATTTATAATCCCTTTTTTGTTGTCTTCATAACTTGAAATTTCAACATTTAAGCTTTGAAATGTATTTTCGGATATGGTTTTTAATCTTTTTTCGGTATCTTTAGATCTGTAAAGGTTTTGTCCATAGCTTATTCCTAATGCAACTCCAGATTTTTTGTCTTGTTCTCCAAATAGTCTTGTACTGTAGGAATCAGATCCTTTAACCGCCCAGGATTCTTTTTCGCCAGTATCTTTATTCCAAGCAAATCCTATGCTTGCTCCTGTTGAAAATGCAATGCCTAATTCTGTATTTTTACTGAAATTAAGAGAATTGCCATTTGGATCAAATATGTTTTCAGCTTTTTTATTAGGATCTGAGGATGTTTCTTTTTTGAAATTCGCTGCTTTTGAGATGTGTCCAAATACAGAAAAATCGCTTGCAAAAGGATCTATTCCAAAATCAGTTCCCATTTGCAAAATAAGATAAGTATTTTTATCATTTATTTTTGTTAGTCCAAGCTTGTATTGAGCTCCAAAAGATGCTAAAATTGCAGAATTTGATAAAGTTGGACTTAATAAATCGTTGCCAATTACGGATTTATCTTTTAAAGAGTATGTTATTGATGAATTATTGAATGTTTCATTTCCATAGGCTCCTGACAAGCCAAAATTTAATTCAAAAGGTGTTTCTGCAATTACAGATTTAGTATCTTCATTTTGATCAAGTAGATTTTTTATTGGCTTCCATTTTGCTTGAATTCCATAAAGGATTCCCTGATATGTTTTATTGTAAGGGGTGTCTTTGTCATTTTCTTGATTTCTGTTACCCGTGCCTGTTCCGCCTATTGCAAATGTAAGGTCGAGTTTTGGGAGTTTGTATCCCAGCTGAATTGTTCCTATGTTTTTAGAAGTACCTCTTGCAAGAATTGTTCCCCTTACTGCTCTATCATTGCTTGGGAATCCATAATAAGTGCTTTTAAATCCAGTCATAGGTGCAAAACTAAACAAAGACTCTTTATTAAAGTCAAAATCCGTCATAGTACTTATTTTAATAAAAAAATCGTACATATTGATTTGGGCTGTAATATCTCCTACGTCAATTTTAAATTGATCACCTTTTTTGCCTTCTGCTTTTAATGCAAGATCTTCTACCTTAATGTAAGCTGAGAATGGATCGTCTTTGCCTAATTCGGGATTAGCCTCAAATGGTTTAAGCTTAATGGTAATTTTGCTTTTATTTTCAAACCCAGGAACAAGCTCATCCATATCTAATCTGAATTCGCTTGTGTTTTCAAATCCAAATGTCGGCATCCATGGATTTATTTTAAATATATCTTTTTCATTTAATGTGTCTGCTGCAAATATTGCTGCAGATGTAGTTAAAAATATAATTAATTTATATAAAATGTGGTTTTTCATAGTTATACCTTCCTGTTGTAACTATAAACTTTTATTAGTTCTAGTTATTAATTAAACGTATTAATAAATATATTATACATATGCTATTATATATAATATATTAACATATATATAACATGTATATAATATTAAAATATTAGGTAAAAATTCAAGGTCATATTAGTATTTTGTGATTTTTAAATTATTCAAATTTATAAATAAGATTAATTTTAGTATAAATTAATCTTATTTATTTTAAATGATTAATTTATACTAAATAAACTAGCAATCCCGTTGCTAAAATGTAGAATAAGGCATAAATTATTGTTTTTGATAAAAGTTTGCCTTCTTGCCCAATTAATCCAGCAGTTGTTGTTGCTATTGTGATGTTTTGGGGAGAAATCATTTTTCCCCCAGTTGCTCCTGTTGTATTTGCTGCTGCAAGCCAGTAAGGATTTGCTCCAATATTTTCTGCCATTTGCGTTTGTAAAGGTCCAAAAAGAACATTTGAAACTGTGTCACTTCCTGTTAAAAATGTCCCAATAGCTCCAATTAGTGGACTAAATAATGGGCCAAATTTACCTGTTATTATTGAGATTCCATTAGCAAGATCTCTTATCATTCCGCTGTGTGTCATTAATCTTGATATTGCAACAATGCATATGATTATAAATGAAGATAATGCCATTTTTTTCAAGGTTAGTGTAAATATTTTTAGCTGCTTTAATATTGGAACTCCTCGTATTGAATAGGATATTATTGTTGCGAGCACAATCAAGAAGCCCGGAGAAATAATCCATTTAAAGTGTAGGGGATTTGCTTCTGGATAAATACTAATAGTGCTTTGAAAAGTTTTTAGGTATTCGTGAATTTTGTTAAAAAGAGGAGATACAAGCACTATAAATGCTACTATTAAAATATAGGGCGAGCAGGCAATAATTCCTTTTGATAAGGGTATTATGTTTTTGTTTTGGCGCTCTGAAGTTTCTTTATTTCCAAAAAACTTTGCATAAACTATTGTTATTGTCATAGAAAGAATGCTTCCAAGGATTGCAGGAAGTTCTGGACCTAAAGCTTTTGATATAAATACTTGAGATATTGCCATTGACATTCCTGAAAGTAGGGTAAGAAGGAATACCCCTTTTAATCCTTTAATGCCTCCTTCTGTAAGAATTACCAGTACAAAAGGTATTATTAAGGTTGGAAGTATTAGTTGGAATGCAATCTCAGATGAAACGACGTTAACATCCAAGTTAGTTGCTTGAGCTAAAGATATTATAGGGATTCCCACAGATCCATAGGCGGTTGATGAGGTATTCATTATTAAGCAGATTAAGCAGGCAAAAAATGGTTCAAATCCCATTGCTATTAATATTGACACGGGGATTGCAACAGCAGTTCCATATCCAGCAACTCCTTCTAAAAAATTTCCAAATCCCCATGCTACTAGCAAGACTATAATTCTTCTATCAGAAGATACGTTTGATAAAATATTTTTAATAGTTTCTATGTCTTTTTGATCTTCTGACATTTTGTATGTAAATATGGCAGCAATAATTACAGTTGCTATTGGCCATATTCCCATTAAGGCGCCTTCAAGCATTGCAAGACTTGTGTTTAACATTCCCAAGTTTTTATAAAATATAACTATAGCAATAGTGGCTATTAATGATATGGGTATTACATAGTAAGCTGGCTTTTTTATTATGCCAAGTCCAATAATTATTAGGGTTATTGGTATCAAAGCTGTTATAAAATCATAAGAATTCATAAAAATGGCTCCTTTTTAATTGTATTGTAATTAACAATCAATAAATAATATATAATTTTAATATTACAACATGAATAGTATCTGTGTTATTAAAAAATTGTTAATAACTTTATTTTTAAATTTTTTTCTACTTTGTAATGATCTTTTTGCAGCTAATTTAGCTGAGATTGATAAATTATCAAAGTATGCAAAATCAATAGTTTTAATGGATTTTGATACTAAGCGAATACTTTATTCTAAGAAGCCCAATTTGGTTTTCCCTCCAGCATCGCTTACAAAGATTGTTACAATTTATACAGCTTTAATTGAAGCTGAAAAGCGAAATATAAAATTAAAAAGCATAGTTCCTATTAGTGATTCTGCTTCATATTATAATGCGCCTCCCAATTCTTCTTTAATGTTTTTGGAAAAAGGTCAAATTGTTAATTTTGAAGAGATTTTAAAGGGACTTTCAGTTTCTTCGGGCAATGATGCTTCTATTGCAATTGCTGAGTTTGTAGTAGGTAATTTAAATAGCTTTGTTAATTTAATGAATATTAATGTTTTAAATTTAGGGCTTTTTAATATGCATTTTGTTGAACCTTCTGGATATAGCAGCGAGAATAAAATTACAGCATTAGATATGGCTTTTTTTATAAAATCTTATGTAGAAAAGTTTAAATTTATGCTTAATGTCCATTCTTTAAAGTATTTTGTTTATCCAAAGAGTAAAAATTTAGGAACTACCTTGTCATCAAAATTTCTAAACTTAAAACAAAAAAATGCTAATTTATTAATACATAATTATCCTTATTCAGATGGTATTAAAACGGGATATATTAAGGAATCGGGCCTTAATCTTGTTGCTACTGCTAAAAAGGGAGAGATAAGATTGATAGCAGTTGTATTGGGGGTTGAAAAAGGGATTAATGGGTTTGGAGAGAATATGAGAGCTTCGATTGCAAAAAATTTATTTGAATATGGATTTAATGAATATTCTAAGTTTCCTTTAATAGTAAAATTAAGAGAAAAAGTCTATAATGGTACAGCAGATACAGTTGCTCTTTTTTCTAAAGAGCCTTTTTATTATATTTTAACTAAAGATGAATTTGATAAAATTAATATAAGTTATACTGTTGATAAGTTGGTTGCTCCACTTAGTGGGGATATGCCTGTTGGGAGGGCTATGATTTTTTTAGAAAATGAAAAATTAGGGGATGTTGCTTTGTTTAGCGAGAAGGTAAATAAATTAGGGTTTTGGCAAGGTCTTTATAAGAGTTTTATAAATTTTTTTTCAAGAGAGTATTAATTTTATGTTAAATCATTTTAATTTTAAATTAAAACGCGATGTTACGATAATAGTTCCTGGTGAAGCTTTTGTTTCAAATAAAAGAGTTATTTCTACAATTCTTGGCTCTTGTGTTGCTGTTGTGCTTTGCGACGAATCAAACAATTTAATTGGAATGAATCATTATGTTCTAGTTAAGTCAGATCTTGACATATCTCCTGACCAAAGGGGAAGATATGGGATTTATGCTATTCCTATGTTAATAAATGCAATGCTTGAAAATGGGGCCAATAAAAGTAATCTTAAGGCCAAGCTTTTTGGGGGAACTAATTTTATGGCAAAAGGATCGGTTAAGGTGGGACTTGAAAATTCAGAGTTTGCCGTTAATACATTGAATAAGTATCGTATTCCAATCTTAGCTAAAGATTTTGATCAATCTAAGTCGCGAAAGATTTTTGCTTTTCCTGAAAACTTTAAAGTTATTGTGGAATATCCAGAAGGAACAAGGGTTTTTTAATTTTGCTCAATGATGATTTTTTTAAAAATTCTCTCAATCAATTTCAATATGAAGCAGTTACTACTATTGAAGGCGCTCTTTTAATTATTGCTGGTGCTGGTAGTGGAAAAACAAGGGTTGTTACTCACAGAATAGCATATTTGCTTTTAAAAGGCATTGCTCAGAGGGAAATTTTAGCTTTGACTTTTACCAACAAGGCTGCTAATGAAATGAAAGACAGAATTAAAAGAATTTTAAAAAGCCCCCTTAGCAATCTTATGGTTTCAACTTTCCATGCTTTTGGACTTTTCTTTTTAAAAGAAAATTATAAATTATTAGGATATAGAAAAAACTTCAGCATTTATGATGACAATGATAGAATCTCTCTTCTTAAAGAGATTTTACTTGATGAGGGTCTTTTTAATAAAAAAATTTCTTTAAATTCACTTAGCAATGTTATTTCACTTTTGAAAAACGGCATTCTTACCCCTAATGATTTAAAGGAAGAAGATTTAAATATTTACAGGCTTTATGAAGAGCGATTAAGGCTTTATAATTCTTTTGATTTTGATGATTTGATTTTAAAGCCAAAAGAATTGTTAAGCAGCAATTTTGATATTAGAAGTAAATATTCTAAAAGATATAAGTATGTTTTGATTGATGAGTTTCAAGATACTTCTTTGATTCAATATAATTTTATTCGTCTTTTAATAAATCATAGTAATTTGTGTTGTGTTGGGGACGATGATCAGTCGATATATTCTTGGCGTGGGGCTAATTATAACAACATGTTGCAATTTGAAAAAGATTACAACGTTAAAGAAATAAAGCTTGAACAAAATTATCGTTCTGCAAAAAATATTTTAGATATTGCCAATTCTGTGATTTTAAATAATAAAAATAGAAAAGAAAAGACTTTATGGTCTTCGAAGATGTGTAGCAAAGTTATAGATGTTTTTATATTTGATGATGAAATTCAAGAATCTGAGTTTGTTGCAAGTCGAATCATAGAGCTTTCAAGGCTGGAAGGTTTTCAATCTAAAAAGATAGGAGTTCTCATGAGAACCAATGCTCTTTTTAAAAACGTTGAGATGATTTTTAGAAGACAGGGCATAAAATATAAAGTTTCGGGGGGAACATCTTTTTTTCAAAGAAAAGAAATAAAAGATATTATTTCTTATTTAAATGTAATAATAAATCCTAAAAGTGATTATGATCTTCTTAGAATTATTAATGTTCCAAGAAGGGGGATTGGCAAGGAATATTTGAAAAAAATTAGAGATATAGCAGACAAGAAAGGCTGTTGCATTTATGATGCTCTTTGTGACATTACTTTTTCTTTTACAAACATTTCTAGTTATGACAAAGCTTTAAATAAGCAGGTCATTGAAAGTATAGAAGATTTTGTATCTTTTATTGAAGAGTATCAATATAAGTTTAGTATAACAAAAAATACCTATTCTAATATAATCAAAGAAATGATAGAAAGTATTGAATATTGGGGATTTTTGGTCAGTGAAAATCCAAATTCAATCAAAGTGGCTGAATATAAATATCAAAATATAGAAGGGTTTTTAAGCATAATTAAAAATTGGGAATCCAAACAATTTGGTGAGTTGAGAGATTTAAGCAGTTTTTTAAATTACATAGTTCTTCAATCTAACGAAGTAAGTGAGGAATCTGAAAATATTAATATTAATTTAATGACAGTACATTCTGCTAAAGGTTTAGAATTTGATTATGTATTTTTTATTGCTGTTGAAGACAATATTATTCCTCATCATAGAATTATTGAAGATAGTGAAGTTGACTTGGAAGAAGAGAGGCGAGTTTTTTATGTTGCATTAACTCGTGCAAAAGATTCTCTTGTTATTACTATGGCTAATAAGCGCAAAAAAGATAGGCAAATTTTTGATCAGTTGCCTTCAAGATTTATTTCAGAAATTCCTAAAGAATTTTTAAATTTTAATTATTGTACAGATTTTGTTGAAAACAAAGCTTAGCCAACATTATTAAATTTATTGAATGAATTTAAAGATTAATTTAGTATATTATATGGCTAATTATAAATTAAATCTAAGTATATTTATGGATTTAATATAATCAAAGGAAAGTTATTATGAGTATTGTAATTGATTCTTTTAAAGAGATATCAAAAATTCCAAGATGTTCAAAAAATGTTAAAGGAATTATTAATTTTATTAAGCAGAGAGCCAAAAAATTTGGTTATTTTTTTAAAGAAGATAGTGTTGGTAATATTGTGGTGCAGATAAAGTCAAATAATAATATTGATATGCATCCTATTATTTTACAATCTCATGTTGATATGGTTTGTGAAAAAAATGAATCCAGTTTGCATAATTTTGAAACAGATCCGATTGAAATCGTTGAAGAGGATGGATATCTTAAAGGAGTAGGGACTACCCTTGGAGCTGATAATGGGATTGGGGTGGCTATGATGTTGGGGATCATGAGTGAAGCTAATAGTTTTCCTCATCCCGATTTAGAACTTCTATTTACCGTTGATGAAGAAATAGGCTTAATAGGTGCTCTTGGTCTTGATTCTAATTTATGTAGTGGTAAAAGCCTTATTAATCTTGATGGAGAGGAAGAGGGTTATTTTTTAGTTGGTTGTGCAGGATCAAGGCTTGTAGAAATTGTTTTTTCTCCTAAGTATAGTCTTGTAACTAAAAAAACAAAGGTAGAGATTTTGTTTAAAGGGCTTAAAGGTGGTCATTCTGGAGCAGATATTCATTTAGATTTGGCAAATTCTTTAAAATTAATGTTTTTTGCTCTTTTTGAAATTAAAGCAAATCTTGATTTTGAGATTGAAGGTATTTTTGGTGGAGATAGTAGCAATGCAATTCCAAATGAAGCCAAAGCTTTAATTTTTATAGATGATATTGATTATGATTTATTAAATAAGGAGCTTAAACTTTTTGTACTTAAAGTTAAAAGTTTATATTCTCTTGAAGATGAATTTGATATTATTATCAATAAAAGAGAATTTTCATCAGTTAAAGTTTTTGATGAAAATAGCAAGAACAAGCTTTTAAATATGGGAATGGGATTTTTACACGGAGTTCAAAAAGTAGAAAATTATGAAAATAAGCTTGTAAAGACCTCTTTAAATTTTTCAAGTCTTTTAAGAATGCAAGACGATTGTGTTTTTACTTTTTTAATAAGATCTTTATTGGATTCAGACAAAGAATATGTTTGTAATCATTTGCAATCAATAAGTGATTTATCAGGAGCTAATTTGCGTGTAATTTATGACTATCCTTCTTGGCAGTCTGATAAGAATAGCAATCTTTTAAAACATCTTCAAGGAGTGTATAAAGAGATGTATCTTGAAGATGCTAATGTTTCCATAATACATGCAGGACTTGAAACAGGCATAATATCTTCTAGGTTGGGGGGCATAGAATCTGTTACTCTTGGGCCTTGGATTGAATGGCCTCATACTACTAGGGAAAGAGCAAATATTTCTTCAGCTATTAGAGTTTATGATTTTTTGAAAAAAAGCTTAGAAAGATTTCAAAAATTTTAGTTTAAAAAAATTTAATGTTTTATTATAAATTTTTTAATAAAAGCCATAAGGCTTTTATTATTTTTATCTTTTATTGACTTAGGAATTAAATATTTATAAAATATTATAATAATCATAGTCACTAGTTATTGGTGGTTGTAGCTCAGTTGGTAGAGCGTCGGGTTGTGGTTCCGAATGTCGCGGGTTCAAGCCCCGTCAATCACCCTTTAATCAATTTTATTTCTAACTGCATTCATAGCTCAATTGGATAGAGCGGCGGACTTCGAATCCGAAGGTTGCAGGTTCGACTCCTGCTGAGTGCGAAATTATTATTTATTTAGTAGATTGGGCATACTTGCAAAAGCTTTTAAGTTTTTGTATACTAGTTTGAGTATGAAGTATGCAGGAGTGGTGGAATTGGCAGACACGCTAGACTTAGGATCTAGTGCCTTTGGCGTGTGGGTTCGACTCCCACCTTCTGTAAAAGCGCGAAAGTAACTCAGGGGTAGAGTGTCACCTTGCCAAGGTGAAAGTCGCGGGTTCAAATCCCGTCTTTCGCTTTTTAATAATTATCAATAAGGTTTAATTGAGGCATTAGCAGTGATTTTGAGTAAAGATATTAACCTTCTTCCAGGTTCAAAAGTTGAGGTTGTCATTAAAGTTTCAAAAAGTGTTATTCAGGAAAAATATAATTCATTATTGCAAGATTATTCTTCTCGACTTAAAATTCAAGGTTTTAGAATTGGAAAAGTTCCTATTAATATTATTGAGAATAAATATTCTGAGGGTTTAAGAGCTACTGTTTTAGAAGAAGTGGTTAATAGTTCTCTTAAAGAATTTTTCAAAGAAGAGTCTAAAATGCCTTTAAGCTATGCTCCTCCTGCTATAAAGGAAAAGAATTTAAGATTAAATCTTGATAAAGATTTTGAATTTACTTTTGTATATGAGACTTATCCTGAATTTAAAATTCCAAGTTTTGATGAGATTGATATTAAAGTAGAGGTTCCTGAAATTTTTATTGATAATTCTGATATTGATGATGAGATTAGGAATCTTCAAATGGAAAATTCAATTATCATTGAAGATGAGCAAGGAGTTGTTAAGGAAGATAGCATTGTTAAAGTAGATTTTGTTGAGCTTGATGACCTTTCAAATGAGATAGTATCAACAAGGAGGCAAGACTTTGTTTTTACGGTTGGAAAATCTGAGACCTATTATGATTTTGGCAAAGATGTAATTGGCATGAGAATAAATGAAGAGAGAGTTATAGAAAAATCTTATATTGCAGATTACAAATTTGAAGAACTTGCGGGTTCTTCAAGGAAATTGAAGATTAAGATTAAGAGCATTAAAAAAAGAGATCTCCCTTTAATAGATGATGAGTTTGCAAAGGATATTAGTGGCAAATATAATACTTTAGATGATCTTAAAAATTTTATAAGATCTAGTCTTTTAAACATTGTTGAAGAAAAAAAAGAAACTTTAAAGCTAAATAAATTTTTTTCTACTATTTCTGAAAAATTAGAAATAGATATTCCCTGTTCAATGATTGATGCTGAAATTGAAATTGCTTTTAAGGATGCCAAAAGGCAAAATAAAAATAATATGAGCCTTGAAGAGTTTAAAAGTATGTTTTATTCTTCAGGATCTGTTGGTAGTGATAATTTAAAAGATGAGATTCTTAAAAATTTGAAATCTAAGTTGATAATGCAGAAAATGATAGACTTAGATCCAATTAAAGTTACTGAGAGCGATGTTAAGGATGAAATGGCCAGACAGTCTGAGAATTCAGGTGTAAGCTATGAGGAAATTAAAAAATTTTATGAAGATCAAAATCTGATTTCTTATTTAAAGGATGATATCAAAAGAAAAAGAGTTAAGAAAAAAATTTTGGAAAATCTTAAAGAAGTAAAGGGTAAACAAGTTTCTTTTAAAGATTTTGTTAATTATAAGATTTGTGAGTAAGAAAAATGGAGTTTATGTATAATTTAATACCCACTGTAATAGAGAATACGGGAAATTATGAGAGAGTATTTGATATATATTCAAGATTGCTTAGAGAGCGTATAATATTTTTGAGTGGTGAAATTAATGATCCTAAAGCAGATACCGTGATTGCTCAACTTTTGTTTTTAGAATCAGAAGATTCAAACAAAGACATTTATCTTTATTTGAATTCTCCGGGAGGCAGTATTACTGCAGGTCTTGCGATTTATGATACTATGCAATATATAAAACCCGATGTAAGGACAATTTGCATTGGGCAAGCTGCTTCAATGGGGGCTTTTTTGCTTGCTGGTGGCGCCAAGGGTAAAAGAGAATCTTTAGCTTATTCTAGAATAATGATTCACCAGCCTTGGGGTGGAATAAGTGGCCAGGCTAGTGATATTAATATACAGGCTAATGAAATTTTAAGACTTAAAAAATTAATAATAGATATTATGTCTAATCAGATAGGGGTTGACAAGGAAAAACTGGCTCTTGATATGGAAAGAGATTATTTTATGACTTCAAGCGATGCTCTTAAATATGGTCTTATTGATAGTATCTTAGTAAGGGAGTAGGTTTATTTTCGGTAAAAGTTTTTATGGCAAGAGTAAAAGGTCAAAAAGTAAAAGAGTGTTCTTTTTGTGGACTTAGTGTCGCTGAGCTTGGTGGTAATGTTGTTATATCTAATGGAGTAGCGATTTGTCCGGAATGTTCTAAAATATGTCACAATCTTTTTAAAGAAAAATTATGCAAGCCGCTAGATTCTAAGTCCAATGGTTTGCCAACTCCCAAACGACTTAAAGATCATTTAGACATGCATGTTGTTGGGCAAGAAGATGCAAAAAAAGTTTTATCTGTGGCTGTTTATAATCATTATAAGAGAATATTGAAAAATAATAAATATGACAATGGTATTGAGATTGAAAAATCTAATATACTTTTAGTTGGCCCTACAGGCAGTGGTAAAACTTTGCTTGCAAAAACGTTGGCTGCAGAGATGAATGTGCCATTTGCAATAGCAGATGCTACAACTTTGACAGAAGCAGGATATGTTGGTGAAGATGTAGAAAATATTTTACTTAAATTGATACATGCTGCTCATGGGGATGTTAGCCTAGCTGAGAAAGGGATTATTTATATAGACGAGATAGATAAAATTGCTAAAAAGAATGAAAATGTCTCAATAACAAGAGATGTTTCTGGAGAAGGAGTTCAACAGGCTTTGTTAAAGATAATTGAAGGTACTGTTGCCAATGTTCCTCCAAGAGGCGGTAGAAAGCATCCTTATGAGGATACTATTGAAATTAATACTCAAAATATACTCTTTATATGTGGTGGTGCTTTTGTTGGTCTTGAAAATATTGTTAAGAATCGGATAAATAAAAGTTCTATTGGGTTTTCAGCAATTGAAAAAAAGAATATAAGAGAAGATACTTCATTAAAGTATTTAGAAATGGAAGATTTGATTAAATTTGGCTTAATACCAGAGTTTGTTGGCAGACTTCCTGTACATTCGTATCTTGAAAAGTTAAATAAAGAAGATTTGTTGAAAATATTAGTTGATCCTCAAAATTCTATTGTTAAACAGTATTATCATATGTTTAAAATGGACAATGTTGAATTGGTATTTGAAAAAGATGCTTTAGAATCAATTGTAGATGAAGCCATTTTAAAAAATACTGGAGCAAGAGGTCTTAGATCTATTTTAGAGGGTCTTCTTAAAGATGTTATGTTTGAGGTTCCTTCTATTAGTAAAGCTAAGAAGGTTGTTGTTACAAAAGAATCTGTTTTAAATGCAGATATTAACCCATTAATTTTGGTGGGAAATGCAATTAAAAAACCTTGGGCAAAAGAGTTATATGAAATCAATCTTAAATATGATAAAAAATAGAAAAGAAGATCTTCCAATTGTTATTTTAAAAGAAAATGTTCTTTTTCCCAATATGACATTATGGGTAACCTTTGATAATGAATATGTAATTAATTCCATAGCTCAATCCATGTTAGAGGAAAGATTGATTTTGTTTGCTTATCCAAATGAGTCTAATTATGATGAATCTGATAGGGGAGGAGTTAAAAACCTATGCTCCGTTGGCACTTATTCTAGACTTATCCAGGTTATAAAGGTCAGTAAAGATGTAATAAAAGTTTTGGTTGAGTGTCAAAGTAGGGTTCTTATAGGCAGTGTTTCCAAAAAAAATGATTATTTGAGAGCTAAAGTTACTTTTGTGCCTGATGCTGGTGGATTAAGCAGAGAGCTTTTTACTTATTCTAAATTTTTAAAAGAAACTTATGAAGCTTATAGAAATTCTTTATCTTTAAAATCTTATGATACTGACAGTGAACCAATTAATTATTTTGAGAATCCAAGTAAGCTTGTCGATATTATAGCCTCTAATTCAAACTTGGAAAGTAGCATAAAATTAGAGCTTTTGCAAGAGCTAAATGTTAAAACCAGAATAGAAAAGTTAATTGTTAATTTAAACATTGAAATTGACCTTTTAGATCTTAAAAAAGATATTAATTCTAAAGTTAGAGCTAAGTTGGATAAAGGTCAAAGGGATTATTTTCTTTCTGAGCAAGTTAAAGAGATACAAAAAAGATTAGGTAAAGATGAAAACGATTATATTGATAGATTAAACTCTAAAGATATTCCAGAAGATGTTAAATCTAAGATTGAAAAAGAAATTTCTAGATTGTCTAAAATGCAAATGAATTCACCTGATGCTAATATTATTAGAAGCTATATAGAATTAATATTAGATCTTCCATGGAATGAAAATACTGTTATGAAAAATCATTTAAGTGAGATTGAGTTTATCTTAAGAAATTCTCATTATGGTATGGATGAAGCAAAAGAAAAGATAATAAATTTTTTAGCTGTTTATCAAATTAATTCTAAGGTCAAAGCTCCTATTTTATGTCTTGTAGGGCCCCCTGGTATTGGCAAAACATCTCTTGTAGAATCTGTTGCAAGATCTCTTTCTAGAGAATTTGTTAAAATATCTCTTGGTGGCTTAAGAGATGAAGCAGAAATTAGGGGGCACAGAAGAACTTATGTTGGCTCTCTTCCAGGTGTTTTTATTAGTGCAATGAAAAGATCAGGCAAATCTAATCCGGTTATTCTTCTTGATGAGATAGATAAAATTAATAATAGTTATAAGGGAAATCCCGAATCTGCTCTTTTAGAAGTTTTAGATCCGGAGCAAAATTATAAGTTTATAGATCATTATTTAGAAATTCCTTATGATCTTTCTAATGTTTTATTTGTTACAACAGCCAATTCTCTTAATGGCATGTCAAAGCCGCTTCTAGATAGAATGGAAATAATTAAAGTTGAGGGTTATTCTTATATTGAAAAATTAGAGATTGCTAAGATTTTTCTGATTCCAAGCATAATTAAAGAGAGTTTTTTAGACAAAGTCTATATAAGAATAGAAGATGATGTTATTTTTAATTTAATTAGAAACTATACTATGGAATCTGGTGTAAGGGGACTAAAGAGAGTCTTAACTAATTTGATTAGGAAGCTTGTAAGGGAATTGCTTTATGAGTATTCTAAAGATCAAATTATCAAAGGCAATTTTTATTCACCAAGTTCTTTGATACATGGAAATAATTCGCTTTTTACTCATGATCCTGATATTCCAGGTATTTATAAAATAATCAATATTAATAATTATTACAATTATGTTGATACTGAGTATAACTTGGATTTAATTAAGATTGATTCTTCAGGATTTGTTTATGGGCTTGCTTGGACAAATTATGGTGGTACGGTTCTTCCTGTTGAGGCAACTAAGTTTGAGAAAAAGGGAGACATTATTTTAACAGGTAGCCTTGGGGCTATTATGAAGGAGAGTGCACAGCTTGCATATTCTATAGTTAAGACCTATTCTTCTAAGCTTAATTTTGATGTAAAGGAAAGCCCTGAAATTCATTTGCACTTTCCAGAAGGAGCAACGCCAAAAGATGGGCCTTCTGCGGGTATTACCATTGCAACAGCAATTGCTTCAATACTCTCTGATAAGAAAGTTCCTTTAGATCTTGCCATGACTGGTGAGGTGACTTTAAAGGGCTTTGTTCTCCCTGTGGGCGGTATTAAAGAAAAAGTTTTAGCAGCCTATAGAAACGGCATAAGTAAAGTTATTTTACCTAAAGACAATAAAAAAGATTATTCTAAGCTTCCAGAAGAAGTTAAGGACAATATAGATGTTAAGTTTGTCTCCAGCTTGGAAGAAGTTTTTGATTATTTGAATATTATTTAGAAATTTACATATTTAAATTTATATTTTAGGAGTAAATATATGAAAGATGGAGTTAGAAAGCCTTCGGGCAATAGAGCGTCTTTTAGTGCTCAGCCCAATGTTAAGGGCTTGAGAAAGAATAACAGCTTTTCTTGTTTTGCTAAGAGTAATTTGGGAAAAAATTTTTCAAAAGGTAAAAAAAAAGGTAAATAAAAAAGTGGCTTTAATTGGCCACTTTTTGTTTTTTAATAATACAGAAATAAAAGATATGTTATGCTCTCTTAGAATAATACTCAACAACCATTTGCTCATTAGCAAGCGTAGGTATCTCATCTCTTGATGGAGCATGCTTTACTTTTATATTTAAATCGTCAGCGTTTACTTCTATCCAAGTTGGTAAATTTCTAAGAGACGAAGTTTTTTCTATATTTGATCTTATTAATTTTTTTAGACTATCTTTTTCTTTTATTTGAATTTGATCATTTGCTCTTAGTATTATTGAAGGTATTGTAACTCTTCTTCCATTTAATATAATAATACCGTGAGAAACTATTTGCCTTGCGTGTGCTCTTGAGATGGCAAATCCAGCTCTATATACAACATTGTCAATTCTTCTCTCAAGTATTGAGAGCAAGTTGTCCCCAGTAACACCGTGATGTTTTTTTGCTTCTTTAAAAGTGTTGGTTAGCTGTCGTTCGCTTACCCCATAAGTAAACTTTATCTTTTGTTTTTCTATCAATTGTTTTCCGTATTCTGTGATTTTAGCTTTTCTGGCTTTTCCGTGCATTCCGGGAGGATGCGGCTTTTTTTTAAGGATTTTGTCATATTTTGGCTGCTCAAAAATGTTGATACCAAATCTCCTTACTAGCTTGCCTTTAGCTATTTGTTTTCTATTCATCAATTCCTCGCATATTAAAAATAAAGCATAGCAGGGATAGGACTCGAACCTATGACCTTCGGGTTATGAGCCCGACGAGCTACCAACTGCTCTACCCTGCGTCTTACAGTTTAAAATGTTAACACAACTTTATTATGAGTGTCAATTATTTGTTTATTATTAATTTAATTAGACTAAAAAATATATATCATTTATTTCTTTATATTCTTGTTTTATTATTTTTTTAATATCTTGTGTTTTATTTATAAAATTTTTAAAGTCATTTTCTGAATTTAAATTTATTTTGACATAAAGCACAAGTTTATTGCCTTGATTATGAAAATTAAGTGTTTTAAAGTTTATATGTGAATTTTTTAAGGTGTCTTTTACGCTTCTTTTAAGATCTATATTTTGCTTTGAAAGTAAATTGTTTGCGTTATTTATTATTACGTTAAGTCCTTCTTTTATTATGATAAAGCCAATAAATATAGACATTATTTTGTCAAAGCCACTCCACATGTAGGTTGCAAGTAGTAAGCTTAGTGTAATCCCACCATGTGAGAATATACAGTTTTTATCAGCTGAAGCTAGTGCTAAGAGAAGTTGGTTGTTGTATCTTTTTCCTATTTGGAATTTTGTCAAATATTCTATTATTTTCACTATAAAAAAAATGAAGGGGGTTAGTGGTATCCATAAGCTTTTTTTAAGAGATTTATTTGAAAATATTTCTAGTATGTTTTTTTTATCTTCTTCGTTGTGGTCGTTGCTATGGTCGTGATCGTGTGAGTGGCTATGTTCATGTTCATATATATTATCATTTTTATTTTTGTTTTGGTGTATGTGCAGATTAAATCCAGATTCCCCTCCAAGAGTTATAAATTTATTTAATCCAGTTGTATTTAAAAATAGTGTAAATCCTGCCATAAGTATGATTATTCCCATGATAAAAGCTATTAAGCTTTCCATTAGTTTGTGTCCATGAGGATAATGAATGGTTTCAGGTTTGCTTGTAATTTTTAAACTAAAGTAAGTTATTGTAGATAAAACAAAGTCGGCCATCACGTGGAAAGCATCAGCAATAAGTGCAAATGAATTAAACAGCATTCCAACAGTAAGCTTAGAAGATATTGATGCTACTTCGGTAAATATAGAGATTATTCCTATTCCCATTACAAATTTATCTTCTTCTATTTCAGGTGCTAATGCTTTTTTGTATTGAGAATCGCTATGTTCAAATCCTAAGCTTAAAAGCTCTTCTTGTATTTCAGCAATTTGGCATGAAATTGTTTTAAACTTATTTTTTTTGCCATAATGAATTAAATTGCTAATCATTATTTTTTCTATGCCTTCTGATTTAAAATCATCATCAATATAAAAAGTAATTATTTCAATTTGATCAGCTTTTGCTTTTGCTTTAAGATTTGAAATTAATTTTGAATTATTTTCAATATAAACAATGTAGATATCTTCTTTTTTTAAAGGATCCAGTTTTAAATAAGTAAATTTATGAATGTTTTTTAAGCTTATTACCTTGACCATAATTGTAACATTCTCCTAGTTGTTGCATAATTTTACTAATGTAGCATTAATGCTACATTTTATCATTTATTAAATTCAA
Organism: Borreliella lanei; assembly: GCF_014205895.1. Classification (GTDB taxonomy): domain Bacteria; phylum Spirochaetota; class Spirochaetia; order Borreliales; family Borreliaceae; genus Borreliella; species Borreliella lanei. The sequence goes on along the minus strand of NZ_JACHFC010000001.1, from coordinate 263,881 downwards.
GCTCAATCTTGGTTTGTTGGAGCAAAAGTGAGGGAATTTTATGCGGCAAGCGGATTTTTTTATGAAAAAATGCAAAAAAATTATTTTAAATAATAATGATTTGCATAGTTTAATTGATAATATTAAAAATATTTTTTATGAGATTTTAAAAGAGTTTGACAGAAAGTCATTAGAAGATATATTTGATTATTATTATGAAGCCTATGATCTTAATAATAGCATATACGGTTTTATAGAAAAATTTGTTCCAATTATTAATTTTTTATTATTTGAAGATTTGGAATATAATTTTAATTCTGATGAGAAAAAATTTATTTTAAATGTATTTGATTTATCTGCCAATACTCTTGAAAGTGGCAAATTAAATAGGCTTGCAAGTGCTTTAGTTTCTCTAAAGATATTAAATTGAATTAATTTTTTTAAGCTCTGATTATGTTACTCTTCGTAGCTCTTTTTTGTCAAAAGGAGCTTTAAGCAAATCTTTTAATGTATAAATTTTTATTGGTGTTTTGTTTTCATTAAATGATTTAGATTCTGTTATTATTATTTTTGTATCTTGATCAAAAAATTCTGCCATTACTTGCAAGCATATAGCGCACGGAATAGATTCAGGACTTGTATTAAGCAATAAAAAATCTATTGTTTGTACACCAATTTTTGCAATCATATTCAAAATCGCACTTCTTTCTGCGCAACAAGTTGCCCCAAAGCTTGCATTTTCAACATTTGTTCCAATAAAAAAATCGTTTGCTTTAGTCTTAATGCAGGCACCTACTTTGAATTTTGAATATGGAGAATATGAATTGTTTCTTGCTTTTTCTGCCATATAAAATGCTTTATCTATATCTTCTTGTTTTAGTTTTTCCACAATTTTCCACCTGTTATATTTTACTAGCCATCGTGGTTTATTTTATTGAAATATTGTAATATAGTCAATGTAAAATAAGCCAAAAACTTGTTTTGCGGAAGGTTTGTGAACTTTATTATGAGAGATGTTATTAATTTTATTAAAAAATACAATAATTTTATTATTATTGGCCACAAAGATCCTGATTTTGATTGCATAGGTTCATCTTTAGCTTTATCGTCTTTTCTCTCAAGAATTGGTAAAAATTCTATTTTGTTAAATGAAGGTCCTTTTATTAGAAAAGAAATAGCTCCTTTTAAGGATAAGTTTTTATCCGAATGGCCTAATATTAATCTTTCAGATTATTCAGTTATTATTTTGGATTGCTCGATTTTAGATAGGATAGGCGATGAATTTATATTTTATGTAAAGAAAATGCCTACTTTAGTAATCGATCATCATATGTCTGGTGAAAGATTAGAATGTGCGGGTTATATTGATCCTTTTGCGCCTTCTACTACTTTTTTAATTGAAAAATTGATCAGAGAGTTTGGATATGAGCTTACAAAAGAAGAGGCTTGGTATATTTTAGTAGGATTTTGCACTGATACCGGGTTTTTTAAATTTATTTCAAGAAGTGATCCAGAGCCTTTTGAAATGGTTGCAAGATTGGTTTCAAAAGGAATAAGTCTTAAAGAAGTTTATAGCTATATAGAAACCACCAAAAGCCTAAAATCCATAGAAACTCTTAAGTTAATGCTTAACAGTCTTGAATCTTATTGGAATGGAAAGGTTTTGTTTACATTTTTATCTTCTTCTAGTTCTGGCAAAGATGGTGGAGTTAGTGGGGTTAATGAGCTTTTTTATATGATTTTAAGCAATGTTGAGAATAATGAAATTTTAGGCATTTTAAAGGAAATGGAGGATGGTTCGATTATAGTTGGGCTGAGATCTAAAGATTCTTTTGATGTTGGAAAATTGGCAGAAGATTTTGGAGGCGGTGGGCATAAAAATGCCAGTGGGTTTAGAATCAAACAAGGTTCTCTAGAGATTGTGAAAAATCGAATGTTGGCATACATTAAGGATAATATTTATTTATAATATTTTTTAAAGGGATAGTTCCTTTTGGATCAAAATCCTTAGTGAGTGTTAAAAATCCAGATTTAAATGCCAGAGGCGTTGTTCCATAAATTATTACTATGTTTTTTATCCAATTCAATTTTTTAACATATTGAGGTGTAAGAGATACGATTACACTTATTTTATCTTTGTATTCTTTCAAATTTTCTAAATATTTTAAGCTTCCGGGTGTTGATAAACTAAATACGACTTGCTCAAATTTTTTAATTAATTTTTTAATTTCGTCGAGTTTTTGGAGGTTGATACTATTTAAGGGATAGTAGTTGTAATAATAAGCATATGTATTTTGAAATATTTTTTTGCCTTCTGCAATCATTTTGTAATAAGGAGATATTATAAGTGTTTTTTTAGTTTTAGATATTTCTTTTTCTATTCTTACTTTTGTAATGCCTCTTAATGTGCTTTGTTCAAAAAATTTTTCACCTTCTTTTGAATATATTTTCTCATTTTTATTGAATTTAGGATAAAGGTCAGATTTATTTTTTTTTAAGTATGCCAATTTTATTCTTAATATTCTTTTATTGGACTCAACAATATTATTTTTTATTTCCGAATCTTTTTTCATTAAGTTCAGTAACATGTCGTAAGCATTTTTTTGTATATTTTCATTTAAAGATATTAAAAAAATATCACTTTTTGTTCTAACTATTCTTTCGATTGTATTATAAATGCTCTCATTATTGTATTTTGCTGCGTTCATTAATAGATCATCAGTAATTATTATATTATTGTATTTCAGTTTCTTTCTTAGTATATCTTTAATTATTTTTGTTGAGGATGATGCAGGAATATTTTTACCATTTGTAAGTTTTGGATATGCTAGATGGCCTGTCATTATTACCGGAATGTTTTCTTGGATTAATATTTTATATGGCAAAAGTTCATTTAAGTTTATTTCTAGTAAATTAGAATTTATTATTGGAATATCTATATGGGAGTCAAGGGTGGTATTGCCGTGTCCTGGGAAATGTTTTGCAGTAGAAATTATTCCTCCTTGCTTTTGTCCTTTGTAAAAGGCCAGAGAAAGAAGTGATACTATTTTGGGGTTATCCGAATATGTTCTTGGACCTATTGTGAAATTATTTTCATCACTATATATATCTACTATAGGTGCAAAATTTAAATTTATTCCAAGCCGACTTAGCTCTTGTGCTATGTAATATCCTGTATTATAAGAATCTTTTGGAGAAAGAGATGCTGTAATTCCAAGATTGCCAATTGTTTCTGATGTATTTGATTTTATGTGCTGCGTCCATCCACCTTCTTGATCTGTTGCTACAAATAAAGGAATTTTAAATTTATTATTTTGAGATGCTTTTTGAGCTTTGTTAATACTTTCTGTTAAGTTTTCTAAATTTTTTGCGTTCCATCCAAAAATTTTAATTCCACCAAGATTTTTTTTACTTATAAAATCAAGAACAAAATTTGTTATTGATTGATTTGGATAGCTTATCATAAACATTTGACCTAGCAGCTCATGATCTTGCATTTTGTTTACCATTTCATTTATTAGTTTTTCTCTTTCTATCGTATCCCAAAAATCAATGGAGAAGCAGTTGTTAGTTATAAAAAGGATAATAATATAAAAATTTCTTTTCATTTAACCATAGAATAGTAAATGCTAATATATTATTTATGTTTATTAGCAAATCATTTTGTATTATACTTTATAATAATGCTTTTTAATAATAGCATTGACAAAGCATTGTTGAATTTATACACTTAATAAAAGTTTAGGCTGATGTAGCTCAGTTGGTTAGAGCACTCGGCTCATATCCGAGTTGTCGTGGGTTCAAGTCCCTCCATCAGCATTAGGGGTTTTATATGGTAGTGGGGATTATTCTTGCAAATGGATTTGAAGATATTGAGGCCATAATTCCGATTGATATTTTAAGGCGTGGTAATGTTAATATTCAAGTTATCAGTGCAAATGATAACAATGTTGTAATAAGTTCAAAAGGAGTTTCTTTTTTAACAGATGATGTAATATCAAACTGTAAGGAAAATTGTTTTGATCTAATAATTCTCCCAGGAGGCATGCCCGGAGCTACTAATCTTTTTAATTCAAAAGAATTAGATTTGATTTTAAAAGATATGAATGCTAAAGGTAAATATATTGCAGCTATTTGTGCTTCTCCAGTAGTAGTGCTTGCTGCTAAAGGTCTTCTAGGATTTCATAAGTTTACGTGTTATCCAGGTTTGGAAAAAAATGTGCTTGATGGCGAGTTTGTAGATAAAAATGTTGTTATAAGTGGTAATTTTATTACTTCTAAAGGTGTTGGAACCTCATTTGAATTTGCTTTTACTCTTCTTGAAATTGTAAAGGGAAAACAAATAATGGAAGATGTTAAAAAAGCAACTTTACTTTGCAAGAGTTAGATATAAAGCTATTTAAAATGCTTATAATAATAAAATCAAGTTTGGGTTTTAAAATTGTAAATTATAAATTTTTTGGAATTAAATTATAAATGTCTTCAAGAATAGTCAATTCTTCGTTTGTTGGCAGTACTAGTATTTTTGGTTTGCTATTAATGGTTGATATTTCAGATTCTAAATGCTTGTTTTGGGCCATTTCATTTTTTTCAATGTCCAGCTCTATTCCAATTTTTTCAAACCCTTTTAGTGCAAGAGCTCTTATTCTATGATCAATAACACCAATCCCGCCTGTAAAAACTATTGCATCAACATTAAAATCAAGAATGGCAATGTAAGATCCGATATATTTTTTTATTCTATATGTCATTATCTCTATTGCAAGTTTTGATTGATATTCTCCTTCTTCAATTTTGTTCCAAATATCCCGCATGTCATTTGATTGCTCAGAAATTCCTAGTATGCCACTTTCTTTATTTAATATTTCTTCAATTTGTTTTGTGGTTTTATTTAATATAGTGCTCATCAAATTAATAATTGATGGATCTATATCACCGCTTCTTGTTCCCATTGCAAGGCCTTCAAGCGGAGTAATTCCCATGCTTGTGTCATAAGATTTTCCATTTTTAACAGCATTAATGCTTGCTCCATTTCCAAGATGCAATATTATTAAATTTAGATTATCTATTTTTTTATTTAAAATTTCTGAAGATCTTTTTGTTATGTACGAATAGGAAAGGCCATGAAAGCCATATTTTCTAATATTGTGGTTTTTATACCAAGAATATGGAATTGCATAAAGAAAAGCATGTTCTTTTATAGTTTGATGCCATGAAGTATCAAAGCATAAAACTTGTTTTGCGCGTGGTAAAATTTTAAGCACTGCTTCTATTGCGATGATTGCATTTGGGTTGTGAAGTGGAGCAAGTTCAGAAATTTGTTTTAATTTATTTAAAATACTGTTATTAAGAATTACTGAATTTTTAAGGCTTGATCCTCCATGCACAACTCTGTGTCCTATTATTTTAATTTCACTGATAGTTTTAAGGATGTTTAAATTGCTGTTTAACAGCAATTTAAACATTTTTTCTATTGCTTTTTGGTGATTTTCAATTCCTTTTTCAAATCTTTCTGTTATTGATCCGTCAGTATTTATAATTTTTATGATTGATTTTTGTGATTTTATTTTTTCAATAATTCCAGATATTATTTTTTTTGAATTTTCATATTGATAAATAGCAAATTTTAACGAAGAACTTCCTGTGTTTATGATTAATATTTTCATTTTTTTTCCTTTTGTATTTGATAAGCTATGTGTTTGTTTTTAGTAAGTTAATGTTTTTATATATGTAATTTATTTTCTCAGATTTTTCAATATTTTTAAAGCTTAAAAATATTGATTTTTGATATGAGGGATTTAATATTAATAAATTGGGATGTTTTTGAAGTATTTCTATTATTTTTTCCATAGGAATGCTTTCTATATTTTTATATTCTATTTCCAAAGTTCTGTTTGTTTCTTTTAATTTTGTTATGTTTAAATCTTTTGCTAAAATTTTAAGTTCAGCCAACATTAATAGACTATTTATTTCTTTGGGTATTGGGCCAAAGTTGTCTTGGAGCTCTGATCTTATCTTTTTACTTTCTTCTTCAGTTTGAATTTTAAAGATTTTCTTGTAGATTAGTATTTTATCTTGTTCATTTTTTGCATAATTTTCAGGAATAAAGCCACTATAGTTAATTTCAATATCAACCTCTTCTTCTTCTGATGAGATTTTTCCCATTTTCTTTTCAATTGCTTTATTTAGCATTGTTAGGTAGTAATCCAGTCCAATCGATTCAATTTCTCCATGTTGTTCTCTGCCAAGCAAATTCCCAACGCCTCTTATTTCCATATCTTTCATTGCTATTTTAAATCCTGCTCCTAGATCTGAAAATTCTGTTATTGCTCTTAGTCTTTCAATAGAGCGTTCATTTAGCTTTTCGCTATCTTGATACAAAAAATAAGCATAAGCTTTCTTAGATCCTCTTCCAACCCTTCCTTTTAGTTGATATAGCTGTGCGAGTCCAAACTTGTTTGCATTATTGATTATTATTGTATTTGCATTTGGAATGTCTATTCCATTTTCAATTATTGTTGTTGCCAATAAAATTTGATATGCTTTTTTAATAAAATTGTGCATTATATTCTCAATTTCGTCTCCTGTAAGTTTTCCATGAATTATTGCAATTCTTGCATAAGGAGTTAATTTTTCAATGAGTCCCTTTAAATAATACAGTTCTTCAATGTTGTGATTTACTAAAAAAACTTGACCATCTTGAGATAGTTCAGTCTCAATTGCATGTTTTATTAAAAGTTCGCTAAACGATTCTAAATAAGCTTCTATTTTTATTCTGTTTTTAGGCGGAATTTTTAAAACGGAAATATCTCTAAGCTTAATTAGCGACATGTGAAGAGATCTGGGAATTGGTGTTGCAGAAAGGGCAAGGCAATCAACCGAAATTCTTATTTCTTTAAGTTTTTCTTTTTCTTTTACACCAAATCTTTGTTCTTCATCAATTATTATTAACCCTAAATTTTTGCAGGTGAATTTTTTTGAAAGAATTTTGTGTGTTCCTATGATTATATCAATTTTTCCACTTTTAAGTTCTTTTAAAATCCGGGTTTCTGCGTTATTTTTTATAAATCTGCTTAATACTTCGATTTTGATTGGAAAATTTTTAAATCTTTTTTTAAATGTATTGAAATGCTGTTCTGCTAAGATAGTTGTTGGTGAGAGTACAATAACCTGTTTGTTTCCCATTACAGCTTTAAAAGCAGCTCTCATGGCAACTTCAGTTTTTCCAAATCCAACATCTCCACAAAGAAGGCGATCCATCACTTTGAAGCTCATCATGTCTTCTTTTATTTCTTTTATTGCTCTTATTTGATCTGGAGTTTCATCGTATGGAAATTCAGATTCAAATAATAATTGTAATTCGTTATCTTCTGGGTACTTAATGCCTTTAATGCTTTCTCTTTTTGAATAAAGCTCTATTAATTTGTCTGCAATCTCTTCGATTCTTTTTTTTGCGTTTGCTTTGTTTTTTATCCATGTTTTAGAACTTATTTTATCTAATTTAATATTTTTAGGATCACTTCCAATGTATTTTTGGATTAAATTTGTTTGTTCAATTGGAATAAATAGTTTTTCTCCTTCAGCGTATTCAATCTCAATATAATCCTTTTCAAGCGAGCTTGTTTTTATTCTTTTTATTTGTCTAAATATACCAATTCCATGGTTTATGTGAACCACATGACTATTTTTCTCAATCTCGACAAAAGAGTCAATAGCTTTTGTTTTTGAAGATTCAAAGGCTTTGTTTATTTTTTGTCCCGTATTGAAAATGTTTGATTCAAGGATAATGGCAATTTTTTCTTTTTCTATTATTAAAGAGCTAGATATTTTTAAAACCTCAATTGATATTTTTGGTAATTCTTTGAAAATATATTTAAGTTTTTCTTTTTGTGATTCAGATTCTGCTGCAATAATGATTTTAAATCCATTTTTTAGCCAATTTTCAAATTCTTCTTTTGTAAGTGCTATATTTGAAAAAAAGTTTCTCTCACTTTCGATTTTAAATTCTATAATTTCTTTGGATTTAGGACTTTTAATTTTTGAAAATAAAACATCGCTTTTTAGATTGAAGGTTTTATAATTTAAGAGAATTCTTTTTGGATCAACTATGTTTTTACCGGCTTCTTCTGCTTCTTTATAAAGCTTTTCGTATTCTTGGTGTATTTTTTCAATTTCTTTTTCTAAATTGTTAATTTCAAAGTTAACAATAGGTGTTTGTTTTTCAATCTCATTAATTAAGTAGGTATTTGCTACTAGTGGATAAAACATTTCTTCTGTTTTTGTTTCTTTTTTAAAATCCAACTCTTCAAGAATCTTTTTATATTCAACAGATTCAATCTTTGTTTTTAAGGTGTTAATAGTTTCATCGTTCCAAATAATTTCTTTTTTTGGAAGAATTTGGAATTCTAAAATTTCATTATCGTGTTTTAATTGGGTTAAAGGATTGAATTTCCTTATTTCTTCTATTTTGTCAAAGTTTAGTACAATTCTTATTGGGCTTGGCTCTCCAAAAGGGTATAGATCTATAATTTCTCCTTTTATTGTAAATTCTCCTGGAATTGTTACTCTGAATGTTTTTTCATATCCCAATGTTATAAGAGTTTTTTCAATGTCTGATGTATTAATATTGGTATTTTTTTCAATTTTATATATATTCTTTAGTAATGTATTTTTATCGGGTATTTTGCTAAGCAATGATTTTAAGACTGTAATATATATTCCAGGATTTTTTCTATAAAAATTGATTAAAAATTTGATTCTTTCGTTAAAGATCGTGCTTTTTGAGCCAATACCCTTGTATACAAGGGGGCTAAAATAGTTAAGCTCAAAGATTTGATTTGTAATTACTTGCAAATCGTTTTTGATTTTATCTAATGTGTGCTCGTCTTTAACTATTAATATTATTTTCCCGGTTTTACTATATTCTTTGATTTTTTTAATTAAAAAGGCTTTGAAAAATCCTTCATATCCTGTTAATGAAAAAAATGTATTTTGTTCTAAAAATTCTTTCATTTTTTTTAAATTGGAATTATTTTTTAATACTGTTGTTAGTTCTTCATCTATATTCATTTTTTACCTTTTTGTTTAATTAATTTAGTATAATAATATACTATAGGTATTATTACTTTCTTTATATATAATGTGGTTAGGTTTTGAGGGGAGCTTATGAATATTAGAAAATTGCTTTTTTGTATCTTTTTTATAAATATTTCTTTTCTTTTGTTTGCGGGAGATTACGAGGGCCTTGATTTTAAAATCAAGTTTTTTAATCAATCTATTTATCGTGTTAATAGTAATGTTTTTATTGAAGTTTCTCTTAGCAATGCATCTGAGAATGTTTTAACTTTAGAAATAGGCGATATTAATTCTTTTGGCTTTGATTTTGATGTTACTGATACCACCAATATTAAAGTTAAAAGACCTATTGAATATGTTAAAAAGAGATCTAAAAATGTTGCAATTCCTGTTAGAAATATGAGCTTGAGACCTAATGAAAAGTTTTCTGTAGTTATTAACTTAAATCAATTTGTTAAGTTTAGTAAAGATGGAGTTTATTTTGTTAAGGGTATTTTTTTCCCAGACATTTCAGATCCATCTAAGAAAAAAGAATCCAATATTATTACGCTTTTTTTAAATGATAGTTTTGATGAAAATCCAGGCAGTGTAGATCTTGTTAATTTGTCTGAAAATAATGATATTCAAGATATCTTGAAAAAGAAAAAATTGTCTCCCGATGAGATTGTCAAATATTTGTTAAAGGCATTGCAGCTTGGAAAAAAAGAAAAGTTCTTTTTGTATCTTGATATTGAAGGTTTGTTATTAAATGACAAAGGCAAGGCATACCTTTATAAACAAAAGTTATCACCTGTTCCTAATAAAAATGTAGTTGAAGAGTATAAAGAATATTTGTGGAATTCTAATAATTCAGATATTTCAAAAGCACCAAATAAATTTTCTATTATTGAGACGACTTATTCTGATACTTCGGGCAAGGTGATTGCTGATTTATATTTTGACGATGGGCAATTTTATATTTCCAAAAGATATACTTTCTTCTTCAAAAAATATGATTATTATTGGATAATTTATGACTACATTGTTCAAAATACTGGCATTAAGGAAAAGTAAAACTTTTTGTGTTTTGCAAATTATAGAGCTTATTATATTATTTTATTTTTTAATAATAAGTCCTGTTAATCTTAATGCCGATTTTGAGTATAAGGTTGTCAAAGGAGATACTCTTTTTTCGATTGCAATTAAATACAAAGCCAAAGTAAGCGATCTTAAAAGGATTAATAAACTGAGTGTTGACAATATTAAGATAGGTCAAATATTAATTATTCCAAGTGATTCTAATTTAGGCCAAAACATTACTCATAAAGTTAATCATTCTTTTAATTCACTAGAGTCTATTAATAAAGGAGTAATTTTTTACACTGTAAAAGAGGGCGATACTATTGAGAGTGTCTCAAAGCTTGTTGGACTAAGTCAAGAAGAGATAATCGCTTGGAATGATTTACGCTCTAAAGATCTTAAGGTTGGAATCAAGCTTGTATTAACTGAGCCCGATTTTTTAAAGCCTTATGTGGTTAAGAAAGGTGATTCACTTTCAAAACTTTCTCAAGATTTTGATATTAGTTCTAAGGATATTTTAAAATTTAATTTTCTTAATGATGATAAATTAAAGATTGGACAGCAACTTTTCTTAAAGAAAGCTACTAAGAATGTTAATTTTCATTATGTAAAAAGAGGGGAAACTCTTGGCAGAATAGCTTATATTTATGGTGTTACTGCTAAGGATCTTGTAGCTCTTAATGGCAATCGAGCTGTTAATCTCAAAGCAGGTTCATTGCTAAATGTTTTAAAAATTGTAAATAATGATTTAGAAAAACTTGTTGAGGTAGATTTAAAAATTGAGAAAAAAATAGATAATAATTTTATTTATCATTCAGTTGCTGTAGGGGAGACTTTGTATAGCATTGCCAGACATTACGGTGTTTTAATTGAGGATATTAAAAATTGGAATAATTTAAATAGCAACAATATTATGCACGATCAAAAATTGAAAATTTTTGATAAAAAACTTTCAATTGATTCTTCTATAATTAAAACCAAAAACGATTTATATGTTAAAAACAAGGTTGATTCTAGCTCTAATTCTTCTAATAAAGTTCGAACAATCGTTAATCTTCCCTCAAGTAAAAACAAAAAGATAAATTTAAATACTTTTGGAATTACTGTCAATCAAGATATTTTTGATATTAGCTCTTTAGTTATTTTAGACTCTAAAATACCAATATTTGAGGTTGTTGGTGATTTCTATTATTGGTGTAGACCAAGAAAGATAAGTCAGCCAAGTGAGTTTTATTCAGAAGATTGGCATTCTCCTTTGAATTCTTATAAAAAGGCAACGCAACTTTTCAAAGGTTTTGAAAAGTTGGTAAATTCTAGGTTTAATAAAGGATCAAGACTTAAAGATAAGTTAATAATTCTTGATCCAGGTCACGGCGGTCTTGATCCTGGAGCTATTGTTAAGTCTAGAGATGGTCTTGGAAATGAAGTTTTTGTTGTTGAAGATGAATATGTATATGATATTGCCTTAAGGCTTTATGTATACCTTAAAGAAGAAGGAGCCAATGTTGAATTTACTATTTTAGCTCCCGACCATTTAATTAGGAATAGTGTTTTTGCTAACAATACTTTTGTTAATGTTAAAAACGAGGTTTACAATGATTATGATTTAAATAAAAATGATACTGTTGATTCCTGGATAAGCGGCACTCCATCAGGCCTTAAAAAAAGATTGGTCGTTGTTAAAAACATTGTTAATAAATATAAACATATTAAAGATAAGGATATAGCCTTTTTTAGTTTGCATGCGGATAATAGTGTTGGAGCGCCTAAGAGTATGGGGTTTTATTATCAAAAAGATGACGATAAAAAATATGATATTCATTCAAAGTCTGCAGCAGAAAAAATTACAGAAGGAATGAAAAGAAGTTTTTATATTAAGGGTCAAAATCTTCATGTTTTAAGAAATAATATAGTAATGACTAAGCTTTTAGTAGAAGTTAGAAATTTAGCATTTCCAGAGGAAGCTTGGTCTATTAGATCTTCTAAGCTTAGAGATCAAGATTCCAAAATTCTTGCTAATGGGATTTTAAAAATATTGGAAAATAATTGACAAAAATTTTTAAATTTAAGATAATGTTTTTAGTGTTCAATTTCCCCTATAGCTCAGTGGTAGAGCGGGTGGCTGTTAACCACTAGGTCGGAGGTTCAAGTCCTTCTGGGGGAGTTAATTAAATCCAATTGTTTTTTTAGGTCTGTTTTTGTTATTTTAAAGTAATTAAGCCTTTCTAGGAGTTTTTTACTATTTCCATGTCCCAAACAAAAGTGTTTTTGTATTTTATGTCTATTTTCTTTTGAGTTTTCTCCTATTATGCCAAGCTCTAACAAATCGCTTAATGTTAATAAATCTTTTTGATTATCTTTAGATAAAGTTCCAACTCCTTTAAGTATCTTTATTATTTCTGTTTTATTTACTGATTCAACTTCAGTGTCTTTAGTATTAAGATATGCATGTTTGATGTTATTATTTTCTCCTAAATGTTTGACTATTTTTTGTCTAATAATATTTCCAGATTTATCGCTGTCTGTTAAGATTATTATTCCTTTGTATTTTAAGGCTTTTTTTAACAATTCAATAGTTTCAATTTTTAAAGCAAATCCCTTTGTTTCTATTACTGTGCAGTCAAAAGATTCTTTAATTCTTTTAAGATCATCTTTTCCCTCAACTACAATTATTTCTTTTATTTTTTCCAATTTTAAATTCCTTTTTCAAAGAAAGCCCTTAGCAATTTAATTGCTTCTATGTGGTCAGCTATTGATACTGTTTCGCGTAGGGAATGCATTGCCCACATTGGTGTTCCAATGTCAATAGTTTCTATTCCTGTTCTTGCATTTGAAATTGGACCAATTGTTGTGCCTGAAGGAACATTTGCTTTCATTATTATTTCTTGAATCTTAATATTGTTTTTAATAGCCAAATTTTTTAATTTTGCAAATCCTGTTGAAGTTGTTGCATATCTGAAATTGGCGCTATTTTTTACAACTACGCCTTTACCCAGAGTTGATTGATAGTTTGGATCATGTTTAGATGTATAACCTGGATGAATGCCGTGAACGCTGTCAATCGAGATATTAAATGATTTGTTTGTTTTTATTAAATGCTCTTCTCTGGTTAAATTAAGAGCAAGATCTATTCTTTCTAAAACTTCTGATAGAAAGTTTGAATCAGCACCTCTTGAGGTTAAAGATCCTACTTCTTCGTTGTCAAAAAATACAGCTATTTTATTTTTATCATTGCTTGTATGAACATAAGAATTCATGATTGCATGGCATCCCGATTTGTTATCAAGATTTTTAGAAGCCAAAAATTCTCCTTCAGTTCCTATTATTTTGGAAGGTTGTGATTCTGTAAATATTAAATCACAAGATAAAAAATTTTCACACTCTATTCCAAGTTGTTCTAAGACATTATCTTTTATTGTTTTTTTAGTGCTACTGATTACTGTTAAATTGTCATGAGTATTGTATACAAATCCTTCGTTAATTTGTCGGTTTAAATGGATTGCAAGGTTTGGAATAATTCCTATGTTTTCAATATTGATTAATTTTGATTCAATATTCTCATTTTTTTTGAAATATACAATTCCTGCTAAGCTTAAGTCTCTGTCAATCCAAGTAGAAATTATTGGGCTACCATAAACTTCAATATGATTGTAAAACACACCGCTTGTTTTTTCCGTTGCATCTATTTTTAATTTTAATCCTGGACTATCTGTATGTGCTGCTGCTATTAGAAACGGTTCATATTTTTTTTCGACATCAATATTAAAGGCAATAAGGCTAGTTCCTTCTTTTTTTATGTAATACGATCCTGTTTCAATTTTCCATTTTTCATCAAGTTTTAATTGTTTTGCGTTAAAATAATTTATTAATTTCTCTTCAATATAGTTTACTAAGTGATAAGGGGTAGGGCTATTGTCTAGTAGGTTTTGAAAAAATTTTGGTTCTAGTGTTTTATCATGCACCATAGTTTGTTCTCCTTTAATTTTATTGCTTTATAGCTATATATTCTATTATAATAGTTTTTAACTGTTAGTTAGGAGTTTGTTATGAGAAAGTGTTTTGTTAGCTTAAGTTTATTGTTTATTTTTTTTGCTTGTAGCTCTAATGTTGAAATTGAGTTGAATGATGATATTAGTGGCATTGTTTCAATATTTGTTAATGTTGATAGAGAATTTGAAAAAATTAGAAAAGAACTCTTAACAACTTTGGTGGGAGGAGAAATTGCAAATATGCCTCTTTTCCCTGTAGATGAAATAAAAAAATATTTTAAAAATGGAGAGGAAAAGCTTGGACTTAAGCTTTTGAGTATTAAAACCCAAGGAGATTCTATTAATTTGGTTGTTAAGTTTGATAATTTAATTAAAATTTTAGGCGATTATATGAAAAAAACTGATACATCTGTGTTTAAGATAGAAAAAAAGGATGATAAAAATATTATTGAACTTAATATTAATTTGGAAAACGCTACTAAGAATATTAATGAAAATAAAGAATATATTAGTGATGCACTTGCTGCGCTTTTGCCATCGGATGAGATTCCAATGTCTGCCAAAGAATATAAAGATGTTTTGGTTTATTTTTTATCGGATTTTACTTCTAAAGCAAGTGAACTTATTGACAATTCCAAACTTAATCTTATAGTTAAGACTTCTAGAAATGTTCAAGAACAATTTGGATTCAAACAAATTAACTCAAACACACTAAAGTTTGAGATGGATATGGTTAAAGGATTAAGTCTTGAAAAGCCAATAAAACTTAGATTAGTTTATTGACTGTGTTCAAGAATATAAACTTAATCGTTTATATTCTTGAATTCTTTTTTAAAAATTCCTATTAAAATAGCTGTTATAATAGATCCTACTAGGATAGCTGTTATCCACATTAATGGGTTTGCTACTATTGGTAGAATGAATATTCCGCCATGTGGTGCTATAACTTCTACCTTGGAAAGTGCAGAAACAAATCCTCCTATAGATGAGCCTAGTATGCATGCAGGTATTACCCTTAAAGGATCTGCTGCTGCAAATGGGATTACTCCTTCTGTAATAAAGCATGCTCCCAAAAAATAACAAACTTTTCCGGATTCTCTTTCTTCTTTTGAGAATCTATTTTTAAATAAACTTGTAGCAAGAGCAATTCCTATAGGAGGTATCATTCCTCCTGCCATTATGCTTGCATGAGGAATATAATTTTTTGCGGTTATCATTGCAATTCCAAATGCGTATGCAGCTTTATTTACAGGTCCTCCCATATCTATTGCCATCATTCCTCCTAGCAAAGCTCCAAGTATTGCCATATTAGTTCCGCTAAGTTGATTAAGCATACCTGTTATTGATTCATTAATAGCAGATATTGGACTAAGCATTGTATATATCAAAATTCCCGAAATTATAACTGATAAAAAGGGATAAGTTAATACTGGATTTATTCCTCTTAAATTGCTAGGAATGATTTTGTCAGATATTTTTTTTACAGCTAGTGTAACGTAGCCTGAAACAAATCCTGCTAAGATGCCTCCCAAAAATCCTGCATTTCCATTGCTCATCATTAATCCTGTAATCATTCCAGGGGCAAGTCCTGGTCTTTCTGCTATGCTAAATGAAATATAGCCAGCAAGTATTGGGATCATTAAAGCAAATGCGCTTCCACCGCCGATTTGCATCAGAATATCTGCTATTTTATTGTAGCTTGGATCGTTTATGTCAAATGCTTTGATTCCAAACATGAATGATATTGCTATTATTATTCCTCCTGAGACTACAAATGGAAGCATAAATGAGACCCCATTCATTAAATGTTTATAAATTCCCGTTCTTTTGTTTTGTTTTTGGAGAGTTTCGGTGGTTTTGTTTGTGTTGCCTTTGTTGTAAATCGGTGCTTCGTTTTTAAGAATTGTTTGGATAAGCTCTTTTGCTTTGTGTATGCCGTCTTTTACTCCCACTTCGATTAAAGGTTTTCCTCTAAATCTTTCTTTATCGATAGTTTTGCCAGATGCAATAATGATCCCCTTTGCTTTTTTTATTTCTTCCTCTGTTATTGGGTTTTCGGTTCCACTAGATCCATTTGTTTCTACTTTTATGTTTATATTTAATTCTAAAGCCGCTTTTTTAAGGCTTTCTGCTGCCATATAGGTGTGAGCTATTCCCACAGGACATGCCGTTACAGCAAGAATGAAATCTTTTTTTGTATTTAAATTATTAGATTCATTCATATTGTCATTACTCATAATTATTTCTAAAAATCTATCTTCATTGTTTGTGCTCATAAGTTCATTTCTTAATAGGTTGTTGCTAAAAGTATTGCTTAGGTATGATATAGCTTTTATGTGTGCATTGCTTGGAGTTTCTTCGGGTAGAGCCATCATGAAAAACAGTTTTGAAAGTTTTTGATCAGAAGAGTTGAAGTCAAAACCATTACCAGTAACCCTTAAAATAGCAATTCCATGTTTTTTAATGAAATTACCTTTTGCATGAGGCATGGCAATATGCTCTTCAATTCCTGTTCCGTTAATTTCTTCTCTTTTTTTAATTTCTTTTATAAATGCTTCCATGTCATTTAAGTATCCATTTTTATTGAACATGCTAGCCATTTTTCTAATTACATCTTCTTTGCTAGTTGCATTGTAATTTAAAACAATCAAGTTTTTTGAAAATAAATTTTGCATAATAATCACCTTTATATATTATATAGTGTATATATATTAAATAAATTTTACATTTATTTAATTGATTTTATCAATCAAAGGAGATTATCTTGATATATACTCTAACACTTAATCCTTCTGTGGATTATAAAATAGTTTTAAAAGAATTTCAGGAAGAAAGTCTTAATTATGCTTTAAATAACAATTTTTTTGCTGGCGGTAAGGGAATAAATGTAAGCACTGTTCTTAAAAACTTGGGAAAATCCAGCACAGCTTTAGGATTTTTGGGAGGTTTTACGGGTGATTATATAAGATTTTCTCTTGATTCTAAGGGCATAAAAAACGATTTTATTAAAATAAAACATGATACAAGATTAAATATTAAAATGATAGCAGAGGGCAAAGAAACAGAAATTAATGCCAATTCTCCAGATATTTCTGAGAATGAATTTGAATTTTTGAAAGATAAACTTAAAAGTTTAACAAATAATAGTATATTGGTGATGTCTGGAAGTGTTCCCGCAACTCTTGGTGAGAATGCATACAATGAAATAGCTAATAGTATTTCTAATGATGTTAAGCTTATTATTGATACTAGTGGCAAACCTTTGCGAAAAATTCTTAGATTAAATCCCTTTTTAATAAAGCCCAATATTTATGAACTTGAGGATCTTTTTAATACCAAATTTAATTCTATAGAAGAATTAATTAAAATCGGGAAAAATCTTGTAGAAAGTGGGGTTCAAAACATTATAATTTCCATGGGAAGTGACGGAGCTATTTTTATTAGCAGTAAAAATGTTGCTTTTAGGGCCTTTGTTCCAAAGATTAATTCTGTTAGCACTATTGGAGCAGGAGACTCTGTGATTGCAGGATTTGTATATGCTTTTGATAATGAAAGTACTTTAGAAGATTCATTTAAATTTGGTGTTGCAGCTGGTACAGCTACGGCATTAAAAGGTAATCTTTGCGAATTTCAAGATGTTAAAAAGATGCTTTGTGATATTAGGATTGAGAAGATTTGTCTTTCTTGATTTTTTAAACAGATTGGTGGGGGGTGTGATTTTGAAACTTTACTGTAGCTTTTTAAAAGCTACAGTATTTAGTTTGCTTAAATTTTTAATTTTGATTTACATAATTTCTTTTTTGTTAGGGCTAATCCTGTAGCTACTATTAGCAATGCAAATATAGCTGCTATGCTTGCAAAAAAGCCTGTTGTATTTGATTGAGAGATTTTTGCGGCGATTTCTGTAGTTTGCTCATCGCAAATACAGTTAACATACCCGCATATTGGGCAGATCTCTTCTACTCCAAATTGGCTTAAGTTTCCATTTGGAATTACATTTTCTTTTGTTATTGTATTGGTTTGTGCGAAAACAGATGTTGAAATCAATAGCAAAGCAGTGAAAAATAGATATTTTTGTAGATTCATTTTACATTCTCCTTATATATTTTATCTTTTTTAATTGCTTAAATTATAACTTTTAAATTAAAGATTTGTAATTTTTTTTATTAAAAATTTGCCAGAGTATCAATAGATTCTCTAAGAAAAGCTGTTGACACGATAAAATGTAAAATTCATCATCGGGAGCGACGGGTCTCGAACCCGCGACCTCCTGCGTGACAGGCAGGCGTTCTAACCATCTGAACTACGCCCCCAAAGCCATTCTTTTAAAAGATTATAGTAGTTTTTAATTTATTTGTCAATTTCTTTAAATGAGTTTACGTGTTCTAATATTTTTGAATCTCTTTTGCTAGATTTTTTGCTTAGCTTAATAATAGTCTCTTCGTTGGAAATTATTTCTAAGCTATCCTTGGCTCTTGTTATTGCAGTATACATAAGTTCTTTTGTTAAAAAAGGGTTATTTTCTAATATTACTTTTATATGTTTATATTCAGATCCTTGGCTTTTGTGTATTGTTGTGGCAAAGCTGAATTCATAATTTGTTAGTAAATCTAAATTTATTTTTTTATATTTTTCATCTTTTCTTTGGAATAAAGCATAAAATTTAGAATTTTCATTAAAAATAACACCTCGTTCTCCATTAAATAATTTGTTTTTATAGTCAGTTTTAGTTATCATTATTATTTGTCCAATAAAGCTTCCATAGGTCTTTTTTAGGTAATTTTTTATTATGTCATTTAGTGTTTTAGTTCCAAATTTGCCAAAATTTTTTGAACTTAAAATTATATTTTCAAGTAAAGTTTCAAGTATTGTTTCAATTTTTGATTCTTTTAGTAGTTTAAGGTTAAAAGTGGATATTTTTTTATATAAATTGTTTGTATATTCTATTAGATCTTTTTTTAAGTTTATTTTTTCTATTTCTTTCAGTTGAATATTTTTATTGTTATTAATGTATTTGCAAATCAAAGTACTATCTTCTTTGTATATTGCTTTTGATAGCAAATTTATTTCTTTGTTGCTTCTGAAATTTTCTTTAAGATCTTCTACATTATCGTTATTTATTTTTTTTACTCCCAAAAGGCTTGAATATACATTTCCTTCGTTTACTGATGGGAGTTGATTTTTGTCTCCCACCATTATTAACTTAGTGGTTATTGGAGTTGCTTTTAGTAGTTTCAAAAAAGTATATGCATCTACCATTGAAGCTTCGTCAATTATTATTACGTCAAAATTTAATTGATTTTCTTCATCATATAGATTTTTTTTGTTTATGAATTTGATTCCCAATAGTTTTTGGATTGTATTGCATTCTATTTCTAAATTTTTGAATGAATAGTCGATGCTTGTTTGTAGCCTTAGGCTAGCTTTTCCTGTAGGCGCTGCAATTGCTACTAGACCCTTTTTTTTATTGTTTAATGTTTTGTTAATTGCTTTTAAGATATAGTTAATAGTTGTAGTTTTGCCTGTTCCAGGGCCTCCGCTTAATAGAAAGAAGTTGCTTTTTAATGCCTTTCTTACTGATGCAATTTGCTCTTTATTTAAATTATTGGTATTTAAATTTGATATTATATTTTGTATTTTGTTGTCATTTAATTCGCTTTTATGGTTTTCTAATCTTTTTATAATTTGTTTTATTAACTCTTCTTCTTCTCTGTAGTTTTTTTGAGTATAAATGTAGATATTGTTTTCCAGGATTAGGGGAGTTGTAATTTTAAGCTTATTATTAAATTCCATTAGTATGTTATTTTTCTTTAAAAGTAAAACTATATTTTTAATAGTTTCTAGATTTCCAAATGTTTCTAGCCCTTTTAGTATTTTTATTAATTTGTTGAAGCTTTTATTAGTTTTTTCTAGGTTGTCTTTTGTGAATATTATTGTATTTTGAATATCTTTTGCTAATAGATTTATGTCAGCTCTTAGGTGACCTTTATCAAAGTAGTTAAATAAAAAAATTAAAAATATTACAATATTTTCATTGTTTGTGGACTTTGCAAGTGTTTGTGCTTTATAGCAATTTTTTTTATTGATATTTAAAAGTTCAATTATTTCATAAAGTTTAAGCTCAGGTGTTAAGAATTTTTTGTTTTTATCTTTTAAAAATTCTCTTAATACTAAAAAGTCTCTCATAAGTGTCTTTTAATGCTTAATTCTAATATGATTTTATCTAAATCCACGTCGTTAAATTTTGGAAGATTAAAATAAATGCCATTTTCAAATTTTGACTTTAAGCATTCAATATTGTCTTTAAATGCTCTTGTAAAAAGATATATTATTCCACCAAATTTTTGATTATATTCTCTTTTGTTTTTAAATAATATTTTTTTTATTCCAAGAGCATATATTTTATATTGCAAATCATAATATTCCTTTTTTATTGCGTTTTCTAAATTTGTTATATTATAATCATCTTTATTTTTTCCAAGATAGTTTGTTTTGTAATCTAGGATATATATTTTATTATTAGCTTTAAATATGAGATCTACTATTCCTTTTAAATATCCATCATTTAGTTTTATATGAAGATCTTCAAAGTGTTTGTCAAAAAGATGTTTTTGTTTTTGAAATTCAGGATTTATTTTGATTAAAAATTCCATTTCTTTTTGTAATTCTTCAATATCGCACAGACGAGTATTAATTGCTCTTATATTATAAGTTAGTATGTTATAAATCATTTTAGTTAATGAATTTCGTATTTCTATTGTATTAAGATTTGAGTTAATTTTTTGTATTTGTTTTTCAATAATTTCAATGTTATTTTTTTTAAAATTATCAAATGTATCTTTTGCTGTACTAAAGGTTATTTCTTCCATCGCAGCATGTAAAATGTTTCCACTATCTTTTCCTTTAGGCAGAGTCTCTTCTAATCCAGGCTCGTAATCAAGTTCTGTTTCTTTTTCGTAGTTAATATTTTTAAAATCATAGTTTTCATAAAATGCTTTATGATGAGCTTGTGCTGTTAAGCTTGAAAAACTAGATGTATATTCTTTTTTAAACATGTTTTTAATTATTGGTTTTGGTGGAATTAATTTTGTATTTACATTTATATTGTCTTTTTTTTTATTGAATCTCTTTTGGCCAATAAATTCATTTATGTTAAAGTCATGTTTGATATTATCAATAGTAAAAATTTTTGCTATTTCTAATAATTTGCTAGTTATGCTATTTATTTTTGTAATAAAAAGAGCAAATTTAGCTCTTGTTGCTCCCACATAAAATATATTTTTTTCTTCGCTTAGTATTTTTAGTCTTGCGTGTTTTTTATTTTCTTCCAATTTAAAAAAATCATATTCAATTTTTCCGTCTTGATAAAATTTGTAAAATTGGTTTTTTTTTGAAAGAAAATTGCTATTTTCTATTGGAGTTGTATTGATTAAGAATACAATATTCATGCTAAGCCCTTTTGATTTGTGTATTGTCATGAGCTCTATAGATTCATTATTATTATTTATATTGTTGGTTTTTTCTTCTATTTCTTCAGGCTCTTCGTTTATTATTAGACTTTCTAAGGTAGAGATTAGAGATTGTATGTTTTGTTCTTTATGATATATTTTGGAGATGATCTCAAGTGTTGTTTCATAGGTTTTTAAATTTTCAAGCTTGCCTTCTTTAATTAGAAGGCCTTTGTAATTTATTTTATTTTTTGCCCATTCAATAATTTTTTGATCTTTGGTGTCATTTGCAATTTTGATCCATAAGTCTTTTTCAAATAAGATTTTGTTAATTGCATTTATTAATGTTATTTCATTTTTTTCAAGCAAAACTGTTATATTTTCAATAAATTCTTCTATAAGCTGAATTTTGTCTTGTTTTATTAAAATTCTTTGCAAATTCCACGGCACATTTAATATTTTACTGCTTAGAATATAATTTAGGGTTTTAAAACTTTGTTTTCGGTCTAAGCATTTAATAATATAGAAAATTTCGCTAAATTCTTTGGTTTTTAAAAATTTTTCTTGAGTTTTGTTTGTTTGGATTTGCTCTTTTTTTAATGCTTTATCTATTAAATTGATTTCATTTTTTCCTCTGCAAAGCACTTTAATGTCTTGCATTTTAATATTTCTAATTTGATTGTTATCAGCAATTTTTCCATATGCAAGCAAATATTTTATTGTTAATGCTGTTTTTTGGTAAATGTCTTCTTCGTTTTCTGTATTTGTGGTTATTATATTGATCCCTTCTATTTCTTGTCCGTTGATGAAAATTTTATTATTGTCGTTTTGTTGATTTGGAAGTGAATTGGTAAATTCAATTTTTTCAATTTCATCGGTTATTGCATTATTGTATATATTATTAAAAATTTTATTTAAAGGTCTGATGAGTTTTTTACTTGACCTGTGATTTATTTTTAGTATAATTCTAGCGTCCGTGTTAGTTTTATTTTTTATTTCTTTGTTATAAAATGAAATATCTGCTTTTCTAAAGGAATATATTATCTGTTTGGGATCACCTATGTATATCAATTTTATTCCCGCTGTTTTTAATATTTTAAATATCTCGATTTGCGTTAAGCTTAAATCTTGTGCCTCATCAATTAAAATGATTTTGTATCGATTTTTAATTGCATTTAGAAGCTTTTTGTCTTCTGATTTTAAGTAATTTTTTAAATTTGAAATTATGTAATTTTGATCTATTGTGTTTGTTGATTTAATAGCTTTCTCTAGTTCTTTTTCTATATACTTTAGTATTTTGTATTCAACTTTTAAAATAACATATTGCTTTAAATTGTTTCTATTTTTATTTCTATTGTCTTCTGTTTTATATTTTTCATGTTTAATATTAATTCCTAAGCAGATTAAATCATTTTTAATCTTAAGTTCTTGAGGCAATAATTTAGTATTTTTTTTAGTTTCTTTTTCTATTAGAGTTGAAAAAAATTTATTTTTTAATAATGTTTCTGCTATTTTGAATATGTCGTTTTCTTTAGAGTATTCTATTTCAAGTTTACCAGTTTTAATATGTTTATTATAAAAGCTTAATATTTCATCTTTTGTCATTTTATCTAAATCTTCTATTATTTTGTTGTAATCTTTGATCAGCTCTTCTTTTTTAAGAAGAATGTTTTCAAATGACTTTTGAGTTTTAAGCCAATCTCCAAGCTCTTGAGTTGTATCTCTTTCGTAAGCTTTTTTTATTTTTAAAACAATTTCTTCTGTTTTTTTAGCATCAGATTTAAATACTTTAAGTTCATAGTCTTTAATATCAAGAGTTTGAATCAAGCTATCTGATTTTCTTAAAAAGTCATAAACTATTTCATCTATTTCTTTTGAAAATGTTTCTTTAGGTTTGTATTTGGAATAATTTTCTGTTTCAATTTGAAAATTATTTAAGGCATGTAATGCAAATTTATTGATTGTTGATATAAAGAGTTTTTTTGATTGCTCATAGGCTTCTTTTAAAATTTCATTTGTTTTTGAGTTAAAATAAGAATTTTCTATTGATTTTAGTATTCTTGTGTGCATTTCTTCTGTAGCTTTTTTTGTAAAAGTTAATACTAAAATTTCATTTATGGAGTATAGCTTGGTTTTTATTAAATTTATAACCACATTTTCAAGTATGTGGGTTTTGCCGGTGCCCGCGGAGGCCTCTATTAATATTGTTGTGTTATTTTGAATTTTTTCTAGGATTTTATCCATGAATTTTAATTTTTTGTCCTTACGAATTTAATGTAAAATTTTTCTATCAATATTAATAAATTTTCGTCTAACTTTAAATCATGAGTGTCTTTAAATCTGTTATAGTAATCGCAGAGTGTTATTTCGCTAGTTTTTAAAAATCTTTCGTGTGCTTTGCTTGTGAAATAAGCTTTGGAAGGATTTTTTATCTGCATTTTTATGAAATTCTTAAAACAATTTGAAAAATTATTTTGATTTATTTTTGTTAAAATTTTAATTATCAAGCTTTGATAAATTGGAGTTGGATAGCTTGATATGTATGCAAATTGCATAAGCATATTTTCAATGTCCTCAATTATTATTTCTTTATGGTGATAACAATTAGTTGTTTTTGCAGTTAAGCTTTCAAGATCAATTTTTACTTCTGTTAATGAATTGAAGTTTTGTATTTCTTTTTTTATTAGCAGTCCTGTTATATATAAATCTATTTCATTTTTTATTTTATCTGGGATGCTGCAATAGTCTTTTTTTACAAAGTTTAAATAAAAATAATCGTTTTCGACTTTATACACATTCTCAATATCTTTTTTTAATTCAAATTCTATATTTTTCTTTTGAAAATTTAGTTTTATTGTTTTGCAAAATTTAATTTTACTTTTTGTCATTACTGAGAGCTTTTTTAAGCTTTCAGTAACATTGTATTTTAATTTATTTATTTTTTTAAAGATTTCATTTACAGTCGTTTTTTGATCTATGTTGAAGGGAATGCTTCCTTGTTGTACTTCATATCCAATGTGGTTTTTAATAATTTCTATTGCTTTTTTTGTATCATCTTTTTTCCCCGTTATGTATTCATGCAGCAGCGTTGAATTTTTTATAAGTCTGTAAATAATTTCAATAACACTGAAAATTTGTTCTTCTTGTTTTTCTTTGATTTCATTTTCTAACCTTATGTCTTGTATTTTAACGTTTAAAGTTTTTTCATAAAAATGTTTGTAAGGGTTAGAAAGTGCGTTTTTTAATTCGTATAAATTTAGTTTAATTGGGCTTTCTAGTTTAATTTTATTTTGCTTGAACTTAATTGGTTTAGAATTTTGTAGTATTTTTGCGATATTAAAGGCTTCTAGATCATAGTTTATTAAATAATTCTCTTTTGTATCTTTAAAATATGCTAGGTCGTGGTTTTCATTTGGATGCTTTTCTATTTGAAAATTTTTTTCATATTTTTGTATGTGTTCAAGTATTTTGTTTATTGTTTTTGATGTATTAATTTCTGGGCTTAAGTTGTCTTGAAATGAACAGTAAAGGTAAAACTTTTCTGATGTTGCAAAAATCAAATTAAAAAGAGCTGAGATTGCCTCTTTTTCGGCATTTTCATGTTCATAGTATTCATTTAATAAATTCATATTATCATAATTTATCTTAGAGTTGAACTTTTGAAATCCCAAAAAATGAATTTCTTTTTTTTGAAGATATTCTATTTCTTTGTAATTGGCAATCAATATTCCATTTTTTTTATACATTACTCCGTATTTTTCTTTTTCAAGACTTTCTTCTAACATAATCTTAAAAAGATAAAATTCAATTTTTATTTCATTAATTTCTTTTAAATAGTTTTTGTAAAGATTGT
Organism: Borreliella lanei; assembly: GCF_014205895.1. GTDB lineage: Bacteria > Spirochaetota > Spirochaetia > Borreliales > Borreliaceae > Borreliella > Borreliella lanei. Next base: position 238,478 of record NZ_JACHFC010000001.1, on the reverse strand, counting down.
CATTTAAATCTTTGGGAAAATTTTTAAAGGATTTTATCTTATTTTGTAAATATTCATCAGTTGTATTAAATTCTTCAAGATCAATGTATTTTTGAATAAAAATTTCTATTATTTCTGCCCATTCATATACTTTATATACTTTATTTTTAAAATAGTTTATATCTTCGTACAAACTTTTTACTATTGTCATAAGCTTTATTATTGATTCTTGATCTTGAAATCTTATGCCTTCTTTTTGAGTTTCCCCTTCATATTTTTCGTCAAATATTTCAGACATTAAAAATCGATTAAATCCATCTTCCCACGAGTTTAAAAAGTTTTGATCATAGTTTAGATTTTCTTTATGAGTGTTGTTTGCGCCAAAACTAATGTTCATCGCATCGCTAAATTCTATTAAATAGTTTAATTCAGATGTTGATATATTAAATTTTTTCATTACTTTGTTGTTACTTAGCAGGTCAAATATTTCTTTTCTACTGAAATTGCTAATTGTTCCATTTTTTGATATAAAAAGATCCATTAGCCTTTTTAAGGCTATTATGCTTTCTCCTCTTGACAAATTGTTATAACATAAAACACTATATTCGATTTCATATTTATTTAGGCATTCTTCTATATATGGCAAATATTCATTAAATTTTTCTTGCAAACAAGTTATTGCTATGTCGCTTAATTTTAAGTTATTTTTTTGCATTGAGTGTACTATTTGATTTGTCAAAATTTCTACTTCGCGTTTTTGATTTTTAGCTTCTATTATTTTAAAGCTATCGTCTAATTTTGAAATTGGAGTTTTTGCTATGATGTTATTTTTAATGCTTGTTAAAAAATTTTTACCTTTAAATAATTCAATATCTACTTTTTCTAAAGCTTGATATTTTATTGGGTTGATTTTTGTTTTTGTTAACAATAAATTTGTAACAAGGGTAGATTCATAGTTGAGTAAATCTTCAAAAATTAACACATAAACTTTAAAATCAAAAATTTTTTCTAAAGAGTTAAGAATTTTTTTCTCAATCTCTCTATTATTGCCAATAAATATTATTTTTTTAATTTCAATTTCTATATTTTTTGTTGGTTTTACCCGAATTATTTTTTTATGTAAATTTAAAATACTTTTTTGCTTTTCAAAGAGTTTTTTAAATAGTTCTTTTTGCATATTCTCGTAGGGTTTTAAATTTTCTTCTTGGAATAAAAATCCATTGTCTTCCCAAGTTTCAATTAATTTTGAAAATTTTGAGTAATAATGATGGAATAAATCTATTATTTTTGATGCAAAAAAGTATCTATTCTTTGTTGATTTGAAATCTTTTATGTATTTTAGTTTTTCAGTTTTTAATATGTTATATAAAATGAATTTTTCTGTTTCCAAGTAAAATGAAAAAGTGTTCTCTTCTATGTATTTTTTTATATTAGGATTTTTTAAAGAAATTTCATATATGCTTTTTACGGCATTTTTTTTAATATTTAGATTATAAGAAATCTCATTTAGTTTTGCTATAGTTTTTTTAATTTCTTCTCTCAAGAGATCGTTTTTTACTATAATGAGCGTTTCTTTTTTAAAGATATCGTCGTTTTGAGTTAATTCTTTGATTTTATTATAAATTTTATTTACTTTGTTGGTTTTATATATATACATATATTAATTGTTTTTGCTATCTTTTATGAGCTTGTTTTTTAACTTTCTTAAGTTTTTACTGATACTTACTTTATATATGTGGGGATTAATTATTCTTCTGTATGTATGCTCAAGTTTGTTCAAGTCAAGTCTTGTTTTATTTCTAATATTGTTTAAGCTAGACTCATGGCCTTTGCAAAGCTTTCCATTTTCTAAGACAGTGTGAATTAGAAATTCAAAATCGTCATATTGTTTGATGATTTTGAAAATGTTATCTTGTGTTGGATGAAAAACAGTAAATTCTTTTTTTGAATTTAGATGGTTTTTGATTTTATCTTTTTCTTCTTTTAAAAATATAAAATCAAGGATCATCTGGCCATTTAAATAGATTCTTGCAACTTCTTTTTCATCAGGTAATGTTGATTTTTCTGCGTTATTTGATATTTTTATTTTTGGTATAAATTTTCCATTTTTTTCTATAGAGATCATTTTATATACTCCTGAAAGACTTGGATCTCCTTTTGCTGTAACCAGATTTGTTCCAACGCCCCAAATATCAATTGGAGCATTTATTGAATTTAAGTACATGATAATATTTTCGTCAAGCTCATTAGACGCAATAATTTTTACATGATTTAATCCATTTTCGTTTAATTCTTTTCTTGCTGCTTTACTTAAATATTCAAGGTCCCCACTATCAATTCTTATTGAAAAATTATTTTGTTCCTTTTGTTTTATTTCCTTAAATATTTTAATAGCATTTTTTAATCCGCTGTTGAGTGTGTCGTAAGTATCAATTAGCAAGCTTACTTTATTTGGATATGTTTTTACATATTCTCTGAATGCTTGCTCTTCGGTTTCAAAGCTCATTATCCAACTATGAGCCATTGTTCCTGTGACTGGTATATTGTATTTATATCCAGCAAGCATATTGCTTGTAAAGTCTGCTCCCCCTATGTAGGCAGCTTTGCTGGCAGATAGCGCCCCATTTATTCCTTGCGCTCTTCTTAATCCAAATTCTGCTAAAATTTTTGCACCAGATTCTTTTATTCTAGCGGTTTTTGTTGCTATTAAACTTTCAAAGTTTATTATATTTAAAACTAGCCCTTCTATTAATAGTAATTCTATTAAGTACCCCTCAATCACAACTACTGGAGTATGGGGGAAAACCAGGCGACCTTCTTCTATTGAGCTTATTTTTACATTTAGTTTCAATTCTCCTAGAAAGTTTAAAAATTGTTTATCTAACATATTAAAGCTTTTTAAATATTTGAGTTCATTTTCTCCAAAATGAATATTTTTTAATTCATTAATTAATGTGTGCATTCCAGCTAAAACAATATAGCCATTTTTAAACGGTGTTTTTCTAAAAAATACTTCAAATTTTGCCTTAGGATTAATGCCTTTTGTAAAATAAGCATTCATCATTGAAATTTCATAAAAATCTGTAAATAGTGATAGATTTTTCATTCTCCTTATTATATACTAGTTTTGTTTATAAAAAAATGATATTTAATTTGAGCTTAATTTTTGCTTGTTAATCTTTAGAATATGTTTTTTGTGATATATAATAAATTGACCAGATTGGACTAAATTCGATGAAAGAAAGAAGTGTTTCTAATTTTGATATTGTAATTTTTGGAGTTACTGGGAATTTGTCTAGAAAAAAGCTTATTCCTTCACTTTTTAATTTATTTAAAAATAAATGTATTAGCAATTTTAGGGTTATTGGTTTTTCTCGTAAAATTTTTACAGATAAAGAATTTAGATTGTATATTAAAGATTCTTTATGGCAGGAAGAGACCGATTCTTTAATTGAGGTTTTTTTAAATTTTTTTGTTTATGTATTTGGTGATTTTAATGAAAAGGAGCCTTATCAAAATTTATTTAAATTTTTGGATAAAAGTCGAGAAACGATATATTATCTTTCGACGTCCCCTACATTTTATGGGCCCATAATTAATCATTTGAAAAAGTATTTTTTAAGTGAAAGATTGACTTTGTCAAAAATAGTTCTTGAAAAGCCTTTTGGCTCTAGCCTTGAGACAGCAAAAAAATTAAATAGTTTGCTTTATTCTGCTTTTAAAGAAGATCAAATTTATAGAATAGATCACTATTTAGGTAAAGAGACGGTTCAAAATATTTTTACATTTAGATTCGGCAATTCTATTTTTGAAAATATTTGGAATAATCGTTATGTAGATTTTGTTCAGATTACGGTAGCAGAAGAATTGGGTCTTGATGGAAGAGTAGAGTATTACGATTCTGTTGGAGCTTTGAAAGATATGGTTCAAAATCATATTTTACAATTGTTAAGCCTTGTTGCAATGGAGTCTCCTATTAAGTTTGATTCTCAGTTTATTCATGATGAAAAAGTAAAAGTTTTAAAAAGTTTAAGGAAAATTAGCAAAGAAGATATTAAGAATTGCATTGTTAAGGGTCAATATATAGGCTCACAAGTTCAAGGGGTTTTTAAAAAAGGCTATAAAGATGAAACAGAATTTTTGGGAAATTCAAATACCGAAACTTATTTAGCTATGAAAGTGTTTATTAATAATTGGCGTTGGTCCGGTGTTCCTTTTTATCTTAGAACTGGCAAAGGTCTTGCTAGGAAATTTTCAGAAATATATATTCAATTCAAAAAACCAAGTTTTACTCTTTTTAACAATAGTTCTGTTGATTTTTCCAATGCTTTAATATTTAGGATTCAACCAAGGGATGGAATTGAAATTAAATTCAATACCAAAAAACCCGGATATAATTATGAAATTCAAACTGCTAATATGGAATTTTCATATCACGGGACATTTAAAAGATTGTTTGATGAGGCTTATGAGCGTTTATTGTTAGATGCTTTTTTAGGAGATGGTACTTTGTATGCGACAAGTGATGAGATCGAAAGTTCTTGGGAATTTGTTTCAGATATTGCAAATAAATGGGCAGATATTGAAATTTGTAATTATTTTTATGGTTCTGAAGGACCAAAAGAGATAGACTCTATTTTAGAAAAAGATCATTTTTGGCGTAAAATTTAATTTTCTAGTTTTTTTAAAGATATTTGATAAATAGATAAATAAATGAGATAAAATTTTTTATATAATTTATTCCTGTTTTTTTAATGCTTGTTTTATTTATAATTAGCGTCCCCAGATTTTTATTTCTTGCGACTTAGTAGTAAAGTTTTTGATAAATTTTATTTTTCTTTTTTAATATTTTTATAGAATTAGAGATTTTTGTTCTTGATTTGATTGTAAATTTATGAATCGATTAATAATTTGCGTTATTATTAAAAAATATAAGTAATTTTGTTTAGAAAAACAATGCTTATATTTAAAGGATGCATATGGAAAATGTTGAAGCAAGAAGGCAGCCAAATTTTTTTGGGCTTATTCCTTTTTTTGTTTTTATTATTATGTATTTAGGTACGGGGATTTATTTGGGGGTTATCGGTGTAGAAATGGCCTTTTATCAACTGCCAGCTAGTGTTGCAATGTTTTTTGCCTCCATTGTTTGTTTTTTGGTGTTTAAAGGAAAATTTTCCGACAAAATTCACATATTTATTAAAGGAGCTGCTCAGTACGATATTATACTAATGTGTCTTATTTTTATGCTTTCGGGAGCTTTTTCCTCTCTTTGTAAAGAAATAGGCTGCGTTGAAACTGTAGCAAATTTGGGAATTAAATATATTAATCCTAATTGGATTGTTCCTGGTATATTTTTTGTAACCTGCTTTCTTTCTTTTTCTGCTGGTACTTCTGTTGGAGCTATTGTTGCAATTGCTCCTATTGCTTTTAATATTGCTGTTAAAAGTAGTATTAATCCAAATTTAATAGCAGCATCTGTAATGTGTGGAGCTATGTTTGGGGATAATCTTTCTTTAATATCAGATACAACTATTGTTTCTAGTCGAACTCAAGGTAGCAGCATCTTAGATGTTTTTATTAGTAGCAGTTTTTATGCTTTTCCATCTGCTGTACTAACTTTTTTTTCTTTTTTCTTTCTTTCTGAAAATTTGCCTAATGCCACAAACTTTTTACATGAAGGTTCAATAATAGATTTGGTGAAAACTGTGCCTTATATAATAATTATATTTTTTTCTTTGGCTGGAATGAATGTTTTTATAGTTCTTTTTTTAGGCATTTTTTCTATATGTCTTATTGGTTTTTTGTATAGTAATTTATACTTTCTAGATATAATAAAAAACATTAATAAAGGATTTTTAAATATGGCAGATTTAATTTTTCTCTCAATTTTAACAGGGGGAGTTTCTTTTGTTGTGATTCATAATGGAGGTTTTAAATGGCTACTTATTAAATTAAAATCTTTGATTAGAGGAAAAAGTTCAGCGGAATTATCTATTGGGGCTTTTGTTTCAATAGTTGATGTTTTTCTTGCTAATAATACAATTGCCATACTTATTTGCGGCAAAGTAGTAAAAAAGATAGCTTTTGAAAATAACATCAGTGTTCAAAGAAGTGCTTCTATTTTAGATATGTTCTCTTGTATTTTTCAAGGCATTATTCCTTATGGTGCTCAAATGCTTATTTTAGTGAACTTTTCAAATGGACTTGTGTCGCCAATTAGTGTTTTGCCATTTTTAGTTTATTTTGGGTTTTTATTGTTTTTTGTTATTTTATCTATTTTGGGTCTTGATATAAAAAAAGTTTTTTTATTTTTTTTAAAAAAATAAAAATTTTTAAGATTTGCATTGTTTAATTTTTTTTGATTTTATTTAGAATAAATTGTTCTTAATTATGTTATATGATTTAGGAGGGTTAAAATTGGAAAGAGATTTGAAGTTAGAAAGAGAAACCAATGTGGTTCCAAATTTTTGGGGACTTATGCCTTTTTTTCTTTTCATAGGGATTTATATTGGCACAGGACTTGTTCTTTATTTTAATGGTGTAGAAAGGGCATTTTATCAAATGCCCCCCGTAGTTGCTATGTTTTTTGCTATTGTTTTGACATTTATTATTTTTAGAGGATCTTTTTTAGCAAAAATGAATAAATTCATTGAGGGGTGTGCTCAGCAAGATGTTATTTTTATATCTTTAATATTTATGTTATCCGGTGCTTTTTCTGCTGTTTGTAAAGAAATAGGAAGTGTTGATGCTGTAGTAAATATCGGTCTTAAATATGTTCCCTTAAATTTGATAGTATGTGGCATTTTTTTAATTACTCTTTTTTTATCTTTTTCTACTGGAAGTTTTATGGGAACCGTTGTTGCTGTTGCTCCTATTGCTTTGGAGCTCGCAGATAAGGTAAACATCCCTCTTCCATTGATTGCCGGTACTATTCTTAGCGCTGGTGCATTTGGAGACAATATGTCTTTAATATCAGATACTCCTATTATTTCAAGTCATACTCAAAAGGTTAATATTATTGATGTTTTCAAAAATGGGGCTTTTTATACGTTTCCAGCAGCAATTTTAGCGAGCATTGCTTTTGCATTTTTAGGTTCTTATTATTGCAAGACTAATAGCTTTGTTATTGAGCCTGGTGAGATAAATTTTTTTAAAATTATCCCATATATTTTTGTTATGGTTGTTGCAATTTCAGGTTTTGATGTATTTTTAGCCTTGTTTTTGGGCATTGTTGTTGCTGGTATTATTGGAATTTATTACTCAGATATTACTTTTTTGTTGCTGGCTAAAAAAATCAATGAAGGATTTTTAGGTCTAGGTGAAATGTTTATTCTTGTTGTTTCTACAGGAGGAATTTCTTATATGACAATTAAGTATGGGGGGTTTGATTGGTTACTCTTAAAATTACAAAAAATGTCAAAGTCTAAAAGAACTTCGGAATTTGTCATTGTTGTTTTAGTTGGCATTTTGACCATGTTTCTTGCAAATAATGGGCTTGCTATTTTAATGAGCGGTTCTGTTGTAAGGTCAATAACTAAGGAGAATAATTTAAATTCAAAGCGTATTGCAGCTTTACTTTGTATGTCTTCGTGCTTTTTTTTAAGTATTTTGCCCCATAGTATGCATGTTATAGCTCTTATAGATTTTACAAAAGGCAAGCTTTCTCCTTTTGACATTTTTCCATTTTTAATTTATCAAGGATTTTTGATCTTATTAATTGCTTTGTCTATAATTGGACTTGATATAAAATTAGTGTTTAAAGCTTTTTTAAAAAATAGTCACAAAACTTAAAAGCTTTAAATTTTAAAGGCTTTTAAGTTTTTTTTTGAATTTAAATATTCAAGAAGATAGATTTAAATATATTTTAAGGATTTCTTCTTTTATTTTTTTAGGTATTTTTTTAAAAATTTCAAATTTGGAAAAATCTTTTGGTAAAAATTTTTCTTCTAAATATAATTTCATTTCGGGGTTATTTTTTACCTCTTCTTCTATTCTTTTTATTACGTTTTTGTTTGGAGAATTATATCTAGTTTCTTTGAAATTTTTATAAGATGGTTCATTTTCGTATAAAAAGTTTATGAATTTGTAAGCCAGGTTTTTATTTGGAGCATCAATAGGAATTACAAATGCGTCTATCCATAGATTGGTGTTTTCCGGTGCATAAAAATCTAAGTTTTTGTCTTTTAGCATAGCGTTTTGTGCTTCGCCGCTCCATGTGAGTTGAATAGATGCTTCTCCATTTAGCATTAATGATTTTGCAGGCACATCTGAGAAATATCCGATTAATAGTGGATTTTGGATTTTTAAAAGTTCCCCAGCTTCTTTAATTTTATCTGTATCATGTTCATTTATTGAGTATCCAAGTTTTTTTAAAGCAACTCCAATATTGTCTTTGGGGGAATCTAGCATTGTAATCTCTTTTTTATATTTTTCATTAAATAATATGTCAAAACCTTGCATGTCATTTAAATCTATTTTGGTTTTATTATAAAGTATGCCCATTAATCCCCAGTAGGCTGGCACTGAATAAAGATTGCCAGGATCATGTTCCAAGTTTGTAAGATTTTGGGTAATATTTTTTGTTACATTTGGCAATTTTGAGTAATCTAATTTTTCAATTTTGCCTTCATCGATTAATTCTTGGATTAAATATTCTGATGGGACTATTATATCGTAGTAATTCCTTGTGTTGTTAAATTTAGCCATCATTTCTTCATTGTTGTGAAAGATTTCATAATTAATTTTTATATTGTTTTCCTTTTCAAATTGATCTAGCAAAGTTTCGTCAATGTATTCTGCCCAATTAAATACGTTTAAAGTTATTGTGTCTTTGTTGGTGCAAGTAAAAGTTGTAAGAATTGCTATTAATATAAAAATTTTTTTCATAAGTACTCCTTTTTTTATTTTAAAGTTCAGCATCTGTTGTTAATTTTTTAATTCCTATAAATTTATTAATAATAAACAAAAGGCTTAATATTGTAAAAAACAATATGGCAGAAATAGCATTTATTACGGGCTTGATGCCTCTTTTTGTTAGCGAGTTTATTAGAATAGATAAATTATTAAATCCCTGTCCAGTGGTGAAAAATGATATCAAAAAATCATCTATTGATAATGTGAAGGCAATAAGAGCTCCAGTTGCTATGCTTCCGACGATTTCTGGATAAATTATATTGAAGAATATCTGAATTTCTGAGGCTCCAAGATCTTTGGCGGCATCAATAATATTGCTGGGAAGAGAATATAATTTTGGCAAAATTATTATTACTACGTATGGTGTTGAAAAAATTATATGTGATATTAGCATTGTGGAAAATCCCAATTGCATTTTTATTGCAGAATAAAATGTCATTAAGCTTATTCCTGTTACGATGTCCGGATTAATTATTGTTATTTTATTTGCTGATAATAGTATTGTTTTTAATTTTTTGTTTTCTGATTTGTAGATTGCATAAGCGCCAATAATTCCAATGACAACAGAGGTTAAAGATGAGATTGTAGCTATTAAAATAGTGTTAAATATTGCTGATTTGATTTGACTTGATGCAAAAATTTCTTTATACCATTTTAGACTAAATCCTTGCCATATAAATCCGCTGTCACCAGAATTAAAGGAATAAATTATTAAGATTATTATTGGAAGGTAAATAAAGCTTAGTATTAGAAATAAGAAAATGTTTTTAAAGGCTCTAAACATATTTTACTTTCCATTATTTTTTCGCATTAATTTTATTATTATTAAATTAAAAATTAATATTACTAACATTAAAATAAATGAAATTGCAGCTCCAGTATTCCAGTCTTCTATAAAAAGAAACTGTTTGCTTATTAGATTTCCTATTAAAATTTGTTTAGAGCCTCCTAGTAAATCTGAAATTACAAATACCGTAATTGAAGGAATAAATACCATAATTATTCCTGTTGCTAGGTAAGAGAGCGTTAAGGGTACTTTTATATAAAGTAATATTTGCCACATTCTTGCTCCAAGATCTTGAGCTGCTTCAATGTATTCTGGCTTAATTTTTAGAAGTCCTGTGTATATTGGCAAGATCATGAAAGGCAAAAAATTGTATATCATGCCTATTGTAACAGCCTGTTCATTGTAAAGAAGATCTAAAGTGCCAATTCCGATCTTTTCAAATAAGTTGTTGATGAATCCGTTTTTTCCAAGTATTCTCATCCAGGCATAAGTTCTAAGCAATGTATTTATCCACATAGGAAGTATTATCATGATTATTAATTTGTTTTGAGCACTTTTTTTTGATAATGAAATTAGCCAGGCGGCAGGATAGCCTATTAAAATGCAAAAAATTGTTGCTATTGTTGCGAGCTTTAGACTTCTTGAAAATATATTAAGATAACTTGGGTTTAAAAGTCCAATAAAATTATAGATGGTAAATTCATTTTTTTCATTTAAAAATCCAAGCAATATTATTATTAGTAAGGGAAGGATGCTAAATGTTAATAGGAATATAGAGTATATGATTAATATCAGCTTTTTCACAACCATTATTCCTTGTGCATAACATGAATATCATCGGGTTCTAAGAATATATCAACCTCTTCTCCAACTTTTGTAAGTCTTGTGCTTTGAACTATCCAATTTGTTTTTTGAATTTCTAGAGTCATTTCATAATGAACCCCTTGAAAAATTGCTGATGTTATAGTTCCGCTTAAATGTCCTTTTCCTTTTGGGAGCAGTTTTACATCTTCTGGGCGTATTACAAGGTCAACTGCTTCTTCAGCTTCAAATCCCTTGTCAAGGCATTCAAATTCATGGCCGAGCAAACTTACAACCAGCTCCTTTTTATATGTTCCGTCAAAAATATTGCTTTCTCCGATAAAATCGGCTACAAATTTTGTTTTAGGCTCATTGTAAATTTCTTCAGGAGTTCCTACTTGTAAAATTATTCCTTCATTCATTACAACAATTCTATCACTCATTGTTAATGCTTCTTCTTGATCATGAGTAACATATATGAATGTGATTCCAAGTTGGCGCTGTATTTTTTTTAATTCTTTTTGCATTTCTTGCCGCATTTTTAAATCAAGCGCAGAAAGTGGTTCATCTAGCAATAGAAGCTTAGGTTCCATTACCATTGCTCTTGCTATTGCAACTCTTTGTTTTTGCCCTCCCGATAGTTCGTTAATATTTCTGTATGCATATTTTGGCATTCCTATCAATGAAAGAGATGTTTTTACTTTTTCTTTAATTATATCTTTTGGCGCTTTTTTCATTCTAAGTCCAAATGAAATATTGTCAAAAACATTCATATGCGGGAAAAGTGCATAATTTTGAAATACAGTATTAATTTCTCTTTTGTTTGGGCTGGTTTTAGATATTTCTTTAGAAAAGAAATAAATTTCCCCATTTTTTTGATTTAAAAAACCACCCAATATTTTTATTAATGTTGTTTTTCCACATCCAGATGGGCCTAGTAATGTAATAAACTCATTTTTTTTAATTTTTAAATTTATGCTATCTAAAGTTTTGTTTCCATTGTTATCATAATAATGACTTAGATTTTTAATCTCTAGGATACAATTATCCAACTAATTCCAACCTCCTTATGGCTGTATTAATACAAATCAAGATTATACTTAATATTATTATTTATGTAAATGCCTTTTTTAAAAGGCATTATAATTCTTGTCAAGAATTATTTTACCAAATTTACCTTCTCTAAATTCTTTGATTAATATTTTTGATGCTTTCTCAAGGTTAAGTTCATTTTTTTTACTGATTAATTTTCTTGCTTTTGCAAAATTTTGTAGAATATCAAGTGAATTTTTATGATATATTTCGTATTTTTTTAGTAAAATATTTTTATTATTTTGATCCATTATTTCAAGTAAATACAATGCAAGATCTATATTATCTACTATTTCATTTTTGATCATATCCAATATTGCAAGTTTTTTTGCAATCGATTGGTCTACTAGATTATGCCATAAAACTCCTGGCATATCAAAAAGATTGATTTCCTCATTTATTTTTACTATTTGTATGTTTTTAGTATATCCAGGTTTATTGGCAACTTTTGCACTCTTTTTACCGGATAATAGATTTATTATTGAAGATTTTCCAACATTTGGAACCCCAATAATCAAAACCTTTATTTTTTCCTTATAATTTTTTATCTTTTTAACAATGGCCAATTTTTTAATAATATCTATTATTTGCTTACGCATTCCTTTTTTGTAAATATTGCTTATTATTACAGTATTGCCAAGATTTTCAAAATATTTTTTCCATTTTATAATTTCATTTATTTGAGCAATATCAGATTTGTGTAAAAGAATTATTTTAGCTTGATTTTTAATAATTTTTTCAGTTAATGGGTTTTTGCTGCTAAATGGAGCTCTAGCATCAAGTATTTCTAGCACAATATTAGCTTTTTGCAAATTATTCTTTATCAGATCTAAGGCTCTTTTCATGTGGCCAGGAAACCAGTTGATTTTATTTACCATGCCTAAATTATAGCTTAATGTGTATTGAATGATAAATTATTTTTGTTTTTATTTTGTGAATTTATGTTAGTTTTCTTTAAAAGAATTGTTTTTTTTAAAGAAAAAATATAATCTGTATTTAAGTTTTTATATTTTTTTAAAAAAAATAAATTTTATAGGAGGTTTGATTATTATTGCAAAAATCAAAAGAGGGTTAATAGTATCTTGTCAAGCTCTTGAGAACGAGCCTTTACATAGTAGTTTTATTATGTCTAAGATGGCCTTGGCAGCTAAAATAGGTGGAGCTATTGGAATAAGAGCCAACGGAGTTAATGATATTAGCCAGATTAAGTTGGAAGTTGATTTGCCAATAATAGGTATTATTAAAAAAAATTATAATAATTGCGATGTGTTTATTACTCCCACCATGAAAGAGATTGATGAGCTTTGTAATGAAGGGGTAGATATAATTGCCCTTGATGCCACTTTTAGGAATAGGCCTAATGGTGTGCTACTTGATGATTTTTTTGAAAATATTAAAAAAAAATATCCAAAGCAGTGTTTGATGGCAGATATTTCTTCTTTAGATGAAGCTATTAATGCCGATAAATTGGGATTTGATTTTATTGGAACGACTTTGTATGGCTATACAAAAAATACTAACGGTTTGAATATTGCAGACAATGATTTTAATTTTTTAAAAACCTTGCTTAATTCTAATTTGAAAGCTACTTTAATAGTGGAAGGAAAAATAGACACCCCTTTAAAAGCTCAAAAGTGCTTTGAAATGGGGGTTGATTTAGTAGTTGTGGGGGGTGCTATTACAAGGCCTGCTGAGATTACTAAAAAATTTGTAGAAAAAATAAATCAGATTAAAAAGTAATTTTAAACTTAAGGGTTAATTTATTTTTTATTTAGGAGGGTTTTATGTTAAAGGGTTTTGAACAAGCTCAAAAATTTGGACGTTCTTTTATGCTTCCCATTGCTATTTTGCCAGCAGCAGGGCTGCTTTTAGGAATTGGAGGTTCTCTTTCTAATCCAGAAACTGTCAAGTCGTATTCTTTTTTGAATATATTCTTCTTACAATCAGTTTTCAAAATAATGAGCGCGTCAGGTTCTATTATTTTTTCAAATTTAGCACCAATATTTGCTATTGGAATTGCTGTTGGACTTGCAAAATCAGATAAAGGTACATCTGGAATTGCAGCATTTATTGGCTACCTTGTAATGAATGCTACTATTGGAGTTTTAATTGATTTATCAGGCAAAGCGGAGTCTTTCTCTAGTGGTGCTGTGGGTTTTGTTCTTGGAATTAAGACTTTAGAAACGGGGGTTTTTGGTGGGATTGTAGTTGGTATTTTGACCTATTATCTTCATTCTAGGTTTAACAAGGTAGATTTGCCCAGGGTTCTTGGATTTTTTTCTGGATCTAGATTTGTACCGATTGTTGTTTCTTTTTCTAGCATTTTTCTTGCTGTTATTATGTTTATTTTTTGGCCATTTGTACAAAGTGGAATTAATAAAGTAGGAGGCTTGGTAGATTCAACCGGTTATATTGGAACACTTATTTATGGAATTTTTTTAAGGATGCTTGGACCTTTTGGTCTTCATCATATATTTTATTTGCCATTTTGGACAACAGGCCTTGGAGGATCTGTTATTATTGATGGAAAGTTAATCGAAGGGACTCAGAATATCTTCTTTGCAGAACTTGCTGCTCAAGGTACAAATAGATTTTTTATTGGAACTAGCCGTTTTATGAGTGGACGATTTATTACCATGATGTTTGGTTTGCCCGGAGCTGCACTTGCTATATATTACACTGCAAAGCGTGAGGAGAGAACAAAAGTTTTTGGTCTTTTGATGTCTTCAGCGCTAACATCATTTTTAACAGGTATAACAGAACCCCTTGAATTTTCTTTTCTTTTCGTAGCTCCTATTCTTTATGTTGTTCACGCTACATTTGATGGATTTGCCTTTATGCTAGCTCATATTCTTCAAATTACAATAGGTCAAACGTTTTCTGGAGGGTTTATTGATTTCATTCTTTTTGGTATTTTGCAGGGAAATTCAAGAACTAATTGGCTTTTGGTGCCGGTTGTAGGCGTTGTTTGGTTTTTTCTTTACTACTTTACTTTTGTATTTTTAATAAATAAGTTTGATTTTAAAACTCCCGGTAGAACGCAAGATTTAAATTCTGAAGATTCTCCAAATTCCAAGAGTAGTGAGTTTGAAGAAAATTATGCTACTAAGGTTATTATTGGTCTTGGTGGTGCTTCAAATATTGTTGAGCTTGATTGTTGTGCAACTAGGTTAAGAATTACAGTAAAGGATGTTCTTAAAGTTTCTGAAAAAATTTTGAAAAAAACTGGTTCTAAAGGAGTAATTATTAAAGGCAATGGGGTTCAGGTAGTTTACGGACCAGGTGTTAGTGTTCTTAAGAATGAAATAGAAGAATTGCTGGAGGATTGATTTTTTTAATAAGTAATAGTCTTGAGGCTATTACTTATTAATTTTGTTTATGAAATCAACTGTATACTTTGTAAAGTATGATGTGTTTTGGGCGCTTTTGTAGCTTTGGTTTCCAATAGGTACGTGTGCATGTGAATTTTCAAGAAGTATAATGGGAATATCCTTTTTTTCACCCCCATAGTTTTTTATAAATTCGTTTATTTTTACTGGGTCTACTGTATGATCATTGGGTGTGTGGGCTATTATTAAAGGTATTTTGATTTCGTCAAAATTATATGAATTTAATAAGGTGACAAGGCCCATCATTGCAATAATTGCGTCTACATGCTGTATTCTTGAAGAGTGGCTTTTTATGCTCATGTGTTCTTTTCGTTTATACACTTTTGTTTCGAATTTATTGTAGCCGCCTGTTATAAGATATGCAATTTGTCGTCCCCAAGGATAGTAAACGATATTTGTTCTCTTGTCATAAGGGAATATATTAGGAGAAATTAATGCCACCGAATTTATTTCATCTGGATAGCTTGCTAAGGCCCAGATGCTAGCAGCGCCCCCATTAGAGGTGCCAATTAATATTAATTTATCACCTATCAATTTGCCAATGTTAATGGCTTCATCAATGTCTCTCAGCCAATCTTGAGTAGTTATTCCCCGAAATGCATTTTTATTGTTAATCCCATGTCCTTTAAGTCTTGTAAAAAAGATATTTGCATTAAGAGCTTTTGCAATATTATTTGGAACCGGATAAATTTCATTTTTTGATGCCCCAAATCCATGAATATAGACCACAGAATATTTTGTTTTTTTTGCTTTTTCTTTATACCAGATTATTTCTTTTTTTGTATTATTTTCTAAATTAAATTGTAATTCTTCTTTTAATAAGTAATTGTCAATTTCTTCTATGTTTTTAGGAATTGTTTTTTTTGAAAATTCATTTTTAAATTTTATCCTCGGACTAACTAGTATTAAGAGTAATAAGAATATAAGTATAAAAATGATATTTTTTATATTCATACAGTTATTTCCTTGTTTTCTGCTGGGACATTATTGTTATTATGAGTATCTTTTTTGTAGCAATTATTGCAATGTCCTGAGTAAATTATTTCAATAGATTTTGTTTCCCAGTTTTCTCCAAGTTTGTCTTTCAGAATATCTTTAATATCGTCAAGTTGAATAGGGTGGACTTGATTGCATTTATTGCATTTAAAGTGAGCTATTGTGGAAGCCAAGCTTAGATAAAATTTTGTTTCTTTTTGATCAGTAGTTTTTATATCTTTTAGTATATTTCTTTCTTTTAGAATATTTAATGTGTTATATACTGTTGCTTTTGATAGGCTTGGAATTTCTTTTATAAGTTTGTTATAAACTTCTTTTGCCGTAAAGTATTCTTTTGGGTTTGATGCTATATACAGAATAATTCTGTTTCTCGAGTGAGATGCTTTCATTCCTAATTCTGATGTTAAATTTTTCAATAATACAGGATCGTTTGTAATACCGACTTTTTCTAATGCGGAATGCACATCTATTATGTTATCGTTCATATTATTATACCTTTTTTTATTTAAATTAAAGATTAAATACTTTTTATGTTCTTCTTAGGATAATTTTATACCCAGTTATTAATATTTTACTACTTATTATTTATTTATTTTCATATTTTTTTATATTAGTATAAAAAATTAAATTTTTTATTTTTGAATTCAGTTTTATTTTGTTATCAAAATTATTATTTAATGGTAGTATCATTAAATTTAGTGTTTGAGAGTAATTTACTACATCTTGGATCTTAACTGTATTATAAGAACCCCCTATATTTAAAATTAACCATTTTTTAGAATTTATTTTTTCAATTTTATAATTAATTGTATGAATGATATGTTTTTCAACATTTAAAAAGCTTATAAAAAAGTTACTGTTTTTATCATTTCCTTTGGATATCAAAAATTCTGTGCCATTAATGTAGCCTTTGGGATTGTTTTTAGTTATTATTATTTTTTCATAAGTATCAAGATCGCTGTATTTTGCTGTTATTTTTAAATTAGTGCCTTTTGCAATTTCAAAAACAGGTATTTCAAGAGCTGAATATTCAAGAAGATAATCAGGATTGCATTTTTTTAATGTTTTTTTATCTAGATCTATTTTAGAAGGCCATTTTATTTTAATCGATATAAAGAAGCTAGAGATAGCCTCATCTATGAAAAAATCAATTGTTGATTTTTTAGCAGAGTTAAAAGCTAAATATTGTTTTATTCCTAAAATTTTTTCATTTGAGAATGAAAATGAGCTTTCAATAGATGCTTCTTTTATTAATTCTTTTTTTGATGAAACTTTAAAATAGGTTCTAGATGTGTTTAGAAATTCAACTTTTTTATCTTTAAATTTTATTTTATTTAATTTTCCATTTTCGAATTTGATATTGTATTTATCGTGGGATAGTGTAAAATTTCCTTCCATATTGTATTCCAAATTCTTAGGCACAATTGATTCTGAATTTTTGACAATTTCATCTTGATGTTTGTTTATTAAAAATTCTCTTAAGCTTTTTTCGTTGATTTGATAATCTTTGAGTCTTTTGTTTTGAAAATTTATTATTGGTTCTTGCTCTTTAAGGGAGTTGAATTTTGGAATCTCTAGTAGTTCAATAGTAAGCTTGGATCCTTCTAGATTTTGTATCTTAATGCTGTGTAAGTTGTTTTCCAAGGCTTTTAAATAAAGTAAAAAATTTTTTAATTCTTGATTATCATAAGTTTCTTTGATTTCATAAAAATAAATAAGAGTTTCTACGTTGCTTTTTGGAGAATCTATTTTTTGTACCTCGTATAAATATTGGCAGTTATTTTTGTAAAAAATTAAGTAATTTTTATTATTTTTACTCTGCCTTATTCCTTCTGTATAATTGAAATTAAGCTTTCTATAAAGCTCAGTCACTTTTTTTCTAAACTTTTCTATATTGTATATATAAAACATAATAGGCATATTTTGAAATATGTCTTTATATCCACTTTTGAATGGGTTTTTTAGTGCCCAATACAAATCTAAATGTATTTCATCGTGCAGCATGTATTCATGAGGGCTTCCACTGTAAGTTCCAGGCATATATATATCTGTATTGGTTTTGAATCTTTCAAATAGCCATTTATTCAATTCTTCGTGTTTTCTTAGAATTTCAAAAAAGTATATTGGAAATGTCCAATGTATTTTGTAAGCTAGCTGTTTGTGCTCAATCAAATATTTTATATTTGATATTATTAATAACAGGTTATCTTCTGAAAATTTAGTTATTGAAATAATAATAATATAAGTTTTTGATTTTTTTAGTTTTCTAAACATAAATTCTTTGTCTTTATAATATAAAGATTAGTCAATATTTACATTATATAATAAAAATTTGTGCTGGCTTTGTATATTTTGTATTTTTTGATGTATAGAAGTAATACGCTATAGCGAATGTATTAAGTTTATGTTAATCTTATATTGTTATACATAAATTATTTTTATTTATAGAAAGGGGTAAAATTTTTATGGCTAAAGACATATATTTTAATGAAGATGCTAGAAAAAGCTTACTTAGCGGCGTTGAAAAATTATCCAATGCTGTAAAAGTAACTCTTGGGCCAAAAGGGAGAAATGTTCTTATTGATAAAAAGTTCGGTTCTCCAACGGTTACAAAGGATGGGGTTAGCGTTGCTCGTGAGATTGAGCTTGAAAATCCGTTTGAAAACATGGGGGCACAGCTTTTAAAGGAAGTTGCCATTAAAACAAATGATGTTGCTGGCGATGGAACAACAACCGCTACTGTTCTTGCTTATGCTATTGCAAGAGAAGGCCTTAAGAATGTGTCTTCAGGAATTAATCCTATTGGAATAAAAAAAGGAATAGATCACGCTGTAAATTTGGCTGCTGAGAAAATTCGCCAGTCTGCAAAAAAGATTACAACAAAAGAAGAGATTGCACAAGTAGCTTCAATTTCTGCTAATAATGACAGTTATATAGGTGAAAAAATTGCTGAGGCAATGGATAAAGTTGGAAAAGATGGTGTTATAACAGTTGAAGAGTCAAAAACTTTTGATACTACGATTTCTTATGTTGAGGGTATGCAATTTGATAGAGGATATCTTTCTCCTTATTTTTCTACCAATAAAGAAAATATGAGTGTTAATTTTGATGATGCTTTCATATTGATATATGAGAAAAAGATTAGCTCTATTAAAGAGCTTTTACCAGTTCTTGAGAAAGTTTTAGGGACAAATAAACCTTTATTAATTATTGCTGAGGACATTGAGGGGGATGCTCTTGCTGCTCTTGTTTTAAATAGCGTTAGAGGAGCTTTAAAGGTATGTGCAATTAAATCTCCTGGTTTTGGTGATAGACGAAAAGCAATGCTTGAGGATATTGCAGTGCTTACTGGTGGTGTTTTAATTAGTGAGGAGCTAGGTCTTACTCTTGAGACGGTTGAGATTGAGCAACTTGGACAGGCTAAAACTATTAAGGTTGATAAAGACAATACTACTATTATTAATACTGGCAATAAAGAACAAATAAAGGAACGATCAGAGCTTATTAAAAAACAAATTGAAGATTCAACATCTGAATATGATAAAGAAAAACTTCAAGAGCGTCTTGCAAAGCTTGTTGGCGGAGTTGCTGTTATTAATGTTGGAGCTGTTACTGAAGTAGAGCTAAAGGAGAAAAAGCATAGAGTTGAGGATGCTCTTTCTGCAACTCGTGCTGCTGTTGAAGAAGGTGTTGTGCCTGGCGGTGGATCAACTCTTATTGAAGTTGCCATGTATTTAGATACAATAGATACAAGTAAATTAAGCTATGAGGAAAAGCAAGGTTTTGAGATTGTAAAAAGAAGTCTTGAAGAACCAATGAGACAGATTATTTCAAATGCTGGTTTTGAAGGGTCTATTTATATTCATCAAATTAAAACCGAGAAAAAAGGGCTTGGGTTTGATGCTTCTAGCTTTAAGTGGGTAAATATGATTGAAAGTGGAATAATTGATCCTGCTAAGGTTACAAGAAGTGCGCTTCAAAATGCTGCTTCAATTGCTGGACTTTTATTAACAACAGAATGTGCAATCACAGATATTAAAGAAGAGAAAAATACTTCTGGTGGTGGTGGTTATCCTATGGATCCAGGAATGGGGATGATGTAAATTAAAGCTTCACCGGTAAACTTGTGTTTTTGCCGGTGAATATTTTATTATTCAAAGGAATTATTTTGAGTGAGGATGAATTTGTTTTTTGTATAGGCTATGATTGTTCAAAAGCAATAGTAGATAGACAGCTTTTAAGAGAAAATAAAGGTAAAAGTGCTAAAGAACTTTTTGAACTTGGACTTTATAGAAGTGCCTTTAGCAAAGCTCTTTATAGAAATGACGAAGGTCTTATTAATTATTTAATTGAAGAGTATAATAAAATAAGTAACTCTAATTATACCAAAAAAGATGATTTTAAGCTTTTATTTGGAGTAGTTTATCCTGAGGATATTAATAAGATAAAAGTAACATATGTATAGTTAGGAGGTTTTGTGTTTTTATTGCAAGAATTTATCAGCAATAGTAGCTTTTTACGAAGTTTATTAGTTTTTGTGCCCGTTATTGCTATATTTTGGTTTTTAGTGATATCTCCTCAGCGCAAGGAAGAGAAGAATAAAAAGGAAATGATAAAAAATTTAAAAAAAGGCGATAAGGTATTAACAATAGGTGGAATTTTTGGAGTTGTGAAAAAATTGGGCGATACGGATGTTATTTTAGAATTAAGTCCAAATAACGAAGCAGTATTTATAAAAAACTCTATTGATAAAGTTTTGTCTGAAAAAAATGAAGTTAAAAAAGGTATTGTTTAAAGGTAAAATTAGAACTGTTAGCTAATAATGGTATTTTTTAAGGATTTGTATAATGAAAAAAGGATCTAAGCTTATATTGATATTGTTGGTGACGTTTTTTGCATGTCTTTTAATATTCCCGACTTTAAAGTGGTATTTTTTAATGAGTGTTGAGGATAAAAAAATAAGTTCATATTCACAAGAGGCTTTAAGGGATTATTCAAAGAAAAAAGCTTTGGATGATCTTGTTAAGCTTAAGGAGCTGTATAATAAAGATCCCAATAGCAGTATTCCAACTAGTTTGTCTTATTTAATTCCAATAGCAAAAAATAATTATAGGGCTTCAATGAAAATCCCACCCAATATTTTTACTGCTAAAACCTTGCGTGAAGGATTTTTGACTGATTCTGATATGGGAGAAGTAAGCTTAGAGATTTATAGATATTATGACAACATAAAGAAGGGCAAAAGTAGAATAATACATCTTGGACTTGATTTGTCTGGAGGGATGAGTGTTACGATTTCTCTTGATTATTCAAGTGTTGAAAAAAAATTAGGTCGTTCTTTGACTTTTGCCGAGAGAGAGGATGCTATTTATCGGATAATGCAAATTCTTAAGGATAGGGTAGATAGGTTTGGTCTTACAGAGCCTAAAATCGTAAGAGAAGCAGGGGGAAATAAAATTTTCTTAGATATTCCTGGAGAAAAAGATGAGAGTAGAGTAAGTACTCTTTTGAGTGGGAAAGGCAATTTGACTTTTTATGTGGTTGATGACGAGTCTACATCTCTTTTACATAGAAAAATATTAGAAGCGGGCTCTCTTTTTTCTATTCCTGAAATTCAAGCAAATATGAACCTTCCAGATAGTAAGCAAATTTTTCCTTGGTATATTAAAGATTCTTATGGGGTGGATGATGAGTCATCAGTTCGTTATTATGTAGTTGATGCAAGTCCTGAAAATTCATTTGATGGTGCTCACATTAAAGATGCTGGGGTTTCTAACGATCCTAGAACGGGTCGAGATACTGTTGCTTTTAGTCTTGATGTTGATGGAAGTGAAAAATTTTTTAAATTTACTCAAAAAAATGTTGGGAAGTCTTTGGCCGTTGTTATGGAAGGCAAAATTAAGTCTGTGGCAGGAATTGGGTATGCTATTACTGGGGGTAATGTTTCAATTCAGGGTGATTCTTTTGATAAAAAAGAGGCCTTAGATCTTGCTTTAGTTTTTAAAACCGCAGCTTTTCCAGTTGATATTAAAATAGATGATTTGAGAATAATAGGGCCTACTCTTGGTGCTAGAACTATTGATCTTGGTATTAAAGCTTCTGCGCTTGCTCTTTGTTTGGTTTTTTTGTTTATGTGTGTTTATTATGGTTTGAGCGGCATTGTAGCTGGATTTTCACTTGTTATTTATAATATATTTTTAATTTTAGCAATATTGTCGGCCTTTAATTTTACTTTAACTTTAACAAGCATTGCAGGTCTTATTTTGACAATGGGTATGGCCGTGGACATAAATATAGTTATTTATGAGAGAATTAAAGAAGAAATTAGAGAAGGCAGAAAATTTGAAAATGCTTTTGAAGATGGTTTTAAAAAAGCCTTTTTATCAATTATGGATGCAAATATAACGACATTTATTGCGGTTCTTTTTTTAACTCTTCTTGGGACAGGAGTTATTCAAGGTTTTGCATGGTCTCTTTCTGTTGGAATTGTGGCATCTCTTTTTAGTAGTTTGATTTTTTCAAGATTTATTTTGGAATTTATCATATCTGTTAGAAAAAGCAAATTTATAAGTATATCTTGGGGTTCAAAATATGCAAAGAGTAATTAATTTTTCAAAATATGGAAGTAATGTTTTAATTGTTAGTGTAGTTTTGATTTTGGTTGGGCTTATTTATACTTTTTTTTATCATGGTGGATACAATTGGGGAATAGATTTTTCTTCTAGGGTTAATATTAATCTTTCAATAGAAAAATCAAATATCAAAGAAAATGAAATTAAAGAAATATTCTCTCCGATTTATAGGGCTTTAGATGTTAATAGTATTTTTTCGCCAAATGAGAATAAAAGTGAATTCTCTATTATGGTAAAGTCTGATGTTATTGATTATGCTTTTAAAACAGAAGTTCAAAAAACAATATTAGATAAACTTAAAAAAACATTTAATGCTGATATTGAAGTTTTGGATTCTTATTTTATTGATTCAAGTTTTTCTTCTACTTTGAGAATTAGGTCAATATTTTTGGTATTAGGAACATTTATCTTGATTTTGATTTATATAACTTTAAGATTTAAACTAAGTTATGCTATTGCTTCCATACTTTCAATACTTCATGATATATTTTTTATAGTTGCTTTTTTAGGGGTATTTAGAATAGAGATTAATAGCTATATTATTGTGGCAATACTTACCATTATTGGATATTCTTTAAACGACACAATAATTATTTTTGATAGGATTAGAGATAATGTTAAGCGATTAACCGATAACACATTTTTAAATGTATTAAATATAAGCATTAGTCAAACTTTATCAAGAACTGTTTTGACGTCAGTTACAACATTTGTTGCAGTATTTTCTATTTATGTGTTTACTGAAGGATCTATAAAAGATTTTTCTTTGATATTTATGGTAGGGGTAATTGTTGGAACTTATTCTTCTCTATTTATAGCGTCTCCAATACTTTTAAATCTGTATAAAAAGATAAAGTAGATTTTAAATAAGATGATATTGTGGCATGAAGTTTTTTGATTTTGGTTCATTAGGATTTTATAGATTTTTCGATTTTCAAAAATATCTTAATTTTAGTATTTTTAGGTATAGTTTAATAAATTATTATTCTTATCGAGAACAGTCAAGCCTTATTAACGATGCTAATTTGCTAAAAGATAAACTTGTGTTTTTGGATAAGATTTATAGGGATTTTAATCCCAGCATCAATAAATCTTGGGGTGCCAATAAAGCTATTTTTTTAGATACTTTACTTATTATTAAAAATTTGATAAGAAAATATCATCCTAATTCTCAATTTTTAGACATTCATGAAGATGAATTGTTAGAAGATGTTTCCTGTTTTAATAAATTTTTAGACAAGCTTAAATATTTAAATTTTAGAGTAGATCTTAAACAAAAAATTGAAAATTTTGAAAAAAAGAGCAAAGCTCCATTTTCTTGCATAAGAATTGCTACATTTTTTATTCAAGAAGAATTTTTAGATCGACTTAGCAATTCATTGGATTTTTTCTCCAATGAGGCCAATAGTAATAATTTAGATGTAATTAATAAAGAAATTAATGATTATTATGAAAAAGTAGAGCAAATTAAAAAAAGTAGCAATATTAAAGAAACTCATAAAAAATTTATTATAGATCACACAAAAGAGAGAATTGATAAAATCATGAAAGATCATAGTCTTGACATTTCTAAACTGCTTATAAAAATTGCTTTGCTTGAAATTACAATTCAATGTTTTGATAGCTATTATTTAAATTTATTAGAAATTTTACAAATTCTTTTATCTATCAATAATATAATTGAGATTGGTTTAAACGAATTACCAGATGCTATTTTTAACGAGTGGAATGAGCTTATTTATTTGCGAAGAAAAGAGTTTCAAAAATTTGTTTTAATCTCTGATTATGTTTTCCAAAAAAGAATTGTATCTACTATAAATTCTGGAAATTGGAAATTTGCCTTTTTTACTCTTGCCCCCAGACAAGGGGATGTTTTTCAGTTTTCAGTGGATATTACTAAGAATTTTGATAATATTGAGGACGGAATCAAAGAATATGAATCTAAAATAAATAAATTTAATGAATATAGATCGGGCTGGGAGGCAAATTTAAAAAATTTTGGTCATTTATTTTTAGAAACACTTTAGCTGTATATTTCTTTTAATCTTTCGTAAATAGTTTTTACTTCATTATTTATTATTTTAGGAATTTTTACTATCAAAGTGACTTTAAGATCCCTTTTTGAGCTACTTCCAATTATGGGCATTCCTAATCCTTTTAAGTTCAGAATTTCTCCATTTTTTGCATCCGAAGGAATTTTAAGTTTTATTTTTTTCCCTTCAATTGTTTCAAATAGTTTTTCGCAACCTAAAGCTATTTCCCACGGATAAACCTCTATTGTTGTTTCTAAGGTTTTTTCATTCAGTTTAAAATTTTTATAACTTGATATATTAAATTTAACTATTAAGCTTCCTTTTGTTCCAGAAATTGGATTAATAGGACCTTTGTTGTTTATTTTTATTTTAGTTGTTTCTAATGTTCCTTTTGGGATTATTATTTCAATTTTTTTGTTGTTTATAAGTATTATTTTTTTACTTCCCATATAAGCATCATAAAGTGAAATATTTACAGTTATTTCTCTGTCTGCTGTTTTCCTTGAAGATCCTCCAAAGATTTTGGAAAAAAAATCTAAATCTTCAAAATTGCCAAATCTTGTGCTGCTAAATTCTCTTTCAAAATGGTCACTGTTGCCATTAAAATTGGTGCTATCCAAAGAGTCATAATTTCTTTTTTTATCAGGAGAAGATAAAATTTCATAAGCTTCATTTATTTCTTTAAACTTTTCTTCAGCTATTTTATTTCCCTTGTTTTTGTCCGGGTGATATTTTATTGCCAATTTTTTGTAAGCTTTTTTGATTTCTTCATTACTGGCATTTTTTTGTATTCCAAGTATATTGTAGTAGTCTTTGGTCATTAAAAAATCTCCTTCAAAGCTCCCTTGTTTATTATATTTTTTAAATATATTTTAATATTTGTACTTTATATATGTTATAATTAAACCTAAATTTTTAAAAGACCAATTATGAGAGTAGATCTTTTACCTCTTATCGAGTTAAGCCTTTATATTAATTTGTCATTTTGTTGTAAAGATTTTAGCATTTTTAATAGAATTTTAGAGGAATTAAAATGTCATTTAACCTTGTTAGGTTATCCAATTATAAAAACACTTTACATTAAGCATGTAGATTTTTGTTTATGCAGGCAAGATAATTTAAAATTTATTTTCACTTCTTTGTCCAAATATATTAATTTGGCTTTATTAGAAGAATTTACTTTAGAAATTATTCCAGGTTATGTTGATTTTGAAAAATTCAAACTTTTGGATGAATTTTGTATTACTCGAATTAATCTTAATGTTCAAAGTTTTTCTTTAGAGTTTAGAAAGATTGTAGGGATGCCTGAAATTTCTTATGAAAAATTGAATATTTTGATTAAAAATATTAGAAAGTTTCCTTTTGATTTGAATATTGACATGACTATAAATATGCCTTTGCAAAAAAAATCTCATCTAAAGCAAGATTTGAAAGAATTGCTTTCATATATGCCTGAGCATATTTGTTTTAGCGATTTTATATGTGAAAAGAAAGGCCTTATTTTAAGAGATTTTGATAACAGTATTAATTCGGAAAAGCTTTGGTTTTGTGCTCTTGAGTGTTTAGAATCTAGTGGCTACATTAATTATGAAATTACTAATTTTGCATTAAAGGGACATGAGAGCAAACACAATAAGCTAAATTGGGAGTTAAAGCCGTATTTAGGATTAGGATTGCATGCTGTAAGCTTGCTCTTTTGTAATGACAAGTATAATAATGTAAGAGCTTTGATTAGAAAAGATTATGGTTTTGTTAAAGCTAATCACTTGGTAACGTTTAAATTGTTAGAGGATTTAGAGTTTTTTATTTATCATTTTATTCAAGGGCTTGGAACTATTCAAGGTGTCAGCATGCAATCTCTTAGGCTTAGATTTGAGTATAATGAAAAACAATTTATTCAGTTTATTAATTACTGCTCAACTTTAAGTAGAAAGTTTGTTTTTGATAATAATATTATGTTGTTAAAAGGGTATGAAAGGTTTAAGTTGGATTTTTATTTAGTAAAAATTATAAACTATTTTGATGATAACTTTTTTAAAGTGAAATTTAGGCTTCCTTGATTTGTTTGTTTTGGTAATAAACTATTTTTGTGTTTTTGTGGTTGAATATTCCAATTTCAAGTATACCTGGAAATAGTTTAAAGTATTTTTCTGTTCCTTCAGGATTTTCCACATGCATTTTTACATCTAAGATATAATTATTGTTATCAGTTATAGTGGGCCCTTTTTTTTCGTTACAAATTCTTAAGGTTGCGTCTAAATTCATTTCTTCAAGTCTAGTCATAATAAATCCAACAGCACTTTGGGCAACTTCTATAGGGATAGGCATTTTTGTTCCCAATTTTTTTACAATTTTTGTTTCATCTGCTATTATTAGCAATGTTTCTGAATTGTAAGCTATTACTTTCTCCATTAGATGAGCACCCCCCATTCCTTTTATTAAGCTTTTTTTTTCTAATAAAATTTCATCAGCGCCATCAATTGCAATGTCTAGATTTTTGTTAAGTTTTGAAAAATTTGATTCATAAGGAATTTGTTCTTTTGAGAGTAAATATTTTGTATCGCTACTTGTTGTATAGAATTTTAAATTTTTCAAGCTGCCCGATTTTATCTTTTCGCTTAAATATTTTATTGCATAATAAATAGTTGTACCTGTTCCGATCCCAAGGTTCATATTGCTTTTGATATAGTGATCAATTGCATATTTTGCTACCAAACTTTTTTGATTTTCCATAAATTCTTTTCCTTGCTTGATGAACTTAAAGCCCAATATATTTTAAAGTATATCATTATTTAATTAAGGTTGAAATCTTGACTAGATTTTGTGCTAATTTATAATTATTAGTATTGGTAAATAAAATAATATGCAGGAGATTTTATGTATAAATTAGTTTTAGTAAGACACGGAGAGAGTGAATGGAACAGAGAAAATCTTTTTACTGGTTGGACAGATGTTAAACTTTCTAATAAAGGCATCGATGAGGCTGTAGAGGCGGGCTTGCTTCTCAAGCAAGAAGGTTATTCTTTTGATATTGCCTTTAGCTCTTTATTGTCAAGGGCTAATGACACTTTAAATATTATTTTGCGAGAACTAGGTCAATCTTATATTAGTGTAAAAAAAACCTGGAGGTTGAATGAGAGACATTATGGGGCTTTGCAAGGTTTAAATAAGTCAGAAACAGCTGCAAAATATGGGGAAGATAAGGTTTTAATTTGGAGACGTAGTTATGATGTGCCACCAATGTCTTTGGATGAGTCTGATGATCGTCATCCCATAAAAGACCCAAGATATAAATATATTCCTAAAAGGGAGCTTCCTTCAACAGAGTGTCTTAAAGATACTGTTGCAAGAGTTATTCCTTATTGGACTGATGAGATTGCAAAAGAAGTTCTTGAAGGTAAAAAAGTTGTTGTTGCTGCTCATGGTAATTCTTTAAGAGCGCTTGTTAAATATCTTGACAATTTAAGTGAAGAAGATGTTTTAAAGCTTAACATTCCCACAGGCATTCCTTTAGTTTACGAATTAGATAAAGATTTAAACCCTATTAAGCATTACTATTTAGGTGATGAAAGCAAAATTAAAAAGGCAATGGAATCTGTTGCTAGTCAAGGAAAGTTAAAGTAACGATTTATTTGTATTAAAGTGTTAATAAGTCATATAATTATGACTTATTTTTTTATCATTTTAAGGCTTAAATATATTTACTTG
This sequence comes from Borreliella lanei, assembly GCF_014205895.1. Classification (GTDB taxonomy): domain Bacteria; phylum Spirochaetota; class Spirochaetia; order Borreliales; family Borreliaceae; genus Borreliella; species Borreliella lanei. Next base: position 210,148 of record NZ_JACHFC010000001.1, on the reverse strand, counting down.
CAATTTTTTCAAAGCGATCAATACCAATTATTTTGATAAATCCAGCTAATTTGGGCCCTTTTTCTTTGTTGATTAAAATTTTATAAATTTGCTTAAAAAATAAAGCGGGTTCTATATTATTTTCTCTTGAAATTTTATATATTTCGTTTTGAATGTCTTGTTCTGTAGCAATTTCAAAATTTTTCTTTAAAAAATCTAAAAGTTCATTAATTGCTTTTTTGCTATTTTCTTCTAGTATTTCTATATTGTCAAATTTAGATCTTAATGAAAATTTGAAATCTTCAGGTGCAAAGTCTCTTATCCAATTAATTGCACAGTTTATTTTATTTATTAGTTTGTCTTTTTGATCTTCTTGAACGTTTTTCAAGTAATTTAGAATTTTATTTATATTATTTTCAAATATTTGACAGATTACACTTAAATGTCTAAATCCGATTTGATAAGGGATTTTTTTGCTTGGCATGTATGGTTGAGATAGCTCATAAATTCTTTTAAATGCTCTTTTTTTTTCTTCTTTTATATCTTCTACTCCATAGTAGATTCTTTCAAACTTGTCGTAATCTTCGTATATTTTAATTACGTCAAGATCAAATGAGATTGAAAATTCAGTATTTGGCTTTGTAGCGGCAAATAGAAATCTTGTGACCTCCGGGGTATAGACCTCAAGAACATCTTTAAGCGATATGACATCTCCTGATGAGGAGGATATTTTCCCGCCGCGGCCTTTTATTGAAATAAAATCATATTGAAATGTTACAGGGGGGCTACCTTGAAAAATTTTTACAATATTTTTAGATGTATCAAAACTACCGCCACTGCTGTGGTGGTCTTTTCCTGCAGGTTCAAAGTCGACTTTTTCATATTTCCATCTCATAGGCCAATCTATTCTCCAAGGAAGTTTAATTGCCCATGTGGTTCTTATATCTAGAGATTCTTGATTTCCACATTCACATGAGTATTTAACAGAGTAATTATTGTCATAATTATTTACAGTTGTTGTATCTCTATTGCATTTTGTACAAAATATACTGATTGGATACCAATTTTCTTCAAGCTTTGAAGTTCTATATTCGTTTAATACTTCAGAGAGCTCTTTTTTATGATCAAGTGCAAATTTTATTTGGTTTGCATAAGCGTTGTTGGTATATTGTTTACTTTGGTCAATGAATTCAGGATTGATCCCCACTACAGGCAGATATTTTTCAAATTCAATTTCATTAGCCCTTGCATAACTTGTTTTATGGCTTCTTGTATCAGGGACCCTTGTTATTGCTTGCCTTAAATAAGTTGTAAGAAGTTCTTGTTCTGGCATATTTTTGGGAACTTTTCGAAATACATCGTAATTATCCCAAGAATAAATAAATCTTACTTTTGATCCGGAGTCTCTCAAAGCTCTTGCTACAAGGTCTACCGAGATAACTTCTCTAAAATTGCCAATGTGCACAGTTCCAGATGGAGTAATTCCCGATGCTACTGTGTATAAGTTTTTTGGTCCTTTTTCTTTTTTTATTTTTTCTGCGTAAAAATCTGCCCAATGCGCTGTTTTCACATTTTATTCCTAATTTAAATTTAGGTAAATTTTAGCATTTTGTTTTTCAAGTTTCAAGAATTTAGAAAATTGTAGCTAAATGTTAATTTATAAGTCTTTTTATTAGCTTGTCTTCCTTGTTCCAATTTTTTTTAAGTTTCACCTGTAGGAATAGGTTGCATTTTGTTTCAAAAATTTTTGAAATCGTTTTTCTTGCTCTTTCTCCTATTGATTTTATTTCTTTCCCGTTTTTTCCTACAATTATTCCTTTTTGACTTTCGTTTGCTACAAAAATATTTGCCCTTATAAAAAGACTTCCTTTTTTATTTTCTAGTGTATTAATATCCACATACAAAGAATAAGGAAGCTCCTCTTTTAGGTTTTCAATAGCCTTTTCTCTTATTATTTCACTAATTCTAAAATTTATTTCTTGATCCGTGTAGTATTCTTGTGGATAATAAAGTGGGCCTTCTGAAAAGTTTTCATAAATTTTATTTTTTAATTCTTCTGTGTTAATTTTTTTTTCAGCAGATATTTTAATTATATTGCTATCTTCTATTCCTTTTTCTTTTAGAAATTGTGTTATTTCTTTTATTTTTGTATTTTGAAGGTCAATTTTATTAAGTAGTACTAAAAATTTAATTTTAGATTTTTTAATTATTTCTAGCATTTTATTTTCTTCTTCTCCAGGTTTGTCTTGAATGTCTATTATGTATAAAATAAGTTCAACTTCTTCTATTGAAGAGTGTATGTTTTTCATCATTGCAATATTAAACTTTTTTTTACTCAGATGAAATCCTGGTGTGTCTATAAAAATAATTTGTCCTCTGTCGTCCGTAAAGATTCCTTTTATTTTATTTCTAGTTGTTTGCGGAATGGGGGATATGATTGATATTTTATGTCCGCATATTGAATTTAAAAGGGTAGATTTCCCAGTTGATGGTCTACCAAGTATTGCTGCAAATCCCGATTTCATGTTTTAGCATTCCTTAAATATGTAATATTCATACATTTTTTATTATAATTAATTATATAGTATTTTAAATACTTATTTTTAAGTAAAATTTGAGGAATTTTCGTTTGGCAAAGGTAAATTTTGAAGTTTTTTGCGAGCAATGTGGTGAAAAAGTTGGACTTAATCGGTCTGTTTGTCCCAACTGTGCTGCTAAGCTTGGTGATATCGAATGTCCAAATTGTAGACATGTAGGTCCAGTTTCTTCTTTTGGAGAAGGCTGTCCTAATTGTCACTACAGTCCTTTTCAAGAACTTAAAGAAAAACCCTTTAAAAGAAAAGAAAGAGTAAGAGTGGTAAGTGATAGAGCAGCTTCTAGAGTCTTTGTAAGGCTTTTCCATTTTGGGATTAATGTTGATATTTTGCTTTATTTATTTTCAAGTTTTTTATTTGTTATACTTTTTCTTTATATTGTTTATGGCTAAAGGCTTTTTATGGGTATTACAGTTTTTTATTTATTTTCTATTTTTACATCTTTTGTTATGGGTTCTAGCATGGAGTCTGTTAAAGAGAATGTTCTCAAGAGTACGATTTTTTATTATGATGTTGAAGAAGTTGAATTTCCTTATGCTAGGAAGCAAACTTTACAATTTATTGCTAAAACCCATTTAAAATATGCTGTTTTTAATTTTGACAAAAATAAAATGTTTTCATACACTTTTGTTTTTGATAAAAAATTAATATCTCAGTATGCAATTTTTATTGAGGTAAAGAAAAAGTTTGGCGAGGCTACACAGGTAACACCTTTGAATTATTTATGGGATCTTGGTGATTGTATTATTGTTTTAAATAAAAATATTTTAAGAATGACTTTAAAATCTTATATTTCAAATTATAATAAATGATTTTTAATAGGGCTGATAATTGAAAAAAATTTTAAAACGGTGTTTATTTTTAGTTTTGTCTATGTTTTTTTTATCTTTTACTGATCATTTTTACGATAAAGAAGTTGTGATAAATGGGGTTAAGTTTTTTGTAAAAATAGCATCTAATGAGTTTGATAGGGCAAAAGGCTACATGGGTACTGAAAAAGTTGAATATGGTAATGGAATGCTTTTTGTTTTTAAAAAAGAGCAGAATTTATCTTTTTGGATGGAAAATACACCTTTGCTGCTTGAAATAGCTTATATTGATTCAAATGGAATTATTAAAGAGATTTATGATTTAGAACCGTACTCTAGGGCAAATGTTAATTCTCTTTATAAGGCAAAGTATGCTCTTGAGCTTCCAAGGGGCTCATTTTCTAAATTTCAAATAAAAATAGGTGACAAGGTGCATTTTTGCTTTGATATTAATTCTTTATTAGTAGAATGATTTTGAAATTATTGGGCTTTGATTTCTTGAAGTTCTTCTTCGATTTGATCTTCTTTGAGTTCATTTTTATTAGATTCTTTTGTTGAATTTGTTTTTTCTTGCTTTAAGGTAGACGGCTCATTTGATTCATTTGTATTGTTATTTGCTTCATTATTATCAATGTTTTCGTTGTTGGTTGTTATTATTTTTTTGAAAATAGTTATTGTTGAGGCAATCTCGTCAATTGCGTCAAGCAAAAATGTATCACTTGCAAATTCTTCTGCTTTTACAATATATACTAAAGAGTTGATTCCTCTTTCTGCATTATGAATAATCTCCCATGATCCGAATACTCTGTTGTTATAACTATCGCTCATAAGGGAGTCAGATATTTCTTTTATTTTTTGTGTGTTTATATCAAATACTTTCACAATTCCAAATATTTCTCTTATTTTTGAATTTTTGTATGAGTTTAGTCTTGATCTGATGATCACCTCTTCTTTTTCGTTATTGTTGATATCTTTAAATGCTATAAAGTCATTTTCTGAGTCTATTTTATATTCAATTTTGTTTTTATCTAAAAATTTTTTAATTCTCTTATCGTACTGTATATTCTTGTGATTGCAAGAAATGAGTGCAAAAATGATAATAATCATTGCGTAGAATAATGTATTAATATTCATTATTCTTGCGATTAACATTGTATTATGTAACATATGATTATTATAATTTAATTGTAAGGATTTTAAAAGTAATTTATGCGTCTTTCAGATAGTGGCTATTCATATACTGTTATTCAATCTAAAAATAATTATTCACAAAAATCTTCTTTTGGAATTTCTTTTGTAATATTAAGCAGAGGAACAAAAATTTTTAGAGAAGATTTGTTTGAATTTTTATCAAATTTTGATTTTATAAGAGAAATAATTTCAATTGAAAAACAGAGTAATAGAAGTTCTTTGCAGTTTATCTCAGAAAGTTATGGTAAATTGAAATTTATTTTACTTTCTGATGATTTGAATTCTGGAGAAAAGGTTAATTTAGCAATGAAAGAATCCAGTTGTGATTTTGTTTTTGTTTTGCAAAGTGATATGTATCTGTTAAATCCTTTTTGGATTCCAAATATATTCGATGAAATAGTTAAAAAAAATGTTCTTCTTGTTGGGGGTGAGTTTTTTGATAAAGAAGAGGAAATGATTCCTTCAATTTTTCTTCCCAGCATAGATAAAAAGCAAAAGTTTAAGGTAATTTTAGTAAATTCTGAGAAAGACTATGAAAAAACTTTGATTACCATGGATTATTGTGGACTTTATTCTAAAGAGAAATTTTTACAGCTTGGAGGTTTTGACGCAAGGATTCAAAATGAATATTTTCAAAGAATAGATTTTGGACTAAGAGCAGTTTATTTTGGAGAACATGTTTATATTTATAGAAAGCTGAGAATCCAGTATACTGCATTAAATTCACCAGAAAATTTGACCAAAAGCAAAAGTTTTTTGATTTTTTTGCTTAAGAATTATGTCCCAATTTTTGTTGGAAATGGCGTTGTTTTTTCTTTTTTAAGATTTTGTAAAATTTGCTTAAAATACAAAATTAATCCCTTTCTCTTCCAAAAAGAGTTTAAGCAGATAAAAGGGGAGATTGCTAAAAATAGCTTAAGATTCAAAGGAGACTTAAAGAGTGCCATTGAGCTTTGGGAAAATGATATTATTGATTGATTTGATTTTGTTTTCATATTTAAGCTTGTATTCTAAGACTCCCAATTACTTAAATGTTCTTGATTTTTTTGATACTAATGTTTTTAAGTTTGATTTTAACATTGAAAATGATGTTTTTACAATTGAAAATAATAAGGGATATTTGAAGTTTAGGGTAGGTTTTGAATATGCGCTTACATCTTCTGGTTATTATATGTTTGTGGACCCAATTATTGACATTCGTGGAGAAATTTTAATAAGTCAAAAGGTATTAAAACAAATTGAAAATTATTTCAGTTCTCTTAAAGACTATAATAAACCCAGAATTACTTCAATAATCATTGATCCTGGACATGGCGGACATGATAGTGGTGCGGTTGTAACTTTAAAGATAAATGGTTATGATGTTGTGCTTAAGGAAAAAGATTTTGCGTTAACCTATTCTATATATTTGTCTAAAATTTTAAGTAATTATTTTGTAAATAAAAATATTTTGTTAACTCGTATAAATGACGTTTACTTGACTTTAAAGGAGCGATCGGAATTTGCAAATGCAATAAAGCCAAATTTTCCAAATAATGTTATATTTTTATCCATACACGCTAATGATGCTCCAAACAGTGAAGCTAGAGGAGTTGAGTTTTGGTATCTTCCCAAGGATTCAAAAAGAGAGGTTATTAAAGATTTTAAGGGATATGATATTAAAGGCAATAGATACTTAAGCGAGCTTAATGATATACTAGATATTAAATATAAATATGAATCAAAAAGATTGGCTGAAATTTTGTATAAAGTGTTTAAAAATGAGTTAAGCGAAACTAATATTAGGCCAATTAGAGAAGAACAATGGTTTGTAATAAAAAACAGCAGTATGCCTGCTGTGTTGATTGAAATGGGGTTTTTGTCCAATATTTTAGATGCTAAATTAATTTTGGATTATAATTACATGAGCAAGTTTAATATTCTAATACTTAAATCTTTAATGGAATTTATAAATTTTTATGAAAAATAATATTTCGGATGTATTTTTTAAATATAATGCAGCGATTTATAAATTTTTAAATTCGAAAAAAGAGTATATGGTTAGGGTGCTTTTGGGGTCTTTGGCAGGAAGCTTTTTGTTTTCTATTTTTATGGTTTTTTTAAATTATGATAATCTTTTTTCAAAAAAGGTTTTTTATTTTCATTCTAGCAAGGGATTTGTTGCTAATTTAAGATATTTAAGAGATGAAAAAAATTTGAAAGATAATTTGGATCTTTTAGTAAAAGATTTTCTTTTAGGAAGCAATGAAGGGTTTTCTTTTGGATTTTTATTAAGTGATGCAAGATTCTTATATTCTTTTTTAAAGAATGGAGTTTATTATATAAACCTTTCAAGAGAATTTTATGATTCTTTTAATAATGGTGATTATAATGAATCTTATGAATCTTTTGATGTTAAGGTTAATCTGTTTGCTATGTCTTTAATAAAAACAATGCGCTTTAACTATCCTGGCAAGATAAAAAAGCTTGTTATTCTTATTGAAGGGTGTATCTTGAAGGAGCAAAGTTGATAAATTTAATTTTACTAATAACAACAATTAAAAAACGAAAATTTTATAAAAGATTTATATATAAGGAGTTGGTTTACATGAAAAGGAAAGCTAAATGTATTTTATTTTTTTTATTATCCACCGTTCTTTTTGCTCAAGAGACTGATGGATTAGCAGAGGGTTCTAAAAGGTCAGAGCCCGGAGAATTAGTTTTAGATTTTGCCGAGCTTGCAAGAGATCCAAGTTCAACTAGACTTGATCTTACAAATTATGTTGATTATGTATATTCGGGCGCTTCTGGTATTGTTAAGCCGGAAGATATGGTTGTGGATCTTGGGATAAATAATTGGAGTGTTTTGCTTACTCCTTCTGCAAGGTTGCAGGCCTACGTTAAAAATTCAGTTGTTGCACCTGCTGTTGTTAAGAGCGAGTCAAAAAGGTATGCAGGTGATACTATTTTAGGAGTAAGAGTTTTATTTCCAAGTTATTCTCAATCATCTGCTATGATTATGCCTCCATTTAAAATTCCTTTTTATTCAGGGGAAAGTGGAAATCAATTTTTAGGCAAAGGTCTTATTGATAACATTAAAACCATGAAAGAAATTAAGGTATCTGTTTATAGTTTAGGATATGAGATAGATCTTGAGGTTTTATTTGAAGATATGAATGGCATGGAATATGCTTATTCCATGGGTACTTTAAAGTTTAAAGGGTGGGCTGATTTAATTTGGTCAAATCCTAACTATATTCCTAATATATCATCTAGAATAATTAAAGACGATGTTCCAAATTATCCTCTTGCTTCAAGTAAAATGAGATTTAAGGCTTTTAGAGTTTCAAAGGCACATAGTTCAAAAGAGCAAAATTTTATCTTTTATGTTAAAGACTTAAGAGTTCTTTATGATAAGTTGAGTGTTTCAATAGATTCTGATATTGACAGTGAGTCTGTATTTAAAGTTTATGAGACTAGTGGAACTGAATCCCTTCGTAAATTAAAGGCACACGAAACTTTTAAAAGAGTTTTAAAGCTTCGAGAAAAAATTTCTATGCCCGAAGGCTCTTTCCAAAACTTTGTAGAAAAGGTTGAGAGTGAAAAACCCGAAGAATCATCTCCTAAAAATTAGGTTTAAATTAATATGTAAAGCTGCCTAAAAGGTTGGCTTTACATATATAAGATAATAGGAAATAGTATGGAAATATTAGATTTGGAAAATGAAGAGCTTTTAGGAGTTTTTTTTGAAGAGGCTCAAAATCTTGTAGATATCCTTGAAGAGAATATTATGTCATTAGAGGATGATCCTAATAATTCTGATACTATTGATGAAATATTCAGAGCAGCTCATACTTTAAAAGGAAGCTCTGCTTCTCTTGATATGATGGAGCTATCTGATTTTACCCATATTGTTGAAGATGTTTTTGATGCTATTAGAGATGGTAGGGTAAATATAAGCAATGATCTTGTTGATCTGCTTTTAAGCTCATTAGATGTTATTAAGGAAATGCTTGCGCTTCGTCTTGATGGCAAGGTTTATTTGAATGACATAAGTGATCTTAAAAGCAAATTAAAGCAATTTTTAGTAATTGATGATCAGGCTTCTATTAAGAGATTTGACGAAAATTCAACTAAAAATAATTTTTGTCTTTCAGAATCAGATCTTGAGGAGATAAGAGAAGGACTAGGAATCGGACAAAAGGTTTTAAGGGTTAGCGTTGTTTTTAATGAAAATAATGATTCTGAAGTTGAAAATGGTGGATTAAAAATATTTAATATTTTAAAAAATTTAGGATCTGTACTTCATACAATTCCTAAATATGAGCAAATCATAGAAGATAAATTTTTAAAAAGAGTTGATTATTATTTGATATATTCAGATATAGAGGGCGTGAAAAAAAGTTTAGATTCTTCAAGTTTAATTGAAAGTTATTTGGTTGATGAATTTAACGTAAAAAAAGAATTAAAAAGGCTAGCAGATAAAGAGATTAAAGATATTGATTCAGATTCCAATTTTGTTTTAAATGATAATTTTGATTTTACAGAGGATGAGATTTCTGATTTATTGCTTGAGGTTGAAAATCAAAAGTTATTTAAAGTTAGGCTGGATTTTGTAAAAGACAATCCTATGGCTACTATTAGTGGGCTTCAAATGCTTCAAGCATTAAAAAGTCTTGGCAAGATTTTCAAGTCTCTTCCAGATTCTAGCGAATTATTGGCAGATAAGTTTTTTGATTTTGTAATATATTATTTAATATCAAATACCGGCGAAGAGAGTATTGCTAAAAAGATTAATTTACCAGATGTTGTTAGTCATTTTGAAATCAAAAATGTTAATTTAGAATCTTTGAAGAATGTAAGGCTAAAAGAAAACGATGAAACACCTTTTAAGGAAAATAAAAATATTAAGAAAAATAGTCCAATTAGTGTTAATTTAATTAGAATAGATAGTAAAAAAATAGATTATATATTAAATCTTGTCAGTGAGGCTGTGATAAGTAAATCATCTTATAATCAAATAAATTCAGAAATGATTGCGTTATTTTATAATTTTAATTATTTTTATGATTATCAAGAAAGTTTTCAGAGAAACTTTTTAATTGATTTAAAGATAGTTTTCAAAGATGCAGGCTTAATATTAGAAGATGAGATTGAATCACATATTAATTCTTTGATGAGTTTTAAAATGGAAAAAACCCTTAATGATATATCTGAATTGAGAAATTCTTTTTTCAGGCTTCTTCAAAATTTTAAAATGACCTCTGGGCGACTGTCAAGAATAATTACAGATTTGCATGAGAGCGTTTTAAAAACTAGAATGTTGCCAATATCTAATATATTTTCAAGGTTTACAAGAGTTGTCAGAGATCTTTCAAAGAAATTAAATAAGATTGTAAATCTTAAAATGGAAGGTGAAGAAACTGAGCTTGACAAGTCTGTTATAGATGACCTTGTAGATCCTTTGATGCATTGTGTTAGAAATTCAATGGATCATGGCCTTGAAACAGTTGAAGAGAGAGTTAAAAAGGGAAAGAGCAAAGCAGGTACTATAATTTTGCGTGCTAAGAATGAGGGTAATGTAATATCAATTGAGATTGAGGATGATGGTATTGGTATAGATCCAAAGGTCATTAGGCGCAAATTAATTGAAAAGGGAACAATAAAAGAAGATGCAATTTACTCTGATTTTGAACTTATTAACTTAATTTTTGCTCCTGGGTTTTCAACGGCAGTTCAAGTGACAGACCTTTCAGGTAGAGGAGTTGGTCTTGACGTTGTGAAAAAAAGCATTGAAAAGCTTAATGGAACTATTTTAGTGGAATCAGAAATTGGCCTTGGAACAATTTTTAAAATTAAACTACCATTGACTTTAGTGATTATACAAGGGCTTTTAGTAAAGTCGGGGTCTGAAACTTATGTTATTCCTTTAAATAATGTTCTTGAAACTCATAGAATAACTGAGCATGATATAAAATTGCTTGAAAATTATCATGAAGTTTATAATTTAAGAGATGAAGTCATTTCTGTTCTCAGGCTTGATAAACTTTTTAACATAACAAGAGATGATTCATTAATAGAAAAATTTTTAATAGTTGTTAATACTAGCAACATGAAGACAGCAATTGTTGTAGACTCTATTCTTGGTGAGGAAGATTTTGTAGTAAAGCCTATTAAGGATAAATTTTCATCAAGCGCGGGTATAGTTGGAGCTACTACGCTTGGCAATGGTAAGGTTGTATTGATAATTGATGTTTTTAAACTTTTTGATTTACAAAAGGATACTAAGGAGTGAATCTCTTGTGCAGATAAAAGAAATTTATTTTGGACACAAAATTTTAGATGATAAAAATTGTAATTCTAAATTGACCAATTTTGATTTTAAAGTTGTTTCTTTTGAGCTTGGATCAGATCATTATTTAGTAGACATTATGCAGGTTAAAGAAATTAGAAAATCTAGTAATTTTACTTATGTCCCAAATGCTAAAAAGTATGTAGCTGGGCTTGATAATTTACGGGGTGAAATAATTCCCATTATAGATCTTAGAATAATGTTTAATTTAGAATTTAATAAAAAAGATCTTGAAGATATTATGGTTTTAAAAAACGAAGACCTTCTTATAGGGGTAATTGTTGATAAAATTAATAATGTTTTTTCAATAGATTCTAGCCTTATTCAAGATCCACACCCAGTTTTATCTCAGGATTCTTTAATAAACTATATAAAAGGTGTTGTAGATTATAACGAAAAGCTTTATATACTTCTTAATGTTTTTAAAATTTTTAATTATGGCGAAGAAGAAAAGTTATTAAAACCTGGTCAAAATTTTGTTGAAAAAAGCGACTTTGTAAGCGATTGTGATAATTTAGATATGCTAGAAAATTGTAAGAGCGATTTTTCCAATGAGGGGTCTTCAAAAAATGATGTTAGCAATGAAAATTCAACTCTAAACAATGCTGCGACTTTTAATTTGGAAAATATTAAAAAAAATCTTTTGAAATATTCGTTTAATGCTTCTTTGGTAAATGATGTGTTTTTGGAAAAAGTTGGAGTAAAATTTAATATGGTTGATGCTGATTACTTGCCTTACGATAGTTTTTTAAATGAATTTTATTCAAAATCATCGGGAAATTTGTGGGGAGCTGATTGTTTGGAAGAATTTAAAAATGAAATTGTTAAGAGTCGCTTAAATTTTATGAATAACTTAAATTCTATTTTCAATGTATTGGAAATTGGTTGTGGTAGTGGAAAGGAGGCTATGGCTTTAGCTAATGCTTTGTCTGAATATTATGCAAAGCCTTTTAAGTTGACAGCTATTGATAATGATTTATCAAAAGTTGTCGAAACTTCTAGGTTGATATTTTCAGAGTCAGAAATTAGCACTAGTGAAATTTATCGTAGGAACTCTTTTGAACAAAGTCCCGGAGTTTATAAATTTAAGTCAGAAATTCTAAGTAATATTTTGTTTGAATATTCCGATGCTCTTTTTTCAGATTTGCCTGATAATTTGGGAATGGTTTTTTTAAAAGATGTTTTATGTTTCTTGGATAGTAAAGATCAGATTTTAATTTTAAATATCATTGCTTCCAAAGCTATTAAAGGGGCTCTTTTGGTTTTGGGAGATAACGAAGAGCTTAAAAATAATGATGTTTTTATAAAAGAGAAATCCACAAAATATTTTAACTTGTACAGGAAAGTCTAAAGGAGAAATTAATGAGAATAGATTATATAGAGCCATTTTTGGATGCTGCTTCTTCGGTTTTAAGAGATATGTTGCTTGTTGAGAATATAGAAATGGGTAAACCCGGGCTTAAGTCGATAAATCAAAAGATAAAAGGTGTTTCTGTGATAGTAGGACTTGCTGGGTCTGTTGAAGGTAGTATAATTATTGATATGGATATAGAAACAGCTCTTTTTGTTGCTTCTAAATTAAATTTTGAAGAGTATGATGATTTTGATGATGAGGAAACAAAAGAGATGGTTGCCGCAACTCTAACTGAGGTTGGCAACATTATTGCTGGAAATTTTGTTACTACTTTGCATGCCAAAGGTTTTGTATTTGATATAACCCCTCCAGCCTTTATTTATGGAGAAAATATGAAAATAAGCAATAAAGGTTCTGAGGCCTTAATTGTTCCTTTTTCTTTGCCTGATGGTAAAATTATAGAAGTTAATATTGCAATAAGAGAGAGGGTTTGATATGAAAAAAATTCTTTTTATTAGAAAAGAGAGGTTAATATGATCCAAAAGACTACAATTGCTGCAGATTCTTCATCTAAGCCTAGAGGAATCAATTATGATACAGGCATTCCTTTTAATGTTTTAATTGTTGATGACTCTGTTTTTACCGTAAAGCAGCTTACTCAAATTTTTACATCAGAAGGTTTTAATATTATTGATACGGCAGCTGATGGAGAGGAGGCTGTGATAAAATACAAGAATCATTACCCTAATATTGATATTGTTACTCTTGATATTACTATGCCCAAAATGGATGGAATAACTTGTCTTTCTAATATTATGGAATTTGATAAAAATGCTAAAGTGATAATGATATCTGCTTTAGGCAAAGAACAATTAGTTAAGGATTGCTTAATAAAAGGAGCAAAAACATTTATTGTTAAGCCATTAGATAGAGCAAAGGTTCTTCAAAGAGTAATGTCTGTATTTGTTAAATAAATTATTTATAAAAAAAGTTCAAGCTTTAATTTTATTATTTTCATTCCTTTGGGAAAAAAATCATTTCATTGCTTGTTTTATTTGAATTCTTTAAAAAATAAGTAATGTTAAGGTTAAATATTTTAAGAGGCTCTGTATTATTTTCTATGTAAAGCTCTAATTTGTAAAATCCTTTTTTTGTGTATATTAGTGAATAGCTTTTAAAAATCCCATTTATATTTTTAATTTTAAATATTTTATATTTTAAAAATTTTTTATCAATAATTTCGCTTTGAATTAGATATTTATTTGCTTCTTTGTAGCTTGAATTTAATAAGCTATAGTTAGTTTTATTGAGTGTTATGCTTTTTACAAAATGTTCTGTTAGTTTATAAATATTTTTTTCTATTTCGCTTGTTGGAAAATTGGTATAGTATTCTTTTTCTAAAATTAAATTGTGAGACGAATATTTTTTTATTTCTTCATCTGCTCTTTTTTCAATTGAGATGTCCAAAAGCCTAGCATTAAGTGGAAAATTTAACAATGTAAGTAGTGCTATAATTATTTGAATTTTCATTTTATTTCCTGGTTTTTATTAATTATTTTTTTTACTTTTTCAATTTCTAAAGGTATTTTGCTTTTTCGCTTTGCGTTTAGTTTTTCTTTTAGCAAAAGATTGTTAAATGATTTTGCAAGTTCATATACTTTTTCTTCGCTTAAAGTAAAAGGAATTTGAATTTTTCGATATTCTAATGGGTCTTGTAAAATTTTTGTCATTAAAATAATAGGATTTAAAAAGCTTGCTTTAAAAAATTTATAAAAATTCATTAAAAAAATAGTAAATGATGCAAACAATGTAAATAGAAAAATTCCAAGAATAGAATCGCTTTTTCTTTGCAAATATTTATCTATATAAAATTTTGTTTTCTCTATTTCTATTACTCTGTATTCACTAGGACTGTAGTAAACAAATATTTCGTCCGATTTTGAGTATATTATGTCATCTTTTTCCTTGATTATTAAGATGAAGGGATATTTTTCTTTAATGTAAGCTTTTTCATTTATTATTGATATATTTTTAATAATATTAAATTCTTGTTTTTCTGGTATTGAATTTACAATTTTTGAGCTTGATATTATTATAAAAAATGTAAATGGTATTAATAAGCTCATTGAAAATGTCCTAGCAAATGCTATTAGTATTAGGTTCTTTTCTTTTGAATTGTAATATATTTCTATTATTAGATCGTTAAACCTAAGAAGTCTTAAAAATCTCAACTTGAAAAGTGATAGCATTATTGGATTTAGTATTGTTTCATGAGCGACAATTATGTTTTTAAGCTGATATGAGCTATAAAACGCTAAAGGAATAAGGCAGTGAATTATATCGAAAAATAGATTGTTTCTGACGTAGATTTCTAATCTTTGAGAAAGGTAAGCTTTGGTTATTTTGTATAAAAAAATGAAAATAAAAATTGCATCGAACAGAAAACCAAGAAATATTAGTGCAAATCGTATTTTGTATGGTAAAAAAAGAATTATTGAGAGTTCCTCGATTAAAAGTTCAAATATTGAAAAAATTATTATTGCTTTTAAGAAAATTGAAAATTTTTTTACCATTTATTTCCCTTGGCTATTTCTAATAATTCTTTAATTATTCTTGAATCATATTCTTTAGAGCCCGACTGTTTTATTGAAAACCAACTTTCATCATACCCAATAAAACCTTTAACAGGATTGTTTTTATATTTTGGAGTTCTTGCTCTGGCTGAAAAAATAGCAATTAATGTTGAAATTGGAGACATTGTTTGTAAAGTCTCATATTTGAAAAAGCTTTCAATTATAATTTTGGCTGTCTTTTCGTCTAGAAAATCGGTATCATTGCTTATTGCTTTTGAGGTCGATTCAATATTTTTAGTAGTAAGCTCTATTCCTTTTTCAAAGCAGTACTTAATTACCAATACTTTTAAGAGAAGTAGTATCTTTATATAATTTTTTATGATGTCTGATGAATAAAGAGCTTTATTTTCCTTTTGTATTAAGTATATTGTATAAGAGTTTTTTCCTTCAAATAGTTTGTTTATATAAAAAGTAATGTATCCGTTGCTTATAGTATTAAAATTATAAAAGAATTCTTTTCTTAAAGACGAGTTAACTTTGACAAAGTTAAATATCAAATTTAAGTCATTTTTTGTCAATTCTTTGCTAAAAAGAGGCTTTACAATGCTAAAATCAATAGCTTCAATGCCAGACAAAACAAAGGGTGTAATCATTATATCTGTTTTATCTTTGACGTATTGAATTAGGTCTTTTAGTTCTGATTCAAAATCATTTTTTATGAATGTAGCAATAGTTTTTTTGTTTTCTTTTAAATAGTTGAGCATTTCAATTTCTTTTTCTATAGCAGATAAACTTTTTATGCTTTCATGATTGAATAGATAATGATATAGATAAGGAAAATATGGTTTTATATTCATTTTATTAGGTCCAATAGTTCAAGTGGATTGTGTATTATGTGTTTTGCTCCACTTTCTTTTAATTCTTGAACACTTCTAAATCCCCAAGAAACTCCTATTGGCATAAATCCAGCGTTTAGTGCAGTTAGCATGTCCACATCGCTGTCTCCAATATATGCAATTTCTTCTTTTCGGACATTTAATTCTAATATCATATCAAGGGCATTCTCAGGATCTGGCTTTGGTGGAAATTTTTTTGAATAACCTCTGATTTCAAAAAAAAATATATTTCCAAAAATATTTTTTACCAAATTTATTAATTCTTCGTGGTTCTTATTGCTTAAAATTCCAATTGGAATGTTAAGTTTATTCATAGTTTCTAGAAGGGTTTTTATGTTTTCGTATGGTTGTGTTTGGGATGAAAGGTTTTTATTGTATTCTTTTACAAATTCTTTGTAAAGTTTTTCTTGTAAATTAGGATTATTATGTTCAAGAGATAATAGCTTTAGAGTGTCTATTACAAACTTGTTAAATCCTCTGCCAACAAGAGCATTGAATTTGCTTAGTTCTATTTGATTATATCCTAAGTTTGAAAGAGCAGAATTCATTGAGAATGCAATATCCATGATGCTATTTACCAGGGTTCCATCCATATCAAAAATGCAGGCTTTGATTTTCATAGTACTCTCTTTTATAATAGTTTATTTATTCTTTTATTTTAACATTAATTTTCTCTCTTTATTAAGGTTTTTATATTTTAAGCATTTTTTATTTATTAGCAATTAATTTTTATAGATAATTTATTTTGTTTATTAAAATTTAAAATGCTATTGAAAATATAAATTTTAAGCTTTATTATATTTCATTAGAATATAATGTTGTAAGTCATTTGTGTTTGATATTTATTAGGGTTAAAGCTTGATGGAAGAAGACGTACTAGTATTAGAAAATATTACAAAAAGGTATGGTGATTTTGTTGCCAATGATAATGTTTCTATTAAATTTAAGGCAGGCGAAGTTCATGCTATTCTTGGAGAAAATGGCGCTGGAAAGACCACCTTAATGAAAACTATTTATGGGATTCATCAAGTAAATAGTGGTCGAATTATTTTAAAAGGTCAAGAAATAAGCTTTAAAGATTCAAGCGAAGCTATTCGAAATGGGATTGGAATGGTTTTTCAGCATTTTATGTTAATTCCGCAATTTACTGCTGTTCAAAACATTATTTTAGGGTATGAAAATTCAAAATTTGGTTTTCTTGATTACAAACAAGCTAGAAAAAAGATAAGCTCTCTTTCTGAAAAGTATGGTTTAAAGATAGATTTAGAAAAAAGGGTTGAAGACTTAAGTGTTGGCATGGAACAAAAAATAGAGATATTGAAAGTTCTTTATCGAAATGCAGATATTATTATTTTTGATGAACCTACAGCGGTGCTTGCTCCAAGTGAAGTTGATGATTTTATGAATATTTTAAAGGTACTCACGCAAGAGGGTCACACTGTAATACTTATTACTCATAAAATAAAAGAAATTAGATCTATTGCAAAGAAATGTACAATTATGCGTCTTGGGAAAGTTGTAAAAACCGTTAATATTGCTGATATTTATGACAGAGATCTTACAAAATTAATGATAGGAAAAGAAGTTGCACTTCGCTCATCTAAAATTAAATTTGAAAATCATTTTAATGTCCTTGAAATAAAAAATTTAAGTGTTAAAGATGAAAGAGGAGTTTTAAAAGTTAAAGATGTTAATCTTGATCTGAGAAATGGAGAAATTCTTGGGATATCAGGTATTGAAGGTAGTGGTCAGGAGGATTTAGTTGATGCAATTTTGGGTTTGAAAAGCATATTTAAGGGCGATATTTTTAAAAAAAATTCTTTAGGAAATTTAGAATCTTTAAAAGGTTTAACTATTAAACAAAGAATAGATAAAAAAATTGGAAATATTCCTTCGGACAGGCAAAAACACGGTCTTATTTTAGAATTTAATGTTATGCAAAATATTGGACTTAAGAGCTTTGATAATCCTGATTATTTGAGATTAAAAAAAATTCATTCAAAGAGTAATTTTGATTTAAAATTCAATTTTTTCAATTTTATTAAAAGGCAATTTGATAAGGTTAAAAGACAATTTGTGGGGTTTGATCTTAATATTTTAAAAAAATTGAGCAATCAACTTGTAAGTTATTTTGATATTAGACCAAGAGATATTTCAAACAAGGTAAAGTATTTATCTGGGGGCAATCAGCAAAAAGTTATTGTTGCTCGTGAGATTAGTTTAGAGCCAGATATTCTTTTAGCTATTCAGCCTACAAGAGGCCTTGATGTTGGAGCTGTTGAGAATATTTACAAAAGAATAATAGAGCAAAGAGATGCAGGCAGATCTATTTTATTGGTTTCTCTTGAACTTGATGAGCTTGTTAATGTTTGTGACAGGATAGCTGTAATGCATGGCGGAAAGATAGTAGGTATTTTAGAGGATAATTTTGATATTGATGTTATTGGCAAAATGATGATAGGTTTAAGCTAAATGAAAATTAGTAAAAACGTATTTAGTAAATTTATGTTGAAGTTTTTAAATTCTTCAGCATTTGTTAGTGTATTTGCTCTATTTGTTGGATTTTTAATTGTTGGGCTAGTGGTGATGGGGCTTGGTCATTCTCCTTTTAGAATGTATTTTATAATATTGGAAATTATATTTTCTTCTCCCAAACATTTAGGTTATGTTTTAAGTTATGCGGCTCCTTTGATTTTTACAGGTCTTTCTATTGGCATTTCTTTAAAAGCAGGTCTTTTTAATATTGGGGTTGAAGGTCAGTTTATACTAGGATCTATTGTTGCTTTAATAGCATCAGTTTTACTTGATTTGCCTCCAATTTTACATGTAATTACCGTTTTTGTTATTACTTTTTTAGCGTCAGGTAGCTTAGGAATTTTAACTGGCTATTTAAAAGCTAAATTCAATATTAGCGAAGTGATTTCAGGAATAATGTTTAATTGGATATTATTTCATTTAAATAATATAATTTTGGATTTTAGTTTTATTAAAAGAGATAATAGTGATTTTTCAAAGCCCATTAAAGAAAGTGCGTATATTGATTTTTTAGGTTCTTGGAAGCTCTCTCCAGAAGGTCTTGCTTATAGGTCTTCTCATCCTTTTGTTAATGAGCTTTTAAAAGCACCTCTTCATTTTGGAATAATTTTAGGTATAATTTTTGCTATTTTAATATGGTTTTTGCTTAATAAAACTATTATTGGATTTAAAATAAATGCCACAGGAAGCAATATTGAAGCTTCAAGATGTATGGGTATTAATGTAAAAGCTGTGCTAATTTTTTCAATGTTTCTCTCAGCAGCTGTTGCAGGTCTTGCAGGTGCTATTCAACTTATGGGTGTTAATAAAGCCATATTTAAACTTTCTTATATGGAAGGAATTGGTTTTAATGGGATAGCTGCTTCTCTTATGGGAAACAATTCACCAATTGGCATAATATTTTCCAGTATTCTTTTTTCTATATTGATTTATGGAAGCAGTAGGGTTCAAAGTTTAATGGGCCTTCCATCTTCAATTGTATCTTTGATGATGGGAATAATTGTTCTTGTAATTTCTGCTAGCTATTTTTTAAATAAAATTGTTTTAAAAGGTGTTAAGCGTGTCAAATGTAATAATATTCTTGATTAGTGAAACTCTAATAAATTCTCAAACCTTAATTTTAGCTGGTCTTGGGGGTCTTATAAGCGAGAAAAGTGGAATTATTAATATTGGACTTGAAGGAATAATGACAATAGGAGCATTTTCAGGAGCTACAGTTGCATATTTTACAAATGATCCGTTGTTTTCAATTTTTGCTGGTGGGCTAGCGGGGCTTGTGCTTGCTATTTTGCACGCAGTTTTTACAATTTTTTTAAAATCAGATCAAATTATAACTGGAATGGCACTTAATTTTTTAGGACCCGCTATTGCTGTTTTTATAAGTACTTTGATTTTTTCTTCTATTTCAACTCCACCTATAGAAATAAAGTTGCCGATACTTTTTGATGGAATTTTAAACAAAACATCTTTTATCTTCCAAATTTTTGGTAAGAGATATTCTGTATACATTGCAATCTTAAGTGTGGTTTTATTTCATGTTGTTTTCAAATACACTAAAATTGGGCTTAGAATTAATGCTAGTGGTGAAAATCCAGAGGTATTAGAGTCTGTTGGAGTTAGTGTAAATAAAATTAGATTTTTTTGTGTTCTTTTGAGTGGTTTTTTAGCAGGGGTTTCAGGCGCTGTTCTTACAACAGTGGTTGCATCAAGCTATGTTCAAGGGGTTACAGGAGGACAGGGTTTTATAGCTATTGTAATGTTAATTTTTGGAAAATGGACGCCTTTGGGAGTTTTAATGGGTAGTTTTTTGTTTTCATTTGTGAAAACTTTGTCAATTGTTTTGACTCAATTGCCCTTTTTGTCTTTAATAATGCCTCCCAAAATGTTAGTTATTACTCCATATTTAATTATTATTTTAAGTCTTATCTTTTTTTCAAAAAGAAATTATGCGCCTAAGTTCTTAGGAACACCTTATAAAAAGCATTAGTAATCAATAATAGCTTATAAGCTGTTTTTCATATTGTGAAAATTCTTTTAATTTTTTAAGAGTTTTTGATTTTTTGCTATAAGTTTTTTCTTGATACCCTTTGGTCTTAAGTTTGTTTGATTAAATAAGTAGATGATTTGTGAGGTAGTTTATTATGTTATTGAAGCTTAAATACAGGTTTGTTGGATTTTTATTATTGTTTTTAATTTTCATACTATTGCTTTTTTCCATGATTTTTAACTTTATTTTATGCGGTTATTTAGAAGATTATTATAAACAGCTTACAAGGGCACAAGTAAGAAGAGCAGCTTTTTCTACGCAATCTTTTTTAGACACTCTGTATGTCATAATCAATGGTGCAGCTTCTAATTTGGCACTCGAAACCATATCAGAATTTGCAATTTCTGAGAATAGAGGAAAAGATTTTTCTGAGTCTGAATTGATAGATTTAAGAAAAAATTCAAAATTTGTTATTGATTCTGTAAAGGTAAGTAAAAAATATCGACAATATTTATACAATTTTATGGCCAATCTTAAAAATGATACCTTTTTTGAAGAATTCGCTTTTTTTGATTTTGAAGGGAGGATAATTGTTAGCACAAGACATGAGAATAATATGGATTTTGGTCATTCTGAGGCCAATACTAATTATTTTAAAAAAGCTATTGAGGATTATAAGCAAGACCAATTAAAATTTATAGGCTGGTATTCAAATCTTTCTGAAGGAATATCTGCAGAAGTTGCTATTAGGTCTAGACAAAGCGAAAAAAAGGCTTTTGCAATAATTGTGCCTGTATACTCTCCAGAAGATAAACTTGTTTGTGGGTATTTGGCTGGATATCTGCTTAATGATATTTTAGCAGATAGTTTTGATAGATTTAGATTTGGTTTTTATAAAAGAGGCAATTTTATTTATGTGGATCCTAATAATATAGCAGTAAATCCTTTTGAAGAATACAATGAAACTAGTAGAGTTAGTTCTAAATTTTTGAATGTTCTTAAAGATGTTTTTTCTAAGCCGCCTTTTTTATCAAATGTTTCCACCGAAGTGTCGGTTTACACTATTGATAGAATATTTTTATCCGAAATGGGAGAAGAGTGTTACTATGCACTGTTGCCTATAAGTAGTAAGTTGGGAGAGAAGAGTGGAATACTTATTGCTAGGCTTCCCTATAAAGATATTTATGGAGTAATATCTAGTCTAAGATTTCAGTATATCTTATATTCTGTCTTAGGCGTTATTGTATTAAGCCTTGTTCTTTTAATGAGAATAGATAAGATTATTAGTTTTCGTTTAAACTCAATTAGAGTTTTAGTTCAAGATATGGTTAAAGGGAATTTAAATAAAGATTATGCTCTTGATGATGATGATAATTTTTTTGACGAGCTTGGAATGTTGAGTCTTCAGGTTGTGAAAATGAAAAAAGCTATTTCTGTAGCGATTGCAAGTGTTTTGAGAAATATTAGTTATGTAAATAAGGCAAGTTTAGAAGTTGCTAGCTCAAGTCAAAATTTAAGCTCTAGTGCGTTGCAGCAGGCATCTGCTCTTGAAGAAATGTCAGCTAATGTTGAACAAATAGCCTCAGGTGTCAATATGAGCGCTAATAATTCTTATGAAACAGAACAAATAGCTTTAAAAACGAATGAGAATTCTCAGATAGGCGGTAAGGCCGTAGAAGAATCTGTTATTGCTATGCAAGATATTGTAGAGAAAGTTAGTGTTATTGAAGAAATAGCCAGAAAGACCAATTTACTTGCTTTGAATGCGGCTATTGAAGCTGCAAGAGCAGGTGATGAGGGAAAAGGATTCGCTGTTGTGGCTAGTGAGATTAGAAAGTTGGCTGATTTGAGCAAAGTTTCAGCTCTTGAGATTGGAGAGCTAGTTGAAGATAACTCTAGGGTAGCGACCGAAGCAGGGGTGATTTTTAAAGAAATGTTACCCGAAATTGAGGAAACGGCTAATCTTGTTAAGAAGATTTCAGAAGGTAGCTCTAAGCAAAGTGATCAGATTGCTCAATTTAAAATGGCTTTAGACCAGGTTGGAGAAGTTGTTCAATCTTCAGCTTCAAGTAGTGAGCAACTTTCTAGCATGTCCGATAAAATGTTAGAAAAGTCTAAAGAGCTTAGAAAATCTGTATTATTTTTCAAAATTAAAGATTCTACGATTGAAAATCTGGAAGAAGACGATTATGACTTTAGGTTAATGGATTGTCCTGAAAATTCTTTTAATAAAGATGAAAATCAAAATTTGAAAAGCAATGGAATTTCTACTTCAAATGGCGGTGGTCATAATAATTATTCTTTAGATATTGAGAGCGAGCCTTCTGTAAGAACTATTAATAAGCGAGTTGATCCTAAAAAAGCTATCGATATTGCTGATAAGGATTTAAATTTTGATGATGATTTTTCGGAGTTTTAGAATTTATTTTTTGTGAAAGAGGTGGTTAGTATGAAGCTGAAAGCTAGGATGTTGCTACTTGTTCTTGTTCTTATAGCATTCTTTATATCAATTCTGTTTTTTATTTTTGGAATGTTGATTAATAGTAAATTGGTAGATCAACAGTTTGATCTTATGATCAATCTTATTGGAAACATTAAAAATTCTTTTAACCTTTATATTTCTTCAATGGAAGAGAAGGTTAGGGTTAGTTCCATGTATTTCAACTCTGCTGAAAAATTTAATGAGGCTAGTAAAATTAAATCCAAAAGGTTGAGTTTTATTTCAGATCAATCTGAAATTCTTATTCAAACTGGTAGTAATATGATGGTTACAAACAAAGAGGGTAAAATAGTTTTTACTACGGCTATTAAGGATAATAGTGATTTTGGCAAATCTATTGGGGATAGAGAATATTTTACAAAGCTTAAAGAGTCTCAAAGTATTGTTTACAATTCTTTTGTTATGTTGGCAGATCCTGGGTCTATTGAAGAGTCTTTAGTTAAAGATATTTCCAAGATAAAAAATAAAAAAGGTCAGATTCCTTATATATTAATAGGTATACCATTAAGAGATTTTGAAACCGGTGACATTTTTGGGTATTTTATGTTTTTCTATTCAATGGATTATATATATAGGTCTTTTAGAGGAATTAATTTTGGAATACTTTCTAGCGGCCGTGCGTTAGCTTATGATACTACGGGTAGATTATTAGTTCATCATACGGTATTGCCAGGTGATGTTTTGACCGATATTAGTGCTTCTTATTCCAATATTATTAAGAAAACATCTGAGGATTTGTTGCAAAAGAATAAAGAAATTTCAACTGTTTATTATTATGATCCTAATAGCAGTAAAAAATATGTGGGAATTAGTCAAAAGGTGTTATTAAACTTGTCTAATAATAGATTTATTCTTTTAATGCGAACTTCAGAAGATGATTTTTATTACATGTCACGAGCTACAACTATAATCTTAGCAATTAGTTTTGCATTTACATTGCTTATGCTTGCTATTGCAACTCTTTATCTTGTGAAAAGGTTAAGCTCTTCTTTGAATAAGATACTGGAATATTCTGAGCGCCTTGCTTCTGGTAATTTTACTGCTGATATTAATTTTGGCAAATGGGACACTGTAGAGCTTTATAGCTTGTACGAAGGTCTTGAGCAATTGAGAACCAATTTTTCTTCAGTTGCAAAAGGAGTTATTGAAAATCTAGATTACCTTTATGAAAATGCGATTCAAATAGCAAATGCAAGCCAGAATTTGAGTTCTGGTGCTGTTGAGCAGGCTTCTACTTTAGAGCAAATGACAGCAAATATTGAGCAAATATCACAAGGTGTTTCTGAGAATACTGAAAATGCGTCTACTACTGAAAAAATTGCTGTCAATACCAATGAAAGAACTAAAGAGGGGCATAAATCTGTTGTTAAAGCTATTGAGGCAATGACTGTAATTACTGAAAAAATTGGAATTATTGATGAGATAACAAGGCAAACCAATTTGCTTGCTTTAAATGCCTCGATTGAGGCTGCAAGAGTGGGAGAAAAAGGCAAGGGCTTTGAAGTGGTAGCTGCTGAGGTTAGAAAGCTTGCAGATCAAAGCAAAGAATCAGCAAGAGAGATTATTGATATTGCAAACAAAAGCTTAACTGTTGCAAGTCGCGCTGGGGAAAATTTTGAACAAATAGTTCCTGGTATGGAACAAACGGCCAGACTTGTAAAAAATATTTCTAATGAAAGTTATAAGCAAAGTGTTCAAATAGAGCAATTTAAAAATGCAATAGAGCAGGTTAGTCAGTTAGTCCAGACCACAGCTTCAAGTAGCGAAGAGCTTTCTGCAATGTCTGAAAAGATGTTAGAGAGTGTAAAAGATTTAAAAGAATCTGTTGATTACTTTAAGATCGAAAAGTAAGGAGAAGGTTTTTAAATCTTCTCTAACTTTTTTAGCGTATCATTCTATGATTTTTAAAATTTTAGCACCTCCCAGGCATTCTGTGTTTTTGTAAAAAATTGCAAATTGTCCTGGAGAGATTCCACTATCTTTTTTGTTTAAAGAAATTTCCATTAAGTTATTTGTAATAAGTTTTAATTTGCATGAGCATTTCTTTTCACCGTGTCTTATTTTAATTTTGAAATTTTCAAAGTTCGAAGGTGTGTCGTTTATCCAATGTATTTCGTGAACTAAAAATTTGCGTTTTGCTTGTTTTAAATAATTCTCGTTATGGGATATATATATAATATTTTTTTCTAGGTCTTTTTCTATGACAAACCATGGCCCGTTGCTAAGCTTTATTCCTCTTCTTTGTCCCACTGTAAAAAACCAATATCCATTGTGAATTCCTATTATTTTTCCTGTTTCTTTTTCAATTATATTCCCTTTTTTCTCTCCAAGATGGTATTTGATAAATTCGTTATATTTAATTTTTCCTAAAAAGCAAATACCTTGACTATCTTTTCTATCTTTGTTGGGTAAATTTATGCTTTTAGCTATTTGCCTTACTTCGCTTTTAAGTAATGTACCTAAAGGGAAGTATAGTTTTGACATTTGTTTTTGAGAGAGATGAGATAAAAAGTAGCTTTGGTCTTTAATTTTATCTTTTGCCTGTTTTAAAAAAAATTTACTTTCTTTTATTTGTATTTTAGCGTAGTGTCCTGTTACAACCAAATCATATTGGTTATTGATTTTCTCAAAAAATGCTCCAAACTTTATTCTTTGATTACAAAAAATATCTGGACTTGGAGTATTGCCATTTTTAAGTTCTTCAATGGCATAGCTTACTACTTTGTTATAATATTCTTTTTGAAAGTTTATTATTTCATACGGTACATTAAATTTGTTGCATATAGCTTCAACATAATTTAAATCTTCTTGCCAAGGGCAGTTTCCAATATAAGATAGTTCATCTTCAACCCAAATTTTTAAATAGTAGCATTTTATATTTGAATATCCTTTGTTTATAATTCTATAAAGGGCAACAGAGCTGTCAACTCCCCCAGATAAAAGTACGGCTATTTTCATAAACTTCCATTTTTAGGTTTCATTATATAAGATTTTGCTAATTTTTGTAAATTATAATATAATACTTAAGTCCATTAATTCATTGAGGAATATATGAAAATAGGTATTAGTGATATTAGAATTTTTTTACCTTTAAATTATTTAGATTTTTCTGTTCTTTTGGAAAATCCTTTATATTCTTCTAATGAAGTTCTTTTTAAGAAAATCAATAGAGCAATAGATGCTACCTTGCAAAAAGGTTTTAGGTTTACCAGTCCTAATGAGGATAGTGTAACGATGGCAAGTTCGGCTGTTAAACTTATTTTTGATAATAATAATCTTGATTTAAGCAAAATTAGAATGCTTTTGGGTGGAACTGAGACAGGTGTTGATCATTCAAAAGCAATTTCTTCTTATGTTTTTGGAGCTTTAAAGCAGTCTGGTATTTGTCTGGGGAATAATTTTTTAACTTTCCAAGTTCAGCATGCGTGCGCTGGTGCTGCTATGTCTTTACACACTGTAGCAAGTGTTTTAAGCCATTCTAATAATTCTGAATATGGCATAGTTTTTTCTTCAGATATTGCGCATTATAGCAATCTTACTACGGCTGAGATTACTCAAGGTGCTGGTGCAACTGCAATTTTGGTTGAAAAAAATCCAAAGCTACTCTCGATCAATTTATCTGAATTTGGAGTTTATACTGATGATGTTGATGATTTTTTTAGGCCTTTTGGAAGTGTTGAAGCTAAGGTAAGAGGTCAATATTCAGTTGAATGTTACAATAATGCAAACGAAAATGCTTTAAGAGATTTTGCTTTCAAAAAGCAACTTAGTATGAAAGATTTATTTTCTAATTATAGATTTGTTTTACATGTTCCTTTTGCTAAAATGCCAATAGATTCAATGCATTATATTTTGAAAAAATATTATAGTGATGACGAATCTGTTAGAAATGCTTATTTAGAGTCAATAGATTTTTACGATGGCGTTGAAGCTGCTATGGAAGTGGGGAATTTGTATACAGGTTCAATTTTTCTATCTTTAGCATTTTATTTAAAAAGAGTATTTTCCAAGAAAGATATTACAGGAGAAAAGATATTATTTTGTTCTTATGGATCTGGCAATATTATGGTTATTTATGAACTTACCATTGAAAAGAGTGCTTTTGATGTTGTTAAATTGTGGGATCTTGATGGACTTATAAAAAATAGAAATAATGCAAATTTTGAAGAATATAAAGATTTTTTTCAAAATAAAATAGTTCCTAGTGAATCTAGAGGATTTTATTTAAAAGAACTAAGGAATGATGGATACCGAGTTTATGGGTATCGAGCCTAATATATTAGAAAATAAAAAAAGACATATTGAGATTTGTTTAAATAAAAATAATGTTAAAAGTGGCTGCAATTTCTTAGAGTTTATCAAGCTAAAACATAATGCTCTTAGTGATTTTAATTTTTCTGAGATAAATACAAAAGAAGAGATATTTGGATACACTATTAGCATGCCTGTTTTTATTTCCTCTATGACAGGAGGCAGTAAAGAGGGGAATGATTTTAATAAATCTTTAGTTAGAATTGCAAATTATTTAAAAATTCCTATGGGCTTAGGTTCTTTTAAGCTTTTGTTTAAGTATCCCGAATACATAAAAGACTTTGCTCTTAAGAGGTATGCTCATAATATTCCTTTGTTTGCCAATGTTGGTGCTGTTCAGATTGTTGAGTTTGGTATTTCTAAAATAGCTGAAATGATCAAGAGATTAGAAGTTGATGCAATTATTGTTCATCTTAATGCAGGGCAAGAATTGATGAATGTTAATGGAGACAGAAATTTTAAAGGAATAAGAGAGTCGATAGCTAAATTGTCTAACTTTTTAAGTGTTCCATTAATTGTCAAAGAGACAGGTTTTGGAATTTCACCAAAAGACGTTAAGGAATTATTCAGTCTTGGCGTTTCTTATATTGATCTTGCGGGGAGTGGTGGAACCAATTGGATTTTAGTAGAAGGCATAAAGGGTAATAATCCAAACATTGCATCTTGTTTTTCTGATTGGGGTATTCCTTCTATTTTTACTTTACTTAGTGTTGATGATTCTCTAAAGGCTAATATTTTTGCATCTGGTGGATATGAGACAGGTATGGATATTGCTAAAGGCATTGCCCTTGGAGCTAGGCTTGTAGGTGTTGCAGCAGTTGTTCTTAGGGCTTTTTATGATTCAGGAGAAGATGCTGTATTTAGTCTTTTTTCTGATTATGAACATATTTTAAAAATGTCTATGTTTTTAAGTGGCAGCAAAAGTTTGTCAGAACTTAGAAATAATAAGTATTTTTTGAGTAGTTATTTGCTTGATGAGCTTGGAGTCTTTAAGCAGTTTTATGGAACTTAGTAAAAATTTTAGACATAAAAGTGTTTTAGAAAAAAGGCAAGAGATAAAAAGTTTTTTGGGATTATCTTTTAAAGATTTTTTTTATAATAGTGCCAATGAAGATTTTCTTTTTAATATGATAGAAAATTATATTGGATATTTATCTTTTCCTATTGGAATTGTAAAAAATTTAAAAATAAATGGCAAATATTATTCTTTGCCAATTGCAACAGAAGAATCTTCTGTTGTTGCTGCCTTAAATTTTGCGGCAAAAATTCTTGAAAATGCTGATTTGAGGTATTCTTTGGGGGAAGTGTTGGGAATTTCTCAAGTTTATATAAAATCGGGAAAAGATTTAAGTAATATTTTTGTTGATCTTGACGATAAAATCAAGATCTGGATTGAACCTCTTTTAACCAATATGAATCGAAGGGGGGGTGGATTTAGAAGGTTGTCAACTAGGTACATTAAAGAGCTTGGTATTCAAAAATTGAATCTTTATGTGGATACTTGTGATGCTATGGGTGCTAATTTGCTAAACTCAATTGCAGAGCGTGTAGCAGAATCCATTTTTTTAGAATTCGGATATGAGTGTGTTTTAAAAGTTTTAAGCAATGATATTAGTGAATTTACAGCCAAAGCCCATTTTGTTTTAGATTTTAAGTATTTGCTACCGGATAAAGAGGATTCTTGGAATTTGGCGAAAAAAATCGAACTTATTTCTAGTATAGGTTTTTACGAAGAGGAGCGAGCTGTTACTAATAATAAAGGTATTATGAACGGAATTACAGGAGTATGTCTTGCAACTTTTAATGATACAAGAGCTCTTGAGGCCTCTGTCCATAGATTTGCTTCAAAAAGCGGCAAATATCTTCCCCTTAGTAAATTTTATACGACTGACAATGCTTTGGTTGGAGAAATTGAAATTCCTTTGCAAGTTGGAACTAAGGGTGGGGTTATATCTTTTAGTGAAGCTTCAATTTTAAGTTTTAGAATTATTAATGTAAATAGTAAGAGCGAATTTATTGGCATTCTCTCTTGTGTTGGACTTGCTAGTAATTTTGCAGCATTAAGGGCTCTTGCATTTAATGGGATTCAAAAGGGTCACATGAGATTGCATGTTGATAAAGTGTTCTACCTTTTAAAGACAAAATATAATATTTCTGATTTCGAGAAAGACAAATTATTATTGGAAATGGAAAGAATGAATATTTATTCTTTTGATTTTGCTTTTAAAATTTTGAAGAAAATAAGGTTAGAAAATGAAAATAAAGTGTAAAGTTCATGCAAGCTTGGCTTTAATTAAATATTGGGGCAAGAAGGATGTTCTTTTAAACATTCCAGCGACTTCTAGTCTTGCCGTTAGTGTTGATAAGTTTTATTCAATAAGTGAGCTTGAACTTTCAGATCGAGATGAAATAATTTTAAATTCAAAGCCAGTTATATTGAAAAATAGAGAAAAGGTGTTTTTTGATTATGCAAGAAAAATTCTTAGTGAGCCGAATGTTAGATTTAAAATTAAAAGTGAAAATAATTTTCCAACATCAGCAGGCCTTGCAAGTTCAAGTTCAGGTTTTGCTTCTATTGCTGCTTGTATTTTGAAATATTTTAATAAATATTCTTGCAATAGTGCATCTAATCTTGCAAGAGTAGGATCAGCTTCTGCGGCAAGGGCTATTTACGGGGGGTTTACCATTTTAAAAGAGGGTTCAAAAGAATCTTTTCAATTAAGAGATCAATCTTATTTTAATGATTTGCGAATAATATTTGCCATAATTGATACTAATGAAAAAGAATTGTCTTCAAGAGCCGCAATGAATATTTGTAAACGGCATGAATTTTATTATGATGCTTGGATTGCCTCTAGTAAAAAGATTTTTAAAGATGCTTTATATTTTTTTTTAAAAAAAGATTTTATACATTTTGGAGCAAATATTGTAAAAAGTTATCAGAATATGTTTGCCTTAATGTTTGCATCTTCTATTTTTTATTTTAAAAATAGTACAATGGATTTAATTAGGTATGCTGCTAGTTTGAGAAATGAGGGGATTTTTGTATTTGAGACAATGGATGCAGGCCCCCAAGTAAAGTTTCTTTGTTTGGAGAAAAATTTAAATACTATTTTAAAAGGACTTAAGAAAAATTTTGCTGGCATTGATTTTATTGTTTCAAAGGTTGGGCGTGACTTAGAATGGATTTGATTAGTTTTTCTGTGCCTGGGAATTTACTTTTAATGGGAGAGTATACTATTTTAGAGGAAAAGGGATTGGGGTTGGCAATTGCCATCAACAAGAGAGCATTTTTTTCTTTTAAAAAGAGCGATTCTTGGCGGTTTTTTAGCAAAAAGAAAGAGATAGACGATTTTTCTTTAATAGAAAATAGAAACGATTTTGTTTTTAAAATGTTTACTTATTTGAATCAAAATTGTTTTTTTAATCTAGATAACTTTGCATATGATGTATATATTGATACAAGTAATTTTTTCTTTAATAATGGAACTAAAAAGGGATTTGGCTCAAGTGCTGTTGTTGCTATTGGTATAGTGTGTGGGCTTTTTTTAATTTATAATGCTACTAATGTTGTTGAAAAGGATGAAATTTTTAAATATTGTTTGGAGGCTTACAGGCACTCTCAAGGAGGAATAGGTAGTGGATATGATATTGCTACTAGTATTTTTGGGGGTGTTATTGAGTTTGAAGGCGGTTTTAATCCTAAATGCAGGCAGATAGATGCTGTAGAGTTTAATGATTTTTATTTAATGCAGGGTTTGCAAGCAATTAAAACCACTGCTTCTATTTGTGAATACAATAAACACAGAGATTCTATTTTAGATTTTATATTTAAATGCAATTTGGAGATGAAAAAACTTGTTTTAAATGTTAGTAATTCTAAATCTGCATTAATTTCTAGTTTAAGAAGGGCTAAAGAATTGGGCTTGGCAATTGGAGAGGCAATAGGAGTTTCGGCAGATTTGCCCTCAAGTTTTGATCACCTTGTGGGTCAATGTGATTTGATTAAAGCTTTAGGCGCCGGAAATGAAACTTTTTTAGTTTACAGGCCTAATGTTAAAGCTTTTGATTTGTCAAAAATTATTCCAATTGTTTTAGAACATGAAGGCATTAAGTTTGAAAGCGATAAATGCTAAGAATAAGAAAGCCCGCTAAAATATTGTTCTTAGGCGAACATAGCGCTGTTTACGGGTTCCCAGTTATTGGAGCTACAGTTCCAATTTATATGGATCTGGTTTATAGTGTTTCTAAAAATTGGAAATATTTAGGAAAATCCAGTACAAGATTAAATAGCCTTATAAATTTTATTGTTTCAAATTATAGTAAAGTTAATCCGATTGAGTTTGCTGTAATTTCTGAAATTCCTATTGGAGTCGGACTTGGTTCTTCTGCTAGTCTTAGTTTATGCTTTGCAGAGTATATTACAAGTCATTTTGAATATAGGGATTGTAATAAAATTTTGTTGGCAAATCAAATTGAAAACATTTTTCATGGCAAATCTTCTGGAATGGATATTAGGCTAATTGATCTTGGTGGAACTTTTTATTTAGAGAAAAAAGAAGATGTTTTACATTCAAAAAAAATAAAAGATTCTGGTTTTTATTTTTTAATAGGAGCGATAAAAAGAGATTTTACGACTAAAGAAATAGTGGTTAATTTAAAAAAACGGATATTATCTAATGCTGATTTATTTGTTTTTATTGAAAAGCTTGGTCTTACAGTAAACAATTCTTATATTTCTTTTCAGAATAAGGATGTGTATTCTTTAGCAAATGAAATGAATATTGCACAATATTGCTTAAGACGTTTGGGATTGTCTAATGATGCTCTTGATTGGCTTATAAGTAAGGGAATCGAATTGGGCGCTCTTTCTGGCAAGTTAAGTGGTGCTGGTAAAGGGGGAGCGTTTATTTTTCTTTTTGAAAATCTAAGAAAAGCCAATGCAGTACAAAAAGAATTAAATAATATACTTAAAAATTCTAAAATAACCTTACTTTTAGAGCTAAAAATAATTGAGGTCTAGATTATTTTTGGGCCCAGAGAGATTCGAACTCCCGACATCCTGCTTGTAAGGCAGGCGCTCTGACCAACTGAGCTATGAGCCCTTTTACCACTAATAAGTAGTATACAGTATAATCTTTAATGGTGTCAATTCTTATATTTTCTTTTTCCAAAAAGAACTACAAATATATCTATATTGTCTGCTGTTTTTAATCTATAGCCACCCATTTTGTCAGTATCTGTATTAATAAGAGCTTCTTTGTGGCTTGGGCTATTAAGCCATGCATTAACTACTCTGTTAAGTTCAATTCCTGATGCCAGTATTTCTCTTGTCAAATTAAAAGATTTATCGTATTTATGTATTCTTTCCATTGGTGTTGTGCCAAAAAGGGTATGAGTTAGCGTTCTATTTTCTCCCAGTTTAATGGCATATTCTTTTGCAACTTTTTCAAGAGTTTCATCTATTTCTAGATGGTTTAGATTTAAATTTTTTCTCAATTCAGCAATTTCTGAATATAGAATTTTCATATCTTCTTTTGTGTTTATTGGGTGCATTGTATTTAAATTGCATGCTTGAGATAAAAACAATGTAAAAATTAAAATCAATATTTTCATTAAATATCCTTTTTATTTATTATGGTATTAAAATTATAATTATATCTCATTATGTATTATAATGATTATATAAAGGAGATACTTATGGAAAAGTATTTAAGCTATATAAAAAAGGATGATTTAGAAGTAATACAATTAAAACTACAAGAATTGTTGGCAAGTTTGCATATTTTTTATTCTAATTTAAGAGGTATTCATTGGAATATAAAAGATACCAATTTCTTTGTTATTCACAAAAAAACTCAAAAACTTTATGAATATATTGAAAAAATTATTGATATTGTTGCAGAACGCTCAAGAATGCTTGGATATGATTCTGAATTTAGATATTCTGAGTTTATGAAAAAATCTTTTATTAAGGAACTTGATATTGAATCAACATCCAATTTTTTACCTTCAATGCAAAGCATTGTTTGCAGTCTTTCTGAGATTTTGAAAAATATTTTTGGAATGAGAAAATTGATCGATACTGCTTGTGATTATGGTACTGCTAATATTATGGATGATATCATGAGTGATCTTGAGAAACATTTATGGATGCATAAGGCGCTGCTTGAAAATTGCGGTTGTTTTTGTCACGATGAGAATGAAAGTAAATGTTGTGAGTGCGATACAAAATAGCAATTTTATTGAAAGGTTTAACTTGTAATAATGAGTTTATCTGCATTGAGGCTGTAGTAGTGTTGAGGGATTTATGAGTATTAGAAATATTGGAATTATGGCTCATATTGATGCTGGAAAAACTACTACCACAGAAAGAATTATTTATTATACTGGCAAAAGTCATAAAATGGGGGATGTAGATTCAGGAAACACTATTACTGATTGGATGCCTCAAGAGCAAGAAAGAGGAATTACTATTAGTTCAGCTGCCATTACTTGCCATTGGAAGGATTGCCAAATAAACATTATTGATACCCCTGGGCATGTTGATTTTACGGCAGAAGTTGAAAGGTCTCTTCGGGTTCTTGATGGCGGTGTTGTTATTTTTAGTGCTGTTGATGGAATTCAAGCCCAAACAGAAACTGTATGGAAACAGGCAGAAAAATATGAAATCCCACGACTTGCTTATGTTAATAAGATGGATAGAATAGGTGCTGATTTTTTTAAAGTTGTGGGAGATATTGAAAATAAATTTAAAACTATTCCTTTAGTTTTGCAAATTCCAATTGGAAATGAAAGTAATTTTGAAGGAGTAGTTGATATTATTTTAAATAAAGAGCTTCATTTTTCAATGGAAAATGGAATTCCAAAATTAACTTATAGTCAAATTAGAGAAGAATTTGTTGAAAAAGTGATTCTTTTAAAAAAAAAAATAATAGACATCCTTAGCCAATTTAGCGAAGAAATTACTCAATTATTTCTTGAAGATAAAGAGATTGGCTTAGACATTATTAAAAAAGAGATTAGAAGAGGTACTGTTTCTAGATTTATTATTCCTGTTTTAATGGGAACTAGTTTAAAAAATATTGGAATAGAGCCTTTGATTGATTCGATTGTAGATTACTTGCCAAGTCCTTTTGAAAAAAGTTTTAGTGCTTTTTCTTTAGATGAAAATAAAAAAATTTTAGTTGATCCTAATGAAAATAAAAAATTGTCAGCTCTTGTTTTTAAAGTTCAATATTCAAGTGTAATTGCTGCTCATCTTTATTTTGTTAGAGTTTATTCTGGTGAGATTAATTCTAATAAAAAAATTATCAATGCTTCAAATGGCAAGCGTGAAAAGTTTACAAAAATTTTTAGAGTTTTTTCGAATAAAAATGAACAAATAGATTGTGTAAAAACAGGTGATATTGGTGCTGTTTTGGGATTAAAGTTTTCTGTTACAGGAGATACTCTTGTTGAAGAAAACAATAATGTTTTACTTGAGTCTGTTATGTTTCCAGAGCCTGTTGTTTTAATGTCTGTTGAGCCTGAAAGATCATCAGACGAGGTTAGACTAAAGGAAATTTTTGAAATAATATCTAAAGAAGATCCTACCTTTAGTTATTCTGAGAGCAAAGAAACAGGGCAATTGATTATATCTGGAATGGGCGAATTACATCTTGAGATTATTTTGACAAGAATTAAAGATGAATTTAATCTTAATGTTTATACAGGAAAGCCTCAAGTAAGTTACAGAGAAAGTGCTGGCAAAATTGTAAAAGAGGTTTTTGAGTTTAACAATATTTTTGCTGGCAAGAATATTGATTTTAAAATTGGAATGATCATTAAACCTTTGTCACGAGGCGAAGGAAATAAAATTGATTTTGAATGTGGTGTTGAACCTGTAATTAAGTCTGCAATATTGAGGGGAATTACAGCCGCATTTGTAAGTGGAATTTTTGGATATCCTATTATTGATATTAATGTTAGTATTTTTTCTATTGTTTGTGGGGCGAATAAGATTAGCGAGAGTGCTTTTGAGTCAATTTCAGGATTTGCTTTTCATAGTATTTTTCAAAAATCAGATCCTATTAGACTTGAGCCAATAATGTTATTAGAAATTAGAACACCCATTGAGCATACGGGAGAAATTATTTCTACATTAAATGTTATAGGGGGCGTCATTCATTCAGTTAACAATATTGGAGGGTATGATTTGATAAAATCAGAAGCGGCGTTTGAGAAACTTTTTGGGTATGCTTC
Source organism: Borreliella lanei (assembly GCF_014205895.1). Lineage (GTDB taxonomy): Bacteria > Spirochaetota > Spirochaetia > Borreliales > Borreliaceae > Borreliella > Borreliella lanei. The sequence continues at coordinate 174,844 of NZ_JACHFC010000001.1, read as the reverse complement.
TATTTTAAGAAGTTCTACTAAAGGAAGGGGCAGTTTTACTATGGAATTTTCTTATTTTAAAGAAAAAGTAAGTTAAGGTTATTAGTTTTTAAGGATAAATGGCTTTTCTTGTGTTTATTATTTTTAAACCCAATTAATTTTTATTGATGAGTTTTTATGTAAAAATGATTTTATTCCTTTTTTTGTCAAGCTTTAAGTTTTTGATAGTTTATGAATGTGATATTATGATGTAAAATATTTTTTAGCCTTATAAAGGCATTTTTGTCTTTTGTGAATAGATATAATATTGTATTGGTTTTTTCAATATGATATTTTATAATATTTTTTTATTTTAAAAATAAAGGAGGTGTAATATGCAGGGTGAAAATATGGTTTCAATTAGAGGCGGAAATAGAAGAAAAATTCTTCTTAGTCTGAAAAATATGCAATATTCAAGAACAGACTTAGCTCGTAAGTTAAGCTTGACAAATGCTGCAGTTACTATTTTAACTAATCAAATGATAAAAGAAAATCTTTTGATTGAAGTTGGTTCTAGGGTGTCTGATGTTAAAAAACATGGACGAAAAGAAATACTTCTTGACATTAATAAAGATTATGCGTATTCAATGGGAGTTATTATTTCTAGCAATTATTTTCAAATAGGTATTGCTAATCTTAAATGCGAGGTTTTAATAAGCGAAACTCATTCTTTTGAGCCCCCAGTTAGTGCTTATGATATTTTAGAGAAAATAAAAGATCATATGATAGAAATTATTTGGAAACATAATTTCTCAAGAGATAAGTTTATTGGCTTAGGCTTTAGTATTACGGGGTTAATAAAGGATAAAGAATTAGGCATTGTTAATGATAGTTATGGAGCATGGATTGAAAAAGATGTTCCTGTCAAGAGAATACTTGAGGAATACTTTTCACTTACAGTTTATCTTGAAAGCTATGTTAAAAATTTATCTCTTGCTGAATTTATGGGTAAGAATATAGATAATATTATGTTTTTTGATTACACAGATACTGCTGAACTTTCGATTTGGTCAGGCGGCAATGTTTATCCTGGTTTTAATAATAAATCAGGTATGGTTAGTCACATGATAATTGATTATGAAGGAGAAAAAAATTGTCCAACTTGTGGTAATAAGGGTTGTGTCAATATGCTAATATCTAATTTTGCTTTGCAGAGATTGATTTCAAAAGAGTTTATGAATGGTGAGATTCCTGAGCTTTATGAAAAGTATGAGGGTAGATTGAAAAAGGTTACAATATATGACATTTTTTCTCTTTATGAAAAATATGATTTTATAAATAAAATTATGCAAGATACTGTTAAATATTTGGCAATAATTATTATTAATATTCAAAGAATGCTTGATTTTAATTATTTAGTACTCTATGGTCAAAGTTTTAAATTAAAAGCTTTTTTTGATTTGTTAAAAGAAGAGATTAAAAAGCTCAATAAAGAGAATATAGTATTAAAGCTTAGTTCATTAGATACCGAAGTTTCTGTTGTTGGACCTGCTTCTAGTGTTATTTTTAATAAATTTTATTTGACAGGAGGAGATATTGATTAATATTGCCTTTTTTTGTATCTTATATTTGACAAGATTATTTTTGAGAATAAGGGTTGTTTTTAATGCTTGAAAGTTTGGGGTCAAATTTTAGAAATTTTATAAACTATCTTTCTGGAAAATCTACAATAAATGATAAAAACATTGCCGAGGCTATTGAGATTATTAAAAATTCTTTAGTTGATGCTGATGTTAACTTAAGAGTTATAAGGCGTTTTTTAAATTCTATAATTGAAGAATCCAAGGGAGTAAAAGTTTTAAGGGGTATTGATCCTAAATCTCAGTTTATTAAAATTGTCAATGATAATCTTGTTAAATTTTTGGGAGGCAAAAGTTATGAGCTTAGTTTACATCCTGCCAATAAACAATCTTATATTCTTATGCTGGGACTTCAGGGTTCTGGTAAGACTACAACATGTGCCAAGCTTTCTTTAAAGCTTAAAAAGGAAAATAGAAAAGTGCTTCTTGTGGCTGCTGATACGTTTAGAGCGGCGGCTGTGGAGCAGTTAAAAATATTAGGCGGCCAAGTAGGTGTTCCAGTATTTTCAATTGAAGGTGAAAAAGATCCTATTAAAGTTATTAAAGCGTCTATGAAGTTTGCTGAGTCTAATTTTTTTGATTCTGTAATAGTTGATACTAGAGGGCGGCTTGAGATTGAATCTTTGTTAGTTGAAGAGATAAAAAAAATTAAGGGGATTTTGCAACCCGCAGAAACCATTTTAGTGGTAGACTCTATGACGGGGCAAGTTGCTGTAAATATTGCTAAGGAATTTAATGAGAATGTTGGACTTACCGGTGCAATATTTTCTAAGTTTGATTCAGATACTAGAGGGGGCGCTGTATTATCTTTTAAAAGTATTTGTGCAGTTCCTATTAAATTTATTGGTGTTGGAGAGAAAATTGAAGATCTTGATTCCTTTTACCCAGAAAGAATTGCCTCTAGAATTCTTGGCATGGGGGATGTTGTTAGTCTTGTAGAGAAGGTTCAAAGTGTTATTGACAAAGAAGAGGCTATTAAGCTTGAAGAAAAAATTAATAAAGCTAATTTCAATTTCGAAGACTATCTGATTCAATTTAGGCGCATTAGGCAAGTAGGAGGGTTTTCTAATTTTGTAAGTTTTTTACCGGGTGTTTCAAAATCAATGCTGAATAGCAATAATTTAAATGAAGAAAGTTTTAATAAAGAAGAAGCTATTATTCTTTCTATGACTAAAAAAGAAAGAATAAATCCAGTGATCTTGAATAATCCTTCAAGAAAAAAAAGAATAGCTTTGGGAAGTGGAACAACTGTTTTTGATGTTAATAAGCTCATAAAAAAGTTTAGTCAAACAACTTTGATTATGAAAAAAATGAAAAACAAAGATTTTCAAAATAAGATTGCATCCCTTTGGGGAAAATAAGGAGGAATAAATTTGAGCGTTAAGATAAGATTGAAGAGAATGGGAGCTAAAAAAAGGCCTTATTATAGGATTGTAGTTATGAATTCTACGTCTCCTAGAGATGGTAGAGCAATTGAAGAACTCGGTTATTATCATCCTGTTGAAAAGCAAAACCAAATAAAAATTAAGGAAGATAGAATGAAAGATTGGGTAAGCAAGGGAGCAATTTTAAGTGATACAGTGAAAATGCTTTTAAATAAAAACAACTTGAATGCGAAAAGTCAGGAGGTTTAGATGAAAGAGTATGGGAATGAGATTGAACTTATAGAGTTTATAGTAAAGTCTCTTGTAGATAAAGAAGATGAAGTAAAGCTAAATGTGATTGAAGGAGAAAAATCAACTATTTTAGAATTAAGGGTTTCTCAAAGCGATGTGGGCAAGATAATCGGAAGACGAGGGCGTATTGCTCGAGCTATTAGAACTTTGCTTGGGGCTTGTGCTGCTAAAACCAATAGGCGAGTGCAATTGGAAATTTTAGATTAATTTATGTTTATTAAAGGCGTTATATTGTCGTCTTATGGAGTTAATGGGTATGCTAAGGTTAAAAGCATATCCAATAATTTTTGTGATTTTGTTAATCTAAAAAACAATAAAGTTATTTTAAAAAAAAGCAATAGTTCTACTATTGAAGTTAAAGTTGTAGGTGTTAATATAAAAGGTAATTCTTTATATTTGAAGTTTGAAGGGATTAATACCCCAGAGGCAATTAGGCTATTGATTGGTTTTGAATTGTGGGTTGACGATTCGCTTGCATCGAGTTTAAAAGAAGGCGAATATTATTTAGGAAAACTGATTGGCTATGACATTGTTAATAACAATAAAAAACTAGGAGAAGTTGTAGCTTTTTTTGAATATTTAAATAGTGTATTTCTTGAGGTCAAAGTGGGTATTAAATTTTTCTTTATTCCCTTTTTGAGTATATATATTGGAGATATAAATGCTCAAGAAAAAACAATTGAGCTTAAGGTTTTAGATCTTTTAAAATGAAATTTACGGTTTTATCTCTTTTCCCAGCAATAATTAAACCATTTTTTGAAAATTCAATAATGAAGAAGGCTATTAATAAGGGAATAGTAAGTTTTGAGCTTGTTGATGTTAGAGATTTTTCAAAAGATAAGCATAAAAGATGTGATGATTTGCCTTACGGAGGCGGTGCTGGGATGGTATTGAAGGCCGAGCCGATTTCTTTTGCTCTTGAGCACGTAGAATCTGCTAAGAAAACAACAATATTCTTAAGTCCTTCTGGGATAAAGTATACCCAAGAGTTGGCGTATTCCTTGTCAAAAAGAGAAGAAATTGTTATAATTTGTGGAAGATATGAAGGAATTGATCAACGTATTATAGATTTGTATGTTGATTTTGAGATTTCTATTGGAGATTATGTTTTATCTTCAGGAGAGATTGCAGCTCTTGTTTTAATAGATAGTGTATATAGGTTGCTAGATGGAGTAATAAATCCTAATTCTTTATTAGAAGAATCATTTGGTGTAAAAAATGGATTGCTTGAATATCCTCATTATACCAGGCCCTATGATTTTAAGGGGATAAAGGTTCCAAAAGTTCTTGTTTCAGGACATCATGAAAATATAAAGAATTGGAGGCTTGTTAAAGCTAGAGAAAAAACTAAGAAAAATAGATATGATTTATACCTTAAATATTTAGAGATAATAGGAGAAGATGATGGATTTGATAAGAAAAATTGAAGCTCAGAATAAGAAAAATGAGGCTTTTGTCTTTAATGTGGGAGATACTGTTAGGGTTGTTTATAAAATTATTGAAGGTAGTAATGAAAGGTTGCAGAGTTTTGAAGGGATTGTTATTTCTTTCCAAAATAAGGGAATTGGAAAAACATTTTTGATTAGAAAAATTTCTTCAGGGATAGGTGTTGAAAAAATTTTCCCAGTATATTCTCCTATTATAGAAAAGGTTGAAGTTTTAAGAAGAGGAAAGGTTAGAAGGGCAAAGCTTTATTATATGAGGAATAGAATTGGTAAAGCTGCTATGAAGATAAAGGAGCGCCTTAATATTAAAAAAGTTAAGCATTAGTTTTTAATTATTTCAAATATTTTAGCAGATTATGTCATAAGATGAATCAAATTAGATTGAGATTAAAAATTATTTTTGATTGATCTTTTGTTTTGTAAATTTTTATTCAAGATTTAGTAGGATTTTTACTGTTTTAAGAAATAATTTTGGCAAGCTTGGTCGTGTATTTATTATAATTAAGAGCACTAACTAACCGTTTTTATTAAATTTCAATGAGGGTTTGATTGTATTTTTGCCTTTAAAAAGTTAAAGATTTAAAGTTTTGATTTTTTAAAAAACTTTCAAGCTATGTGATTGATTTTGTTCTTAAATATTTATTTTTTGTCGTTAAGGAGAGTTAGTTTTGAAATATACTCAAAGTAAGTTCAAGAGTAGCAATTTTCAGAAACACAATAAACGTTTTTATGGTTTTAAGAATAAAAGATTAAATTCTGAGAGCAAAAATCAAAATTTTGCCTCGCCAAATAGTTTTAATAATAGATCGACTGTTTTGAATACAGATAAACAAAATGTTTTTAAAGGTAAATTTAGAAGAAAAAGTATAAAATTTAAAACAAGAATAAATCTTGATGTTTCTTGTGCTATTTGTGAAAAAAAAATAAATGATATTGTTTTTAGCATGTCCTTAAAGGTTGAAAATGAAGATAAACCTGTTCATTTTGATTGTGTTATCAATAAATTAACAGCTGAAAATAATCTTTCAAGTAATGAGAAATTGGTTTATAAAGGTGCTGGTAAATTTTTTATTGTAGATAAATCTTCTAGAGGAGAATATTTATATTTCAAAATTATTAAAGAAATTGAATTTGAAAATTTAGAAGAACAACCAATATGGCGTAAAAAAATTCTTAAAGATATTAATAGAGGGTTTAGGCTTTCTTGATATGAAGGTGGCAGTTTTTCCAGGATCTTTTGATCCAATTACCTGGGGCCATATTGATTTAATTAAAAGATCGTTGGCTATTTTTGATAAAGTTGTTGTTTTAGTAGCTAAAAATAAATCAAAAAAATATTTGCTAAGTGATATTGAGAGGTTTAGCCTTACAGAAGATGTTATTTCGTCTTTAAATTTTTCAAATGTGCTTGTAGATAGGTATAGCGGGTTTATTGTTGATTATGCATTAATTAATTCTATTAAATTTATTGTTAGGGGAATTAGGGCTTTTAATGATTTTGATATAGAGTTTGAAAGATATCTTGTTAATAATAAGTTAAATTTTAAAATTGATACTATATTTTTACCAAGTAGTGCAGAACATTTATATGTAAGGTCAGATTTTGTAAAGGAATTGATGAGCAAAAAGGATGTTGATCTTTCTAATTTTGTTCCAGAATTGGTGTTCAATAGATTAAAATCTAAGTTTATTGACAAATGACTTGGTTAATATATATATTATTAAGATAATTTAATGTAGTTTAAAAGTAGTTAGGAGAAAGTAATGGCTGTTCCAAAATTTAAGCCTTCAAAGTCTAGGAGTAGAACAAGGCGCAGTATAAATATGAGGAAAAAAATTCCGCAATTTCAAGAATGTTCTAATTGTGGTAACCTTGGAGTGAGACATAGAATTTGTTTAAAATGTGGATATTATAGGAATAACCAATATCTAGAAATAGGTTTGTAGCTTGTAGTAAGGAAGGTGTATTCATGGATAATGATGAAATTTTTAGCAAGGTTAGGTCTATTATATCTGAGCAACTTGATAAAAAAGAAGATGAAATTACTATAGACTCTAGATTTGTTGAGGATCTTAATGCAGATAGTCTAGATATTTATGAGCTTTTGTATTTGCTTGAAGAGGCCTTTGATGATAAAATCCCAGAGAACGAAGCCAATGAATTTGAAACGGTAGGCGATGTTGTTAATTTTATTAAAAAGAGAAAAGGTTGATGAAAAAAAATTCTTCCGATTTTTGTTTGGTTAGTGAAAGAAAAGCTCAATTGAGTGAATTTTTGGAAAATTTGAGCATTGATTTTAGTAATTTTGATTTATTAAATACAGCATTGAGCCACTCGTCATATTCTAATGAGTTGGATCAAAGATCTAGCAATAATGAGAGATTAGAATTTTTGGGAGATTCTGTGCTTAATTTGATTATTACAGATCATCTTTATAAAACTTATCCAAATAAAAGTGAAGGAGAGCTCAGCAAGGCCAGATCTTATATTGTTAGCGAAGATTCTCTATCTAATATTGCTAGAGAGATTAATCTTGGGTCTTATATTTTGCTAGGTAGAGGAGAGGAGAGTAATGATGGTCGAAACAAAAAAGGCATTCTTGCAGATGCTATTGAAGCTTTTGTAGGTGCCATTTATCTTGATAGTGGATTTTCAAGGGCAACAGAATTTGTGGTTGGACTTTTTGATATGTATATAAGATTGATGTTTAATAGAGGTGATTTTAAAGATTATAAGAGTTTGTTGCAAGAATATGTTCAAAAGAAATATAAAATCTCACCAAGTTATAAACTAGACAAGGAAATAGGTCCAGATCATGATAAAGTTTTTTGTGTTGAACTTTATGTTGGGGAAAATTTTATATCAAATGGAAAGGGCAAATCTAAAAAAGAAGCCGAAATGAGAGCTGCTGAAGTAGCTTTAAAAGCTATGGAAAATATTAACCTTTAAGGTTTTAATTTTTTTTATAAGATAATTTTTAGTATTAAGCTTGGGATTTTCAATTACACAGCTTAATAGTGTGTTTAAAATTTTACCTATATTTTTATTTTCTATTTGTTCTAGATTTTGAATATCTTTTCCATTTATTTTTAAATCTTTTAAAGAGAGAGGATTTTTTAGCAATTGTTTTCTTTTTATGTTTTTTATTATAAATAAATATTTTTTATTTTTTCCTTTGAGCGCTTTGTATATATCAATTATTTCTTTATAATGTTCTCTTGTGCTCTTGCTAAGCAAATATCTAATATCGCTTAGTTTTTTGACATTAAAAATATTGTTATTATCGATTATGCTTCTATAAAATAAAATTAGCTTAATTTCTTTATTTGAGAATTTAAGTAAAGTTAATTTTTCTTTTAGCTCTTTTATAGGTTTTTTAATTGTCAATATTGTGATTGCCTTTAGATAAAATTTGTCTTTATCAAGTAGGACAATTTTTTTGATTAATTTTGTTTTTATTTCTAGATTAAAAAAATTTTTAAAAAAATCAACTTTTTTAAGATAATAAATTCCTTTTTGTATGTTTGTCCCTTCTAACAATTTGTGAAATTCATTTTTTATTCTTTCTTTTGAAATCATTAAAATATTTTCTTTTTTATATTTCATTGAAATTAAAGTATTTTTTTCAATGTTAAAATTAAGCGTGGATGAAAATCTTGCTGCTCTAAGTATTCTAAGGGCATCTTCTTCAAGTCTTTTATTTGGATTTCCTATGCATCTTATTATTTTCTTATTAAGGTCTTTTTTCCCGTTATAGCAATCTATTACATTGAAGTTAAAAATGTCCATTGCAATTGCATTAATTGTAAAATCTCTTCTTTCAAGATCTTTAATTAAATTTTTGGTGTATTCTACTTGTTTGGGGGCTCTGTTGTTTTCATATTCTTTTTCTATTCTGTATGTGGTGATTTCAAAGATTTTTTTATTAAAAATAATGCCAATTGTGCCATGTTTTATGCCTGTTTTAATGTTATTTGGAAATAATGTTATTATTTCTTCAGGAGTTGCATTTGTTGCAAAATCAAAATCGTAAGGTTGCTTATTGAGTAGCAAGTCTCTTAAAGCGCCTCCAACTAAATAAAATTCGTAGTTGTTTTTTTTAAATATTTTACCAATTTTAATTATACTTTGATTGTTTTTCCCTAGATTCATATAAAATTATATTATAGTGTAAATAATTTTTTTCTAAAATTGATTTATAATTTTAATTTATTTGAAGTATGTTATAAGTAGTACTTTATTTTTAAATGGTTTTATTGGGGTTTTATGAGTGGTAATAACAATAGCGTATATAACTCTATAGGTCAACTTTCAAAAGAGACTAAAAATAGGTTGATGAATGATATAAAAAAAAGTTTAGGTTTGAATTCTTCCGATTTTGTTTTACCCAATAGTAGCAATGAGCCTTATGTTGATTCTCAGCTTGAAAAATTTCTTTCAGGGCGCTTAATGGAAGAATCATTTCTTATTAGAATGTGGTTAACTATTTTAAATTTTTTTCAGAAAGATAAAAGTAAAGAAGATATATATAAAGCCTATGTTATAAGAAACCTGGAAAATCAAATTAATGAAATGTGTAAAAATCCAGTAATAGATTTTAAGAGAGAATGCTTGCATGTTGGTTTTGTAGAAATGTTTTTTAGTGTTTACCGATATTCAATGGAATTGAAAGAATTTTTTAAGAAATTAGAAAAAGGTGGTGTTGTTGTTGAGCAAACTATTTTAGAAATTATTCAAAGTAAAGTTATTAATTCTAAGAACAATTTGGAAGATTTTTTAGATGAATGCGAATATGAGCTTTTTTTGAAAAAAGAAAAAACCCAAAACGATTTAGAAGAATCTCTTAAGGTCAAGATAAATGAGTATATTAATTCTATTCCATACAATACTTACAGAATTGTCTCTGATATGTTTGAGTTTTATTATGTTTTTAATAGTTTAGCGTTTTTCCCTTACAAATCTTTTTTTTCATTTTTCAATGTAGACCTTTTAGATAATGCAGAAAATATTAGCATTGTTGATCTTGAGGTTGGATTTGGAGCCAGCTTTTCAAGTGTTAGTAAGTATTTGAATTATTTTTTTGACATTTTGTATACATTAAAAGATATTGAGATAGATGAGGATATCGTTAAAAGCATTATATCAAATTATTTTTCAATATCTGATGATATTAGTAATTCAGAGATAATTTCAAGAGAAGATCATATATCTCGAGTAGAATATGTATTGAAAAATGTTTTATCGATTGTATCTAAGATTGTTGGCTTGTCGAGAACTTTGCCCTATTTGGATGTTTTTAAAGTATATTGCAAAAATCCTGTTGCATCTCCTAAAAAATATGTACCCTTTTTTGATGTAAAAAATTTTTATGAGAACATTTTATTTTTAAATGTTATGGGTCAGGCTATTAAAAAGCGTGATAGCTCTTTAAAAGTTCTTGTAATCAAAGAAATAAAAAACCTTGTTAGAGATCCTAGTGTGATTTTAAATTTAAAAGGTGAGATTTTTAATGAATTAAATCTTGATCGTTATAGTTTTAAAAAGTTGTATTTTCTTAATGAGTTTTTTAAAAACATATATGATGTTAGAATGATGGAAGTTTTAAGAACTATAAATAATGTCGTATTAATTAATAATCATGATTTGAGAAATGTATATGTTGACATTGAAAATAATATTACTGATTTGAAGAAAGAAATTTATAATATTTACTTTGAGATTGATTATAAAAATGAAGAATTTGAAAGGTATAAAAGAGATGGTAAAATTGATGACCTTTATAAGGAAAGGATTTTGAAGTGGTGCTCAAATGAATCGGTTTCTATTGATAAGGTTTCAAATAGATTTGTAGATTATTTTATTGAGCTTAAAAAGAGATGTTTGTCTTTATTGGAAAATCATAATGTTTTTATTCGAAAATCTTTAACGGTTTCTTACAAATCAATGGTAACTGAAAATAAAACAATTACATTAGCCGATGTTATTGGAAATCTTTTGGAAATCATAAATCAGGCACTTTTTATAATAAAAAATTTATAAATTACATGAAAGCTTTTAAAGTAAAAAATCTAAGACGTTTATCAAATTTTATTAGAATTTTGGTTATTGTATTGTTTTTAAATTCTTTGTTAAGTTTATTCGTATTTTTGGCTGGTTCTTACAATATTTTTGTTTACAATTTTCAGAAATTTTATCTTGATCTTGCTATTATTTTAAGCTCTGTTTCTTTTGGGCTTGAATCTACTAGGCTGATATTTTTTTATTTTTTGAAAAAGAAAAAAATTAATTATTATTTAATTTTAATTTTTAGTTTTATAATTTTTTTTTGTGCTCTTGTTTTTAAAATTTTCCTTTCTGGCAATAAATAGATTAGTAAGAAGATTATATTAATTATTTATCGTTATTCTATTGACTAATAAATTTTATTTTTATAAACTAACTATTAGTTTTTATTTGCCGACTTAGCTCAGCTGGCCAGAGCAGCGGTCTTGTAAACCGCAGGTCGTCGGTTCGACTCCGACAGTCGGCTTTTATGGGGCGGTACCGAAGTGGTTAACCGGGGCAGACTGTAAATCTGTTGGCTTTGCCTACGTGGGTTCGAATCCCACCCTCCCCAATTTAGTGGGATTATAAATAATTATCTTTTTATAATTTTGATTGTGATCTTTTAAATGTATTATGTCGTTTCATTTTAGTGCTTGTATTTTTGTCTATTTAGAAAAGTTATTATTTGGTTATAAAATATGATGTTAGCTATCAATTAAAAATTTTAATTGATAGCTAAAGTGTAATTAGCAAAGACTTTTGTTTGGCTAGGAGATTCTTGTGCTTATTAAAATTGGGAAAGTAATTATTCTTTTCTTCTTTTTAGGATCTATTTTGTCAGTTTTTATATATTTCTTAAATTTATCTTCTTTAGCAAACGGCTTAGTTTATGAATTTAATATTGAAAAAGGTTGGGGAGTCAAAAAAATAGCTAAAGAATTGAAAAAACAAAAATTAATTAAATCTGAACGACTTCTTGTTTTTATTTCGTATATTTTAGGTAGTGATAAACAATTTAAAGAGGGAAGATATTTAATCAATGGTGATCTTTCTACTTTTGAAATATATAAAGAGTTTTTAAAGGGATCTTCTAATGTAAATATTGATGTTACAATACCCGAAGGGTATACTAGCAGAAGGATTGCTTTAAAGCTTAAAGAATTTTCTGTCATTGATGATGTTCAAGATTTTATTTTTTTAATCAACAAAAAATCATTTATTTATGAGCTTGGACTTGATTACGACTCTCTTGAAGGATTTTTATTTCCAGATACTTATAAATTTTATAAAGGTATAGAAATAAAGAATGTAGTTCGTATGTTTGTTGATAATTTTTTAAGTAAGCTTAAATCTATAGGTGTTGTTCTTGGTGATTATTCGAGTAAGGAGCTTTACAATAGGGTAATAATAGCATCTATTGTTGAACGCGAGTATAGGGTTAAAAGTGAGGCCCCAATAATGTCTTCGGTTTTTTATAATAGAATAAAATCTGGTATGGCATTACAATCCTGTGCTACTATTGAATATGTTATTACAGAGGAGCTAGGACGAAGTCATCCTAAGAGAATTTATTTTGCAGATTTAGAGATAGATTCTCCTTATAACACATATATTAATAAAGGATATCCTCCTACTCCAATTTCAAATGCCGGCATTATTTCGCTGCAAGCAGCTTTTTTCCCAAAAAATACGCAATATTTATTTTTTGTGGTAAAAGACTCTAAGTTGGGTACACATCAATTTTCATCAGAATATTCTTCGCATCTTTTAGGGGCAAAAGATTATATTAAAAATTTTATTACTAAGGATTAAGAAGTATGAATTATTTACAAACCGCAGCCTCAATGAAAAGCAAATTTGATATTGTAGCCATTGTGGAGCAATATATTAAGCTTGTTAAATCAGGATCTGCTTATAAAGGGCTTTGCCCTTTTCATGCTGAGAAAACCCCCTCTTTTTTTGTAAATCCTTTGCAAGGATATTTTTATTGTTTTGGATGCAAAAAGGGTGGAGATGTGATTGGATTTTTAATGGATATGGAAAAAATCAATTACAATGATGCTCTTAAGATTTTATGTGAAAAATCTGGCATTCATTATGATGATTTAAAAATAAGTCGAGAAAGTGAAAATAAAAATGAAAATAAAGACATAGTTTCAAAAATTTACTCTTTGAATTCTAGGTTAATTAATACCATTAAATTTTTTTTGAATAAAAACAAAAAAGTTTTAGATTATGTTTTAAAGGGTAGATCAATATCTAAGGAAGTCGTTGATTTATTTGAACTTGGTTATTTGCCATTTAATGTTAAAAATGGTTTAGAGCTTTATGATTTTTTAGTTTCAAAAGGATACTCTTTTGAAATACTTAGAAAAAGTGGTTTGTTTTCAAAAACAAATCCCAAAACTTCTATTTTATCTCAAAGATTAATTTTCCCAATTAAAGATTTTAAAGGAAATGTTGTTGGTTTTGGGGGTCGAGATTTAGATGGGAGAGGTTCTAAGTATATTAATTTAAGTGAAACTGAAGTTTTTAAAAAAAAGGAACTTCTTTATGGATTTTATGAGGGGTTTGATGAGATTAAATCTACAAAATCAGTCATATTGGTAGAAGGATATATAGATGTTCTTGCTTTTTTTACATCCGGGATTAAGAGAGCCGTATCTACTCTTGGCACTGCTTTTTCAAAAGAACATCTAGCTTTGATTCAAAGATATGCTGATGAAATAATATTTTCTTTTGATGGGGATGATGCTGGACTTTCTGCAACTTTAAAAGCTTATCAAATTTGTTTGCCATTTAATATCAATGTTAGTGTTGTTAGAATGGATTTTGGCCTTGATCCCGCTGATGTTCTTAAAAGTGAAGGTGTAGGCTCTTTGCAAAAAATTTTAAATAATAGATGTGATGCTTTTGAATATCTTTTAGATGTTTATTCTAATAAATATGATTTAAATAAAACTGTAGATTTGAATGCTATGATTAATTTATTTTTAAATTTGATAAATTTATCAAAAGTAGATACTCAAAAAAAAATTTTTTTAGACAAGCTAAGCAATAAACTTGGTATTGGTGTTACAATTTTATTAAAAGATTATTATAGAATAAAAGAAAGATTTGTAGTTGACAATAGTAAAAGAAATTTGTATGCTCATAATGATGATTCTTATGAGAGGTATCTAATAGTAGCTTTGTTGAAAAATTTTAGTTATTTTAGTATAGTAAGGCGTAATATTATTGATAGCGATTTAATTAATATCGATGCCAGAAAAATTTTTATGTGCTTTGAGAATTTATTTGAAAATAATAAAGATTTTTCATTAATGGATTTAAAAAAAAATTTAAAAGATACCTATAAAGTTAGTGAATTTTTTTTTGAGGAAATTTTAAATTCTGAATTTGAAGTAGATGATGAGATGCTCATTCATATTTTACTTGCAATCAAGAGAAGAAAATTAGATTCTCGTGTTTTGCTTTGCAAAAAAAGATGTGATGGAGACTCTTTGGTAGATGCTAAGATTCAAATAAATGAGTTAATGTTTTTAAATATGCAGAGAAAAAATTTAAAAATCTACATAGACGGTATTCCAGGGAGTTAGGTTTTGTCGGATTTTGAAAAGAAATATTCGAAGCTGATAGAGGGTATTATTACTCATTTGGGAGATAAAAAATCTCTTAGTTTTAGTGAATTATCAAATTTACTTCCCGATGACATATTAGAACCAGAGATTCTTGATTGTATTTGCTCGATGCTTGAGGATAGGGGAATAAGATTGGTTAATAAAATTTCTGAATTAGATCTGGTTGGCAGCGAAGATGGAAATGATGAAGAGGAAGAAGTTGAAATTGAATCTGATAGAAATTTTATGATTTTAGATGATGGTTTTCAAAGTGATGAGGAAGATATTGATATTGATGTTAAGCTTGATGATTGTGATGAAGAAGATATTTCTGTTAAAGATGATTTGGGTTCAGGGTATATTAAAAGCAATGTTTTAAAAGATAGTCACTCAGAAGATCCAATCAAGCTTTATTTAAAGGAAATAGGAAAAGAGTTTTTATTAACAGGAAATCAAGAAGTTGAACTTGCAAAGCAAATGGATTCTGGAGAGAGTATAATTGAGAATATTCTTAAGAATGAGGGACTTGTTATAGAAAATTATTATAATCTTGTGAATACTATTTACTCAAGAATGGAAAGGGAAGAGTTTTTCAAAAGAGAAAAAGATAAGGACAAAGAGAGTAGCCCAGATTATTATAATAAAAAAAAAAGAATTGCCTCTTTTTACAAAATTCCTTTAAAACCAATTCAAGATCGTTTAATAAGTTATGTAGATAATAAGCATAGGGTGTATGATCTTGGGGGGGATATTTTTGAAAAGAATTTAAAAAAGGAAAGATTAGCTCTAAAGGAGCTTTTGAGAGACATTCCTTTGTATCAAGAGGAACTAAGGATTTTTTCAGATGATTATATTGATTCTGCTAACAAAATAAAAGATTTACAAAGACAGCAAAGGATAATTCTAAGCAGGCTGAAAATTGAAAAAATAAGAGATTTAAGGGTGCTTGGAAGAGATTTGACTATTGCTGAAAAAAAAATAGAGATAGAAAAGTCTCTCAAACTTAAAGAAGATGTTATTAAAGAGCAGATTACAGAGGCTCAGCTTGCTCAAAAAGAACTTGAGAGAATTGAGATGTATTATGAATATCCAACTGATAAAATAATAAGCATGTCAGAAGAAATTGCTAAAGGGAAACAAATGATGCAGCATGCTAAAGATCAGTTGATTAAGGCTAATTTAAGGCTTGTTGTAAGCATTGCTAAAAAATATGCAAATAGAGGTCTTCATTTTTTTGATCTTGTTCAAGAAGGCAATATTGGATTGATTAAAGCTGTTGAAAAGTTCGAATATAAGAGAGGTTTTAAGTTTTCAACTTATGCTACTTGGTGGATTAGGCAAGCTATAACAAGATCTATTTCTGATCAAGCTCGCACAATTAGAGTTCCTGTGCATATGATTGAACAAATAAATAGGCTTAATAGAGAAACCAGATATTTAATTCAAGTTTTAGGCAAAGACCCCACAGATGAAGAGCTTTCAGACAGACTTGGATGGGAGCTTAAAAAGGTCAAGACTGTAAAGAGCGTTTCAAGAGAGCCTGTGTCTCTTGAAACGCCAATTGGAGAAGAAGAGGATTCTGTTCTTAGCGATTTTATTGAGGATAAGGCAATAAAAAATCCCGCAAATCACACATCCTTTGTAGTTTTGCAAGATCAAATAAGAGCAATTCTTGGAACTCTTCCTGAAAGAGAACAAGAAGTTGTAAAAATGAGATTTGGGCTTGAAGATGGCTATTCTTTAACTCTTGAAGAGGTTGGACTTCATTTTAATGTTACAAGAGAAAGAATTAGGCAAATTGAATCTAAAGCATTAAGGCGGCTTAAAAATCCCAAAAAAACTCAAAAATTAAAAGATTATCTTGAAGATTTAAATTGAAACAGGAGGATTGATGGAAAATAATATTGATACATTAAAAAAACTTGAAGTTATATATAAGTCTAAGTTTGAACTTGAAGAAAGGCGAAAAAGCATTCCCAAGTATTTGGAGGCGAAAAAAAATCAGATTGAAGAATTGTCAAAAGTTCTTGTTGATTTGCAACAAAAGTTTAAAGAGTATCAAAAAGAAGACTCTGCTTTAAAGTTAGATATTCAAGATATTAATTCAAGAAAGAGCAAGGCTGAAGAAAAAATTGATAGCATTAAAACGCAAAGAGAATATGAAGCCCTTGAAAAAGAACTTCAGGTTATTATTGACGATGAAGTTACAATTAGAAAAAAGATGACACATGTTAATGGACTTAAAACTAAAATAGAAAAGGAAATATTAGATGTCAACGAGAAACACAGCAAAGAAGAAGAATGTTTTATAGCTGAGAGTAGTAGTTTTGAGCTTGAGCTTTTAGAAATTGAAAAGAAACTTTTAGAAATAGAAAGTGAAGAGTTAAATTGTGCTTCTAAAATGAATGAAGATTTTTTATTTAAATTCCAAAGAATAATAAGAAATAAATCAAATGGAGTTGTGCCTTTGGTTAACAATGTTTGCAAAGGTTGTCATATGATACTTCCTATTGAATTTGCAAATAAAGTAAGACGTGAGCCCAACGATATTAAATTTTGCCCTTATTGCAGTAGAATACTTTATTATCAGGATAAAATACGAATAAGTGATGAAATAATTCCTGGCAGTTTAGCAGATCTTGTTGAATAAAATTTATTAATTTGATACTTTTTATTTAAGCTGGCAGTCAGCCATCGCTTAGTTTTATAGTAATTAAAGCTTAAGAGGAAAGTCCGAGCTCCAATAAGAACATAATGCTAGGTAATGCCTAGGGGTTTAAAACCTAAGAAAGTGTCGCAGAAAATTACCGCCATAAAAGGTAAGGGTGAAAAGGTGAGGTAAGAGCTCACCGCTTATTTAGCAATAAATACAGGCAAGATAAACCTCATTAGGAGCAAGATCAAGTATGTAAGCACCCTTTGTTCTTGAGGACATGCTTACGGGTAGATCGCACGATTTTTTTAGCGATAAAAAAACAAGAGAGATGATGGCATAGTACAGAACTCGGCTTATGGGTGTCAGCTTAATTTCATTAGCCTAAAAGAGAGTTTTAAATGGAAATAAGATATTTAAGATATATTTTTTACTCATTTATGATTTTGATTTTCATTTTTTTAATTTATTACATTTTATCCTATTTTAAATCTTTTTCTAGTTCTTATTTAAAGGCAGGGCCAACAGAGGTCGATTTACTTTTACTCTGGGATAAAAAAGAATATAAAGAAATAATAGATTATGCTGAGAATGATATTAAAAATCATAGATTTGATTTTAATTTAAATTTGCTTTTGGGATTTTCATATTTTTATTATTCTTTAATAGTAAATGAAGGATATTTAAAAGGAGAGTTTTTAGATAAATCCATAGAAAGATTGAGATTTTTAATTTCTATAAATGATGGGGTCTCCATAAGCCCTTTGTATTATATATTAGGAAAGGCATATTCTCATAAAGGAGAGTTTTATAGTGAGCTTGCTGTAAAATTTTTAAAGAAAGCCTTAAGCGCTGATAATTTTGATTTAATGAACATTAAAGAAGATATTTTTGAATATTTGGGATATTCGTATCAGCTTTTAAGAGATTACAAGTCTAGTTTAAAGTTTTTTGAAAAAGCTTATAATGAAAATAAATCTGATTTAGTGCTTTGGAGTTTGGCTTATGTTAATTATAAGTTTAATGATATAAACAAAAGCATTGAATATATAAAAAAAATAATAGAAGAAGAGAAAAAAAAATTGTCAAAGGGTGAGAAAACGGATGAAAATTTAATTCAAAAGGTATATTTGCTTTATGGAGATATTCTATTAGATAAAGGTGATTATGACAATGCTTTTAATTACTATAATAAAGTTCTAGAAATTAATAGTTCAAATTCTAGCGTTTATGTTAAAATAGGAGATATATATAGAAAGAAAGATAAAGATTATCCTAAAGCTAGAAAATACTGGAGAGAAGCTCTCAATCTTAATCCTTATTTAGAAGCAGCAAGAGAGAGACTTGGAATTACTTTGGAAGACTTTTAGGGAGGTTGATTTGAATTTGTTTAAGTCTTTTTTGATAGATATTGGCATTGATCTCGGAACATGTAATACATTGGTTTATATTAAAGATTATGGTGTGGTTATGAGTGAGCCTTCTGTTGTTGCAATAGATATTACCAAAGGTAATAAAGTTGTTGCGGTTGGCAGAAATGCTAAAAAAATGCTTTGGAAAACTCCAGAAAATATTAAAGCTGTGCGCCCACTTAGAGATGGAGTTATTGCTGACATTGAGAATACAGAGAAGATGATTAAATATTTTATTAATCAAATTTTTTCTCGTAAAAAATTGTTTTTTAAGCCAAGAATGGTAATAGGTGTTCCCACTTGTATTACAGAAGTTGAGCGAAGAGCTGTTAAAGAGAGCGCAATGAATGCTGGTGCAAGAGAAGTTAAAGTAATAGAAGAATCTCTTGCAGCTGCTATTGGATCTGATATTCCTATTTTTGAACCTACAGGTCACATGGTGTGTGATATTGGAGGTGGAACTACAGAAATATCTGTTATTTCTCTTGGTGGTATGGTTGTAAGTAGAGCAATTAGGACTGGTGGTGACGAATTTGATGAGAGCATAATAAAGTATATGAGAAATTCTCATAATATTATAATTGGTCAACAGACGGCAGAAAAATTGAAAATTAAGATAGGAAATGTATATCCTGATATTCAAAATTTAAGGGTAGAAAAAATAGATATTAAGGGTACAGATGCTGTAACTGGTCTTCCTAGAAAGCAACTTGTTGATTCTATGGAAGTAAGAGAGTCTTTACAAGAACCTATAAATGTTGTTGTGGATGAAGTTAAGCGTACTCTTGGTGCAACGCCTCCAGAGCTTGCTACAGATATTGTTGAGCGTGGCATTATTTTGACAGGAGGAGGAGCTCTTCTCAAGGGTTTAAATAGGCTTCTTTCAAAAGAAACCGGAGTTCCTGTTTATGTTGCGGACAATCCTCTTCTCTCTGTGGCCGTTGGTGCTGGGTTATTTTATGATTATGCTAATAGAATAGATATTAGTAAGAATATTTACAGTTTTATCAATGAATAAGTTATGAATTTTCTTGTCAAATTCAAGAATTTTATCAAAGTACTTTTAGTATTGATAGTTTCTCTTGTTTTTATGATTTATGATTCAAGCAGTATTCAAAAGAGAAGATCTGATAATTTTTTGTTTTTTACTCTTAATTCTTATATTCAAAACAGAATGCACGGGGTTTTTAGTTTTATTTCCAACGTTTTTAAAACTGTAAATGAATACAAAAATTACAAGGACAAGATAGAATTTTATAAAAAAAGGATACAACAGCTTGAAATAGTAACTCAAAATATACAGTCACTAAGGCAAGAGAATGTTCGTCTTAAAGAGCAATTAAATTTTTATTCGTCAAGTTCTAGCGATTTTATTTCAGCAGAGATTATATATCTAAACTATTCAAACATATCAACTTTAATGGCCATTAATAAAGGATTCAATGATGGGATAGAAAAGGACATGATAGCAGTTGCATATCAAGATGGATTTAGTGGTCTTGTAGGTAAAGTTGTAAAGGTTTATTCCAATACCGCTAAAATTTTGCCTTTGACCAATTATGAAAATTTTGTGTCTGCAAGGATTCAAAGTAGTAGGTTTATAGGTCTAATAGAAGGCAATGGTTATGGCAAAAAACTTGAAATGAATTATGTTAATAGGCTTGCTGAAAAAGATTTAAAAATAGGCGATTCTATTGTTACTGCCGGATTTAGTGAATATCCGGTTGGTATTTATATTGGAAAGATTACAAATTTTCATATTCTTGATTACAATTCTCTTTTAAAAATAGAAGTAGAGCCAGCTATAGTTTTAGATAAGCTTGAGTATGTTTTTCTTGTTAAAAACAACAAAGAGATTGGTGAATAATGGCAGCATTTTTTACATATTTTATTTCTAGCGCATTTTTAGGTAAAATTTTTCAACACTATTTTGCAACTTATTTTTATTTTTCAATAGATATTTTTTTAATTTTTCTAGTTTTTAATTCTTTAAATTTTATTTTTAATGTGGGATTATTATCTAGTATTTTATATGGTCTTCTTATGGATTATTTGACTGGATTGCCGCTTGGATTTTTTGTTTTTGGGTATACGATAATATTTTATTTTAACAATAAAATAAAGTTATTCATGCCTAAAAATATGCTTAGCATGACAATATTTTTTATTCTTTCAAAAGTTATATTATGGTTTTTAGCTATTGTATTTTATGATTTTATAGATTTAAAATCTTTTAATTATTCAATTTTTAATCTTGATCTTGTTGTAAATATAATGTCTATTAACTTTTTATATCCAATTCAAAATTATTTTACTAGAAATTTTTATTCTTTTAAAGAGGATTATTAGTGGGTGTTATAACAAATTTTAGATACAAGTTCGGCATATTTTTTTTAATAGTAATTATGTTGCTTTATTTGGCGATTTTATTTCAAATGCAAATTGGTAAGCATTTGTTTTATGACAGAGAAGCCAATGTTTTTTTATCAAGATTGGAAAAAATCAATGCCTCAAGGGGTGAGATTTTAGATTCTAATTCCAATATTTTGGCAAATAATTTAACTATGTTTATTTTAAAGATAAGTTTGCAACAGTATTACAATATGCCCGCTGCTACTAGAATTGAGATGATAGATTTTTTATCAAACACGCTAGATATTGATAAATCAGTTATTTTATCTAAGCTTCAAGAGCCTGGTGGATATCTTAAAGATGTTGAAATAATTGAACTTACCCCAAAGATGCTTTTTAAAATTTCTGAGAAAAAGTTTTATTATCCTGCTCTTTTATGGACCTATTCTTTTAAGCGTAACTATTTAGTTGACGATTCATATTCCCATTCAATCGGTTATGTTGGACAAATAAATCAAAGAGAGCTTAGAACGTTTTACAATGTTAGTGGGTATGACAATACTTCTAAGATTGGAAAGTTGGGTATTGAACAAGTTTATGATAATTACATAAGAGGGCAAGAGGGATTAATAAAATACAAAGTAGACTCTAAGGAGAGAAGAATAGACGATGGTTCTATTATAAGAAATATGGTGCCCGGCAATGATGTTGTGCTTAATATTAATAAAGATATTCAAGATCTTGCTAAGAATGCTTTGGGGAAAAGGTATGGTTCTATTGTAGTATTAAAACCATCAACAGGTGCTGTTCTTGCTCTTCACAATTATCCTTATTATTCTATGAAAGATGTTTACAATAAAGATAATAAGGAAGATTACTCTTTTTTAAATAAAGCAATTCAATCTGTTTATCCACCGGCATCTATTTTTAAATTAGTTGTTGCTGCTGCTATTCTTGAAGAAAGAGTTATAGATAAAGATCGTAAAATTTATTGTCCTGGACATTTTAAAGTTGGAAATAGAATTTTTCATTGTTGGAAGCCTGGTGGTCATGGGTATGTTAATTTAGAAGAGGCGATTGCACATTCTTCTAATGTTTATTTTTATACACTTGGGCTTAAGTATCTTGGGGTTGATAGAATTAGAAAATATGCAAAAGAATTTGGGTTTGGAGAAAAAACAGGAATTGATTTGCCAAATGAAGTGGCTGGCCTTCTTCCTAGTCCTGAGTGGAAAGAAAAAACTTTTAATCAGCCTTGGGTAGGAGGAGATACTGTAAATTTTTCAATAGGTCAAGGATTTTTAAATGCTACTCCTATTCAGATTGTTAATATGGTTGCTATGATTGCAAATGAAGGTGTTGTATATAAACCTAGAATTGTAAATAAAATTTTAAAGGGTGGTACGAATAAAGTTATTCTTGAAAATAAACCAGAAATATTAAGAAAGACAAATCTTATTAGTAAAAACACATTTAAACTTCTGAAAAAATATATGAGAAGTGTTATAACTTATGGTACAGCAAGATATGCAGTTCTTACGAAAGCTGTTAAAGTTGGAGGAAAAACAGGTACTGGTCAAACCGGTATAGATGGTTTTGAAAATAGTTCTTTTATTGGACTTGCTCCTTATAATGGTTCAGCCGATAATCAAATTATTGTTTTTAGTTTGGTTGAGGCAAGAAGTAATGTGGATTGGTGGCCTGCAAAATCTACAGATTTAATAATGCAAGGCATTTTTGCAAATCAAAGTTATGAAGATATTCTTAAAGGTTATAGACCATGGTATATTAGGTAGGTTAATGGTTTTTAGAAAAAATTATGATTATTTAGCTTTGATAAGCTTATTTATAGTTTCTTTTGTTGGTATATTGTTGATTTATTCTAGCGATTATAATATTAGTGGATCTTTAACTAAGAATGAATATATAAAACAAACCTTTTGGGTAATTATTGGATTTTTTTTAATTTTTATAGTGGGCAAATATGATTTAAAATTTGTTTATAGCATAGTATATCCTTTATATTTTTTATTAATATTAGCTTTAATTTTTACTGCATTTTTTGGAATGACAGTAAATGGAGCAAGGTCTTGGATTGGTATATGGAAACTTGGGGGACAGCCTTCTGAATTTGGTAAAGTTATTATAATTTTGACCCTTTCAAAATTTTATACTGAAAAAAAGGGTTATAATGAATTTTTTACATTTATTGCTGCATTTTTATTAATTTTTCCATCAGTAATTCTTATATTATTGCAACCCGATTTTGGAACAGCAATAGTATATTTAACCATTTTTATATTTATTTCTTTTTTTGCAGGAATAGATTTGCACTATGTTTTAGCATTTGCGTTGATAGGGTTTTTTTCTTTTGTTTTTGCAATTTTACCGGTTTGGTATGAATATAAGGTGAATATGGGCAACGTATTTTATCTTATTTTTTCAAATCCTTTTTATTTTAGAGTAATAATGGGGGTGCTGCTTTTAATACTTTTGATTTCTGTTTTAGGATTTTTTATTTCTAAATATGGTTTGAGTATTAAAATAATTTATTTTTATGTATTTTTTGCAAGTTCTATTTTATTAGTTTCAATAGTGTTTTCAAAGGTTCTTTCAAAGTTAATGAAGACCTATCAGATTAAACGGTTTTTGGTATTCTTAGATCCGGCTATTGATGCTAAGGGCGCCGGTTGGAATTTGAATCAGGTTAAAATAGCAATTGGTTCTGGTGGACTTTTGGGCAAAGGATTTTTAAAGGGGCCTTATACTCATGCTAATTATGTGCCATCTCAAAGCACAGATTTTATTTTTTCTATTCTTGCTGAGGAGTTTGGGTTTTTAGGTGTTAGCACCATTTTAATATTATTTTTTTTCCTTTTTTTAAAATTTTTGATAATAATGAATAAAAGTCAAGATAGGTATATGGCCTTAGTAATATCTGGAATTTTGGGACTTTTATTTTTTCATACCTCTTTTAATGTTGGAATGTCTTTAGGAGTTCTTCCTATTACTGGGATTCCTTTCCCTTTTCTCTCTTATGGAGGTTCTTCTACTATTACATTTTTTTTAGCAATGTCTTTTTATTTTAATATTGAATCAATAGTTGCTATGGATTGAGAATTTATTTTTAGTTTTTTGTTTTCTTATCTCTATTTTTTTAGAAAATTTTTTTGTATATTTTAATTTAGTAATTATAAATATTTGAGGTGCGTATTTTTGCGTAAAAGTGATGGATTTGAATTTTAATTTTTTAATAAAAATCGAAAGGCTAAAGGTATTGTTGTGAGCAAAGATTTAGATAAAGAAGATATTCTTTACAAAAAAAGACACTCAATAGCTCATGTTATGGCAGAAGCTGTACGTGATTTATTTCCAAATACCAAGATTGCAATAGGTCCTCCCATTAAAGATGGTTTTTATTATGATTTTGAATTTAAAAGGCAGATTACAGAAGATTCTCTTTTAGACATAGAAAATAGAATGAGAGAGATTTTAAAGACCGGGAGTTCTTTTGAAAAGGAGATAATAAGCGTAGAACAGGCTCTTGAAATTTTTAAAGATGAACCTTATAAGATTGATTTGATTAAAAATTTTGATTTACAAAATGAAATTTCTATTTATAAGAGTCATAATTTTGTCGATCTTTGTAGGGGTCCTCATGTTGAGAATATGAATAAAATTGATCCAAAGGCATTTAAGCTTACTAGCATTGCTGGAGCTTATTGGCGAGGCAGTGAAAAAAATCCAATGCTTACCAGAATTTATGGAACTTTATGGAATAATGAAAAAGAGCTAAGATCTTATCTTAATTTAAGAGAGGAAATAAAAAAAAGAGATCATAGAAAGCTTGGAAAAGAGCTTGATTTATTTTCTATTCATGAAGAGATTGGCCCAGGACTTGTTTTTTTTCATCCCAATGGTGCCAAAATAAGAGCTTTAATAGAAGATTTTTGGAGAGAAGAGCACTCTAAAAATGGGTATGATATTCTTTTTACTCCTCATGTTGGTAAATCTTGGCTTTGGCAAACTTCTGGCCATTTAGATTTTTATAAGGACAGCATGTTTGAAAAAATAGAAATGGATAAAAGTGATTATTATCTTAAACCCATGAATTGTCCTTTTCATATTGCAATTTACAATACAGGTAAGCATTCTTACAGAGATTTACCATTTAGATGGGCCGAACTTGGTACTGTATATCGTTATGAAAAGATAGGCGCCTTGCATGGCCTGATGAGAGCTAGAGGGTTTACTCAGGATGATGCTCATATTATATGCACGCATTCTCAAGTTGTAGATGAGATTAAAGAAGTTCTTAGGTTTGCTATTTATATGTGGAGTAAATTTGGCTTTAGTAATTTAAAGGCATATCTTTCTACAAAGCCTGACAAGTCTGTTGGGAATGATGCTGATTGGGAAATGTCTTTAAAAGTTCTTGAAGAGACTTTAAGCGATTTTGAAGTTCCTTATGAAATTGATAAAGGGGGAGGTGCTTTTTATGGACCTAAAATTGATCTTAAGATAGTTGATTCGCTTGAGAGAGAGTGGCAGATGAGTACAATTCAATTTGATTTTAATCTTCCTGAGAGATTTAATATGACTTATACTGCTGAGGATGGTAAAGAAAAAAGACCATTTATGATTCATCGAGCTTTGCTGGGATCTATTGAAAGATTTTTTGGAATTCTTGTAGAGCACTATGGCGGGGCGTTTCCTTTATGGTTATCTCCTATTCAAGTAGTAATCATTCCTGTTAACAATATTGTAGAAGATTATGCTATTAAAGTTTTTAATAAATTTAAAAATGAGGGGATTAGAATAAAGCTTGATAATAGTTCCTCAAGAATGAATGCTAAAATTAGAGAATATCAGGCCAAAAAAATACCTTATATGTTTATAATTGGTGAAAGAGAAGCAACAGAAGAGAGAATATCTATTAGAACAAGAACAAATGAGCAAATAAATGGAATTAAACTTGATGAAGCTCTTAAATTTATTTTATTTAAAATAAGGGATAAGGAGATTTGATAAATTGAATAATTTAATCAAGTTCATTACTCCTAATAAAATAACATTAGCTAGGATTATACTTTCCTTTATCATATTAATTTTACTTTTTTTGGAAAATGTATTTTTTTC
This sequence comes from Borreliella lanei, assembly GCF_014205895.1. Classification (GTDB taxonomy): domain Bacteria; phylum Spirochaetota; class Spirochaetia; order Borreliales; family Borreliaceae; genus Borreliella; species Borreliella lanei. Next base: position 148,903 of record NZ_JACHFC010000001.1, on the reverse strand, counting down.
ATATTTGTTTTTTGGAATTATTTGGTTTTTAATCATTTTTAATGAATTTACTGATTTTATTGATGGATATCTTGCAAGAAAATATGATCTTGTTAGCAATGTAGGTAAAATTTTAGATCCTTATGCGGATGTTTTGCAGCATTTAACATATTTTGTTTTTTTCTTTTACAAAGGTATAACCCCCTATTATTTTTTTGTAATATTTATTTATCGTGAAATTTCTATTGGGTTTGTTAGAAATTTAATTATTCAGTTTAATATAGTTCAACAAGCAAATTTTTTGGGGAAATTAAAGTCACTTCTTTATGCTGTTTGCACTTTTGCAAGCCTTTTGTTTTATACTTTAAATCAACTCAACTTTACAGAACCTGTTCAAAATTTTATTAGTTACATTTTAATTTTTGAATTTAAATTTTTATTTATTGTTCAAATGACGTATGTTTGTGCTGCTTTTTTTGCAATTTTATCATTTTTAGAATATGTGTTAATATTTTTGAATGTAAAAAAATATGAAAATAAATAAGACATTAATTTTGATATTTTTATTTACAAAACTTTCTTTTATTCAAGCTCAAGTAAATCAAATATTAACAGAAATTAGTCCCTTAAGTATTTTAAGTAAAAATGGGAAAGAAAGTATTTATTTAAAAGTCAGCAAATCTTCTGATTATATTTTAACCTTAGATAAGAGTTCAAATTCCGATTTTGTTTTTAAAATTTATGATATTTCTAATAAAAAATACATAACTGATAAAGTAAAAAGAAGAGATTTTAAAATAAGGTTAGATAAAAATTTTCTTTATGCAATAATATACGTTGGTACTAAAAATGAAAATATAAAGTTTTCGCTTACAGATTTAGATTTTTCAATTTTAAGTAGCGATTCCCTGAAAGCTAAAACATCTAAGATTGAAAAAGAAGATTTCTTTTTTACTTTAAAAGATTTGCCTGTTTTAAATTTAACCACCAAGCTTAAAAAGTATATATTAAGGATTTATAAAGGCAATATTTATATTGCTTATCAGTTAGAAAATAGTGATGATATTAAAGTTGCGGAGTTTATTCAAGATGTTGGTTGGTTTAATCTTGATTCATCTGTTAATGGAAATATTACTAATATAGTTAATTTTGATTTTTCAATTAATTCGAAGGGGAATTTATATATTGCTTTTGTTACAAAATCAGGGTCTGATTTTGCCAGCGAGCTTATAGTTAAAAAATTTAATAGTAGAAAATGGATTGATATTAGTCCCAGTCACGTAGAAAATTTTGGATCTTTATTAAATATTAGCATTGATTTAAAGGATAGATTGTATTTGGCATATTTAAGAGAAATTGGGGGTGAATATAAAGTCAATTTAATCTCAAATATGGGCTATGGAAGTATTTGGACTGATGTAATACATGCTTATTTAAGTAAAGGTGATTCTAATGTTAATTCATCAAACATTGGGCTAATATCGGAACCTTTTTTGGGCATTTTTTATAATTATAAGTCAAATAATGATATTAAATCTGAATTTATTGTAAACAATGAGAATGCTTGGGTAAATGCTAATATTCCTTCTGTTTATATGGCTAATTTTATTAAAGGCTTTTTTGATTCTAATTTTAATCAAATAATTATGAGTTTTGTTTCTGAAAATAGACCTATTATAAACATTTGTCCTTTGAAAAGTAATAAGTGGATTAATATAAGTCCTAATGTTGAAATGGAAGGTTCAAGTACTGACATTGGGCTTTATAAAAATAATTTGTTTTTAGCCTTTGAAGACAATAATAATGTGAGATTAATTTATTTTAAGAATAAAAATTGGTATTTTTTAAATAAGTTGGAGAATTTTAAAAGTGATGTTAAAAGTCCTCAGATTGGAATTTATAGCAATCAAGGGCTTGTGGTTTCTACCTTAAGCTCTAATTCCAATGAATTATTTTTTACTTTGGTTTGCCAATGAGAGTAATTCAGAGTAAGGTCTAGTTTCAAGGTTTTCTTTTAATCCAAATTGGTTGATTATGTTATCAATTTCTTTTTTTGCCAAGTCTATATCATTTTGATTGTTAATTATTTTTTCTATTTCTAAAAAAAATCCAAGATTTTTTATTTCGTTTATCTCTACATTTAAATTATTAGTTTGATAAATTAAACTTTTTTTTATCTTTTTATATAGCTTTTTAAATTTAAGTTCTTTTATAAGGATTAAAAAATTATTAATACTATCTATTTTGAATTCTATCTCTTTATTAATTTCTATAGTAGTGTTTTTGTCTAATATTTTTTTTTTAAATGTAACAATTTTTTCTAGATTATTTAATTTTCTTATTCTTATAATTTTTTTTTGGTTTGAGTAATAGATGTCGGTTTTTATTTCTTCTTTAATAAATTTGAATTTTTTATTTGCTAGCTTAATAATTCTTTTTAACTCTTTTGGAGGAATAAATGCTTTTGATTCTATTTCAAACATATATTAAAAATAATGTAATTATGATAATATTTCAATGTTAAAATATTATGCTATATAAGATGAATTTTTAATAATTTAAACAACTTTTTGTATGATATGTTGAAATTTGAATTTAGCGACAGGTTTTTACTTTTTAGTTATTTTGTTTTAATTATGTTTATAGGCTCTCTTTTGTTGATGTTGCCTATTTCCTGGGAAGGAGATGGTAAATTAGCATACATTGATGCTCTTTTTACCGCTGTTTCTGCTGTAAGTATTACAGGCCTTATAACGGTTAAAATGGAAGGCTTTTCTACTTTTGGATTTATTTTGATAATGTTGCTAATCCAGCTTGGGGGACTTGGATTTATAAGTATTACCACTTTTTATTTGCTTATACCTAAAAAGAAAATGAATTTAACAGATGCAAGAATAATAAAGCAATATTCCCTTTCAAATATAGAATATAATCCTATTAGAATTTTAAAAAGCATATTGTTTATAACTTTTTCAGTTGAAATGATAGGTTTAATATTAATACTTATTTGTTTTAAACTTAGGGGAGTGAATATTTCTTTTTTAGAGGCGTTATTTACGACAATTTCTGCTTTTTGCAATGCAGGTTTTTCTATGCATTCTGAGAGTATTTATGCATGGCGAGATGTTCCTGAAGCTATAGTTGTGGTCTCTATTTTAATAATTTGTGGTGGGCTTGGATTTATGGTTTATAGAGATGTAAAGAATACTATTAAGAACAAAAAAAAATTATCGCTTCATGCCAAAATAGTTTTTTCTTTAAGTTTCTTTTTAATTATAATTGGTGCAATTTTATTTTTTTTTACAGAGATGCATAAATTAAAAGCTGGTTATTCAATGAGTACTTTAATATTTAATTCAATTTTTTATTCGATTAGTACTAGAACTGCTGGTTTTAATTATCTTGATAATTCTTTAATAAGTGGAAGAACTCAAATAGTTTCTTTACCATTCATGTTTATTGGTGGTGCACCCGGATCAACTGCAGGAGGAATTAAGATTACAACATTTTTTTTAATTGTATTAGCTGTTGTTAAAAATCAAAACGGCAATGGATATATTATTGGGTCTTACAAGGTTTCAATAGATAGTATAAGATTTGCACTTTTATTTTTTGCAAGAGCTATTTTTATTTTAAGTTTTTCCTTTTTTATGCTTCTTTTTTTTGAGGGAGGATCTGGCAATTGGAAGGTTATTGATTTGGGTTATGAAGTATTTTCTGCTTTTGGAACGGTTGGTCTTTCAGTTGGAGTAACTCAGGATTTGTCATTTTGGGGGAAAGTCATTATAATTTTTACTATGTTTGCAGGACGAATAGGGCTTTTTTCAATGGCTGTTTTTGTTTCAAGAAAGTCACGTTTTGAAGAATTTACAAGGCCAAGGCAAGATATTTTGGTTGGTTGAAGCATATGAAAACATTTGTTATTATTGGACTTAGTAATTTAGGAATTCACCTACTTGAAGATTTAAGCAGGCTTGATTGTCAAATTATTATTATAGATACATCTAAAGAACTTATTGAAGAATATGATGTGATATCTACAGAAAGCTTTGTTGTTGAGCAATTCACTAAAAATGCTTTAAAAAGGATAATCCCAATAGATACGGACGCTGTTGTTATTGACTTTGATGATGATCTTGGCAAAAGTGCTCTTGTTACTCACTATTGCAATCTTTTGGGCTTGAAGGAAATATGTGTTAAGACAGAAAATAGGGATGATGCTGAAATATTAAAAACTCTTGGCGCAACAAAAATTATATTTCCAAGTAAAGATGCTGCAAGAAGATTAACTCCGTTATTAGTATCTCCGAATCTTTCAACTTATAATATTATTGGGTATGATATTATTGTTGCTGAAACTGTTATTCCCAAAGAATATGTTGGTAAAACTCTTTTTGAAGCCGATCTTAGAAGAGAATGTGGAATTACAGTTATTGCTGTTAGGAATTTAAGTAATTCTAGATATGAATTTGTTGATGGTGATTATTTTTTTTTAAAAGATGATAAAATTGTAATTTGTGGTAAACCAGATAGTATTGAAAATTTTACAAATAATAAAGATTTAATTAAAGATTTAATTTCAAGCTCTAAAGAGGATGAAAATTTGAATAAAGATGCTGAAAAGAAATCGAGATTTGTAAGGATTTTTAATTTTATGAAAATTTTTCAAAAAGATCGTAAGGATAATTAGGATTTAAGAATGACTAAAATTATTCCTGTAGCAAGTGGCAAAGGTGGTGTTGGAAAAACATCTTTTGTTGCAAATGTTGGTTATAAGCTTTCTAGTTTAGGTAAAACTGTAATACTTGTTGACCTTGATCTTGGTGGCTCTAACCTACATACGTGTTTGGGAGTTAAAAATAAGGGTGTGGGTATTGGTTCTTTTATTAATAAAAAGAGTAAAAGTTTTTCAGATTTAGTATGCAAAACACCTTATGATAAACTTTATCTTATTCCAGGCGATGCTCTTTATACAGGAACAGCTAATCTTCCTTTTTCTATTAAGAAAAAGATTATAGAATCCATTCAAAAAGATCTTATTGCCGATTTTATTTTTTTAGATTTGGGATCTGGAACCTCTTATAATACAATAGATTTCTATTTGGCATCTTATAGTGGGGTAATTGTTACAATACCAGAAACTCCTTCCATACTTAATGCTTATTCTTTTTTAAAGAATGCTCTTTATCGTCTTTTATATTTAGGATTTCCGCAAAAAAGCCCTGAACGGGATTATATTGGTAATTTTTTTAAAGATAAGATTGAGGGAACAAACCTTGGATTTAAAGATTTGGTTGTTGGGATTGAACTTATTTCTTTGAGTTCTTCTTTAAAAGTTAAGAGAATGATGAATAATTTTTATCCTAGAGTTGTGTTAAACAGAATAGAAACTAGTGAAGAGATTGCTATGTGTGAAAATTTGATTAATGTTGTTAAGAATAATATTAATATACCAATAGAGTTTATAGGTTTTGTGCCTTTTGCAAAAAGTTTCAGAGAGGCTATTAATAATAGAGTTCCATTTATTGATTTTGAGAAAAGTTCAAAGTTGAATAAATATTTTGAATTTATAGCTGGTAATCTAATTAAATCTCCTATTGAAGGGTCTCCTTATATTTACGATGACATATACGATATGATTAAAGATCAAAGTCGATTTATTAGAAAATAATTAGGCTATAATTCTATAAAGGAGTATTTGGTGTATAGAATTAAAAATGAAAATTTAGATTTTAAAATAGATAACTTGGGAGAATGCAAGCAAAACAATCCTTTGATTGATTTTTATGCTAGTGAGGGTTCTTCACATTTTGTTAATGAAAAAAATAAGATTAAGTTTAGTGTATATAGAGATGAGGACAAGGGAGATAGGTATGAAGATGTTCTTTTAGAAAAAGCCGGACCTAGAGAAAAAATTTATTTTGTGCCCAGACATGTTAAAGCTGCTATTACTACTTGTGGTGGACTTTGTCCTGGCTTTAACGATGTTATTCGTTCTATTGTGCGAACTTTGTGGAAAATTTATGGGGTTCGCAATATTTATGGAGTAAAATTTGGATATCAAGGGCTTCTTCCCGAGTCAAATTCACCTTTTATTAATCTTAATCCAGATGTTGTTGATGATATTAATAAATTTGGAGGCACTATTCTTGGTTCTTCAAGGGGCAGTATTAAACCTGTAGAAATAGTTGATACTTTAGAGAGAATGAACATTAATATGATTTTTAATATTGGCGGGGATGGTACTCAAAAGGGGTCTCTTCTTATTGCTGAGGAAATAGAAAAAAGAAATTTAAAAATAGCAGTTGTGGGCATTCCTAAAACCGTAGACAATGATTTTATGTTTGTTCAAAAATCTTTTGGATTTGAGACCGCTGTAGAACAGGCTGTTGCAGCTGTTGCTGGTGCTCATTTTGAAGCTAATAGTGCTTATAATGGCATTGGACTTGTTAAAGTTATGGGGCGGGATTCTGGTTTTATTGCTGCTCATACTGCGCTTTCTTCTAATGATGTTAATTTTTGTTTAATTCCAGAGCTTGATTTTGACATAGAAGGTCCTAATGGATTTCTTGTTCATCTTGAAAGACGACTTTTGGAGAAAGAAAGCTTAGAAGAGATTCCTCATGCAGTAATATTGATAGCAGAAGGAGCAGGTCAAAAATATTTTGATCATTTTCCTAAAAAGAAAGACGATTCTGGGAATTTGCTTTATGAGGATATTGGGCTTTATATTAAAGATAAAATTACAGAATATTTTAAGGCAAAAAATATACAATTTACTCTTAAATACATTGATCCTAGCTATATTATTAGAAGTTCCCCTGCTAATGCTAGTGATTCGCTTTATTGTGCTAGGCTTGGGTCGAATGCTGTGCATGCTGCAATGGCTGGTAAGACAAAAATGTTGATTAGTTTGTGGAGTACAAAATTTGTGCACATACCGATTAAGATGGCAGTAATTGACAGAAATAAGGTTAATCCAAATGGTTCCTTTTGGAGAGATGTTCTTTCAAGTACAGGGCAACCAATTAGCATGAAGAATTAAATTAATTTAATTCTTCCTATTTGGCAGCATTTCCAGCAATATTTAATATATCCCAAGTTCTTGAGAAGGGTGGAGAATATGAGAAATCCATCATCCCTAAATCTTTTGTTGTAAGTTTTGAATAGATTGCAATTGCTAAAGCATGAATTCTTATTACGGCTCCATTTTTTCCTATTGCTTGTGCTCCAAGGATTATTTTGGTATTTTCCTCATAAATTAATTTAATATAAAGATCTTCTTGCCCTGGATAATAATTTGTATGATTTTTATCCTTTACAAAAATCGTTTTATATTTTATTTGAAGCTTTTTTGCATCTTTTTCTGTAAGCCCTGTTCTAGCAGCTTCTAAAGATAGTATTTTAATTGAAGCTGAGCCCAATGTGCCTTTAAATGCTATACGATTGCCAGCTAAATTTTCACCAACTATTCTTCCAAGTTTATTGGCTGTTGTTGCCAGGGGTATGTATTCATTTTTTTTACTTACTATATTATAAATAGTTGCGCAATCTCCTGCAGAAAAAATATTTTTTATGCTGGTTTCGCCATACTCATTTACAATTATTGCTCCATTTTCAGTAGTTTTAAGCTGGTTTTCTAAAAATTCAGTAGCAGGTTTTATTCCAGTAGCAAGTATGACAGCGTCAGCTTGATAAGTGTTTTTGTTTGTTACTACTCCTTTGACCTTTTTTTCTCCTATTAAACTTTTTACAAACTCATTTGTGTGAAGATCAATCCCCTTTTTTATTAGTTCTTCTTCCATTATTGTAATTATTTCTTCGTCAAAGGAATCTGTGAGGATGTGCTTGTCTAGTTGAATTAATCTTACATTTTTTCTTTTATTTTTTGCTGCCTCTACCATTTCAATTCCAATGTATCCAGCACCAATTATCACTATATTTTTAATCTCTTCTTTATCCATTAAATTTTTTATTTTTTGACCGTCTTCTAAATTTCTAAGCGTATAAAAATTTTTTAGATTGATATTATTGATTGGCGGGATAATAGGGTTTGCGCCAGTTGCTATCATAAGTTGATCGTAAATATTATTAAAAATGGTTCCTGTTTTTTGATTTTTTATTACAATTGTATTGCTTTTTGTATCTACTTTGATAACTTCGTGGTTAGTTTTAACAGAGATTCCAGTTTTTTCAAATTCTTCTTTTGTTCTTGATATCATTGTATTTGGATCGTCAAAGAATCCTCCCACAAAGTAAGGCAAGCCACAGGTTCCAAAAGATACAATATTTGTTTTTTCATAGATAGTAATGTCTAGCTTTTTGTTTAAGCGGTTTGCTTTAGCTGCGGCACTAGTTCCTGCTGATGTGCCCCCAATAATTATTATTTTCATCATTGTTTTCCTATTTATTTGCTTATGAGCTCTTTTTGGTTGTATATATTGTGGTTGAATTGTTTGAGCTGTTTAGCAGATATAACGCCTGCAAGCATTGAGCCGCCTACATTAACAGCTGTTCTTCCCATGTCAATTAAAGGCTCAACAGATATTACAAGCCCGACCAATCCCACTGGAAAGTTCATTGCTGAGAGTACCATTAGTGAGGCTGTTGTTGCACCTCCGCCAGCTCCAGCAGCTCCAAATGAAGTTATTATTATTAATCCAAGAAGTGTGAGTATAAATGAAATATCTGTAGGGTTTATTCCTTGAGTTGGTGCTATCATTATTGCAAGCATAGCAGGGTGTAGTGCTGCACAACCATTTTGCCCAATTGATGTTCCAAAGGAGCTTGATAAATTTGCTATTCCTTCGCTTACCCCTAGGTTTTTAGTTTGAATTTCTATATTAATAGGTATGGTTGCAGCACTAGACCTAGATATGAATGCAAATGATAGTGCTGGGAATATTTTTTTTATAAAAGTAATTGGGTTTAATTTATTTATTGCAATTAATGCCATATGCATAAGAAATGTAAGACCTATGGCAATGTAGGAAGCAATTACAAATTCTCCAAGCTTTATTATGCTTTTGATTTCGCTTGTTGCTGTAATTTTTGTCATTAAAGCTAATATAGCATAAGGTGTTAGTTTTAAAATTAAAGTTACTACACCTAATATTATATCTTGAAGCGTTAATATTATTTTTTTAAAAAATTCTATTGATTCTGGCTTTTTTATAGATGTTTTAAGAGCGGCTATTCCTATGATAGCTGAAAATATCACAACTCCAATTGTTGAGTTTTTTCTAAGTCCTGCAAAATCTTCAAATATATTTTGTGGAATAAGATCTGTGATTTTTTTTGTGATTGGTGTTTGTTTTAATATTTCAAGTCCTTTTTGCAATTTTTCACTTTGTAAAATTTCGCTAGTTCCTGCTTGTAGTCCTTCGGCTGTTAATCCTAATGCTAAAGCAGTGAAAATGCCAATTATGGCAGCAATGCCTGCTGTAAATACTAGCGTTAATATTACAAGTAGGCTCATTTTTCCAACATCTTTACTGTTGGTTAATTTTATTATTGCAGAGATTATTGATGTTATTATTAAGGGGGTTATAATCATTTTAAGGAGCCTTACGTATCCATCGCCTAAAATACTTATCCAATTTATAGTTTCGTTTGTTATTTCTGAATTTGTTCCATAAAAATATTGAATAGTCATTCCAAATGCTATTCCAATTGCTAACGATATAAACACTCTTTTTGTAAAAGAAATATTTTTTCTTTTACAAAGATAAACTATGCTTATTAGAATAAGCATTATTATAATATTAATTAATGTATATAATATACTTACCTTATTCATTATTACCTCTTGTATAAGCTTAGTGCATTCTTTTTTAAACTTAAGGTGATATATTCAAAAATTAATTAATTAATCTTGTTTTAAAATTTTTTTAGAATAAGATTCTATTACTTCATCTTTAAAAGTGTCTTTTTTTAAAATTTGATTTGCAATAATTTTTCCCAGCTGAACTCCTTCTTGGTCGAATGAGTTTATATTTAATAAAAATCCCTCAAACATTACTTTATTCTCGTAATGGGAGAGTATTGCTCCTATTGTATAAGGCGTTAATTCTTTTGAATATATTAGTGCAGAAGGCCTCTCGCCTTTAAAATTTTTATTTTTGTTATCATTTTCTTTGCCTTTTGAAAATGCTATTATTTGGGCTATTAAATTTGCTTTTAATTTGTCATTGCTTGAGCTGTTATCAGATATTACATCTTCTTTAAGTTGTGTTTCATTAAAACCTATGAAATCCATTGGAACTATATCTGTTCCTTGGTGAAGCATTTGAAAGAACGAATGTTGAACATCTGTTCCAATGCCTCCCCAAATTATTCTTACAGTTTTGTAATTTATTGTTTCGTTAAATCTGTTTACACTTTTTCCATTACTTTCCATTTCAAGTTGTTGTAAGTGAAGATAAAAATTTTCCATTGCTTTAGAATAGGCAATGATGCAGTTGCTACTGTAGTTGAGAACATTTCTTTCATATATGCTAATTAGCGCTGCCAAGAGAGATGCATTGTCTTTTACGTTTTTGTTTAATGATTTTTTGTCAGCCCTGTTGGCTCCTTTTATAATTTCTTTTACAATTTTTTCTGTGAAGCAAAGAGTAAGCAGTGTAAGTCCAACTGCTGATGTTGGAGAAAATCTTCCACCTATTGAGTCATGCATGAAGAAATATTCAAGATATCCTTTTTCCTCTAGTGCTAACATGCTATCTTTTAATGTTATAATCACCATTTGTTTTTTATATTCTTTTATGCCATTTAATTTTAATTTGTTTATTAAGAATTGCATATTAGCTTTGGTTTCTAATGTATTTCCACTTTTTGAGACAATAATAAAAAGCGTTTCATCAATATTAATGCTGCTTAATACTTCTTCTGATTCGTCTGGATCAATGTTTGAAATAAAATAACCATTCATTAAAGCTAGATTATGTTTTTTTGCATAATTTTTTATTGAGCTATAAAGGGCCTTTGGGCCTAAGCTGGATCCACCAATTCCTATTTGAACTACATTTTCAAACTTTTTACCATTTGCACTTTTAATATTCCCAGAATGAATTTGCTTTGCAAAATTATATATTTTTTCAAGTTCTGATTGGAAGAACTCCCTCATATTTTCTTTATTGTCTTCTATTACGTCCTTACCAATTTGCCCTCTTGTAAGGTGATGCAGGACTTTTCTATTTTCACTAATATTGATCTTTTCCCCATCAAGTACTTCTTTATATTTTTCTATTAAATTTGCTTCATCGCTTAAATTTTGAAAAATTTTAAGGTGGTTTTCATTAATTTGCTTTGAAGCATAGTTATAATGTACACTATCTCCTTCTATTGTAATGTCGTATTCTTTTATTCTTTTCCCAGTTAATGCCGTTTTGAGCATTTCTGGAGCAATTCCTTCAAGGATTTTAAAATTTTCAAGTTCATTAAGATTTTTGTAATTTAACATAAACACACCCCTTTGTTATGGTTTAAATTTTTCTATTTTTTCTTTTACACATGTTTTTAATTTTTAAGATAATAAATTTAAAGAATCTTATTATTATATTGCTTTCAGAATAAATTTTTAAATAAGCTTCTCCCGTGTTTGCCTCGCTTCTTGTAAATGATTTTCTAACATTATTCTCGTCAAGTTCAATTTCAAGTAAAGTTTTTTTGTTTTCAATTGAGATTACTTTTACTTCAACTTCTTTATAACCGATTTCTTTTAAAGCTTGATATCTTCTAAGCCCCGCTATCAAATTTTTATTTTTATCTATTATTATTGGATAAATTAATCCATGTTTTATAATGCTGTTTTTAAGAGTTTCAATGTCTCCTATATTTTTTCTAATTCTTTTTTTTATTTTTATTTGATCAATATCTATTAACATTTTATTGTTTTAATCCAATTGGATATCTTCTCCATTGACGTCTTTATTGTTAATTTTCTCATTTTCATTATTGTTTGAATTTAATTCTTTTGTGCTTTGTGCTTCTATGTTTGTTTCATTAACAATGACCTCGTCTTTAATTTTTTTGGTATTTTCAATAAGCATTTCCTGGTTATTATTGTTATTATTTATTAAATCTTGTTGTGAGTTTTTATTTTCTATTTCATTTAAGGGTTCTTTCATGTTCATTTCTATTTCATCTTCATTTTTATTTTCTTCATTATTATTGGTGCTCTCAAGATTATTGTTATCATTATTGTTGTCATTGTTAAGGCTTTCAAGATTATTATCAAGATATTCAAATTCAGGAGTGTCAAAATTTATTTCATCGTTATTATTAATCTCATCAATTCCGTATATGTTAAATTCTATTGTATTTTTAAATTCTTGTTTATTTTCATAATATTTTGATTTTTCAACTGGTTGGGTACCAGAAATAAATAGTTCATTTATTATTTTCTCATCAGCAATTTCTTCTGGTAGTAGCCCTGTTTCTGCTTGCACAGGGATACTAATTATTCCTGCAGGCTTTACAAAAACCTTTTTAGGCAAGTTTTTGTGATATTCTGCCATGAATTCTCCCCAACTAGGTCCTGCCAATCCTGTTCCTGTTCCAGATATTCCTAGTGAATATCCTTTTTTGTCAAATCCAACCCAAAATGCTGTTGTTATATAAGGAGAGTATCCTATTGCCCATCCGTCTGCCCAATTTTGTGTTGTTCCCGATTTTCCAGCAATGTCTGATTTAAAATTTTTGAGATTTGTATATCTTTGATTTGCCAAGGTTCCGTATTGAATTGTTGATTTCATCATATCTGTGATGATATAAGCAGTTTGAGGAGACACTATTTGAGCCTGATCTTTACTTTTTATTTTAGCCAATATACGTGCTTCTTCATTTATTATTATTCTTCCAGCTCTATCTTCAATGTATCTTATTCCATAAGGTTCGATTTCGTTACCACTATTTCCTAAAATTGCAAAGGCTCTTGCCATTTGGATTGGAGAAACCGATATTACACCTAGTGCTAGCGGATAAACTTTTGGAAACGTTTTTTCTATTTCTTTTGGATTTGTTATTCCTAGTAGTTTTGAAGAGTAGCTAATTGCAGCGTCAAAACCTATTTTGTCTAATATTCTTAATGCTGGAATATTTAAGGACAAGGCTAATGCTTGACGTGTTAAAACGTTACCTCTCCATTTGCCACCATAATTTCCTGGAGCATAAACCTCTCCATTTTTATTTAGGAATGCTACCGGAGAATCTGAAAACATTGTGGCAGCTGTTATTTTTTTTAGATCAATTGCTGCTGCAAAATATAATGCTTTGAATGCACTTCCAGGCTGGACTTTTGCTTGTGTGGCTCGATTAAATTCATTGTCTTTAGTATGCCCACTTCCCCCAACCATGGCTCTTATTGCTCCGCTTGTTGTATCTATTGCTATCATTGCTCCTTCAGGCTGTGCAATTAGTTTTGGTGTTAATTTATTTTTGATAATATATTCTTTTGTTGCCTTATCTATTTTATCAATTCCAAGTATAGCTCCAAAGCTTGCAATTAGATCAATATTGTCTTCGTAAAATTTTCTTTTTCTCAGTTTTTTATATTGCCTTCCATTTATTCTTAAATTTTTAATTCCTAATAAATCTGATATTGCATCTACTACAGGGACAATTTCTGAATTAATAATTATTGTTTCGGATGATCTATTTAAATTGTGCATTGTTCTTGCTTTATTAATCATATCGTTTGTAACTTTGTCTGCATATTTTTGTGCCTCAAGATCAAGGGTTGAATATATTGAGTACCCATCTTTATATATGTTTGCACCATCTGGTAAATATTTTAGTATTTTTTGCCTTATATATTCAGAGAAATAAGGAGCCTGGTCTTTTTTGTTTGAAATTGCAGATGTGTCAGCCATTCTAGTCCAATCATAATTTTGCCAGTATTCATTAAATTCTTTTTCAGCAATTTCAGCTTTGACTATTCCATTTGATACAACTTGGTTTAAAACCGCACGTTGTATTTTTTTTGAAAATTCTGGATTGTAAAGAGGTGAATAAAGTTTTGCATTTGGAAGTTGAATTATCATCATCACAGATTCTGCTGTATTGATTTTATTTACACTTTTGCCAAAAAAGAATTTTGATGCTGCAACTATTCCATAGTTTCCGTTTCCAAAATAAACTTTATTAAGGTACTTCTCTAGTATTTCGTATTTTGAGAGTTTTTTTTCAAGTTGAATTGCCCACCATATTTCATGTAATTTTCTCAAAATAGATCTTCTTGCTTGATTTGTATAGAGAAGCTTTGCAAGTTGTTGGGTTAATGTGCTGCCGCCTGAAAAATATCTGCCAAGAACAATATTAAATGCTGCTCTAAATATTCCCATCAAAGAAAAACCTCGATGAGAAAAAAAACCAATATCTTCTCGTATTAAAAGTGTATTAATTAGATTGTCAGGCATTTTTCTCAAAGGCATTAATTCTCTATTTTCATCGGATATAAATTGAGTTATTTGTTTCCCATTAATATCTAAAAGCCTTGAAGGAACTGCTGGGTTTACATATCCAAAATTTTTATCTTTTTGTATGTTTATGGTCTTAGATACTGCTAATGAGAGGGTGATAATAGAAAAGCTAACTGTGAAATATGTTAAATAAATAAGCAGCTTGTGCGTATTTATTTTTTTCAAATTGGGGCTATTTAATTTCATACTTTTTACTAAAGTATACTATAAGTGTATAAGAATTAATAATGTTATAGGTTGATTGTTATAGTGTAAAATTATTGTTATAATTTTACACTATGTAAGCAGCGTTTTTTAAGTTTTATTAATTAAAAGATGCTATGAGGAGTGGGTGATGGTATGTTTTTGATTTTAAGAGTAGATTTATTTATTGTTGATTAAACGTGTGTATAGCTTAATTGTTTTAAACTTTTTTATTAGTGTAAAACTGTTTAAAACAGTTTTAAGCTTTGTTTAGTATTTTTATATTCAAAAAAGGAGAAAGGAGAGGTTTATGCTTTTATCTAGAAAAATAAGAGATTATGGAGCTAAGTATAGGGGCAAAGAGATTAAAATGAGTACAGAGATAAATAGTTTTTTAAATCTTCGCAATACTATTGAAATGAGAATAGGCTCTTATACTGTTTTTGGAGTAATTTATTCTATTTCTATGGATTCTCTTAAGCTTATCTTTCAAGAAGATACGGTATTGCCCGCTTTGGCTAAAAATAAAAATTTAGGCTCTATTCAACTTAAAAAAAATTCAGATTCTAAGAGTAGTGCGGCTTTTTTTCCCTTTTTGTCTGTAAAGCTATTGAGTGCTTCTGCTTATTCTTCTTTGAATAAAGAATACAATTTATTAACATTAGAATTTTTATCTCCTGCACCAGAAGAGATTGCTATTAAAGTTGGAAAGCTTCTTGATTTAAAACTTGGTCAAAATCAAAGAATTCATGAGAGGATTATTATTGATAAAGATTCTATTAGAAAGCTAAAAATTGATTCTGATAGAGCTTTTATCAAGTTTAATGGAACAAAACATAAATGCTTAATAAAAGATTTATCTTATGGGGGTGCTTTAGTAATTTCTTCTTTTGATTATGGGGATGTTGAGGAAGATACAATTGATTTGATTTTTAGTTTTGAATTTATGGATGAAGAAATTTTTATTGAAGGTAAATCAAAAAGTTTAAGCATTATTCAGACGCCTAGTGGGAAGGTTTTTGCGCTTGGTATTGCTTTTGATGAAGACAAAATACCACTTGAGTATACTATGTTAATCCACGATTATTTCAATTAATCAAAAGATTGAAATTTTTCTTATTTGATTATGCGAAAATTTGCTTGTAATACTTAAGCTTAAGTCTTCTTGGTTGGTATTTGCTGGTTCTTGTTGAGGGTGGGGGGTGTTGTGGTTTTAGACTTTTAGTTTTAGCATTGTTTTATTAATGAATATTTATGCTTTTTGAATTTTTAAAATAATAATTTAGCATCATTTTTTGTTAATGAATCTATTTGAACTGGCTTTTTTGATTCTATTGTTTATTGAGTATCCAAGTTCTTCGTCTTTTAAGAATTCACTAAGTATTTGTTTGTAGCTGTTTTCAGCATTTACCAGCTCTTTATAAAGATTTTGTGCATATTCTTCAAGAGTATTAAATACTGTAATATTTTTTTTATCCCAAAAAAAATTAAATAAATAGGATTTTAGAGTAGCTTTTGTTATAAGTATTTTTGTATCTTTGTTTAAATATCTTCTTATGTTATCTTGACTTTTAAATAAATAGACAGGAATTTTTGGCTTGTAATGTTCTATTATGTTTCCGGGTGATTTTTCTAGTTCTATTTTTGTTTCTGCATAATTTACTGTATATTTTCCTTGAAGTTCATTTTCTATCATTTTTTTTGTTATTGCACCCGGTCTTAATATCAGCACGTTATCTTTTAGGTCAAATCCAATCACAGTTGATTCGATTCCAATATTAAAGTCTTTGCTCCCCTCTGTTTTTATTATTCCCCCTACAAGTCCATTTAATTCTTTTAAGGCCATTTCGAAATTTGTTGAGCTTGGTCTTTTTGATATATTTGCAGACGGTGCTACTATGGGGACTTTGGATGCTTTTATTAAGCTTAAAGCCGTTTTATTCGCAGGAATTCTTATTGCCACTGTGTCTAGGTTTCCACTTACAAATCTAGATATTTTTATTGATTTTTTAAGAACATAAGTTAAAGGGCCCGGACTAAACTTTTTGATTAGCATGAGGGCACTTTTGGGAATATATTCTGATAGTTCTTTTATTTTTTTTACTGTATCAACGTGTACTATTAAAGGATTGTTAATGGGCCTTTTTTTTACTAAAAAAATCATTTTTACAGCATCTTCATTGTAAGCATTTGCACCAATTCCGTAAACCGTTTCTGTTGGGAATACAACAAGCTCTCCCATTTTGATAAGTTTTGCTGCTTTTTGTATTTGGCTGCTGCTAATTATTTCTGTTGATATCATTTTTTAGACTTTTTTCTTTTTATAATTAAATCAAAAAAAATGTAAATAAGCAATTTGCAAGCTTAATTGTTTGTTGAAATATGTTTTTATATTATAATAAACATTATGAGAAATTTAATTGATGCCATCTTAAGAGATAATAAAAACTTTGTTTTTCTATTTGTATTTTTTTTTATTGCTTCTCATTTAAATTCTGCCACAGTAGGCCTTGCTTCATGGTATGGCGAAGCTTTCCATGGTAAAATTACTGCTAATGGCGAAAAATTTGATATGATGGCGCTTACTGCTGCTCACAAGGAATTGCCTTTTAATACTACCGTAAGGGTTACAAATCTTTTAAATAATAGGTCAGTTGTTGTAAGAATTAATGATAGAGGGCCTTTTAGGAAGGATAGAATAATTGATTTATCAAAACATGCTGCCGAGAAGCTTGATTTTTTAGGAATAGGGGTTGCTCCTGTAAAAATTGAAGTAATTAGTGCGAATGAAAAAAGACCTTCTGTATCAAAATCTAGATCTAGCGACTTTAAAAAAACATTTAGTGCTCCTGAGATTAAAGAAGAGAAAAAAACTAAGCAATCAGACGAAAATATTTCTGTTGAAAACAAATCTTCGAATTTATTGGCAGATTACGCAGCTTCTGCTGATAAAGAAACAGATTTTTACATACAAGTTGGATCTTATAGAAAAAAAGATTATGCCGATAGGGCCTATCGAATATTAAAGAAAGCGGGTCTTTTTGTTGTAGTAAATTCTCACGGGCCGTTTTATACCGTTTTTATCCCTACTAATGCTGATGATGTTCAAAGAAATATAGAGCTTATTAAATCTACTGGATATAAAGATACTTTAATAAGAAAAACCAAGGTTCCAGGCGAGAGCCTTATTATGGATTGATTTTTTAAGTTATTTTTTTATTAAAATTATTTATTGACTTTTAAAATTTTATGATTATATCCTTTATTGACAATCCTTTAGTGTTGTTTTTTTATTTTAAAAATGGCAATGTTCTTTTTAGAGATCTAAATTTATTAAGCGGCTGTTTTATTTTTCTTAAATTTTCATTTTATTATTATATAGTCATTTTATGAAGTTTTTATTTGATATTCCTCTTCCAATTATGATTTTGGCTCCAATGGAAGACGTTACCGATACTGTTTTTAGAAATTTAATTCATTTAATAGGATCTAAAGAAGGAGAACCCGATATTTATTTTACTGAATTTATTTCTACAAAAGGAATTTTAAATGGATCAAAACAATCTATTCAACATATTTTTTTAAAACCCAACGAACTTAATAGGCCTTTAATTGCTCAGATTTGGGGCAATGTTCCTGAACAATTTTATAGAGCAATAGAAATATTAGGAGGCATGGGGTTTTGGGGAATTGATATTAATATGGGTTGTCCCAAGAGTAAAATAATTAAAAAAGGAGTTTGTTCAGCTTTAATTAATAATAAATCTTTGGCTAAAGAAATAATTCTTGCAAGCAAAGAAGCTTGCGCGAGATTTAATTTGCCTCTTAGTGTTAAGACCAGGCACGGATTTTCATATCCAGAAGTTGATGATTGGCTGGGGTTTTTGTTAGGCCTTGAAATTGATATGTTAACGGTTTATCCAAGACTTGCTGTTAATCAGAGCAAAGGTCCTGTTAATTTTGATATTTTTTATGAACTCGTTAAATTACGAAATAATCTTAGTCCTTCTACTCTTATTATTGGCAATGGGGATGTTTTGAGCCTCAAGGAAGCTAGATATTATGTTGATAAATATTCAATTGATGGGATTATGTTTGGTCGTGGAATTTTTGATAATTTGAATTTATTTAAGACTTCTTCAAAACACTTTTTAGACAGTAATTTAAATTTTAGGTTAAATATATTAAAATTCCATATAAAGGATTTCCATGCTACTTGGGGACTTGAAAAAGATTTTAATAAACTTAAAAAATATTTTAAGATATATTTTACTGAGAAAGAAAGACAGAGTAGATATTTCTCAAATCTTATAAATTCAAAAACTTATGAAGAGGTTTTTGAAAATTTAAAAGTTATTGAAATGGTAGGAGATTTTTAAAACGATGAATTGTAGACCTCTTGAAAAATATGATCCTAAGGCATTTGAAGATGAAATTTACACTAAGTGGCTTAAAAATAATGTTTTTTTGCCAGATAATTCTTTATTTGAAAAATTTAGTATGGTTGCGCCTCCTCCTAATGTCACTGGCGTGTTGCATATGGGGCATGCTCTTAATTTTGTTTTGCAAGATGTTCTTGTTAGGTATAAAAGAATGAAAGGGCACAATACTTTGTGGCTTTTTGGCACAGATCATGCAGGAATAGCAACGCAGGCTGTTTTTGAAAGACATCTTAAAAAGATTGGTAAAAGCAAGGATGATTTTAAAAGAGAAGAGCTTGTTCAAGAAATTTTTAAATTAAAAGATAGGCATAGGGGTATAATTGTTAATCAGATAAACAAACTTGGGGCGTCTTATGATCACTCAAGAGAAAGATTTACTCTTGATGAGAGTCTTTGTAGGGCTGTTAACAAAGTTTTTAAAGACTTATATTCTAAAGGCTTGATTTATAGGGGCGAGTATCTTGCTAATCTTGATCCTGGATCTGGGAGTGTTGTTAGCGATGAAGAGATTGAATACAAAGAAGTTGATGGCAAGCTTTATTTTGTTAAGTATTTTATTGATAATTCTTCTTTTATTGAGATTGCAACAACTAGGCCTGAGACAATGTTTGGGGATACTGCTATTGCTGTTAATCCCAATGATGAGAGGTATAAGTCTTTAGTTGGCAAAGAGGTTACAATTCCTTTGACAACTAAAAAGATAAAAATTATTGCAGATTTTTATGTTGACAGCGCTTTTGGCACTGGGGCTTTAAAAGTTACTCCTGCGCATGATCCTAATGATTTTGAAATTTCAAAAAGGCACAATATTCCCAAGGTCAATATTTTAACTCAAGATGGAAAACTTAATCAAAATGTTCCTTTGCAATACCAAGGATTAAGCGTGAAGGATGCAAGATTTAAAATTGAAGCAGAATTAATGGAAAAAGGCTTTTTGCAAGATGTTAAGAAGCATAAGCAACAGGTTGGACATTGTTATCGCTCAGGTGAGGTTGTTGAACCTTATTTGTCTACTCAGTGGTTTGTGAGAATGAAGCCTTTGGCAGACAAAGCTTTAAAGGCTTTAGAGAATGGAGAATTAAGGTTTTATCCTAAAAAGTGGGGAAATACATATAAATATTGGCTGTCAAATATTAAAGATTGGTGTATATCAAGACAGCTTGTATGGGGGCATAGAATACCGGTTTGGTATGATGTTGATACATCTGAGCTTATTGTTAGTGATGCTGATCCTTCTTTAGATGAAAAGAATGTGGGGAAGAGGTTTGTTCAAGATCCGGATGTTCTTGATACTTGGTTTTCTTCTTGGTTATGGCCTTTTTCTTCGCTTGGATGGCCCAATGTTACTGTTGATTTTAAAAATTATTATCCAACAAATACCTTAATAACAGCTTACGATATAATATTTTTTTGGGTTGCAAGAATGGTGATGGCAGGATTAGAATTTACAGGGCAAGTTCCTTTCAAAGATGTTTATATCACGCCTCTTTTGCGTGATAAACAAGGCAAAAAAATGTCAAAGTCTTTAGGCAATGGAATAGATCCTCTTGATATTATTTATGAGTATGGAAGTGATTCTTTGCGGTTTACTTTATCCTTTTTATCAGTTCAGGGTCAGGATTTAAATATTGAGACTAAAGATTTTATGTTTGGAGCTAAGTTTGCAAACAAAGTTTTTAATGCTTCTAAATTTATTCTTTTAAATTTAAAAAATAGAGAAATATTAAATGATTTGAAATTTAACAACATTGACAAATGGTTGCTTACAGGCTTAAATTCGACTATTCTTGGCGTAGAATCTTCTTTTGCAAATTATAAATATAATGAAGCTTCAAAATTTGTTTATGAGTTTTTTTGGAATGATTTTTGTGATTGGTATATTGAAATTAGCAAAATTGATTTAAATAATGAAAATATTGATATTCAAAATATGGCTATTTCTAAGTTGCTATTTTTTCTTAAAAAAGCATTGTTAATTTTACATCCGTTTATTCCTTTTGTTACAGAAAAAATTTATTCTGAATTTTCAGAAAAAGAAGATATTTTAGCTTTAAATGAATATCCAAGTTTTGATATTGCTAATAATTTTCAAGAAGAATTTGAAAGTTTTAAAGTATTGAAAACTTTCATTATAGCTATTAGAACACTTAAGAGCGAATTTAATATACCTGCTAGCGTTGAAATTGATGTTGCTTTGAAGTTTGATGCTGACTTTAAATATGAGGCATATTTAAAGGCTAATGAAAGCATTGTAAAAAGAATGATTAATTTTAAAAACATATTTTACAATGAAAATTATGATGGCATGCTTGGTGTAGCTGCAGTTGGTTTTGAAATTTATGCGGATGTTAAGTTATTGATAGATAAAACCAAAGAATTGATAAGGCTTGAAAAACAGCTTGAAAAGTATAAAATGCTCAATATTTCTGTTTCAAAGAAACTTGAAAATAAAAATTTTTTAATGAATGCTCCTAAGGAAATTATTGAATCTGAAAAATTAAAATTTATAGAATTTTCTTCTTTAATTAATAAAATAAATAGCTATATTATTAATTTAAAAAATCTGTAAAAAGATTTAAAAATTTATTATGTAATGAAATTGGTGTGGTTAACTTTTAAAAAAAATGCTATTAGAAATAGCATTTTGAATCTTTAATTATTATTTAATATTTGAGAGGATAAGAAGTTTGAATCTTGTAGCTTTATAAAGCTGTTTGTTATTGTTGAGACATCTTCTTCTTTAATGTAAATTGATGGAAATGTTTTTCTTTGATCAAAGATAAAATCGAAATCAAGAATTAAATAAATTTGATTATTTTTTCGAGTTACACTCAACTTTAATTCAAAATCATCGTCATCTTTGTATCGTTTATAGGGATTTTCTTTAATCATTTTTGTCTCTAATAGCATGATTTCATTTTCTTTAATGTTTTTTGGTCTGCTATCAAATAAGCTTAGACTTTTGATTATATTGCTAGTATTTAAAAGATTGAAAAAGCTAAAATTTCTTCTATATCCGTTTTCTTTTAAGATAAGCTTAACTTCTGAATCGTGATCTTTAATGTATGGTCCGTTATGTTCAATTTCAATAATGCCTTCGAGGCTTGCATTATTTAGAACTTCGGAATATTTTTCTTTTTTTATTAGTATATCTTTTATAAAGAACAAATCTTTGATTGTGTCTTTCGCAAAAACATAATTATTTGATATCAAAAAGATTAATACCATAACAAACATTTTTCTTGTCATTAAAATTCTCCTTGTGCCATTTAGTAGTATATCATACTTGATGGAATTTTTTTAACGGCTTATGTTAAAAGTAAATTTTTAATTTTTTTGAGCTTTTATCATATGTCTTTTATTTCCAAATCCTTTTTCTATGTTAATGTATTTGAAATTAGCGAGTTTTAGGCCATCTTTTACAATTCTTGCAGAGGAAAATGTTGAAAGCTTGCATTCTGGGCTGCTTTTTTCAGAAATTAAATTAAATATTTCATTGTTCCACATTTCAGGATTCTTTTTGGGATTAAATCCATCTAAAAACCAGTATTCTACATTTTTTGGAATTTCTTTGATTTTTATTTTAGCGTCTCCAATTAAGATTTTTAAATTAACATTTTCTGTTATTTTTAGTTTTAAATTTTTTTTTGGAATTTTAGGATAATGTTTTAACATTAATTTAAAATAAGCAGTTTCTTGAACAAAGAACTTTGAAATTTGCATTATTGTTTTTTTTTCGAGTGGAAATTTTTCTATAGAATAATAATTAATTTTTGAGGTTATGTTGTTTTCTTTTATGAATTTTAAAAGACATATAAAGTTTAATCCTGTTCCAAATCCCAACTCTGCTATTAAAAGATTTTCTTTTGTTTTTAATTCTGAATCTAGATTGCAGCCTTTAATAAATGTATAAAAACTCTCTTCAATGCCATGCTTTGGATTGTAATAGATGTCATCGAATTTGCTTGAATATATGGTTTTTTCTTTAAAAATTGGCTTTTCCATTTAATTTTATTTTTTCAAGCTTACAGAATTCTGTAAGCTTGAAATTTTTAACTTGATTGATCAGAATAATAAGTTTTTATGTATAAATTTGTAATTTTTATAAAATATTTTATAAAAATTAAAGCTAAGTAGCTAAACTTAGCTTTTTACTCTTCTATTATTGCAACTATTTCTTTTGCTTTTAGTATTAAATGTTCTTTATTCTCAATTTTTACAGCAGCTCCTGCATATTTTTCGTAAAGCACAGTGTCACCAACTTTTACAGTGATCTCTTCTTTATTGGAACCAACAGCTATAACTGTTCCAATATTTGTTTTTTCTTTTGCATTTTCTGGTATGTAAAGTCCTGAGATTGTTTTGCTCTCAGCTTCTTTGATTTTTATTAAAACTCTATCAGCTAACGGCTTAATATTTTTCATTTCAAACATCTCCTTATGTAATAATATTAAATATACGAAAAAATTGAGAGTTGAGTCAATATATTATATGGTGCTTGAAAATTAAATTAATTTCCAAGATAATTTTGTTATTAGAATATCAATTTAGGCAGGGTAATGGTTTGATAACTGTAAGTAATTTGGAAGTTGCATTTGGAGAGAGAGTTTTATTCAAAGATGTAAATATTAAATTTTCTCCTGGAAATTGCTATGGAATAATTGGTGCTAATGGGGCAGGAAAAAGCACTTTTTTAAAAGTATTGGGGGGAATGATTGAAGCTAGTAAGGGTGAAATATCTATTCCTAAAAATCAAAGATTAGCAGCCCTTGAGCAAGATCAATTTGCTTATGATGGATATAAGGTTATCGATACTGTTATTATGGGTCACAAAAGACTTTATTCTGTCCAAAAAGAAAAAGATGAAATTTATAGTAAACTTGATTTTACTGATGAGGATGGGATTAGGGCTGGAGAGCTTGAAGCAGAATTTTCAGAGCTTGGAGGGTACGAGGCTGAATCTAATGCAGCGGTTCTTCTTAAGGGTCTTGGAATAGATGAGGCAATTCATAATAATCTAATGGGTGATATTGAAGGGGCTTTAAAAGTTAGAGTTCTTTTAGCTCAAGCACTTTTTGGTGATCCTGATATATTGCTTCTTGATGAGCCTACCAATAACCTTGATCTACAATCTATTAAATGGTTAGAAGAGTTTTTAATTAATTTTGAAAATACAGTTATTGTTGTATCTCACGATAGACATTTTTTAAATCAAGTTTGTACTCATATTGTTGACATTGATTATGGAAAGATTCAAGTGTATCTTGGAAATTATGATTTTTGGTATGAAACAAGTCAGATTTTAAACAAGCAACTAAAAGATGCTAAAAAGCGATCTGAAGATAAAATTGCTGAACTTAAGACATTTATTCAAAGATTTTCTAGTAATGCATCTAAGTCTAGACAAGCAACATCAAGGAAAAAGTTGATTGAAAAAATAAGGGTTGAAGATTTAAAGCCTTCTTCAAGGAAGTTTCCTTATGTTAATTTCAAAAGCGAAAGAGAACTTGGCAAGAATGTTCTTACAATTAAAAATTTAATAAAAGAATTTGAAGGGAATTTAATTTTAAATAAATTTAGCATTATTATTGAACCCCAGCAAAAAATTGTTTTTTTGGGAAATCCAATGTTTGCAACTTTTTTGTTTGATATTATTACAAATGAAGATAGAAATTATAAAGGTCATTATGAATGGGGCTCTACTGTTAATTTTTCATATTTTAATAAAGATAATGGAAAATACTTTGATTTAGATTTAAATTTAGTCGATTGGTTGCGTCAGTATTCAAAAGAACAAGATGAAACTTATATTAGAGGATTTTTAGGTCGAATGCTTTTTAGCCAAGATGAAGCTTTGAAAAAGGTAAATGTTCTCTCAGGGGGAGAAAAAGTAAGATGCATGCTTGCTAAGGCTATGCTTAGCGGAGCTAATGTTTTAATACTGGACCAACCCACGAATCATTTAGATCTTGAGGCAATTACATCTTTAAATGCCGGGCTTAAAGAGTTTAAAGGAGTTGTTCTTTTTACGTCACACGATCATCAATTTATAGATACTGTTGCTAATAGGATTATTGAGTTTACTCCCAACGGAATAATTGATAGGTATATGACTTTTTCCGAGTATGTTGATGATGCTAAGATTAGGGATTTGAGAAATAATCTTTATGGCAATAATGCTGGTTTTAGGCTTTAGTAGCAGTTTTTTAGAAACTCAAAAGGTTTTTTATTTTGAGAAGTCTACTTTTCATATTTGTGTTTTTAGCTTCTTTTTTAAGGCTTTATTCTGATATTAGTTTATATTTTCAAAAAGCATTAACTGGTAGAGTTGCAGGCAATCCAATTATTGATGAAAAGCGTGATACTATTACGGTTTTAACAAAAGATAGGTGGTTAACTACTTATACAATGTCATTTGAGAAGAAATATTCTTATAGACTAAATAGAATGCCATATCCTTTTCTTTTGAAAGATTTTGATAATGGGTATTATGTTATTACAGTTAGAAATGAAGTTCAAAAGATTAGAAGAGGAAAGCTTGTTTGGAAGTATAAGCTTGATTTTTCACCTTTGAGCTCTCCTGCCATAGGAAATGTTAACATCCTAATTCCTCTTGTTAATGAAAAGGTTGTTTCTATTGATTTAAATAGCGGTAAAAAAATGTTTGAGGTTGACATAGGTGGCAGGCCTGCTACTTCTCCTGTAGTTTTTGATAATGGTGATTTTTGTATTGCAAGTGAAAATGATGAAATAATTTTTTTTGATTCTTTGGGTAATAAGAAATGGTTTTCCAGGTTAGTTGCTTTTCCTTTTTTGTTAATGATAAATACAAAAAAAGAGATAGTTGTTGGGCATAAGTCAGGACATATTGTTGCTTATGGAAGAGATTTTGGGGAAGTTGTTGGCTCTATTAAGTTAGATTTTCCTATTAATTTTTTGTTTGAAAAGTTTAATGGTGAATATGTCGCAATTTCAAATGTTGGCATATTTTTTGATTTGAATAGAAACTTTAAGCTTAAATTCAAAAAAAAAATGAACTTTGAGATTGAGAAAGCTGTTCTTTATAATAATAGAAATCTTTTAATTTCAACCAAATCAAATGGAGTTTTGTCTTTCAAGGAAGATTTTGATATATCTTTTTCAGATGCTAAGCTTAAGGATTTGTCAGGACTTAGTGCTAATTCAGGTATTATTGTCTTAGGAGGAGGTGATTGGATTCTTAGTACTTATTATTACGAATACGATAAAGAGCTTGATGTTAGCGTTTGGAACCATTTTGGAGGTAATAAATATAATCAAGGCAGAATAGATTTAAAAGAAAAACGTTTTGTAGATTATGATAAAAATTATTTACTTCTTGAAGAGATCCTTAATTCCAATTATAGTGATGCTGCTTATAATAAATTTTTAGAGATTTTGGATTTTCTTGCAAATGAACATGGAAATTTTCCCACAAAATATTTAAATTTATATGAAAAAGCTTTTAATGTGTGGCTTTTGTCAGAAAAGAGGTTTGATAGAATTGCTTCAAGAGGCAAGCTTTATAGATATTTTGTATATGTTAATGATGAAGCTTCAATTAAGAGTTTTATTAATTTGGCAATTAGAGAGAGAGATATTAATAATATAATTGCCATAGTTCAAACTATTACTAAATTTGAAAGTTATTATGGGCAAGATTGTATTATATACAATTACATCCAAAATATAGTGTTAAATTATCAAGGTAATTTAGAAATAGCTTATTCTGTGATTTTAAATTTGAGAAATATAATTTTAAATTCAACAGCTGAACTTCTTAAACTTTGTAAGCATAAGTATATAAAGTTATTAATGTTTATGAGGCGGCAAAATTTTTCTGAAAATATTAACAAGTACATTAATGAAATTATTTCAAGCATTCAAGATATTTCAAGCACGCAAGATTGAATTAGCTGTTTTGCATATAAATCCGATTGTGTTAAAATTAGGTTTAAATTGGTGAATTTAGTTGGTAAGGTAGATTATAATTAAATTTATAGGAGAATTTCTTTTATGAAAAAAATGTTACTAATCTTTAGTTTTTTTCTTATTTTTTTGAATGGATTTCCTCTTAATGCAAGGGAAGTTGATAAGGAAAAATTAAAGGACTTTGTTAATATGGATCTTGAGTTTGTAAATTATAAAGGCCCTTATGATTCTACAAATACATATGAACAAATAGTGGGTATTGGGGAGTTTTTAGCAAGGCCGTTGACCAATTCCAATAGCAACTCAAGTTATTATGGTAAATATTTTATTAATAGATTTATTGATGATCAAGATAAAAAAGCAAGCGTTGATGTTTTTTCTATTGGCAGTAAGTCAGAGCTTGACAGTATATTCAACTTAAGAAAAATTCTTGCAGGGTATTTAATAAAGTCTTTCGATTATGATAGGTCTAGCGCAGAATTAATTGCCAAGGTTATTACAATATATAATGCTGTTTATAGAGGGGATTTGGATTATTATAAAGGGTTTTATATTGAGGCTGCATTGAAGTCTTTAACTAAAGAAAATGCAGGTCTTTCTAGGGTTTACAGTCAGTGGGCCGGAAAGACACAAATATTTATTCCTCTTAAAAAAGATATTCTGTCTGGAAATATTGAGTCTGACATTGATATTGACAGTTTGGTTACAGATAAGGTGGTAGCAGCTCTTTTAAGTGAAAATGAAGCGGGTGTTAACTTTGCAAGAGATATTACAGATATTCAAGGCGAAACTCATAAGGCAGATCAAGATAAAATTGACATTGAATTAGACAATATTCATGAAAGTGATTCCAATATAACAGAAACTATTGAAAATTTAAGGGATCAGCTTGAAAAAGCTACAGATGAAGAGCATAAAAAAGAGATTGAAAGTCAGGTTGATGCTAAAAAGAAACAAAAAGAAGAGCTAGATAAAAAGGCAATCAATCTTGATAAGGCTCAGCAAAAATTAGATTCTGCTGAAGATAATTTAGATGTTCAAAGAGATACTGTTAGGGAGAAAATTCAAGAGGATATTAACGAGATTAATAAGGAAAAGAATTTGCCAAAGCCTGGTGATGTAAGTTCTCCTAAAGTTGATAAGCAACTGCAAATAAAAGAGAGTATAGAAGATTTGCAGGAGCAGCTTAAAGAAACTGATGATGAAAATCAAAAAATAGAAATTGAAAAGCAAATTGAAATCAAAAAAAATGATGCAGAGCTTTTGAAAAGTAAAGATGATAAAGCATTAGATCTTGATCGAGAATTAAATTCTAAAGCTTCTAGCAAAGAAAAAAGTAAAGCAAAGGAAGAAGAAATAACCAAAGGTAAATCACGTGCAAACTTAGGCGATTTGAATAATGATAAAAATCTTATAATGTCAGAAGATCAAAAATTACCTGAAGATAAAAAATTAGATAGTAAAAAAGAATTTAAACCTGTTTCTGAGGTTGAGAAATTAGATAAGATTTCCAAATCTAATAGCAATGTTGGTGAATCGTCACCATTAGATAAGCCTTCTTATAACGACATTGATTCAAAAGAGAAGGTAGATAATAAAGATGCTAATTTGCAAAAGACTAAGCCTCAGGCTAAAAAAGACCAAGATACTTCTTTAGATAAAGATTTGACTACTATGTCTATAGATTCCAGTAGTCCTGTATTTTTAGAGGTTATTGATCCAATTACAAATTTAGGAACTCTTCAGCTTATTGATTTAAACACTGGTGTTAGGCTTAAAGAAAGCACTCAGCAAGGCATTCAGCGGTATGGAATTTATGAACGTGAAAAAGATTTGGTTGTTATTAAAATGGATTCAGGAAAAGCTAAGCTTCAGATACTTAATAAGCTTGAAAATTTAAAAGTGGTATCAGAGTCTAATTTTGAGATTAATAAAAATTCATCTCTTTATGTTGACTCCAAAATGATTTTAGTAGCTGTTAGAGATAAAGAGAGTAGTAATGATTGGAGATTGGCTAAATTTTCTCCTAAAAATTTAGATGAGTTTATTCTTTCAGAGAATAAAATTATGCCTTTTACTAGCTTTTCTGTGAGAAAAAATTTTATTTATTTGCAAGATGAGTTTAAAAGCTTAGTTATTTTAGATTTAAATACTTTAAAGAAAGTTAAATAACTTAACAGGTTGATTAAATTTCTGTAAATTTTTCAAAAACTAAAAAAGCTAAAAACAAAAGTTTTTAGCTTTTTTAACATTTTTTCGGGATGGTGGGATTCGAACTCACGATCCCCTGCTCCCAAAGCAGGTGCCTTAGCCACTAGGCCACATCCCGAATTAAGCGCACCAATTAGGACTCGAACCTAAAACCTACAGATTAGAAGTCTGTTGCTCTATCCAATTGAGCTATTGGTGCATTTTAAATTCTAATGATGAGTATATCATTTTGAAAAATCCTTGTCAATAAAGTCTAGATACCTTTACTTTGTATGTTTTTTATTTTTGTTTTGTGTTTATAATGTTTTATAATTTTTTTATGATTAATCTTGATTTGATTGTTGATGAGACTTTGTTTAGATATCCTGATGTTAAGCCTTTTTTAAATTATAAAAACAATTATGAACTTTTAATAATGGTGATTTTAAGTGCAAGAACAACAGATAATTTGGTGAATAAAATTTCTCCATACCTTTTTGAAAGGTACGAGAATTTTGAAAGTTTATCAAGGGCAAATGTGAGAGATGTTGAAAAATTAATTTATAAGACTGGTTTTTATTCAAGGAAAGCCAAAAATATTGTAAATTGCTCTATTGATATTTTGGAAAAATTTAATGGTGTTATTCCAAATAATATTTTTGATCTTGTTAAGCTACCCGGAGTAGGTCGAAAAACAGCAAACGTTATTCTTGGATCTGTTTACAATAAGCCTGCAATTATTGTAGATACTCACTTTAGTAGAGTTATTACAAGGCATGCTCTTTCTTTGGAAAATTCTCCTATTAAGATTGAGTTGGATCTAAAAAGAAGAATAAAGCCTTGTAAGCAATATAGATTTTCTATGGCTATCAATAAGCATGCAAGAGAAATTTGTACTTCTAGAAATGTAAGTTGTAATAATTGTTTTTTAGAAAAATTTGCTCCAAGAGTTTGTTAATTTTTTATTTAAGATGATATTAAATGTTTCATTTTTTTTCTTAGCTGAAAATTTATCATTGCTAGTATTATGTTTATGCCTATTAATATGAGTAAGGGATTGATCCATATCCATAGATATTTATTGCCCATTTGCATATAGTTGAGTAGTTCTCCAAGGCTGGGGTATAGATTTTTATCTTGTTTTTGTAAAAAGCTTACTACTTCAAAAGTAGTAAGGCTTCTTCCCATTTGTAATGGGATTATAGATGATATTGATGAGAATACTTCTGGAAAAATATGATGCAATATTATTCTAATTTTGCTTGCCCCCATAGCTTCACTAGCTTTAACATAATCTAAATTTTTTATTATTAATGTATTGTTTCTTGCAATAAAAGCAAATCTGATCCATCCATGAATCAATGCTAATAGTGTTGCTGCTTGAAGCATATTGTAAGTTTTTTGTTTTAGAAAATAATAAAAAACTAGAGACACAATGTAAAAAAAGGGCAACGTTTGCAATGTTTCGATTGGTTTTGAAATTAGCATGCAAATTTCAAAACTAAACATGCCAATTATTGTTCCAATGAAGATTCCAATTATTGCAGAAATTGTTGCATAACTTAGTGAAAGTAGAATAGAGTTTCTGGTTGCAATTATTAGTCTTGCCATAATATCTCTTCCCATTTTGTCGATTCCTAGTGGGTTGTCTTTTGTGGGTGGCATAGGCACATTTTTAATAGATTTTAAATAGACTTTATTTGGATCTTTTTTATAGATTGCAATTTTTGAATTTTCATTAACCAGTGATGGAGTAATAATTAACAATACAATAAATATATTGAATATTACGATATAAATTTTTTTTATTATTGTATTTGGTTTCATTAGTTTAGAGTGTCCTTATATGGGTTAATTTTGTAAATTAGTATGTCTGTTATTATATTTGGAATAAGCATAATGAAAACACCAATAAAAATTAAATCTTTAGAAATAGCATAATCGTTGAATTTCAAAGCATTTAAATATAATGCTCCAATTCCATCAATTTCAAACATTGATTCAATCATTGATGCTCCAAAAAAAGCAGTTGTAAGAATAGGCCGCATGTTTGTGAGCAGTGGTGTTATTGATGGAATTAATGCATGTTTTAAGATTATTTGTAATTTATTTATTCCTCTTGATTTTGCAGCTTTTATGTAAAATTCTGATAAAGTTTTGTCAATAGATTGTTTAAAAATTACGGAATTAAATATGAAGAATGAAAAAAAACATGCAAATCCACCTATTATTAAATTTTTAGGGTTTAAATTAAGGTAATATATTAAAGACAATATTAAAAATACTGTTAAGTTTCTTGGCATGGAGTGGAGTAATAGCATTAAATATTCTAGAATGTTATTTATTAGGTTGTTTTTTATGTAAATTTTCCAAATTATAATAAGGACTGTTGCTGCAATATAAGAGAGCAGGGCACCTGGAATTGATACTTTTAAAGTATTGAATATTTTTTGAAAAATTATTTTAGTAGTTGGCTTTCCTTTGCTCAGTGGAGAGTATCGATGATCACCCCACAGTATTCCTTCATTTTTTGTTTTGTATATTATATATGAGTTGCCAGCTATATGCTTTAAAAAGCAATCTTTTTTTAATTTTGATTTAGGGTTGAAGTCATGTATCAGGGTGTATCTTTCTATACTTTTATATACTCCAATGTATTGTAAGTAATTTTTTAAGACATTTGCTTTAACAAAAGGAGTATACTGTTGTTCATTTGAAAAAAAATCTACTAATGATACGCAAAAAAATGATGCACAAATTAAATTAATTAATAAATATATTGTATTTTTAAGAATAAATATTTTCAATAAAGACTAATCCTTAGAGCTGTTGGAAGCAAGTTTATTGCTTTTTGTAATTTTTTTGGTTTGGATAATGCAGCTTGATAAAAAATAATAAATTAAACTTATTGCTATTGATATAAGGTAAAAATTTTGATTCTTGGAAAGGGGTTTTTGTAAGGTTAATATTTGCCCTTGGTTATATTGATCTTTATTGTTGGTGATTTTTATTACTGTTGAGTTTTTTGGGTAGTAGCCCAATTTCTTTGCTTCTTTTAGAATTTCTGATTTAGATACTTGTAAGTTAATATATCTTGCTTTTAATTCTTTTTGAATTTCTTTTAGTTTTTCGATGTGATTTTTTATTAATGTTAAGTTGTTATCCAATTTTTGATAATTAACAAATCCTCTCTCTCCAAATATGGGAGCTATTATAAAGTAGCTTAGTATTCCTGAGTAAAAAGACATTGCAATTTTTTTATAAATAATCATACAGCTTGTAATTATATTCTTAATATACTATATTTACAAGTAGTTAAAGTTGGTTTAGATTTTATTTCTATTGAGTAGTTTTTGGAGAGCAAGTTTGGCATGAAGGAAAGTATTTTTTTTATCAAAGAAGGTCCCAAGGAAGTTAATTTTGATATTGAAAAGGTATTTTTAAAAAGTGAGTTTGTTGATATTGTTTCAACATCTCCAGATAATCTTAAAACTTTTCTAGATGAAAAGCTTTTAAAACTCGATAACATATTAAAAGAAAGGCATGGCGAGCTGATTAATTGTTTAAAGGGCGTTGAGCTTCGTGTTGAGAGAGTTGAAAAAGAAATGCTTGATAATAGTCTTAAGCTTGTTCAAAGGGATTTTATTTCTTATGATTCGAAGGATTTTGAAAAAAAGTCATCCGAGACGGATGATTCATTTTCCAAAAAAGAAGATAATTTGCCTAATATTTCTATTGGTCAAGAAGAATTAGATGCGCTTCTTGAAGGTATTAATTATTCCCCAAAAGAAAATGAAGAAGTTCAGAATGATGTTAAATTTAATAGAGATAAAGATTTAAATTTGACTAATAATTTGCATGTGGCTGATAATATTTCTAATAATATTCTTAGAAAAGAAGATATTAATGTTGGCAGTGATAATGTGTCTGGAAATATAGAGTTAGATAATAATAACGATCGCGGTGAAAAATTGGAAAGTTTTGTTATAGAGGCAGGTAAAAACTTAGACTCTGTTAATAAAAATTTGGATAATAGTTCTTCTTCGGGGTATAAGGTGAGTGGAGAAGATCCCCATTCTATTGCTAATTGTGATAACTTTGGAAAATTGGAGAGCTTCATAGATAATAAACAACGTTTAGATTTGATTGATGAGAATGAAAACATTGAGGAGCATGAGAATGGTGGCAATTGTGCTATTCTTAAAAGCTCTGGTGAACGTTTTGAGCTAAAAGAATTTGATGATTTTGAAAATATTTTAAAAAAGGACCTAGATTCTAAAGTTGTCGAGAGCTCTTTTTCTAATGATGAAGAGAAAGATTTGCATAATAATTTGAGAGATGAAGCAGATCAAGACCAAAGCAATGATGTTGCTAATTATGAAAAGCCCGGCTCTCAAAATATAACTAATGATCCTTCTTTTTCTAATTTAAATTTTAATGATGTTGAAAAGGTTGTGAGCAAATTTAATGCTGAAGAATCTTTAAGCAATGTTGTGCTAAATAGCGATGAAAAAGCCATATTAATAAATTTTATTGACAGGGTAGAAAGTGAGCTTGAGTTAAATCCTAATAGAAATATTTTTAAAATTAAACAAGAGTATGAAGTTTTAAAAAAAGTTAAATTTTTACTTACTAAAGGTTAAAAATCCATTCGTTTAAATTCTATTTTTTATAAAAACTCTTAAATTAATTTTTGATAACTGAGCGGTTTTTTTATTTGGTATTAATTTTAATTTAAAAGATATTATCAGTAAAGCCAGACAACATCTTATCTTTTGATAAAATGTTGTCTTTGCTATGGTTACATTTTGATTATATTTATTTTTATATGTTTTTCTTTTTCTGCTTTTTATGTATAGCAAGATTAATCTGCATTGTTGTGATGTTCATGATTATCTTCTTGATTATCATTGCTAGAAATATTATCTTTTTCTATTAATTTTTTTTCTAAGTTAAATACATCAAAAAAAGTCCATTTGCTAGTCATATAGTAATATTCATCTTTATCTTTTTTGATTAATATGTCTTTGTCATTTTCTTCGTTTTTATTAAAATAAACTTCAATATTATTGACACTTTTATTGTTCCATTTAACTTCAATCTTGTATTGAAGCTTATAGTCGTCTATTTTAGATTTATCAATTTCAAGTCCATCGGCTTTAAATTCAGCAATAATATTTAAAGGCCTTTCCTTTGTCATTTTTTGGTTATTTAAAAAATAAAGGCCATCTTTAGTAGTAATCTCATAGTTATTATTTATATTATTTTCATTTTCTTTGTTTAATTTTCTTATTATTTTGAATGATAAATTTTCTAATTTTGTGTTTTTTTCTTGGAACAATGTAGTATCTGAAAATGTATTATAAGAATTTCCTTTATATGATAAGAAAATATTTTTTGTTAAGTAAACATTTTCGTCACTGCCTTTAATGTATGCCAGTCTTGAATCGCCTTCTCCTGATTTTCCAACAAAAATTTCTGTTAACAGCTTGTTATTATTGTCAAATAATTTGAAGCTTGGGTTTTCTCCAATTCCCAGTTCTTTGTGTTTTTTTTGATCCCTACTTACAAGTTTATTTTTTTGAAGCTCGTCTAATGCTTTGATTAGAGAGTTGACTTTTTTATTGTCGACAGGAATATTTTGTTTATTATATGTTAGCATCCAATCTTTGCCAAGTTTTGTTAGCGTTCCTTCAAGCTCTGTTTCAATTTTAGAAATTAAATTCAAGT
The DNA here is from genome assembly GCF_014205895.1 of Borreliella lanei. Lineage (GTDB taxonomy): Bacteria > Spirochaetota > Spirochaetia > Borreliales > Borreliaceae > Borreliella > Borreliella lanei. The sequence goes on along the minus strand of NZ_JACHFC010000001.1, from coordinate 113,949 downwards.
CAAAATCAAAAAATTTTTCTTCCAGGATCCTTGCTACTTTATTTTCATTTGAAAAAATTATTCCCAATAAGAATGTAGATGTTAACACTATTATTATCAATATTTTTATTTTTTCTTTATTGATTGAGAATATTTTTGGTTTTGTCATAAACACTCCTTTATTCTTAATTTGCTTTTCTTTTTCTAGTAAATCTAACAAGTCCAAATATTAATATTATTGTTGGAAGAATAATTAAGTTAACAATTATTAATGAAAACTTTGCATTGACCATTTCGTTTGAAGAGCTTGCAAATTTTAATTTAGCTCGTACTTCTCTGGACTTAATATTAAAAAATTCTTCCTTTTGCATTAAATAATCCGAAATTCTTCCTGATAGTTCAAAGTTTGATGGGGAACCGTTGTACATATAATCACTAAATATCATGCTTGATCCTGTTAGGATTATTTTAGAATTTTTGGAATATTGATCTTTATAAGGACTTTTAATTTTTCCTTCAATTGCATATCCTAGTATTTTAACTTTATTCTCTTCAAATTTATTTGGAACTTCAAATGCATTCAAAGATATGTTTGAAAGATTAGGTTCTTTAACTTGCCATGATTGTTTAGAACTTGCAAATAGAGGTAAAAATTTTACTTCCGCTTCATCTTTTTTTATAAGTTCTAATGAGCTGCTCCAAGGAATTGTAGCAGTATAAAAATTTTTAAGTAATGGCATGTCTTCTTTTACAATATTGCTTTTGTCTATCAAGATCCATGGATAGTAAGTTTGGAAATTGCCACCCAAAAAGATTGTAGGCGCTCTTTTATCAAGAATAATATTGTCGTTGTATTTTATGCCATAACTTTCAAATAGATTAAATAGGCTAGATTTAATAGGAGTTATGCCATATGGATTTTGAGGATTGTAATCAATTGCACTTGTTGCAACAAATATTTTTCCATCATTAACAATAAAATCGTCAATTTTTTTTGCAATTTCTTCATCAATTTCTTTAGCACCAATAATGAATAATCCATTTATATCTTTTCTAATGTCTTCTAATTTTTCAGTTTTTAAATCTATTTCTTTTATTTCAATTCCAAATGCTTTTTTCATTATTTCGGAAAAGTTTTTGTGTGCTTCTTTTAAAGTGCTGTCTCCAAAAGCAAGTCCTAAAACTTTTTTTGTATTGTTTATTAGCTTGTCAAGTCCATTTGCAAGGTCATATTCTAAATTACTGATTTCTGTTACAACCGGTATTACTTCTCTTTTGCCCTCGTAAATAATTTCAATTCCTGAGTATATTTTGAGTATTGAGAGCTGATTAATGTCTCTTAGGTCGATTTGCTGAGAAGGGATACCAATGTGCTCTAATGGTGTTGAAATTTTATCAGCGTCAATTTCTTTGTAAATTACCTTGCCTTTTGAAGCATCAGAAAAACTTATTAAAAAATTTTTTATTTGGTTTGGAAAAGCAAAATAGTTTTCAAGACTTCCTGAATTGTAGTATGTTATATATATTGTTTCATTTGCACTTGAGAACAAATTTTTTGTAACTTTAGATATTGTAAAAGCTTTGTGTTTTGTAAAGTCTATTTTAAAAATGAAAATAGATATATTACAAAAAATCAAAAAGATTATTGTAAGGTTCAAAGTTAGGTTTAAAACTTCATTTTCTTTATTTTTCATAAAATTTATCTCCATTTTTTTAGTGTTATACTGTGTGTGCTTAGCATTAGAAATGTGATTGTGAATGTAATAAAATAAATAAAGTCTGATAAGTTTAATATGCCCATATTAAAATAGCTAAAGTGATTAGTTATTGAAACAAAATTAAGCATTTCTCCTATTATATTTTCTTTTCCAAAGATCATAACCAATTTCCCAGAAAATAGTATTAATATTAGTGTAAATACGGTTAGAATGTAAGAGACTATTTGACTTTTTGTGATAGAGGATATAAATGTTCCCATGCTTAGCACGGAAAGAGAATAAAGAATTATTCCTAGATATTGAAGCAAGATTATCCCAAGATCAAATTCGCCCATGAAAATTGTCATTATTGTAAGAGGTAGGGTAAGTGAGAATAATATTAAGGTAAATATTTTAAGCGTAATAAATTTGCCCAAGACTATCTCTTGAGGACTTAGCGGTAGAGCATAAAGAAGTTCAATGCTTCCTGTTTTGTGTTCTTCTGAGAATACTCCCATGCTAAGTGCTGGCAGCACTAACATTAAAATAATAGGCATTGAAGAGAAATAAGAGGTAAGAGATGCATTGTCTTTAATAAAAAATCCTGATAAAAAAATAAATGAAAAGTTTATGAATATTAAAAAAAATAGCATCACAACGTATGCAGTTGGAGTTCCAAATAATATTTTTAGTTCTTTTTTAGAAAGCGATAAAGATTGTTTTAAATCTATTTTCATTTTTCTCTCTCCTTGGTTAATTTGCTAAATATCTTTTCAAGGCTTTCATGTTTTGGGATCATTGCTTTTAATATTATATTATTTTTTACTATGTAGCTAAAGAGATCTTCTTCTGTTTTGCCTTGAGATAGTTTTAATGAAATATTTAAGTCTTTTTCGTGTTCTTCAAGCTGTATTAATGTGAAAATATCATTTTTGCTATTGAAAAATTTTTTTTCATTTTCAGATTTTTTTAAAGCTATTAATTCTATTTCAATTTCTTTAAGTTTGTTTTTAATGATATTTTCTTTTGTGTCGTCAGCAACAATTATTCCGTTGTTGACAATAATTATTCTTTTGCAAATAGATTCTACTTCGCTTAATATGTGTGAAGAGAATAATATTGTACTTTCTTTTGCAAGTTCTCTTAAGAATTCTTTAAATTCAATTATTTGATTTGGATCAAGACCATTTGTTGGCTCATCGAGTATTACAAGTTTAGGATTGTTTATTAAAGCGCCAGCTATTCCTACTCTTTGTCTAAATCCTTTTGAAAGTTGAGAAATCAGCTTATCTTCAACTTCTTTTAATTTGAATATGCTTATCACTCTATCAATTTCTTTTTTTAAGTTTTTAACACCTTTTATTTCTGATATAAACTTTAAATATTCCTTAACAGAAAGCTCTGGATAAAGAGCTAATTTTTCAGGAACATATCCTATTTGTTGTAGTATTTCTTTTGAATGCTCTACGATGTCTTTTCCAAAAATTTTTACATTACCTTTGCTTGGATAATGAAATGATGTTAATATTTTAATTAATGTGGACTTTCCGGCTCCGTTTGGGCCAAGTATACCAAGCACTTCGCCTTCTTCAACCTTAAAGCTAACATTAAATAGTGCTGTGAATGGCCCATACATTTTAGTAACTTTTTCTACATTTATCATATACCCTCCTACTTAATAATAAAGTTATTTTTGTTTGCTTCAAGTCTCATTCCATCTCTTGTTAAAAAAATTTCTCCGTCGGGATATTCCAATTTTGCCTCCTTTAGTAAGTTTTCAAGATCTTTTCTTAATGTATATCTTTCGCTAAAATGAATAAGCCCTGTTTGTAAAACTTTTGCCTGCTTGACAATATTTGCAGCTCCACCAGCTGTTAAGTGAAGTTTTTTATCTGCTTCTTTTTTTAGCTCATTTTTAAATGTGCTCTCAATTATTACAAGGTTAAAATTTTTGATTTGCTGTATGAGTTCTTTAAAATAACCAGTATCTGTAATATATGCAACTTTTAATCCTTTTTTAGATTTTCCAAGTATTTCTGACGGCTTTATAATTTTTCCGTTTACCAATATTTCTTTTCCATCTTGTAGGGCTTTTCTAATAGGCCCTTTAGGAATATTTAACTCTTCTGCTTTTTCTGTATTGAATTTGCCAGGTTTATCTTTTTCTATGAATAAATATCCAACACATTCTATTGAATGTTTTAGCTTGGTGTATTCAATTTTTTTTGTTTTATCTTCATATATTATTTTTTCGGTTTTATCTATGATTATTTCTTTATAAATTATTTCATAGTTTTTATATATTTTAAGCATATCTATATTAGTTTTTGTATAGTTTTTTATTCCAACAGGTCCAGCGATTATTAATGGGTCTTTTCTTGTTTCTCCACTTTGTGACATTAGCATCACTATCCCGAGTAGCCCCGTGATATGATCAGCATGCAAGTGAGTAATACAAATCATTTTTATCTTTTGCCAAGATATTTTTTGTTTTCTTAAAGACATTTGAGTTCCTTCTCCACAATCGAATAAAAAATTGTCTCCATTGTATTCGATTAGTACGGACGACAAATATCTATTATGGAGCGGTCTTGTTCCTCCAGTTCCTATAATGTTAATATTGAATCCCAAAGATTATTCTCCTGGTTTGTTCTGAAAGTATTAATTAATTTTAATTGCTTTGTTAAATCTTGCTTCACTTTCTAGTTTCTCTTTGGATAAGAATTATTTTAGCTTAACTTAAACATTATATTATTTTTTCCTTAATTTAGAAATATTAAGAGATAAAATTGCTTGTCAGCACGGATTTAAAAATTTTGATTTTAAGAATGATCCAAAATATTATAATATTTTTCATATCTTTTAATATTATAATGATTTGGAATTTTGTCGATTTTTTCAATATTATTAACCAATAAATTGGACAAGTATGGCGCCATCGATATACCCCTTGTTCCAAAACCATTTAATATGAAGATATTTTTATACTTAGGGTGTTCTCCCAAGAAAGGCTCTCTGTCAAGCGTTGAAGGTCTTATGTGTGCTTTTTGACCAATGACTTTGCATTTTAGATTTGTTATTTTTTTCAATTTTCCCAATAATTCTAATTTTGCCCATTCGTTTGTAAGTGTATTCCAAGTGTTCCATTCATAAGTGCCTCCAAGGTAAAATGTATTGCCTTTTAAGTGAATTAAAGATACGTGTCTATTGTAAACTTCTTTAAAATTTAATTTTTTGCATTCTAATATAATGATTTCGCCTTTTGCAGGCTCAAATGGGAGATAAGAAAAAAAACCTTTGAGTTTTTCTTTATATCCTTTTGCAAATATTAATTTTTCAAATTTGAAATCTTCTATTTTAAAAAAACTTTCTCCAAGTTTAATTTTATTTTCGTCTATATTTTTGTTTATATATGATTTTTTTTTGATTAAATATTTTTTAATATTTTTTATATAGATTTTTGTATCAATCCTGGCGCCTTTTATTGTCATTCCGCCGTTAGAGTCGTTTGAGAAATTGTAAATTTTTCCATCTTGTATTTTTAAAATAAAGTTTTTAATGTTTTTATCATTTTCAAGTTTATCAATCAGTTCATTTTTTTGATTTTTAGTAGTAAAGGGTCTAAAGATATTTTTTTCTATAAAAAAGTTGGATTTAATGTTTTTTTCAATTTCTTGATAGTAGTTTTTTGTAAACTCAAAAATATGCGATTCTTTCCAGGCAATGTTCATTTTTCTGCCCATAATAGGATTAATAAGTCCGCCTGCTACTATTGTTGCTTTTGTATCTTCATCATCAAAAAGAATTACTTTTTTATTTCTTTTAAGCAGTTCGTAAGTAACAGTGCTTCCTGCTATTCCTCCTCCAATAACCGCAAATTCATAGTTCACTATAAGCTCCTTTTTAAATTTTACTTATTTATAAATTTAGAGTATTTTTTGACTTTAATTAAAGATCCGTTAGTCTTTTGCTTTTCAGAAATTAAGTGCAATTGTTTAGTTTTTATGCTTTTTTATCATTTAAAAACCTTTTATTTTCAATTATAATATATCATTATGTTTTTGTATAAGGGATGTTTTATGACCGGGAAAGAAGATAATGATACTTGTATTTCGCATGATAAATCATTGAAATTGGTTTTAAAGAGTAGATCAATAGTTGTTGCTGGTGAGATTACCAAGGATGTTTCTAGGCTTTTTCAAGAAAAAATATTATTGTTAGAAGCTTTAGATTTTAAAAAGCCTATATTTGTATACATTGATTCAGAAGGGGGAGATATTGATGCCGGGTTTGCTATTTTTAATATGATTCGTTTTGTTAAGCCTAAAGTTTTTACAGTTGGAGTAGGACTTGTTGCTAGTGCTGCTGCTTTAATTTTTTTGGCTGCAAAATTAGAAAATAGATTTTCACTACCTTTTGCTAGGTATTTATTGCATCAACCCTTGAGTGGATTTAAAGGAGTTGCTACAGATATTGAGATTTACACTAATGAGTTAAATAAAGTCAAAAAAGAACTTAATAATATTATTTCAAAAGAAACAGGTCAAAAAATTTCTAAAATAGAAAAGGATACTGATAGAGATTTTTGGTTAGACAGTGGTGCTGCAAAAAAGTATGGACTTGTATTTGAAGTTGTTGAGACAAAATGTCAACTTGAAAAGTTTATTTCTGCTTAGTGTTTTATTTTTTTCCTGCAATTTTGTAGATACAGATTTTAGCGTTTTAGAGCTTAAGGTTGCAAATTTTAATTTAAATGATAATTCTTCTCAAGGGTTACTCGATTCTGCTTATAATATTCTAAATCAAAGTTTTGATTTAATAATTATTAAGAACCTTGAGAATAAAAATGTACTTGATTTAATTAATAATAGAGTTTTATTTGGAACTTTTAAGAATGCTTATTTTATTGATCAAGAGAATGAACTTTCTGTTAGTATTCTTTCTAAGCGCCGAATAAATATTAAAGTTTTAAGCGTAATGCGAGATTCTTGCGATGTAAAATTAGGATTGCTTGTAGATTTCAAATTTAAGGGTAATCACTATGGGATTGTTATTTATAATTTAAGCAATGATTTTATTAAAAATCCTGCTAGTTTGCAAATTAGTGAGCAAATTTTATATTTAAAAGCCCAAATAGATAAATTAATGTTTATTTTAGATGGATCTGAATTTGTTATTTTTGACTTATTAATCAAAAATGGATTTTTTAGCTTAATAAATGATTCAGATAATATTTCAATGTTGGCAAATAAAATTGATTTTAGAGTTTTTTCTAATTTTTTTGCTAGGGTTTCTTTAAATTCATTTATGTTTGTAATTGCAGATTATTTGCATAGCAATTATTTTATTGAGAATTTTCCTCAAAAAATAGTTATCAATTGAGTTTTTATATTTATTTTCTTATTTAACTTGACATTGCAATATATTATTATTTATTATATTATTCTATGCCGAAGTGGTGGAATTGGTAGACACACAGGACTTAAAATCCTGAGGAGGAAGCTCCGTACCGGTTCAAGTCCGGTCTTCGGTATTTTTAAATTTTTTATTTATATTTCTCAGCCAATTTTTTGTTTATAAAGATTCCCAGTATGAATGATGCTCCTAAAGATGTAAAAGATGTAAAGCTGATTTTAAGGTTCAATTTTAATACAATTAATATCATTTGTAGAATTGATCCAAAAATTAAGCCTTTTGATAAATAAATAAAATTATTTAAGTGATTATCTATTATTTTTTTTATTATTAATATTGATGTAACTATTCCTATTGTTGCAGCTGTTGCAAATATTGTAATAAGAGTAATGTTAAATTCAGACACAATAAGTATTATTTCTTTATAAAAGCCAAATAGCAAAAGCATTGCGGATCCTGAGATCCCTGGTAAGATCATTGATGCTCCGCTTATTATTCCAGAGGATATCAATAATAAGTAATATTTTATTGAGTTTTTGTCTTTGGGTATTGTACTTTGCAATTGTATATTAGATTCTTTGATTATTAAGAAAAGTACAATAATGGTCATGCCAATAAAAAACAATAAAGTATTTAATATTTTTGTATTACTATTTATTTCTTTTATAGATATTTCTGTTTTTAGTGTTAGTATATTCCCAAATGTTAATCCTATGAAAAATACTATTAGTAGTGCTTCTATTATTCCATTGTCAAAAGCATAAGCTTTAAATATTTTTGCAGTTAATAATATTGAGGTTAACATTCCTGTTGCCAAAATAGTTAAAAACATTAAATTTTTTTTAATTTCTGTGAGCTTTAAGATTTCTGAGATAGAGTCTATTATTTTGTAATAAATTTTTAATATTAAAGCTAGCGTTCCCCCAGAAATCCCTGGGATTATGTTTGCAATTCCAAGTAAAATTCCCTTGAGATAAATATTAAGCATTTTTATTTTTAGACGTTAAGTATTTTCAATTTAGATGCCCTATCTGTCATCACCTTCGCCATTTATTGTTCCATTTTCATGTCGCTTTTGTATTTTTTTTAGGTTTGTAAGGGCAACATCTTCAAGCGTAATGCCTAAATTGTTACTTAAACTTGATAAGTACCATAATACGTCCCCAAGTTCTTTTTTAATTGATATTAAATACTCATCATCAATAATGTAATTTTTGTCTCTTCCCAATTTTTTTATTTTTTCAACAACTTCTCCAGTTTCGCCAGCAAGGCCAAGTGTTGTTAAAATTAATTCTTCTTTTTTATTTTTGTATTTAGCAGTTTTTTTTGCTCTTTCTTGGTATTCGTTTAGCTCCATGTTGAGAGACAGTTTAATACAGTTTGTTATTATTTGCAAGTCCAAACAGGATTTATTTTTTTTATGTTTTTTATTATATTTGACTAATTAATCGTAAAAGAATTTGTAGTATGAGTAAAGCTTTTTTGTTATTTAAAGTAGTTTTCATTTTTTTAAAAATAATTTGTGTTTTTTCTTATCCGGAAATAAAAAATTTCTCAAGAAAAGATCCTATTTTTTCTGATCTTAAAATTAAAGTTTTGAAATATAACAAAAAACAGCATATTCCCTTGTTTTTTTATTTGTATAAAGTTAAAAAAGGAGATACTTTTTTTAAAATTGCTAATAAAATAAACGGATGGCAGTCTGGCATTGCTACTGTTAATTTATTAGATTCTCCTATTGTGAGTGTTGGGCAAGAGATTCTTATTCCTAGTAAAAAGGGAGTTTTTGTTTTTGATAGTAAGGATTATAGGTTTAATAATTTGCTTTTAGCAACAAGAGATCTTACCAAAGCTGAAAAAGTAAAAATTAAAAGAAATGACAGGGTTTATGAGTTTTATTTTTTTGATTTTGTCAAGAATCCAGATTTTGGACTTTTTTCAGGTACAGAGTTGCTTTTTTTCTTAAATGCCAATTTTATTTTTCCTTTAAAAAAATTTATTGTTAGTTCTGATTTTGGATTTAGAAATGATCCTTTCACTGGCAATAAAAGTTTTCATACAGGAATAGATCTTGCAGCTCCAATGAATACGGAAGTGTATTCCTCTTCTTCTGGAATAGTTATTGAAGTTGGATACAATGATCTTTATGGCAATTTTGTTGTAGTTGGTCATAAAAATAATATTAAATCTCTTTATGGGCATTTAAATTCATATTCTGTAAAGATAGGGGATTTTGTTAAATCAGGTGAATTACTTGGAAGAGTGGGGCATACGGGGCGTTCAACAGGGCCTCATTTACACTTTGAAATATTAAAAAAAAATGTTCCCATTAATCCGTTAAAGTTTTTAAAGTAAGGCTAGTTGCAAGCCAGTTAAATATATGATATTATCAAATTGTATTGATTATTAATAAATAATGGTGTATAATTATTTGTTTGATAAAAATATTTTTACACTTTTGCACCAAAATTTTAAAAGAAAGTGTTTCATTTTAATATAATTATTGGCATTAAAAAATTTTTTGGTTTCAAAACTATACATTTAATTTAAAGCAATATTATTTTTTTATATTGATTATAATTTAATAATTTAAAATAAATCTTATTGATCAATGTTATATTCGATTATTTTATTATGTAAAGTTTTTCTTCCTATTTTTAGTATTTCGGCGCATTTACTCTTGTTGTTTTTAGAATGAAAAAGCGTTTGTTTTATTATTTCTTTTTCAGCCTCTTTTAGGCTAATTCCTATTGGTAGTGTTATTTTAAATATAAGATTTTCATTATTTTTGATTTTTGCTGGTAAATCTTCTTTAGTGATTTGTTTGCCTTTTGATAATATTAATGCGCTTTCAAGTACATTTTTCAATTCTCTAATGTTTCCTGGCCAATCGTAATAATAGAGAGCTTTCATTGCATCATTAGAAAGAGTTTTTTCTTCTCTATTGTTTTCCTTTGCAACGTCTTTTATTAGTATGTTTGTTAAATAGGATATATCATCTTTTCTCTCTCTTAAAGGTGGTATGTTTATATTAATGATATTTAGTCTATAAAATAAATCTTCTCTAAATTTTTCCTTTTTAATTTCCTCTTCAATGTTTTTGTTTGTTGCAGCCAGAAGCCTGATGTCAACTTTAATTGTAGTTTCTCCACCAACACGCTCAAAGGTTTTGTTTTGTAGTACTCTTAAAAGTTTAACTTGAATTTCAGGTGAAATTTCTGCTATCTCATCAAGAAAAATTGTACCTTTGTTTGCAAGTTCAAATCTGCCTTTTTTTTTGGAAATTGCGCCAGTAAATGCTCCTTTTTCATGGCCAAAAAGCTCGCTTTCAAGGATGCTTTCAGAAAGTGCAGCGCAATTTACTTTTATAAATGGCTTGTCATTTCTATTTGAAAGATCAAAAATAGCATCGGCTATTATTTCTTTGCCAACACCGCTTTCACCCGTTATAAGAACAGATGCATTTGATTTTGCTATTTTTATTACAAGCTCAAAAATTTTTTGCATTAATAGCGATTTTCCCATGATTTTTTCATAGTATTTTAGGTCTTTTCTTATTAGTATATTTTCTAAATTAGCATTTTCATTGTCGTTATTTTCTTTTTTATTTAGCGATCTTTTTATTATTAGCAAAAGTCTTTCAAGGTCTAAGGGCTTTGTTAAAAAATCATAAGCACCTTCTCTCATGGCATCTACAGCAGAATCAACTGTTCCGTGGGCTGTTAGGATGATAAAAGGTATTCCTAAGTTTTTTTCTTTAACTATTTTGAGTAATTTTTCTCCAGATATCTGAGGCATTCTCAGGTCAGATATTATTACATCAAGATTTTCATTTTCAATTGTTTCAAGAGCCTCTTCTCCGTCACTAGCAGTGAAAACAAAATATCCTTCATCCTCAAGATAAGTGGCAATTCCTTCTCTAATATTCTTTTCGTCATCAGCTACAAGTATTTTGCTCATTTTCAATACCCTTCAATTAAAATATTTTTTTTATTTAGTTTAGGAAGTGTAATTGTAAAAATAGTGCCTTTGCCTTCTTTGCTTTCCATAAAAATTTCACCTCCAAGCTCTTTTATTATTTTATAAGAAATAGTAAGTCCTATTCCACTTCCTTTTTCTTTTGTGCTAAATTGAGGTTTAAATATTTCCTCTTTGACCTCATCTTTTATTCCGTTTCCGTTATCTTTTATGTTGATATGTATTTTATTCTCTTTTTCGAAAAGAAAAATTTCTATTTTTTTTATTTCTTTTTTTGTTTCAAGCAGTGCTTCTTCTGCGTTTTTAACGATGTTTATAATAACTTGTTTTAATAGTTTCTCATCAATGAGTATATTGCTTATTTTGTTTAAATTAAGAAGCAGCTTTATGTTTTTGTTTTCTAGTCCAGGATTTAACAATTCACACACACTGCCTATTACTTGTTTAATGTCTTTTTCTTGTAAGTTGATTTTTATTGGTCTGACAGTTAATAAAAATTCTGTTACTATTTTATCTACTCTGTTTATTTCTTCTTTTATTACTTTAAAATAATTTTCAGCTTTGCTATTTTTCATTTTTTGTTTTTCAATTTCCTTTTTTAGTAGTTGTAAATTTATATCGATTGCTCCAAGTGGGTTTTTGATTTCATGTGCAATATTTCTTGCATGTCTTGTAAAAGAGGCCAAAGCTTCAACTCTTCTAAACAGTTCTTCTTGTTTCTTTTTCTCTTTAATATCTTCGATTAAAATAATATTGCCTTCAAGTTTTTTTTCTTTTACATAAGGCATAAATGAAATTTTAATATATATATTGTTTGATATTGGAACTTCTAATCCTATTATTTTATCCTCTGTTCTAACTAGTTCTTTTATTAAATTTATTAAGATTGGAATTTGAATATCATCAAGAATTTCTATTTTTGATTTAGATGTTAATGCTAAAATTTGGTATAAAATCTTGTTTGAATAAATTATGTTGTTTTGTTTGTCAAGTACAATGATTCCTTCATTAATTGATGCAAATATTCCATCATATATTTCTATTTTTTTGTAAATTTGTTCGATAAATTTAGTTTTTTGCTCATTAGATAATTTGTTTAGCTTTGTTAAGGCTTTTTTAAAAAAATTATTCATATCTCCTCATAATTTAGCATCAAGTTTTCTATTATTAATTTTTTATTTTGATTATAAGGGCGATATTTGTAAATATTTTTCAAATGTTCTGTATATTTTAGATATTGATTAATATCTATTTTGTTTTCTAAAAAATCTTTTCTAATGTTAATTGCAAGTTCGTTTAAAAATATTTTAAAGCTTTGATCATCTTTTATAAAATCTATTTCTTCAAGATTTAATATAGATTTTTTTTCTTTTATTATATTTAGAATTTTTATTAATTCTTTTTTTATTTTTTTACTTTCTTCTTTGTAAAATGAGGCAAAATACTCCTCAATTGTTATATCTTTATTTATTAGAAAGCTTTCTTTGAATATTTGAATTTCTAAGTTTCTTTCTGGTTTTGTGAAATTGTAAACTCTAAGTCTTGAAAGTATTGTTTTTGGTATTTTGTTTTTATTTCTTGCTGCTAAGATAAAGTAAATATTTGAAGGAGGCTCTTCTAGTATTTTTAAAAGTGAATTGTGCACATTGAATGATAAATTTTCGATTTCGTTTATGTAGATTACCTTTGGTTTTTCTTTTTCAGAAAAAATCCAAGTTTGAATTTTTTTTACATCATAAACAGTAATACTATGATTTAATTCTTTGTTTATATTTTCTATATTTTTTATAAGCTCATTTTTTATGTTTTCATTGTATTCTTTTTCGTAATAAGCAGAATTAATGTAGTTGATATTTTTCTCTATTTTTTTCAAATTTTTTTCATTACTGAAATAACATTTGGTAAAAATTACAGTTTTAATGTATTCTAGGTATTTATGTGCTACCTTGTGTGAATTTGTAGAAAGATGTGCTTTTGCTTCTACTGTGTCAAGATTTGAGAAAATGAGCAAATTGGGATTTGTTAAATTTTTTCCGTTTAATATTTTTTTTGCAAGCTCAATTGCGCTAATCTTTTTTGATGAAAATTTTTCTCCTAGTAAAAGAATTGCATTTGGTAATATTTTTTGATCATATGCGTTTATTATGTCTTTGGCAATCTCTGGAAGCATTGTCATTGTTGTTTCCTTATTTTGTTTTTGAAATTTTAAAGAGATAGTTTATTCCAGGATTTAAATAATCAAGTAGTTTGCTTTCTTTTAGAAAATATTCAGGTTTAAATATTTGCTGTGAGTGTATTATGTAAACCACGATTGCAATTATTCCAAAAGCTTCAAGTAGGCCAAGTACTAAGCCCAGTATTCTGTTGAAGAATAATAATTTAAGTTGACTTATTATTGATTCTATTAATGATTGTAGGATTAAAAATCCTATATGTATGAGCAGAAAAAATACAAGTAGTGCTTGAATGTAGGATAGTTCAACAATAGGTTCAACTAGTCTTCTAAACTCTTCAGTTTTTTTATAAAGCAGTAGTATTAAAACAAAAACCTCAGCAAATCCGCTAATTTCTTTAATAAATCCTCTTAAAAATCCTCTAAATCCTAAAGATGTAAAAATTATTATTATTAGTATGTCTACTATTCCGGTTATTTTTACAGGATCGTTTGCTATCATTTAGATTTTGTCTCCTTAATGTCTCTTATTAGCAATTTGGCTATTAAAGTTGAAGAATGCTCATTATTGAATTTTTTAATATTTTCTTTAAGAGAGTTGATTTTTTCTCTATCTTTTAAAGTTTCTTTTATAATTTTTAAAATATTTGTATTTATAATTTCATCTTCATCTATATAAATGCAAGCATTTTGATTTTTTAGTAATTTTGCATTTTTAATTTGATCTCCTCTAGAGCCTTTTTTAAATGGAATCAAAATTACACATGCGCCAGCATTTGCAAATTCTTTTATTGCTCCAGCTCCAGCTCTGCTTATTATTATATTGGAAAATTTAACTATACTTGCCATTTCTTCTGCGTTAAAAAATTGTCTTCTTAGGTAATTGTCTTCTCTTTGGTCATTTAAGTTTTTGCCCGATTGATGGATGAAGTAGATTTCAGTATCCTTTTTAATACAGAGTGCAAGATTGTTTAAAGCATTGGCTCCAAGAGATCCTCCAAGTATGCTAACAATTGGTTTGCTAGTGTTTTGGGTCAATTGTTTAATGATTTTGGGATTTGGATTTAAAAATTCTCTTCTTATGGGAGATCCTGTGTAGACAATATTTTTGTGGTTTTTAAAGTATTTTTCACTTTCTTTGAAGCTTATATGTATTTTATTTGCGAATTTGGAGTTAATTTTTGTTGCAAGTCCAGGATCTAGGTCCATTTCATGGGTTATTCTTTGTATTTTTAGCAAACTAGATGCAATAATTGTAGGAGTTGAAACAAATCCCCCAGTTGCATAGATAATTTGAGGTTTATATTTTTTTAAAATGTAGAAGCTTTTTATTATTCCAAGTATTACTTTAAAAAAGTCAGTAAAGTTTTGAAAAGAAAAATAGCGCCTAAGTTTTCCACATGGAACCGAAATAAATTTAATATTATTTTGTTCTTTTATTAATTTTTCTTCTATGGAATTTTTTTGGCCTATCCAAAAAAATTCAATTTCATTGTCAAATTCTTTTAATGCCTGTATTATGGATATTCCTGGAAATACGTGACCCCCAGTTCCCCCTCCTGTAAAAAATATTATTTTTTTATTTGACATATATTTATTTACTCATAAAAATAATAAAGCACTCGCTTTGTAATAGATTTTTGTACATTTTATTCTAATAATAATATATTGCAATGCAAATATTTCCTTTGTACTAAGAATCGATTCAGTCTTTAAAATTGAATTTAATGAAATTTAAATTCAAAATGTATTTTTTAAAAAATTTTCAATCCGAACCCCTTCTTTTTTTAAAGCATTTTCTTTAATTGAATCTTTTATTATTAGGTGAATGGCTTTTGTTGTTTTTTCTAGAGCCTGTTCTATTTCGAATTTTTCTAAGTATCCTATAAGTAAGCTAGTAAATAAGTCTCCTGTTCCACTGAAATTTTGTTCTAATTTTTCTAAAAAAAACTCTGAGTATTCTTTGTTTTTAGGATTGTAACAAATGTTTCCCAAAAGATCTCCTTTTTTGACGCTTGTAACAACTACTATTCCTTTTGTATCAAGATTTAATATTGCTTTTATGATATCATCTTTGTTGTTAAGTTGTGAACTTTTGCTTAGCATTTCAAGTTCTGTGATGTTGGGAGTTATTATGTTTGCATGCTTTATTATTTTTCTAAATCCACTAATTATTTTATTATCAAATATAGGATAAATTATTCCATCGTCAGCAAATACAGGGTCAATTACAATTTTTTCAAATTTTATTAATTTAATCATTTTTTCTATTGTTATTTGTTGTTTTTCGCTTCCCAGAAATCCGGTATAGAGTATGTCAAAGTGTTCATTTTGCTCTTTCCATATATTGATAAATTTTTCTAAATGATCGGTTAAATCCACTATTTCAAATTTTTTATAAGCTGTAGAGGCAGAAAGGACGGCTGTCACAAAAGGACACACTTGCATATTAAACGAAGATATTACTGGTATACATATTGTAAGAGATGTTCTTCCCATGCTTGAAATATCATGCATTGCTAAAATTCTTTTCATTATTTTTTCTCCTATACCGGTTTTTATAATTTTCTATTCTTGAATTTGCATCAATTTCGATTGGACTTTCTCCATATTTTAAATACATATTAAATCCAAGTCCCGCAATCATTGCTCCATTATCTGTGCAAAGATCAAGAGGAGGGTAGTAAGTTTGTATTTTAAGCTTATCTATTTTTTCTCTTAAGTATAAATTGCTCGCAACACCGCCCGCTATTACTACTTTGTTGATTTTGGTATCTTTTATTGCTCTTTTTAGTGGGGTGATTAGATTTTCAAAGGCAGCTTTTTGGAAGCTTGCAGCTATATTATTTTTTGTTGTTGGATTATCTTTGCTTTTGAATTTTTCTAGTTGGTGTATGCAAGCTGTTTTTAGTCCAGAGTATGAAAAATCATACCAGTTTTCTTTTTTTCTAAAGGTGGTAACTGGAAATTGAAATGTATTTTCATCTCCATTTTTAGATATTTGTTCGATGTTTGGACCTCCCGGAAATCCCATATCGTAATGTTTTGCTACTTTATCAAAAGCTTCTCCACAAGAATCATCTAGAGTTCTTCCAAGTATTTCAACATCATCGAAATTTTTTTGTTTGGCAATCAATGTATGTCCACCACTTAATAATAATGATATAAATGGATATTCTATTTTTGAGTACATTAAAGGGGCATAAAGATGGCCTAAGATGTGGTCAATGCAGATAATAGGTTTTTTTAATGAAATTGCTAGACCTTTGGCAAAGTTTAATCCAACTATTAAAGACCCAATAAGTCCAGGTCTAGATGTTACAGCTATTAAGTCAATTTCAGATATTTTAGTATTTGCCTTTTTGAGTGCTTTTATACAAACAGACATAATAGCTTCTGTATGAAGTCTTGAGGCAATCTCAGGCACTATGCCGTAATATTTTTTGTGTTCTGTTTGATTTAATTTTATATTGCTTAAAATATGAATTCCATTTTCTACTACAGCTACGCAGCAGTCATCACAAGAGGTTTCTATTCCAAGCACTTTCATCTGGTTGTTTCCTCGTAAAGATTTAATAAGTTGTCGAATTCGAATTCCTGGTTTAAATCAGGCTCTTCTTTTTTAAGGACTTTTAGCGTATTTTTAGACCAAATGTGTCCTATCACTTTTACCATTCCGTTTTTTCTGGCAATATTTTTTGCTTTTTCAAGCTCCTTGATTACGGACTCTTCTGTGTCTTTGCTATCAAGAAATACATCTCTTTTTTCTACTTTAACCCCAATTTCTTTGCCTATTATTTCTGGTACGCTTCCTGCAATAGTTACGCTGTCGAAAAAATATCTGTCAATCTCTTTAAGCTTTTCTAAAATGATTTTCATCAAATCTTTATTCGAAGTGATTAAACTTCCCATATGGTTATTCATTATTTTTACATCGGGATACTTTTTAAATGCTTTTTCGATTTTTTTGTGTATTTCTTCTTTTTTGTCTTTTATGCTTATATGAAATTTTTCTATTGAATTTCTATGTTTTGATTGCATTGGGAAATGTATTATTACTGTTTTGTTAGCATTTTTGAGTTTTTTGTATAAACTCATTGATTTTGGTAAAAATGGAATAATGGCATAATTTATTTTAAGATTAAGTTTTATAAATTGTTCTAACATAAATTCATCATAACCCACGTCGTCGATGATTAAGTAAAATTTAGGTTTGCTTTTGGCTTTTTGATCTTCTTTGTTGTTTTTTATTATTAAGCTTTCTTTTTGTATTTTTTCAAATCTATTTTTAAGTGGGACATTTGCAACTTTTGAATTGTTGTTAAAATAGAAAAAACTTGCAAATGCCTGAGTTACTGCAATAACAATAGAAATTATAATAAAAATTACAATAATAAACTTGTTTTTTTTAATATAAAATATAAACATTCATGACCACTGACTTAAAAGTAGACCAGAACATGTCATGAATGTCAATGTTAATTTATTTCTTCTTTTAGTTTTTTAAGAACTCTTTTTTCAATCTGTCTTACAGTTTCTGATGATATTCCAAGTTCTGTTGAAATATCTTTTAAGGTGCTTTTTTTGGGACTATTGTCTAGGTTATATCTTTTTTTGATTATGTATCTTTCCTTTTCATTTAATTTTGTTTCAAGTATGTAATTCAAATGTTTTAGAGTTGAATCTTGTTCAAGGGTAATTTCAGGGTTAAAAGAATTATCCTCGTATAGATTCAAGAGTGTGGAATTTTCAGATCCCTCTATTTCTTTGTCCAGAGAATATTCTTTTTCAAGATAGGGAATAATTTTTATATACTGAGCAGGAGATAAGTTGAATCTTTTCATTATTTCTTCTTTTTTGGGCGATTTTTCTTCTTCTGTTAAATATTTATTTATTTGTAGTATTAGATTTTCTTTTCTGTATGGGACTTTTACCAATCTGGTTTTAGTGTTTAATGCTCTTTGGAGTGATTGCTTAATCCAGAATGATGCATAAGTTGAAAATTTGGTATTTTTATTTGGGTCATATTTTTCAGCAGCTCTTATTAATCCCAAGTTGCCTTCTTGAATTAAGTCTTCAATTTTTAGCCCTTTGCCCGCATATCTTTTTATTATTTTTAAAACAAGTCGCAAATTTGCATTTATCATCTTGTTTTTTGCTTTTGCATTGCCTCTTTGTATTTGTCCTGCAAGCTTAATCTCTTCTTCGTGAGTAATTAGCTTGTGTTCTCTTACCGATTTTAAATATATGTTTAAATCCTCGTTACTAAATATATTCATAGTTATTATATTTTCTCCCCTTTATTGAATATTGTGATTAGGTTTTTACTACTTAACTTCCATGCAAAAATTGTGCCAATTTAGTTTAAAACCATTTTTAAATTAAATTGGATATAATTTTAAGGTTGGGGATGGGGTGTTTTTCGAATTGTTTACTTTTTTTGTAATTGATTGTAAATTAAATCGGCAAGGCCAAAGCTTTGAGCTTGTGCTATTTGTTTTGCTCTTTGCTCGCAAAGCATGTCTTCAAAAATTTCTTCTACTTGGCCTCCGTTTAGCAAATTTTGATCTTTGTTAAGAGTTTTTTTCATGCTTTCAAGCATTTGCTTGATAAACATAGCTTCAAATTCTAAAGAAGCTTTTCGAAGTTCTTCATTTTTTTGAAAGGATTTTTTTATTTCTAAAGAATTTTTAAAATTATTTATTTGATTTTTAAATTTTAGATTTTGCGAATTAATTAAATTTTGTGAATTAATTTTAGTTTCCATCAACTTCCTCCAATATAAGTTCTCCATTTAATTTATTGATTTTTTTAGCAGCTTGAATTATTTGAATTAATTCTTTATTGCTGAGATTGTTGGAATTTTTTAATATAAATTCATTTAATTTCATTGAGTTTACTTGAATTGTTGTTTTATTATTTTTACTTAAAATATTTTGATTGTCTTTTTCAATGGAAAATGTAAACGTTCCTATTTTTGCATTTTCACTTGCTAGAATAATACCATTTTTTTTGTCTATTAATATTTTAGGGTTTGTTTCTATTTTAATATTTTCAATCTCTTCTAATAAGCTTATGTTTTTTGCTTCTATTTTTATTGTGTTATCCGATTTAATTTTGTTGTTGATTTTTTTAGAGGTCAATATTTTGTGAATTCTATTTATTAATGTATAATTTCCTTTTTTAAGAATTATATTATAACTGTAGTTAATATTTTGATTTTCATTTATTATTACACTATCTAGGGTATATCCAGATCCTTTTAATTTATTATTGCTCTTTATAATTCCTGATGCAATTGCTATTATTTCTCCCTCTTTATTTTTGAGATTTGTTTTTAAAAGTATTCCATTTGTTAAATCTTTTGAGTTTAGTATTGATGCAATGCAAGCTTTATGTTTTGAACCTTTGATTGTATTACCTTTTACCTGGAGACTGACATTTACTAGTGCAATATTTTTACTTTCTATGTTATTTAAGTCTATTTCATTTATTGTATTGTTTTCTTCTAAAATTTTAATTATAAGGTCTTTTTGTTTTATAGAGTCTCCTTTTCCAGCAAGCCCTGCTACTATTCCAATACCTGTTAAAAAATTTGTGTTTGTGGGATAAATATCTGCAATTTCTCTTAATTTTACGCTTTCAGATAGGCTATTGTTAAATGATTGCTCTGTTTTTAGTCCTGTTAAATCTTTGTTTGTTTGGGCTAATAGACTTGTTGCAAATGTAATTAACATCAACATTAGTTTGTTCATTCTTTACCCTATTTCTTTTATTTCTTTAATATCTATTATTTTATATCAATTATTACAATTAATGAAACTTTTTTCGTAAAATTACTAATTAATCCTTGATTTGTTAAATATTGTCTGTATTAAGACAGATTAAAATTAATAATGATAATTTTTGGATTGAGGAAGATAAAATAAGGCATTATTCTTTTTGCACTTTATTTAATCTTATCTCTTCATTTTTGATTGTGTTGCGTATAACTTTATATTTACTATTGTTTAATTCATTTAGACTTAAAACATCATTTATTCTTGTTGTGTTAATTTTGTATTTAAAGTATATGTTGTGTTCATTAAGGATTTCATTTTTTTTTAGATTTTCTTTTGCAAATACAATTGGCTCGATTATATCAATGTACATGTTAATGTAATTATGTCTTTTGTAGCTTTCAAAGTTTTTTGCATAATAAACCAGAGTTTTTTGAATTGGAATATTTTTATATGAGTTGTTACTTTTTACTTTAAATTTTATTTTTTTGAAAAATTTATCTTCTATGTTTATTTCAGATTCATCAAAGTTAAATTGAAGTATGTAGATATTTTCATTTGATAAATTTTTTGTGATGTAATAGATCATTTCAAAAAGTATTGATTTTTTTGTTAAATTTGGAGGAATATATATTTTTGATAAGCTTTGATTGTTGCATATTTTTGAATAATTCTTTGAAAAGAAATATGCTTTACTAGGAGTAATGTTGAAGCATAAATCATGAGCACCACTTATAATTGAGCTTGTTGTGAAAAATAAAATAAAAATAAATAATCTTTTTTTTATTTTATTGCCTTTTTAAGTTATTTGCAATTCCTAACATATTGTCAGAAGTTTGAATCGCTTTTGAGTTTATTTCATAAGCTCTTTGAGCTACTATCATTGTTACCATTTCTTCAGCAATAGATACATTTGACATTTCAAGTATGCCTTGTCTTAGTCTTCCCATGCCTTCACTTCCTGGTATTCCTGCTATTTCTTGGCCTGATCCAGCTGTTTCTTTAAATAAATTGCTCCCAATAGCACTTAGTCCTGCAGGATTAACAAATCTTGATATCTCAATTTGTCCAAGCTCTATTGGTTCGTTGTTGTTATCAATTTTTACCGACACTATTCCTTGCTCAGATATTGTAATTGAGCTTTGGATATATTCTTCTGGGAAAAATATATTGGGCAATACCTTGTATCCTTGGCTTGTTACAAGCTCTCGATTAGAATCAATTTTAAATGATCCGTCTCTAGTATATGCATAAGTTCCATCAGGCAGAAGAATTTTGTAAAATCCATCTCCTTCAATAGCAACATCAGTTAGTAAATTAGTTGATTGCATTTTCCCTTGTTCAAATATTCTCTGAGTCGCAGCAATTTTTGTTCCGTGACCAACTTGATTTCCAAGCGGTCTTAAAGTATTTTCAGTTGCAGGGGTTCCTGCTCTGTTTTGGGTCTGATAAATCAAATCTTCAAATTCTGCTCTTATTTTTTTAAATCCTGTAGTATTTACATTTGAAAGATTGTTGGCAATTGTATCTACATTGTATTGTTGGGCAGTCATTCCACTTGCTGCTGTCCATAATGCTCTCATCATAAAATATGCTCCTTAATATTTTCCAATTTCATTTATTAATTTTCCTAAGAGGCTGTCTTCAGTTTGTATTGTTTTTTGATTAGCTTCATAAGCTCTGTTAATTTCAATCATTAAAACCATTTCTTTAACAGCATTGACATTGGAAGCCTCAAGAGTTTCTGTTTCTATTTTAGGCCTTAATGATATATCAATTTCTTGCGCTTTGCCAGATGTTTTTGTATCGATCCATAAAGAATTGCCCTGTTTTTTGAGAAATCTGGGATTTTCAAAATTTACAATTCTGATAGTATCAAGCAGTTCATAATTTTCCCAAGAATTTTCATATTCACTAACAAGTCTTTTGGGGTCTGATTCAAAGTTTGAATTGTGAAAGATTTGTCCCTGAGGGGTTATTTTAAAATTATTTTTTTTAAGATATATATATCCTTTTTCTCCTAGAACGGGAAATCCGCTTTTTGTAACAAGGATCCCTTCTTTTCCAATAGTAAAAGAACCGTTTCTCGTATATCTTTCTCCATCTGAAGTTTGTATTACGAAAAATCCTTGATCGGTGAGTGCTAAATCTAATGGATTGCCAGTAGTTTTTAATGGACCTTGTTCAAATACCGTGTATATCTCATTTTCTTCAACCCCTGTTCCTAGTTTACCCACAACTGGAGCCGTTTCAAGATGCCCTT
Source organism: Borreliella lanei (assembly GCF_014205895.1). GTDB lineage: Bacteria > Spirochaetota > Spirochaetia > Borreliales > Borreliaceae > Borreliella > Borreliella lanei. The sequence continues at coordinate 91,665 of NZ_JACHFC010000001.1, read as the reverse complement.
TGGGGAATTTATAAAGGCCATCATCATTTAGCCTTCTTATTAGCATTTCTGGAAATGCTTTTTGAATGGACAAATCTTTTTTGTATCCAATAAGATCTATGTTTGCTAAATTATTTGATACTGTGTCAAGCTTGCGCCTTTCTGCCATCATTCCGCTGGCAGCTGTATAAATTCCTCTTACCACGACGGTTAAATCCTTTAAGACAATTAACTTTATTAATATTAGCATTAATTGTTTCATATAACAATTAATGGACCTATTGTGTTTTTGCTTAATTTTATATTTTTTGTCTGGGTTTTTCTCTTTATAAATAATTAAACTTATGCAATAAGTTGTATAATGATGTTTGTGGCTAATTTTTAAATTAGCCACCTTAAATGAGTAATTTAAAAAAAGAGCTATAATTTAGGATTATTTAGTTTTAAGGAGGATTGATGACTAGAGTTTTTTCAAAGTTTTTTATTTTCTTTTGTTTTTCAATGCTTTTATTTGCAAATTCAGAAGATTCAAATGAAAAGGAAGTTGTTAATAAGGGTGAAAACCTTGGTTTTGAAGATGAAGTTTTAGGATATTGGGTTGGCTATAATGATGTGAGTAACATAAAAAATTCTATTATTTATATTTATAAATATAATGGAGAAGTTTATGGCCGAATTTTAACTGTAATAAAAGATGGCAAAAAGTATGATGCTAAAAATCCTTCAGGAGACACTGTAGTTGGGTTTGAAAATCTTGCAATAGAGGGTCTTGATTTTATGTGGGGCCTTAAGTATTCTTCTTCTTCTAAAAAGTGGGATAGGGGTAAAATAATAGATCCTAAAAACGGTAAAATTTATAATTCTGAGATGAGTGTTGATAGTAAAACTGGGAATCTTATTACCAAGGGGAAAGTTTGGATTTTTGGCAGAAGCAAAATTTGGACAAGAGCTAAAGATGATGAAATACCAAAATTAGACTTGCAAAATCTTGTTCCAGCGCCCCCTGTAAAAAAATAAATTTGGCTTTTGGTCTTACTATTTTGAAAAAATATATAAGCATATAGATGGGATAAGTAGGTTATGAAAAATAAGACAGAGTATTATGATCAGTTTATTTCAAAAATACCCGATTTTCCTAAAAAGGGTGTTCTTTTTTATGATATTACTAGTGTTTTGTTAAAGCCCGAAGTTTATAGTTCATTAATAAATGAGGTATATTCTTTTTATAATTTTAAAAAGATTGATTGCATTGCAGTTGTTGAGTCTAGGGGATATTTGATAGGTGCTCCTTTGTCTTTAAAAATGCAACTTCCTCTTGTTTTAATTCGAAAAGAGGGCAAATTGCCCAGAGAGGTTTTTAGTGAAGAGTATGAGCTTGAATATGGTTTTGGGAGAATAGAGGTGCACAAAGATGATGTTAGGACTTATTCCAATATTCTTTTAATAGATGATATATTAGCTACTGGTGGAACTTTAAAGTCTTCTGCAATTTTACTAGAGAGAGCAGGAGGTAAAGTTAAAGATATTTTTTGTTTTATTGAGCTTTGTGGTATTAATGGTAGGCAAAGTCTTGAAAGTTATGAAGTCAATTCCCTTGTAAGGTATAATTAGTTTAATGCTTGACTTTTCTTTTTTATTAAATTTACAATGTTTAGTTGAGGTAATATATGTATGCATTGGTAGAAATAAATGGCAAGCAGTATAAGGCTATTGAAGGTGAATTTTTAAAAATAGATAAAATTTCTCCCATTGAAAAAGATAAGTTAGAATTTAATAGTGTTTTGCTTATTAATAAAGACGGAGAGGTTAAAATAGGAAAGCCTTATGTTGTAAATTCTCTTATTAGATGTACCTATAAAGAAGATAAAAAAGATAAAAAGGTTGTTTCTTACAGATATAGAAGAAGAAAATCAAGTGAGAGAAAGGTTGGGCACAGACAAACCTATTCTTATATTTTGGTTGATGAAATAGTTTTTTAAGTATATTGATTAATGTTTTGGTAAAAGTAAAAGACGATGTGATCATTTATCTTTTAGCCAATGGTCATGCTATAAGTAAGAATAATGTTAACGTTGTTTGTTCTTCTTTTTCTTTTATTTTGAGAACCTTTTTTAGCGTTCTTGATCTTGAGGGTGAGGCTTTTGTTGTGAAAAATTCAAAAAGAGGTTATTTAGAATTTAAGCCCTTTTTTAAGGATTTGAGCAAAGAAAGTCTTTTTTATTATAGTAGGTTTTTAATTAGAGGCATAAATGATTTGTGCTTTGAGTATCCTGATGATATTAAATTAGTTTTGGAGGAAAATTAATGGCAACAAGTAAAAGTGGTGGTAGTTCAAAAAATGGACGAGATTCTATATCCAAGAGACTTGGAGTTAAAAGAAGCGGTGGTCAGTTTGTTAAAGCTGGAGAAATAATTGTTAGACAAAGAGGTACAAAATTCCATAAAGGTAAAAACGTTGGCCTTGGAAGAGATTATACAATATTTGCGCTTTCATCTGGTAAGGTAGAGTTTAAAACTTTAAAGGGACGAAAATATGTAAGTATTGTTTAGCTTTAATTGAAAAGATCGGAGAAAGTTTGTATAACTTTAAGGACTCTGTAAATATAACGGTAGTTTCGGGCAATGGTGGTTCTGGGTGTGTTTCTTTTTTAAGAGAAAAGTTTAATGCAAAAGGTGGTCCAGATGGTGGAAACGGTGGGAGTGGCGGAAGTGTAATTTTCAAGGTGAGAGAAAATCTCAGCACCTTATCTTTTTATAAAAATGGTCATGTGCTTTGTGCCGAAAATGGTAAACCTGGAATGGGTTTTAAAAGAAGTGGCGCTAATGGTAAGGATTTAGTTCTTTTTGTTCCCCCAAACACAGAAGTTTATAATGAAAATGATGGAACTCTTTTGTGTAGGCTTAAAAATTTAAATGATGAATTTGTTGTTTTAAAAGGTGGCAGAGGTGGGCTTGGTAATTGGAATTTTAAAACTTCAGTTAGAAGAACGCCAAGGTTTGCTCAGCCTGGAGAATCGGGCAATAGCTTGAGCGTGCGTCTTGAGCTTTTTTTGGTAGCAGACATTGGGCTTGTTGGTTTGCCTAATGCTGGTAAATCTTCTCTTCTTAATAGAATAACTTCGGCCAAATCTAGGGTTGCAAATTATCCTTTTACAACAAAGATTCCTCATCTTGGCATGCTGAGGCGTTCTTATAATGATTTAATTATTGCAGATATTCCTGGAATAATTAAAGGTGCTAGCTTTGGAGTAGGGCTTGGGACTAAATTTTTAAAACATATTGCTAAAACTAAAATTTTAGCTTTGGTTATTGATATTTCTGAAGCAAATTTTTTGGATTCATACAGCATTCTTTTAAATGAATTGCAATCTTATAGCCATGAGCTTTTTAATAAAAAAAAAATTATTATTGCCAATAAACTTGATTTGGATGGTTCTGAAAAAAATTTTGATTGCTTGATAAAAATATTAGGAAAAGAAAAGGTTATTGGCATATCTATTTATGAGAATAGAGGAATTGATGAACTTATTAAAGAATTTTTTATTTTGGCTAAAACTTTTTAATAAAATTGATTTTTATTGTAGGCTTTTTTATTTTTAAGACTTGGTTTTTGGATATCAGATTTGATTTAGGAAAGAAATCGTGAGAATTGCAATATTGGGGGGTACTTACAATCCAGTCCATATTGGACATATTTTTTTGGCTAAAGAAATAGAGTATTTATTAAATATTGATAGGGTAATATTTATTCCTACTTGTAATCCAGCTCATAAATTGATTGAGGAGGATGTTAGTGTTAACAATAGAATAGATATGCTCAAGCTTGCATTAGAGAATGAAGATAAAATGTTTATAGATGATTGCGACATAATAAATGGTGGTATAACTTATACCGTTGATACTATTTCTTGTGTTAAAAAAAAATACAAAAACGATAAACTTTTTTTAGTTATTGGTGATGATCTTTTTCAAAATTTTGATTCATGGAAAGATCCCCAAAGCATTGTAAACTCCGTTGATCTTGTTGTTGCTCACAGAATCTACAAAGAGAGACTTAAAAGTTCTTTTAAGCATATTTATATAGATAATAAAATAATACCGATTTCCTCATCAGAGATTAGAAATAGAATTGCAAATGGATTTCCTGTCAGCTATTTATTACCTTTTGGTGTGTTAAAATACATTAAAGATAATAATTTATATGTTAAAAAGGTAAATATTTGAGAAAGGATTTAATTTTTTTATTTTTAATTGTTCTGATAATAGCGAGTGTAGTAATTTTTTTTATTAGAAGTTCGAAAAAAGAGTTGGTTTACTTCGAGCTTAATACAAAGAGCAATATTAGTTTTTTGTTTCTAATAGAAGATCTTCATAAAAACCTTGTAAGTATGCAAGAAATTTTTATTAATATGAAAACAGGAAATATTGGGTTTTTAGATATTCCAATTCATACTGGATATGAAGATTTAAAAGGGAATATATCTTGGTTTAAAGATCTTTATAAAAAAAATTCTTTTAATAAGTTTCTATCTAAAATTTATACACAATTATCTCATGAATCAGATTATTATATTCGTTTCCAAAAAGAAAATTTTGTCAAACTTATTGATTATTTAGGAGGAGTTAGACTTCTTGTTAAAAACCCAGTAAAAGTTTATAGTTTCGAGGATTCTATTTTAATACCCTCTGGTACCTCTAATTTTGATGGTGATAAGGCGTATGATTATTTGAGATATTTTAATGATGTTAATCAGTTTGAAGAGAGAGTTGAATTTTTTAAAGAGTTTTTTAAAAGACTTCTTTTTCAAATTTCAGATTTTGGCATTGAAAATGACAATTTTTTTAAAATATATTCCATGTTAGATACTAACCTTTCAGAGGTTGTTTTTAAGTATATTGTTAAAAATTATAAAATAAATAATGATAAAATTATTTCTATTAATATTAAAGGGCAAGAAGAGATTTTTAAAGATAATGATAATAATTTAATAAAGGTGGTTTTTCCTTATTATGGGGGTGCTATTTTAAAAGAATCGGTGGATAAATTGAACAAAGAGCTTGTTAATGAAGGCGCAGAAGAGATAGTAAAGATTGTTGTTTTAAATGGAACAAAAGTTGTTGGGCTTGCAAAAAAAACAGCAAATATTTTTAATTCTTTAAAATTTAAAGTTTTAAAATTTGGTAATGCAGATAAAAATTCTTATAAAAATACCTTGATTATAAATAATTCGGATAATTTAGAAATGGCTGTTAGGGTTGGAGAGGCAATTAAAACCTCAAATATTAAGCCAATTTCTGAGGTTCAAACTAAAAAATTGTTAGAGCTTGATAATCTTGATATTAATCCTGATGTAATAGTTATTTTAGGAGATGATTTTGATGGAAGATATGTTAAAAGTAAATGATATTAATGATTTATGTAAAATAATAAGTGATTTTAATGGAATTGATGTTATAGGCATTAATGTTAGTGATATTTGTAATTGGACTGATTTTTTTATAATAGCTACTTTTGTATCATTTAAGCAAATGGAAGCTTTATATATTGATAAGATAGTTAAATTTTTTAAAGAAAAAAAAATTAATCTTAGTGTTCAAGGAAAAGGGCTGGTTTATGACTGGACTGTTGTTTCGGGTGCAAATTTGGCAATTCATTTAATGAGCGAAAAGTCTAGGGAATACTATGAGCTTGAAAAAATATGGTCCAAAGGAATTATTATTTATCCTTAATTACTGTTTAATTGAAATTAATTAAAAAAACTAAAAATATCATAAAAATATGTTTACAAAAAATAGAAAATATTTTAGATTTAAGTTATGTACTTTTTGCGGGAGGCTTATAAGTGGATATTACAGACATAAGGATTAAGAAAGTTGATAGTAAAAATTCTGGTTCTAAATTATTGGCATATGTTGCAGTTACTTTTGATAACTGTTTGGTTCTTCACAATATTAGAGTTATTAAAGGGCAAAAGGGAGTATTTATTGCTATGCCTAACAGAAGAACTAGAGTCGGCGAATATAAAGACATTGTACATCCTATTAGTCAGGATTTTAGAAAAGCTTTGCAAAGTTCTATTTTTAAGGAATATATAAGAGAAAATCCAGCCGATCTTGAACTTGAATTAGATTTTTAGATAATTGTTGACAAAGCTCGTTGTATCTTGTATGCTTGTCAATTGTAAGTATTAATAAGGTATTTGGGACGTCGACAAGTGGTAAGTCAACTGGTTTTGGTCCAGTCATTCGAGGGTTCGAATCCTTCCGTCCCAGTATTTTACATTAGGAGTTTTTTGTGGAAAGTAGCAGGATTTTAAGTTGTCAATATAGATCAAGCTTTGGATCTTCTAATGCTCGCAGAATAAGAGCTAAGTGTGAAATACCGGCTGTTGTTTATGGGCAAGGCAATGATGTTTCACACTTGAAAATTAAGAGTAGTGAGTTTAATAAGAAATTTGCAAAATTTACGGATAATACTGTCTTAATATTAGATGATGGTAAGCTTGAAAGATGCGTTTTTGTTAAAGATGTTGCAGAAAATATTGCCAGCAAGCTCATTTATCATATTGATTTTTACGAAGTAGACAGAAATGTTGAGCTTGAAAAATATGTTCCTATTAAGCTTGTTGGAGCTTCTGTTGGGGTTAAAGAGGGTGGAATTTTGACTGTTTTAAAAGAGCAGGTTAAGGTAAGGTCTTTACCCTTGGATTTGCCAGAATTTATAGAGCTTGATTTGACTCCCGTTAATAAAGGGGATAGCGTTCTTCTTAAAGATCTTGTGTTGCCTTCTAATGTTAGGCTTGCAGAAAATGACGAGAATTTGGAAGTTGTTATTATAAAGTGATTTTATGGGGTTGTTGATACTTGGATTAGGAAACCCTGGATTAGAATTTTCTTTAACTAGGCATAATGTTGGTTTTTCTCTTTTGGATAAAATTGTTTCTAAAAACGGCCTTTTTTTAAAGAGAAAAAAAAAATATGAATATTCAGAATTAAAAATGATTTCTGGAAGAGTAATTTTGGTGAAGCCATTGACCTATATGAATCTAAGTGGGTCTTTATTTCCTTCAATATTTTCAGATTTTTATATGTGTATAAAGAATTTATTAGTGGTTCTTGATAATGTTGATCTTCCTTTGGGAAAATGCAGGCTTAAAGAGCGAGGTGGTGTTTCTACTCATAATGGTCTTAGGTCAATTTCAAGTGTTCTTGGAAGCTCTAACTATAGTAGACTTTATATTGGGGTTGGGAGCAATGTTATGGGTGATATAAAGAGCTTTGTTCTTTCTAAATTTTGCAATGATGAAATGGATAGGCTTGAAAAATTGTATGATTTTTTAAGTGATGAGCTAATTGATATTAGCGAATCAAATTTTAAGAGCAAGGTTCAAAAAATTAATTCTAGTAATTTTTAATGCATTTTTTAGACGATAACATACAAATTAAAATAGATAAGTTTTATAAAAAAAATTTTTTAAATAAAAATCGGGTTATTGTTGCTTTTTCTGGTGGGGCTGATTCTACGGCTTTGTTATTAAATTTAAAATATTATTTGAGCAATAATGTTATTGCATTTTATTTTGCTCATTTTATTAGATCTAATAATGAGCAAAATAAAGAGATAGAGCATGTAAAGGGGTTTTGTGATCTTTACAATATTGCTTTACAAATTGAAAAATGTGATATAGATATAAAAAGCGAATCAGCTAGATTAGGAGTATCTATTGAAGAGCTTGCAAGGAAATTCAGATATGCTGCTTTAGAAAATGCTCTTAAAGAAAATGGTGCAAATTATATTGCACTTGCTCATAATGAAAACGATCAAATTGAAACAATAATTATGAGATTTTTTCAAGGATCTTTTTTGGATGGTCTTTCGGGTATTCCTGATGTCAATAGAAACATTATAAGACCCTTGCTTGAGGTTTCAAGACTAGAAATTGAAAGTTTTTTATCTTTGAATAATATTGGTTTTTTTGTTGATAGTACAAATGCTCAAAATTTATATCTAAGAAATAGGGTTAGAAATAATTTACTACCTGCTATAAAAAAGGTTTTTAAAGGATATGAAAAATGCCTTAAAAGAATATCTGAATTTTCAAAGGAATTTGCGGATTATTTTGAAAAAGATGAATTTTTTCCTGTTGAGAAAGGCAAATATTATTATTCTTTTGATTTGAAAACTTTATTAGATTTTCCTAAGTATTTGGTGTTTAGATTGATTTTTAAAATTTTAAATTCAGAAGGAATTGTAGCCAAAGTTTCTTATAAAGCTCTTAATGAAGTGTTTAAGGTAGAGATTAATAAAAAGAAAAATAATGTTTTGTTAAAAACCAATGATTTTTTTTTAGAAAAAAGGCATAATAAGATTAATTTAATTTTTAAAAGGGATGAAAAATTTTACAAACCTTTTGATTTTATTTTGGAAGTTGGTAAATGGCATAGTTTATCTTTAGGTAAGATTTTGCTAAAATATTTAGAGTGTAATACAGCTTCTGTATCAAAATTAAAATGTTGTTCTTATGAGTTTAGGTATAAATTTTTTAAGGATAAATTGAAAGCAAAAAAATTTTTTTCTAAGTTTATAAGGTGTAATCCGGTTTATTTAATGTTGTTAGCATTAGATAATAGGTTAATTGGGATTATTGATTTAAATACTTTAAACTTAGTATGGAGTGAAAAAAGCATTCTTAAAAAAATTAATATATCATTGATTGGAGGGCTTTTAAAGGAATGAATGGCAATAATAATATGAATAATAATGGAAAATCTAATAACAAAAAGAAGAATAAAAATTGGATTTTGGGACTTGTTGTTGTTTTTCTAATTTCAGCAATATTTATGTCATATTTTATAAGGGGGGGGGAAAGCTATAAAAATGTTCCTTATAGCACTTTTCAGAGCTATTTAGACAATGGTCTAGTTGAGTCTGTAGTTATAATTGATAAAAATTTGATTCAATTTGTTGTCAAGGGTTCTAACTTTGCAAAGTCTTATTTTTCTACTAGTATTCCCTATCTTGATATAAATCTACTTTCAGAACTAAAAAGCAAAAAAGTTGAGCTTAGCTCAGGGAAAAGTCAAGCTTCTCTGATTGGGGTTTTATTACAAACTTTGCCATGGATTTTATTTTTTATTTTCTTTTTCTTTATATTTCGTCAAACTCAAGGCGGTGGTGGAAAGGTTTTTACATTTGGGAAAAGTAATGCTCAAAAGTATGAAGCTGGAAAGAATAAAATCACCTTTAAAGATGTGGCTGGTCAAGAAGAGGTTAAGCAAGAGCTTCGCGAAGTTGTTGAATTTCTTAAAAATCCAAAAAAATTTGAAAAAATAGGTGCAAAGATTCCCAAAGGAGTGCTTTTAGTTGGTTCTCCGGGTACTGGCAAGACTTTGCTTGCCAAAGCTGTTGCCGGTGAGGCTGGGGTTAGTTTTTTTCATATGTCAGGCTCAGATTTTGTGGAGATGTTTGTTGGGGTTGGAGCAAGTCGTGTTAGAGATTTATTTGATAATGCTAGAAAAAATTCTCCATGTATTATTTTTATTGATGAGCTTGATGCTGTTGGTCGAAGTCGTGGTGCAGGGCTTGGCGGTGGTCATGATGAAAGAGAGCAAACTCTTAATCAGCTGTTGGTTGAAATGGATGGATTTGGAACGCATACCAATGTAATTGTTATGGCTGCCACAAATCGTCCAGATGTTCTTGACTCTGCTTTGCTTAGACCTGGACGATTTGACAGACAAGTAACAGTTTCTTTGCCTGATATTAAGGAAAGAGAGGCAATATTAAATATTCATTCTTCAAAAACAAAACTTTCAAAAGATATTAATTTACAAGTAATAGCAAGAGCTACTCCTGGAGCTAGTGGTGCTGATCTTGCAAATTTAATTAATGAAGGAGCCTTAATAGCGGCAAGGAATAATCAAGATGAAATTTTAATGAAGGATATGGAAGAGGCCAGAGATAAAATATTGATGGGGGTTGCAAAAAAATCCATGACTATTACTGATAGGCAAAAGCTTGAGACGGCTTATCATGAGGCAGGTCATGCTTTGCTTCACTATTATCTTGAACATGCTGATCCACTTCATAAGGTTACCATTATTCCAAGGGGCCGGGCACTTGGTGTTGCATTTTCTCTTCCAAGGGAAGATAGGCTTTCAATAAACAAACACCAAATTCTTGACAAAATAAAGATATGTTATGGCGGTTATGCTAGTGAGCAAATAAATTTAGGTGTTACAACAGCGGGTGTTCAAAATGATTTAATGCAAGCTACTAGTTTGGCTAAAAAAATGGTTACAGAGTGGGGAATGGGTGAAGAAGTTGGTCCAATATTTTTAGTAGACGATGAAGCACCTATTTTTCTTCCAAAAGAGTTTTCAAAGGCTAAAGCTTATTCTGAGAACACTGCTGATAAAGTTGACAGAGAGGTAAAAAGAATACTTGAAGAATGTTTAAAAGAGGCATCAGATATCCTTTTAAAACATAAGGATCAACTTGTTAAGCTTGCAAAAGAACTTGTTTTAAAAGAAACTTTGACAGATAAAGAAGTGAGAGAGCTTTTGGGTTTTGAAGCTAATAAAGATGAATATGATTTATTAGCGGCAGACTCTAATGCAAAAGAAGTAAAGGAGGAAGATACAAAAGGTTAGGTAAGTGTTTATGCTTTATTTAAAGATGGGTTTCATTCTTTTTATTTCTATAAACCTATATGCAATTTCAGTCAAAGAAGATGAAGATATTTCAAATATTCTTTTCAATGAGTCTAGAAATTTTTCCAATTTACAAAAAGGAAATGATTTAATTTATGGATCTCTTGATTTCAATTTGTTAGCTTCAGATGCTCTTTATGAGCTTTCATTAAAAGATAATGTTGCTTTAGCGGATAAAATTTATTTATTAAAAGAAGCAATTAATATTAATAACTTTAAAGTAGCAACTTTTAAAGAAGTATACACCTATTATTTTTCGTTGCTTTTAAGGCAAAATGAAAATAAAAGTATGTATGAAGAAATTATTACTTTGTATAGAAACTTAAATGAAGAATTGCAAATAGATAAAGATTTAATTTACATGAGGCTTGAAGCTTCTGGCAGACTTGAAAGTTTTGGAGATGATTTTAAAAAAATTTTATTTAAAGCTTTTTCTTTATATGGTAATGATTTTTTATTTTTTAAGTGGTTTTTGAAAGAAGATAGGTTTTTTTTTAGCATTTTTAATACTATTAGATCAAAAGAAGACTTTTTCTTTACAACCGAAAACATTAATTATATATTTAGAAATTCAAATTTTAATTATGACAATTCTGTTTCTTTATTTTCTTTTCTTAAAGGCAAAATTAAAGAATATAAGGGAATTCACGGTATTTATTTTTTAAAATATAAACTTTTAGATCCTGCCGAAGCTTATAGAATTTTTAAAAAATTTCCTCCTAAGACAATAAATGAATACAAAATGTTTTATGATCTTTTAGAAGATTACGACATGAAGAGTAAATTTTTAGAAGATTATAAAAGTTTGTCAGGAATTTATTGTATTGATAATAAAAATAATTTTGTCATACTCAAAGATGGAGTTTTAGTAGGTATTTTTTCAGGAATAGGAGATTTTGACAACAAATTTAGTTTAAATAGCGAATATTTTAATAAAATTTATTTTAAAGACAAGTCTCCAGTTTATTATGAGAATAGTTTGCTTGGTTATAAAATAAATTATTCTGTTTATCCTTATGTTGATATGATTGAGGTTCAATATCCTGGCAAAAGAGATGTTTATACCTTTGCTTTACATGCTTTTAAGTGCAATCTTTTTAACAATTTGGGTTACAATTTTAATAGTCTTGGGATCAGAGAGTTGTTCTTGATTGATATTAAAAATTTTTTTATGCCAAATGCTTTAAATTTATTTTTTGAAAAAACGTCTGTTTTAGATATTAGATCAAGCTTGATAAGTAAAAAAAAATATTTTGGATCTAATTTGGTAGAAATTAAAAATTATGTGGTTGGAAGTTTGGTTTCAATTTATAGAAAAGTTAATGGTTCTAAAAAATTTAATTATATTGAAATTTATGAAAAGAATAAACTAAAAATAAAGAAAGCTTTGTTAGATGATGATAATTTTGAAAGTTATTATTCTTTTGAATAATAACTTTCATAGAATTCTAAATAATCAATTTTTAGGCTTTTAATGATAATGTTTTTTTGTTGTTTTTATTTAGATAATTGAATTTTAATTTACTTTGGGGAGGATTTTTGGGTTTTTGTTTAGACTTTGCTAATAAAGAAGATACTAAATTAAATAACATTGTCTCTATTAGTCATTTTGATTTTAAAGTAAAAATAAACTTAATTCTTGTAGTTGGACCCATGGGAAGTGGAAAAACAGAATATGCTGCAAAAATTTATAAAGATTCGCTTGTTGTAAGAAAAAAATCTTTCAAGGTATTGGGTAATATTATTAAAGGAAATAGAAGCAGGGTTAATGTATTTTTTATTAGAAATTTTCTCGACAAGAGGAGATTTCAAGATTATCCAGAAAACGTGATACCATATAGAGGTGGCGGAAAAGATAAAATTGATGAGATTGGTTTTGCTAGCAACTCTTTTGATATTGAAAATTTAATAGCTTCTAATCCCAGTTGTGGCACTTTTATTATTGATGAGGCATGTTTTTATGATGAACGTTTAATTTTTGTTTTAAATAAAATTTCATTAAATGAGAATATTTTATTTATATTGCCTACACTGCTTTATAATTTTAGAAAAGAATCTTTTAATGATACTGCTAAACTTTTGGTAGAATATTCAGATAAGATTTATAAGCTTGGAGCTTATTGTGGGCATATTGATTGCATGGAAGAATCTTTTTTTTCGTATAGATATTATTTTTACAACAATAAAGAAATTCCAGCTCCTTATTTTGATCCTTTGCTTATTGTTGGTGGCGATGAAGAGATTGAATCTGCTATTTACCCAAATTACTCTACAAGATGTTCAATGCACCATTATCTTGTAGGCAAAGAATATTTTTTTTCTTTTTTAAAGCCATTTGCTTTGCTATATTCACAAGGAGATAAAGAATTTCTTGAAAATGAAGTTGTAGCGCTAAGCACCGATGTTGAAAATTCTAATTTTGTAAATTCTTTAGACAGTGAAAAAGCGTGTGAATTTAGAGCTGAAATTTTAAGAAATATTTTAGAACTGCCTTTTTTAGCAGAAAGAGCGTTAATAACGCTTTTCTCAGAATATAGTATTTTGAGTAAGGATAATTTTAAAGATCTTGTTTTTAAGTTTTCTTTAGATAAGGATTATATAAATAAAATTTTTTTTTCCAAAGAAGGCAAAGAGTTTTTTTAATAATAGTTTGGCCTTTGTTCAAAAAATGCTTTAGTTTCGTCAATTCTTAGTAGTTCTTTTTTAATAATATCATAGTAATTAAGCTCTTTAAGAGAAATTTTATGATATTCATCTTCCCAGTTTGTTATTCCATCGTTTTCTAGTTTAACAGATTTGTAATTTTCAAGTTTTTTGTGGTATTTTAGCGCTTCATTGTAGTAATTAATAGCCAATTTATATAATTTTTTTGATTTTTCTAGATTGGAAATAATTCCATTTTTTTCTGGAGTTTTGAAAAAATATAAATTTCTTGTGTCGAATAAATCTCCCAAATATAAATTTTGCTTAACTAGAAGCAAATTTACATGCATTTTGAAAAGAAGTTTATATTTTTCCCACTGCTTTTTCGTTTCTATTTTAGTTAGTGAGTATTTTGGATTACCAAATGGATATTTTAAGGCTTTTTGAAGAAAAAATATATTTTTTTTATAGTTTTCAGGTTTTTTTTTCATTTGAGAGTTAAAGATTACATACCACTGTTCTGCGTAATAAAATTTGGACGATGCATTTATTTTTACAACTGATACTAAAAGAAGTAAAATTAAATTCATTTGGAAGGTGGCGTTTTTAAAAATACAATTAAGCATATGATTAATTATATTAGAATTTTATTAGATTAAAAATTTTTTTTGCGTTTTTATCTAAATTATCTTTTATTGAATTGTTAATGTAAATCACATTAATTTTTTTTTCTAGTTTTTTAAATATTTTTAAATATTTTAGAGCAATTTGTTCAAAAGTTTTATATTTTTCAAGTTCAAAAAGATCACTTTGTGTTCTATTTTTTTGTATTCTTTCATAAGCTATGTTTGGGTCTGTTTCAATAAAGAATACTTTTTCAGGCAATGGAAAGTTTTTATTTAATTCATATCCCAATTTTCCTTGATAGGCAATTGATGAGAATAAATAGCGATCAGTTATTATTTTTGTGGATTTTGTGTTTAAAATTTCTAGTATGCCACCTTTTTTATATAAATGATCATGTCGATCTGCAGCATAAAGATATGCAAATGTTGATTCTTTTAAAGGATTTTCAAAATTCATTAATTGTTCTCTTATCATTTCTCCAATTATTCCGCTTGATGGTTCTTTTGTAAAATAATATCTTGATTCATTATTGCAAAGAGCTTTCAGTTTATTTGTGATGCTTGTTTTCCCGCTTCCATCAATTCCTTCTATGCAATAAAAATTTTTCAATATTTTAATCACAAATATTTTTTCTTCCTTTCTTTTGGTGTCAATAATTAGGTTATCGATAATTATTATATAATAATAATTATCGATAGAGTGTATGGATTTGTTGTTTTTGAGAAATAAGACATTTTTATTGTTGATTTTACCATTTTTCATTTTTGTTTTAATAATTTTTTCCATTAATCTATTTGTTCAAGTTCAAATTTATTCTGCAAAGTTTTTTGCTATAAAATATCTTGAATCAAAATTTGGCTTTAAGATTAAATATGATAAAATTTCACCGTATTTCTTATCATCAATCAAGATAGACGGTTTAGAGTTAAGCTTGGATGGAAAAGATAAAATATTAATAGATATCGTTAGGGTAGATTTAAATTTGTTTAAATTAATTTTGGGTGATGAAAACATTATTTTAAATGTTTATGTTAAAGGGAGTAATTTTAATTTTGATATAAACGACTTTAGTTTGTCTGGTGATTTAAATCCTAGCAATGCTTATCCTGATAATGGAAATGTAATTTTAAATAAAATTTTAAACTATCTTTATAGATTGAATATTAATTTAGAAAATATCAATATTAATATTAGGCTTAATAATGATAGTTGGTTGAATTTTAAAGTTAAAAATTTTTCCTTAAATACCGTAGATGAAGATTTTTTATTTAGCTCTGTAGTTGATTTTAGTACTGTTAAAAATTTAGAAATTGATTTACCGTCTGAAAGAGTTTATGATGGAATTTTTGATTCAACTTTCTATTTTGAGGGGAAATTCAAAAAAGGCTTTGAGGATGGCTATGTTAATTTTAGTTTTTTTGAATTTAAAACAAGTTATTTTTCTTTACTTGAGCAAGGGTTCCAAATAAATTATTCAAAAGGAAATTTAAAAATTTTTAATTTACGAAGAGAGAATTTTGATTTTAATTTAACTTATGACAAGGCTAATGGTTTTGTTCGATTAGATGCTTTATTTTTCAATGTTAATCTTTTAGATTGGATTAAGCTAAATAAAGGCTTTGAAATCTATAAAGATTATTTTGATATAAGTTTAAATGGTCAATTGGCATTTTCCTATGATTTTAAGGATAAAGATTTAAGATATGCAGGAATAATAGATTCATCTTTAAATGTAGATACCATAGGTAAAGAAGTTCAAGGCTTACAGCTTGAAATTAAGGGGGATGATAGGGTTGTAAGTATTAAGAATGCTTTTTTAAAGCTTAAAAGGGGGGTTGTAAGCTATAAAGGTTATTATTCTTTGAAAGATTTGCTTCCAATAGGACGTCTCAACTTTAAGTCCGCAAAAATTTTAAATTTTAATGATCTAAATGGGTATCTAGATTTTAATAAAGATAAAGATGTTTTTTTGGTTAAGTCTGATAATTTTAGTCTTGGAAATCTTGGTTTTCAAAATTTAAGTTTAAAAACTTATTTTTTAAAGGATAAAATTTTTGTTAACTATTTGGTTTATTTAGAAAATAAAAACTCTCAAATTTCTTTAAAAGGAGATCTTAATGATGAAGAATTTTCTTTAAGTTTAGGCATTAAAGAATTTCCTTTGCTTTTTTTAAAAGAAGTTATTCCCAGTTCTCACTTGATAAATTTTTTTCCCAAGACTTTATTCTCAGGTAAATATTTAAATTTGGTTTCTGATTTTAATTTAAATAAATTTGATTATCATAAAAATAAATTAAAAAAATTCAATTTCATGGTATTTTCAAAGTTGGACAATTTCAAATTTGTGTTTGATGCTAGTGGAGAAAAGAATTTTTACAAATCAAACAATTTTGATTTGCAGTACAATGATCACAATTTGCATTCCAGCTTGTTTGTTGAGTTATTTGAAGGTGGGCTTAATATTGGCACGAATTTTTCTTATTTGAACAAAGTTTATCCTTTGCATTTTAATGTTAATCTTAAAGATAGGTTTATTGTTGCCGAATCTCCTCTTGGTATTAAATTAGATTTTAATTATTTTGATTCTAAAATAGTTTATAACCTTAATTTTAATGATTTTAGAGTTTACAATAAAACTTCTGATCTTTTAATAAATATAAATTTTCATGGGAGCTATTTAGGTCTTAATGAAGATTTGAAATTTAAAATAGACGAGTTTAATATAATAAAAGCTTCTAAAATACCTGCCTATAATTTCAATTTTGGCTTTAAAGGCTTATATGAATATGATAAATTGTACATTTCTGATGTTAAACTTGTAAACAAACTTTCAAATTTGCAAGGATATGGACAATTCAATTTAAAAGATAATTTTAATGGAAGCTTGAATCTATTTTCTAGCTTAAATTCAGAACGATATTTTTTAGGGGTTAATTCCGATGAATATGGAAGTTATTTTTTGCTTAAATTTCAAGACTTAGATTTTAACAATTTTAATTCTTTGTCCCTTTTAGAAGGAAAGATTAATGGTAATTTTTTGCTAAATTTTAAAAAGAATGATTTTAAAAATTATTCTTTGAGTGGATATCTTGAGGCAGATAAATTAACCTTATTGGGCGTTCCCGTTAAGTTTTCTATGAATTTAGGATTGTTAGACAACAAGCTTAACATATATGATATAAAAGCCAAGCGCAATAAAAAAGAGTTTCTTACTGGGAGCCTAAGATATGACCTAATCAGTTCTATAGGCGTATCCAATATAGTTTTTAATAGCGACTTGCTTTCTTATAAGTTTAATGCAAATTTTAGAAATTTCCAAAGTGGAGTTGAAGAGCAATTTGGAGTTTTGAAAACCAAAACGGAGGGAGAATTTTTCTTTAGAGATATTAAATATAAAAATGAATTTTTATCCAATCTTACGATTGAATTTAGTAATGATTTTGAAAAATTTAATATGGTTTCGATTGATTATGACCTTATTAATGTTTTATACCATTATGGCAGTGGAGAATATAGCTTTATTTTAAAAGATTATTTGCCTCTTAGTTTTAATTCGTCAGGCAAAATAATTAAAAATAAAATTCTTGGAAATGTCAGAGATCTTAAATTTGATTCAAAAATAATCACCAAAGATTTTTTGGATTCACATTCTTTATTTAATGTTGACAATCATTTTATTCTTTACGATCTTATTTTAAATGGTGAATTTGATATTGATGGGGATTTGTATAATCCTAATATTAATGGAAGTTTAAATATTCAAAAAGGATCAATTAGCACTGAGTATTTAAGAGCTTCTAGAAAATTTGGTGGTGATAGAGCTTTAGAAATATTTGATATGCCAGTTGAAATTCAGGATAATAAAATCATTTTTAATAATGAGTTTAGCCTAGATCGATATTCTAAGATTTTTGTTTCTACTAGTTTAAATTTAAATTTTTTAAGTGATACTATTATTGATTATTACAAAATAGATATTAATGTGACTGGTAGAACGGGAGTTCCTATTAAATTTGACAAAATTGCCTTAAGCTTTACAGGTTATGCTTTAGGCGATTTTTCAATTGAAGGAAATGCTGATGAAATAATGTTTAAAGGCATTTTAAATATTTCAAATGCTTGGGTTTATTCTCTTGAAAGTTCTGTTGTTGATTTATTAATAAATCCTTTTAAGCGAGCAAAAAGATTGCAAACAGTTGATATTAATGTTCTAGATTTTGATATTTTAACTGATCTTGAGATAAATTTTGACAGCGGTGTTACTTTTCATTGGCCAGATAGTAATATTTCTTTTTTACAAGCTACTATTTCAAGAGGGGATAAACTTGTAATAAAATCTGACACAAAAACAGACGATTTTATTATTAAGGGGGATTTGAATATTGCAAGCGGCTTTGTTAATTATAATAATAAAAAATTTATCTTTAAAAGTGGCTCTTATATATCCTTTAATGAGAGCAGAACTAAATTTGATCCATGGATAAAAGCGGAGGCTACAAATACTATTAAGGATAGAAATGATAAACTGCTTGTTACAATAAGTATTGATAGTCCTTTAAGTTTATGGAAAATTGAGTTTATGTCTTATCCTTCTAGAAATGAGCAGGAGATTAAATATTTGCTTTCAGGCTCAACAATAGGAGGGGCTGAGGGAGGATTGCGATCGGCAGGGACTAATGCTGCTGAAATGGCAATTGGAATAGTAAGTGACATTGCTCTTGATTTTTTAATTCAACCCATTGAAGATTATATGCGTTCTGTATTAAACTTAGACTTGTTGAGTATAAAGACAGATATATTGAAAAATTCTATTAATAGTAATTTTTTCAAAATCGGGAATCCTACTTTTGTTGATGTTCTTGACAATACAAGTGTTAAGGTAGGTAAATATCTTGTTGAGGGTGTTTTTATTAGTGGGGGCTTTGGTTTTTTGAAAGAACAAATGACTCCTTTTTCAAAAGATTTAAATTTTGTTATCAATTTGGGTATTGAGTTTGATTCTCCATTTTTTTTGGTTAATTATGAGTTTGATTACAATTTTATGAAAAAAGGTTTAGATGGAATAGGAAATAATATAGGCATTTCTTGGAAATTTAAATATTAAATTGTTAAGAGGTTAAGATGGGTTCAATTAGAGGTTTGTTTTTTGTAAGTTTTTTAATATTTTTTGTTGTTTTTAGTTTTGGTCAAGTTGAAAATTACAAAGGAAAAATAATAAAGGGTATTAATTTTGAAGGACTTAAGAATAAGAAGGAGAGAGATTTTATTAATATTTTAAAACCTTACATTGGCGTGGCATATTCTAATGAAATTTTTGATAAATTGCAAATTGATCTTTATTCTCTTGATTATTTTTCTGGGCTTATTAAGCCTCTATTTAAAATAGATGGTGAGAATCTTTTTATTACATTTATTGTAAAAGAAAAATCTTTAGTTAATTCTGTTGTTTTTTCTGATAGCAGTAGGGTTTTTTGGAATAGCGAACTTGTTGAGAAGGTAAATATTAAAACCAATGAGCCTTTAAATCTTGCGAGTGTTAATAAAGGTATTGACAAGCTTGAAGAGATGTATAAAGATATGGGATATCTTGATGTTTCTGCAAATTTTGAAATAAAAGAAGAAGGAAATTTAGTTGATATTATTTTTAATATAGTAGCTGGGCCCAAATATGTTGTCAAAGGGATTGACTTTGAAGGAAATTTAAGCTTTAAAAGCAGCACTTTGAGAAAATCTTTAGCATCAAGAGTAGTGTCTCTTTTCTCAGATGGTAAATATTTAAAAAGTAATGTTGATAAGGACAAGCGTCAACTAGAGTCTTTTTATAAAAATAATGGATATATTGATGTTAAGATTATCAATAGTACTGTTGATATTAAAGATTCCCTTAAAGATTCTAAAAGGCTAGAAAAGGAAGTTTTTTTGAAATATTTTCTTTCAGAAGGCAATGTTTTTAGGTTTGGAAAGCTTGAAATTTCTGGTAATTCAGTTTTTAGTTTAGAGGAATTAAAAAGTTTTATTACCTTTAGCGAAGGTGATATTTTTAATGATTCTAAATTTGAGCAGGATTTTGCCAAAATTAAAGAAAGTTATTTTAAGGAAGGGTATATTTTTACGGAAATTATTCCTTCACAAAAGATAAGAGGGGAATTTGTTGATTTGTTAATTAAAATTTTAGAAAAGGATAAAGCTCATATTGAGTCTATTACTGTTTCTAAAAATAAAAATACAGCTTCGCATGTAATACTTAGAGAGATTCCCCTTCAAGAGGGAGATGTTTTTAGTTTGGACAAGTTTAAGATGGGCATGGCAAATTTACAGCAGCTTGGTTATTTTTCAAATGTAATTCCTGATATTGTTCCAGGCAATACAGAAGGGCTTATGAAAATAAATTTAAACATTGAGGAGCGAGCAACAAGTAATTTTGGATTTGGTATGAATTTTGGAGGCAATTCAAATTCTTCGTTTCCATTCTCAGTATTTGGGCAGTGGGAGCTTTCTAATTTTTTAGGCGAAGGCTATTATTTTGCCGCAAGACTAAATTTATCTTTTTTAGAGCAAAGTCTTAGTTTGACATTTAGAGATAATTGGTTTTTTCAGAAAAGATGGACCGTAGGTGGATTTATAGATTTTTCACATTCTGTTAATACTGCTTATCAGGATATTAATGGGCCTATTTTTTCTGGCAAAAGAGAAGTTCCTGATCCATTTACAAGTTGGGAAGAATATCGAGATGCTAAAAGCTTTTCTGATTTTAATGCCATGAATTATTCCTTGCTTAAACTTAGTTTTGGAGCGTTTACAGGGTATACTTTTTCTAATTATCTTGGTAAGCAAACCCTTCTTGGTACTTTACAAACCGCTTTAAAATATGTTTTTTATGATAACGAGGTTAACAGACCTTCAAATTATTATTTAAGAGATAATTACAAAACTTTTAGATTTGAAAATTCTCTTAGTTTGAGCGCGGCTTGGGATACAAGAAATTCTACTTCTTTATCTAATAATGGATTTTTACTTAAGCAGCAGTTTGATTTTTTTGGTGGATTTTTATTTGGTCAGAGCCATTTTATTAAATCTTCTACAACCTTTGAGAGATATTTTTCTCTTTTAGGATATGAGGATGTGTTTACTCCTTATTTTGATATTATTTTGACCTTAAGGAGTGTATATTCAAATATATTGCCTCCTCTTGGTAATGGTTTTGAAATTGAAATTCAACCCCATCATCACATAATTCTTAGTGAAAATTTTATGCAGGCTAGAGGTTGGGGGATTTTGAAAAATATTTACAGTTCTTTTGTAAATACTGTGCAGATATCTATTCCTTTGTTAAAAAATATTTTAGTTTGGGATGCTTTTTTTATAGATTTTGCTTCCTATTCTTTAGAAGGGCAAGAAAATTCTTTGTTTAGACCTTTTAGTAGTTTTGCTTTTAGCTGGGGAACTGGAATTAGAAGCCTTTTGCCTCAATTGCCGTTGTCTTTTGTAATAGCTTATCCTTTTTATTTTGACAATGATAAAGCTAACAGTTATTACAAATATTATTCTGGATTTAAATTTTTCTTAGGAATTGAGATGAGATATTGATTAATAATGCTATGGAGAAATTTGTGTTTTTTTTGATTTTACCATTGTTTTTTTTATTGTCTTTTAATGTTTTTTCAATAGATGTTGTTAAAATAGGCATTGTTGATTTTGATAGAATTGTGATTGAAGTTTTAAATCCTCAATTGAAAGCTAATCTTGATCAAATAAAAAATCGTTATCAAGAACAAATAAATACTTTAAATTTAGAACTTAAGAATTTAAAACAGATGTATGATAGATCGATTGCTGATAATGATTTAGATAATGCAAGATCTTTTGGAAATCAATATAATTTAAAAGTTGATGAGCTAAAGAGAGTATCTAGTTTGGCAAAGAATAATTTAGAACAGCAGAGATTGGCCAATATTAATAGTTTAAATAATAATAGTGAATCTTTAAGTAAAATACTTCGTGGCATTCAATATATTGCAGAAATTAATGGGTTTTCTTTGATTATGAAAAAAAATAATCCATATATTCTTTACCACAATAGCACTGTTGATATAACAGATGATGTTGTTAAGCATCTTTTAGAAAAGGACAATAAAAATCCTTAAAGACTTTTTCTTTCAAGGTATTACTTTCTTTTTTAAATCTGTAATGTTCTGCCTCAGAATAAGTTTAAATCCAACTTAAACAAAAAATTATTGTTTATTGTGAAAAGTTTTTTGCAAACAAATTTTTTAAAATTAATTAAATTTAAAAAATAGACTTTTTAATAACTGGGTAGCAGTTAATTGTATAAAATATTGCTTTTATAGTCTTTTTATTATTTTATATTCTTTCTTTTTAATTGAATTATATTTATTTTATAATATCAATTGTAATTCAATATTATTTAGGAAGCATATGGAAAAAAATGTTACCCCAATGATGAGGCAGTATTTAGATATCAAGAAAAAATATAAAGATGCTATTCTTTTTTTTAGAGTAGGAAGTTTTTATGAAATGTTTTTTGATGATGCAATTGAGGCAAGCAAGCTTCTTAATTTAACATTGACAAAAAGAGAAAATGTTCCAATGTGTGGGGTGCCTTACCATACTAGTAAAGAATATATAAGGAAATTAATTTTATTTGAGAAAAAGGTTGCAATTTGTGAGCAAGCCTCTAATTCTACTTCTGGGGGGCCTTTAGAAAGAGAAGTTGTTGAGGTAATAACCCCAGGCGTTATTATTGATGAAGATTTTTTAAATGATGATGTCAATAACTATTTAGTTGCTATTAGTGATTATAAAAATTATTATTCGTTTTCTTATATAGATTTATCTACTTCTAGTCTTGGGATAATGTTTTATGAGAATAGCTTTTTTGAAAAGCTTAAAAGGGATCTTGAGAAATACTCTCCCAAAGAGATAATAGTTTCTGAAAATTTTTATTATGAATACTCAGAGAAACTTAATCTTAGTCGGTTTTTAATTAATAAAGTGCCTACTTGGCATCTTGATAAGGATATTGCAATAAAAACAATAAAGGAGCATTTTAACATACTTGGATTGAGCTCTCTTGGATTTGATGAAGATAAGCCTTATTACATTTCAATTTTTCTCATTATAAATCATATAAAAAATAATTTAAAAAATTTATTAAGCAATATTGATAAAATAGATATTAATAATGATTCTTCGTACATGTTTCTTGATGATGTAACTCAAGTGAATCTTGAACTTGTAAAAAATAATAATGATTTTTCTTCTCAATATTCATTATATTCTGTGTTAAATGATTGCAAAACTGCAATGGGAAAAAGACTTTTAAGGGAATATATTTTAAATCCAATTTTAAATATATCTGAGATTAATGCCAGACTAGATCATGTTGAATTTTTTTGCAAAAATATTAGCTTAACTATGACTTTAAGAGAAACTTTTATTAATATATGGGATATTGAGAGAATAATATCTAGGATTCAAATGAAAAGATATGTTAAAAAAGATTTTTTATTTATTGAAAAAGCCCTTTCTGTATTTTTTACGGTAAAAAAGTTATTTGACAAGCATAATTTTGATTATTGGAATTTTGATAAGTTTGAAGAAGATAGTATTTCTAAGGTTTATTTTTTGATTAATAGTGCAATTTCAAGCTTGCCCGATGAGCTTATAAAAAGAGGTTATGATTTAAAGCTTGATAGCTTGAAAGATTTAAAGATTAATGCAAATAAATATATTGATCAATATCTTGAATCAGAGAAATTGCTTAGCAAGATCAATAACTTAAAGATTAGAAAAACTAATAATAGGGGATTATTTTTTGAAGTTACAAAGAGTAATTATGCTCAGGTGCCTCCACATTTTATGGAAAGCCAATCTTTAAATTCTTCAAAAAGATATAAGACAGAAAAACTTATTTCTCTTGAAGTGGATATTAATAATGCTGAAGACAATGTGGTTGCTTTTGAGCAGGAAATTTTTGATGAAATAGCATCAAATGTTGTTAAGCATAATAAAGTTCTTAAAAAGGTTGCAGAATTTTTTGCATATATTGATTTGGTTGTTAACTTTGGTTATTTGGCAAAAAAAAATGAATATAAAAGGCCTGTATTGACATCCAGTAAAGAAATTTTTCTTGACAAGTCTCGTCATCCTGTTGTTGAGCGCTATGTGAAAAACGCTGAAATCTTTACTGAAAATTTTGTAAGGATTAATAAAGAAAAGCATTTTTGTTTAATTACTGGACCTAATATGGCAGGTAAATCAACTTATTTGCGTCAGGTGGCTTTAATTACTTTAATGGCGCACATAGGTTCTTTTGTTCCAGCTTCTAAAGCTGTAATAGGTATTACAGATAAAATTTTTTGCAGAATTGGAGCAAGCGATAATATTGCCAAAGGGGAATCTACTTTTTTGGTTGAAATGAATGAAACAGCCAATATTTTAAGGAATGCAACAGAAAAGAGTTTAATAATTATGGATGAAGTTGGAAGAGGCACTAGTACTAATGATGGGCTAGCTATTGCTTATTCTATTATAGAGTATATTTTAGAGTATATTAAGGCTAGAAGTTTGTTTGCCACACATTTTCATGAGCTGTCGTCTATTAATCATAAAGCTTTTATTAATCTTTCAATGAAAATTGAAAAGCAAGGCAACGAACTTGTTTTCTTAAGAGAAGTTGAAGAAAAGCCATCTCTTAATTCTTATGGGATTTATGTTGCTCGCATAGCGGGACTTCCTTTAAGGGTAATAGATAGAGCCAATGTTATTTTAGAAAGTTTGCTGGGCCGAGAGGGTAGCTCGTGCTTAGAATTTATTCCCCATGTTTCTTCTAATGGTAATGATAAAGGGGGCTTGAAAAATGACACTGATGTTCATGTTAAATTAAATGAGTATTTAGAGTTAAAAAATTTTATTTCTAGCATAGATATTAATAATATTACCCCTTTTCAATCAATTGAGCTTTTAAATCAACTTGTTTTAAAGGTTGTCTCTCAGTCCAGTTAGTATGAGCTATTTAAATGTTCTAAAGAGTATATTTTTACCCTTTTGTGTGTTTTGTGGAAAAAGATATATATCTTCTAATGCTCTTTGCGACCAATGTAAGTTACTTTTTAATTTTAAAATTAAATTTGATGAGAATTTGATTTATTTTTTTGAATATAAAGAGCATTACAAATCTTTAATTTTGTCTTATAAGAGGGATTCTCAAAAGTCAATTGGTAGATTTTTAGCAAGTGGAATTGCTGAATGTTTGAATAATATTGATTTTGATCAAATAGTAACCGTTCCTTGTAGTTTTAAAAGAAAATTATTTTATGGTTTTGATCATATGGAATACATTGGTATTTTATTAAGCCGTTTTGGTTTTAATTATATAAATATTTTTTCAAGAAAGTATGGGAAAAGTCAGAAGTTAATGAAAGGGAATCTCAGATTTAGAAATCTTGAAAATAAAATTAAATTAAGATCAAAATATAAAAATTTTCAGTTTAAAAAGATTGTTTTATTTGATGATATTGTTACTACAGGAGCATCTATGCGCACTTGTGAAGATCTTATTATGCAATTGGGAGCTTGTAAGGTTATAAAGCTTTCGTTGGCCAAATCTTATAATTTGATTTAATGTTGACATTATTTTTGCTAAGTGTTAACCTTGACTTAAGGTTTAGTTTATGTATTTAATAAGGTTCTTTTAAAGAACCTTATTATTTTTAGGAATACAGTTGATTAAATATTTTGACTATAATAATGAAGTTTTTAATTTGATAAAAGATTTAACAGAGCGGTTAAATGTTGAGATATTAGAAATTAATATCTTTAGAAATAAAAATAATGGAAAAATTCAAATAGTTCTTTATAGTAAAAATTTTTCCTTAGGTGTTGATTTGTTGACTGATTTGCATAAGATGATTTTATTAATTTTAGAAGCAAATCTTAAATATGGTTTTGCTTTAGAACTTTCTACTCCAGGAATAGATAGAAAAATAAAAAGTGACAGAGAGTTTAAAATTTTTGAAGGTAAAAAGATTAAGTTGATGTTGGATAATGAATTTGAAGAGGGTTTTATATTAGAGTCAAAGCCAAAAAGTTTTATTTTTAAAACAGATAGCAAAGAAGTAAATGTTTTTTATAGTGATGTTAAGAAAGCCAGGTTAGTTTAAGGAGGAAGTTTGGATGATAAAGGGCACGGGGCATATGATTGTTAATATTGCAAATGATCGCGGCATGAGTATAGATTCTATTAGAAAAACAATTAAAGAATCAGTATTAATAGCTTATAAGAAGTATTTTGGAAGCAATGAGAATGCTTTTATTAAGTTTGATGATGATACGGGAGATTTGTCTGTTTATGCAAAAAAGAAAATTGTAGAAGAGGTAAAAGATTCTTTTCTTGAAATATTAGAAAAAGATATCTCAAGGGAAAATATTGTAGAAGGTGGTTATGCTTACATTGAAATTAATCCTAAAATTTTTGATAGGCTTTCTATTCAGGTTGCAAAGCAAAGAACCAAAAATGACTTGCAAGGAATTGAGGATAATGAGATTTTGTCAGAATTTAAAAGCAAGTTGAATAAGGTTGTTATTGGATACGTTCAACAAAATAGAAATGGTGATCTTTATGTTAATCTTGGCAATACGGATGGTATAATTCCCAAGAAGTATCAGTCGCCAAGAGAAGTTTATAACCTTAATGATAAGATTAGAGTTTTAGTTTATAATGTCAAAAAGGGTAAAAATGGTATTGAAGTTATTCTTTCTAGAACCCATCCAAAGTTTATTGAAGAGCTTTTAGCGCTTGAAATTCCAGAAATTGAAGAAGGTATTATTAAGATTCATAAAATAGTTCGTGATCCTGGTTACAGAATTAAAGTTGCTGTTTATTCTGAAAAAGAAGAAATTGATCCTGTTGGTCCTTGTATAGGGCAAAAAGGAGTCAGAATTCAATCTATAATTAAGGAACTTGAAGGAGAAAAAATTGATATTATCCCTTATAGTAAAGATATTAAAGAATTTATAAAGGATTCTTTGACTCCTTCAAAGATAGAGCATGTTTATATTCTTGACGAGGATTTACATAAAGCTTTAGTAGTTGTTAGTGATGACCAACTTTCTCTTGCTATAGGTAAAATGGGTCAAAATGTTAGACTTGCTAACAGACTTCTTGACTGGGCTATTGATGTTAAAACTAGCAGTCAATTTGCAGAAATGAAAGCTAATTCGGAGTTTAAGCAAGAAACACTCGAAATGTTTGATAAAGTTATGCAGGATGTTGTTGAAGAGGAACAATTTGAAGATATTAGCAAAATAAGTGATCTTAAATTACTCGATTCTTCTGTGATTTCTAATTTATCAAAAGAGGGGCTTGATGATATTGACAATTTTTTACAAGCGGATGAGGGAGTGCTTTTTAATCTTGGTGTAAGTTATGAAAAACAAGAAGAAATTAACAAAATATTAAAAGAGGGTATGATAATAATTGCTAATGACAATGATGAGTCTATGGAAAAGGTAGAAGAAGATGAAGAGCTTCTTTGTCCTGAATGTGGTGTTGTTATTAATGAAAATATGACCTCCTGTCCGGGTTGTAAAATAGGGCTTAGTTTTGAGTTTGAGGAGGAGTAGGTTTGTCGAAAAATATTGATGATATTAAAAATGAAGATGGCAAAAAAATTAAGATTATTAAGTTGAAAAAGAAGGTAGTAAAAATTGTAACACATAATGATTTAAGCGGTAAAAATGATTCAAATAGTTCTGTTGATTTGCATAAGCAGAACAATAAAATTGAATATTCGCAAAACAGAGACAACAGAGGTGGATATTTTCAAAATAGAGACAACAGAGCTGGCGGGTATTCGCAAAATAGAGACAACAGAACTGGTGGATATTCACAAAACAGGGACAACAGAGCTGGCGGGTATTCGCAAAATAGGGACAACAGAACTGGTGGATATTCACAAAACAGGGACAACAGAACTGGTGGATATTCGCAAAATAGGGACAACAGAACTGGTGGATATTCACAAAACAGGGACAACAGAACTGGTGGATATTCGCAAAATAGGGACAACAGAACTGGTGGATATTCACAAAACAGAGACAGCTCAGTCTCTCAATATCAGGGTTCGGTAAAGAAAACATATGTTGCCAAAAATAATCCCCAAAATAAATATACTACTACTTCTATGTCTTTTAGAAGAGTTATAAAAACCAAAGTTCCCGTTATTGTTAGCAGCGCATCTTCAGCAGATTCTGAGAATAGCAAAGAGTTAAATCGTAAGCTTGGCGAGAAAAAAAAACAGCAACAAGAGAGTCAAAAAAGCTATAAAAGAAAAAAAGCAGAAACTGAGAGCAAAACGATTGAACAAAAAGTTTTTGAGCAACTTCAAAAAAAGAAAAGAGAAAATTTAGCTAACCCTATTCCAAAGTCAATTGACATTATGGGCAGCATTACTGTTTCTGATCTTGCAAGAAAGATGAATTTAAAATCTTCTGATTTAATTGCTAAATTAATGGCTTTGGGCGTAATGGTGACTATTAATGAAAAAATAGATTCTGATACGGCAACTATTTTAGTTGAAGAGTATGGTTCAAAAGTTAATGTTGTCTCTATTTATGATGAAACGGTTATAGAAGAAGAAGTGGAGGATCAAAGTAAAAGAATTGAAAAACCTCCTGTTATTACAATAATGGGTCATGTTGATCATGGCAAGACTAAATTACTTTCTGTGCTTCAAAATATAGATATAAATCAAACAGAGTCTGGTGGCATTACTCAGCATATTGGAGCTTATACTATTGTTTATAATGATCGAGAAATAACATTTTTAGATACTCCCGGTCATGAAGCTTTTACTATGATGAGAAGTCGTGGGGCTCAAGTTACAGACATTGTTGTTCTTGTTGTGTCAGCAATTGATGGTGTTATGCCTCAAACTATTGAGGCTATCAATCATGCAAAAGAAGCAAATGTTCCAATTATTGTTGCTATAAATAAGATTGATTTGCCGGATTCAAATCCCGATAAGATTAAACATCAGCTTTCAGAATACGGTTTAGTATCTGAGGATTGGGGGGGAGATACTATTTTTGTGCTGATTTCTGCCCTTAAAAAGATAGGAATTTCTGAGCTTCTTGACATGATTCTTCTACAGTCAGATATGATGTTATTAAAGGCAAACCCATCCAAAAGAGCTATTGGAAAAGTACTTGATGCTAAGATTGATTTGGGGCGCGGAATAGTTTGTTCTGTTATTATTGAGGATGGAACTCTTTATGTGGGAGATTCTTTTGTGGGCGGAGCGTGCTATGGTAAAGTTAAGGCATTAATTAGCGACAAGGGTGTTCCCGTTAAGAGCGTTGGGCCTGCTAAAGCCATTAGTGTTTTAGGATTTTCTTCAATGCCTCAGGCCGGGGATCCTTTTCAAGTAACTAAAACTGAAAAAGAAGCAAAATTGATCAGTTCTAAAAGGCAAGATCTTAAAAAATATGAATCTTCCAAAAATGTAAAGAAAGTTACCATGTTAAATCTTTATGATTCAATCAAAGAAGGAACGCTTAAAGAGCTTAAAATAATTTTAAAAGCAGATGTTCAGGGTTCAGTCGAAGCTTTAAAGAATTCTCTTGAAAAATTAACAAACGATGAGGTTCGAGTAAGAGTTGTGCATTCATCAGCAGGGGTAATAACTGAAACAGATATTAGCTTTGCTTCAGCAAGCGATGCTATTGTTATTGGATTTCATGTAAGGCCTACTGCAAAAGCTCAGGTACTAGCAGATCAGGAAAAAGTTGAGATTAGAAAGTATAATGTTATTTATGATGCTATAAATGATGTTAAGTCAGTTCTTGAGGGAATGCTTGAGCCAGATGTTGAGCAGCAGTTTATTGGCTTTGCTGAAGTGAGAGCTGTAATAAATGTTCCTAAAATCGGGGTAATAGCTGGTTGTTATGTTTCTCGAGGACTAATAAAACGAGATGCGATTACTAATGTGATGAGAGATGGTTTGCAGATTCATTCCGGCAAAATTTCATCTTTAAAGCGATTTAAAGATGATGTTAAAGAAGTTGCTGAGCAATATGAGTGTGGCGTTGTGATCGATAATTATGCTAATATTAAAGAAGGAGATATAATTGAAGCATTTGAGGTAAAAAAGGTGAAAAAAACTTTTAAAACTTAGTATTGTTTTATTTATATGTGTTTATGTATAAGAATATTAAAAAGTTTAAACTTGAAAGTTTTATTGCTCAAGAAATTGGCAATTTAATAGTAAGCGGGGGGATTAAAGATCCCAGAATTCATTCATTTTTAACCGTGGTTAAAGTAGAATTTTCAAAAGATTTAATAAATGCTAAGGTGTTTGTGGGTTCTATTAAGGAAGGTGCTTCTTTGGATAATGCAGTTAAAGCTTTAAATAATGCTAAGGGGTTCATTCAAAGTCAAATTATTAAGCGAATTAAAGTTAGAAGTACTCCTAAATTATTATTTTTTAAGGACGATTCTCTTTCTAAATCATTTTATGTTAATAAGTTAATTGAAGGATTAAATACTACAAGAGAGAATTAAATTTGAAAAATGGATTCCTTTTAATTAATAAAGAACAAGGCAAAACTTCTTTTGAAACTCTTTTTCCTATAAAAAAATATTTTAATACAAATCGTGTTGGGCATGCTGGCACACTTGATAAATTTGCAAGTGGAATTTTGATTGGTCTTGTAGGAAAATATACAAAGCTTTCAGGTTATTTTACTTCTTTAGATAAAGAGTATGTAGCAGAATTTAGATTTGGATTAGAAACAGATACTCTTGATCCGAATGGAAGAATAGTTAGTAAAACAGATTATATTCCTAATTTAGAGGATATAGATTTAAAGCTTAAAGATTTTGTAGGAGAGATTTATCAAAGTCCCCCTAGATTTTCTTCTGTTCATATTGATGGTAGCAGGGCTTATAAACTTGCTTTGAATGGGAAGTTTTTTGAAATTAAAAAACGAAAAGTGACTGTTTATAATATTCAAAGATTAAGTTATGATTTTACTTCTTCTTTGCTTAGTTTAAAAATTAGTTGTTCAAAAGGTACTTATATTAGGAGCATTGCAAGAGATTTGGCTTATTCTCTGAATTCTTTAGCGTATGTTAATAATTTAAAAAGAACTAAAGTAGGTATGTTTGGATTAAAGGATTCCACATTGTGTGGAAATTTGAGTAAAGCTTCTTTAATTAGTCTAGAATCTTTAAGAAGTTTTGAAAAGGTTTGCATTGATTCTAATAAGATAAATCTTGTTAAAAATGGTGCTTATATTGAAATTAAAATTAATATTAATGAATTTAAGATTTTAAAATCCAGAGAAGAGAAAATATTAGCAGTAATACAAGGAGTGGGTTTAAATAAATATAAATATGTTATTATATTTTAATTTTATATTTATTTTTTAAACAATTTAACAATTTATTATTAAAAATAACCTAAAAAGGATAAATTGCTTTTGTTATTTTTAAGAAAAAATATTATAATTTATCATAGTAAGTTTAAATTATGGCAATAGGTTTGTTAGAGCTTTGCTATAATGGTATAGGAGTTGCTTTATGATAGATAAAAAGCAAAAGCAAAAAATAGTTTCTGAATTTGGAAAAAATGAAAGCGATACTGGTTCTGTTGGGGTTCAGATTGCACTTATTACAGGTAGAATAAAGTATTTAACTGAACATTTAAAGATAAATAAAAAAGATCACAGTTCAAAAAGAGGCTTATTAAAGTTGGTAGGACAAAGGCGAAGTTTATTGCGATATTACCAGAAAAAAGATTTAGAAGCTTATAGGATGTTGATATCTAAACTTGGTCTTAGAAAATAAAAAGAGGTTGAATTTTGAGGAAAATATTAAAGTTGAAAATAGGTAGAGACGAGTTAGTGTTTGAGACTGGATTTATGGCTAAGCAGGCTAATGGATCGGTTCTTGCAACTTATGGAGGATCTTCGGTTCTTGCAACTGTTTGTTGTTCGAGTAATGTGAGAGAAGATTTAGATTTTGTCCCGCTTTCTGTTGAGTATAATGAAAAATATTATGCAGCTGGTAAAATTCCAGGAGGATTTATCAAAAGAGAAGGAAAGCCAAAAGATAAAGAAATACTTGTTTCCAGGCTAATAGATAGGCCAATGAGACCTCTTTTTGATAAAAGATTTGGTCGAGAAATTCAAGTAATTCCTACGACTTTAGCTACAGATCAACTCAATCCCCCTGATATTGTTGGAATGAATGCTGCTTTTACGGCAGTTTTTTTGTCAGATATTCCCTTTAATGGTCCAATTGCAGCTGTTAGAATGGTTTATTTGAATGGTAAGTATATAGTAAACCCTTCATTTGAAGAGATTCATGATTCTGATCTTGATATTGTTGTTGCCGGAAGTTTAAATGGAATTACTATGGTAGAAGGTGGTGCTAATGAGGTTAGTGAGGATATTTTGCTCTCAGCAATAGACGGTGCGCATGAATATATTAAACAAATTTGCAATGCTCAAAAAGAATTTTTAGATATTGTAGGTAAGAAGGAAAAACTTCCTTTAGCTTTTGAAGAAAAAATATTTGAATTTAAAGAGGAGCTTAGGGATTTTGTTTATGCTGACCTTAAAGAAGCTTGTTTTGTTAAGGGAAAGCTTAATAGAGATAAAGCTATAACTTTGCTGCGAAATAAATCTCATGAGCATTTTTCTTCTCTTGAGAAATTGACCGATAGTAATGAGTCTCTTTTTCAGAAAGCTTTTGATGATTTTGAGAAGGAAATTGTTAGAAATTCTATTCTTAACGACAATATTAGAACAGATGGCAGAACTCCTAATGAGATAAGAGATATTATTGCAGAAGTTGATATTTTAAGTAGAACGCATGGATCTGCACTTTTTACAAGGGGAGAGACACAAGCTTTAGCAGTAACTACTCTTGGTACAAGCATTGACGAGCAAATAATGGATGATATTGATGGCGATAAGCGCCTTAATTTTATGCTCCATTACAATTTTCCTCCATTTTCAGTTGGCGAGACTGGTAGACTTATGACCGGCAGGCGCGAGATTGGTCATGGCCATTTAGCTCAAAGAGCTTTAGAATCAATGGTTCCTGGAAAAAATGATTTTCCTTATACTATTAGAGTAGTTTCTGAGGTTTTAGAATCTAATGGATCTTCTTCAATGGCTACTGTTTGTGCTGGGAGCATGTCTTTAATGTCAGCAGGAGTTCCTGTTAAAGGGCAAGTTGCAGGGATAGCTATGGGGCTTATTAGCGAAGGGGATAAATATGTAGTTTTAAGTGATATTCTTGGAGAAGAGGATCATTTAGGTGATATGGACTTTAAAGTGGCTGGTACAAAAAATGGAATTACTGGATTTCAAATGGATATTAAGATTGAAAATGTTACCAAAGATTTAATGAGGGATGCTCTTGAGCAGGCAAGAATAGGTAGAATACATATATTATCTATTATGAATACTGTAATTTCGGATTCAAGAGTTGGTATATCTAAGTATGCTCCCAAAATTGTTCAACTTCAAATTGACATTGACAAGATATCTCTTGTGATAGGATCTACTGGAAAAACCGTTAAGGCTATAACAGATGAATTTGAAGTTAAGGTTCAAATTGAGCAGAATGGAAAAATCATTCTTTTCGGGGATGATGATTTTAAGATGCAAAAGGCTAAAGAAAGAATAGAGAGTATTGTAAGAGAACCAAAGGTAGGCGAAATTTATGAAGGAACTGTTAAAAAGATTAATAGCTTTGGGGCTTTTATTGAACTTACTCCTGCAAAGGAAGGATTTTTAAGTACTCGTTTGAAACCTAGGGACAGTAAGTATGGTTCTGGAAGATTTGGGAATAATGTTAATAGATATTCTAGATTTGGTGGCGGTGGAGATAATATAAGAGGCAATGCGGGGTTAGTTCGACCTCCAAAATTAGAAGAAGGTCAGCGAATTAAAGTTAGAATAATTGATATAGACAAATTTGGCAAAATTGATCTTGAAATTGTTAGAGATAAAGATTAGTAAAATAATATGAAATTTGTTTTGAATAATTTATTTAAAGGTTGTCTTATATGTTTTGTCTTGTTTTTTTCTTGCTTTACTACAAATAGATCTATTCAAGATTCTCATATTAGTGATATTGTAGGGAAGAAAAAAGAAGCAGTCATTATTGATGATAATAATGTCGTTCTTGATAGCAAATTTAAAAGAGACTATTTGATAGGATTAAAAGATAATGAATCTTTTTTCCTTAGTGATGCTTTTTTAAAAGAAAATAATTTTTATTTTAAAAAAGCTAGAGAGAGTTATGCTAAAAAAAATATTGGCTTGACAAATTATTATTTAAATAAAATAGTGGCTAATGAAAATCAGCACAGTAGGGAATTACTAGCTAAGGCGAATTTGTTTTTTGGATATGTAAATTATGAGAATGGTTTTTATGATCTTTCCGAATATAATTTTGATCTATTTTTAAAAGACTATAAATATTCTCATGCTAGTTTAAGATCAGCTGAATTAAAATATCTTGTTAAAGAAAAATCAGATGCAATTTCTGTATTTAAAGAGATTAATGAATTTTCTATCTCAGGTTATGATAAAGAAATTTATGACTTTTTAAGCAATAAGCTTGGAGTAAGTCATTTAAACTTAGAGTCTTTGGGGTTTCTTGACAATAGCGTTTTTGATACATTTGTCTTTAATGATAATATATTTGTAACTAATATATTGGGGGGGCTTTTAAGATATAATATTAAAAAAAATGATTGTAGAGTCTATCTTAAGGATAAAAAAAGCATTTTTTTAAATGGCATTAGGGGTTTTGCAGATTATAATGGAACAATTTACATTGGTGGTAAAAATGTTGTTTATTATATAGATGATGTTGATGGAGATTTAAAGCAAATAAATGTTCCTGGTAATGCTGATTTTAGTAATGTACAAGTTTTGCTTGGTGTTAAAAATGGAATATTTGTTGGTACTCTAAATTCTGGGTTATGGTTTTATGATTTAAAAAATTGGAAAAATATACCGCTTGGATCTAATAAAATTTCTTCACTCTGCTTTGATAGTTTAAAAAATTTATTATTAGTTGGAACAGTTGACAAGGCTATTTATAGTATTAATGTCGATAATTTGAAAAAGATCAAACATTTGGATTTTTTTAGCAAAAATGATAATGAAAAAAATATTAATTTTATAAAAGAATATAAAGATAGTTATTTTGTTGGAACATATGGCGGGGGTCTTTTTGAATTAAATTTAAATAAAAATAGCTATAAAAAGCATGTTATTGCCAATAATATTGATGTTAATTATTTTATGGATATGGAGATTAAAGATAACAAGTTGTTGTTTGCAACCTTTGATCATGGATTATTGATTTATGATTCTGAAAATGGCAATTGGGATTATTTTGGACCCAATAATGGACTTCTTAATTTGAATTTAATAAAAGTTTCTAAATTTAAAAATTATGTCATACTTGGCACTCTTAATAACGGTTTGGTTTTTGTAGATGAAAATATTAAAAAACAGTTATGAGTCTTACATAATTACTGAATTTTTTAAATATTTTTTAATTACGTTTTTATTTTTCTTTTTCGTATTTTTTATAAATCAAATTTTATTCTTTATGAGAATACTTCTTCAAAATTATGTTCCCTTTTTTAAGGCTTTTATTTTTATTATATATTCTCTTCCTATGGTTATTGCGCTTTCTCCACCTTTTGCTTCTTTGATTTCAGTAATTCTTACTATTCATAAATTCAAGCTTCACAATGAAATTTTAGCTTTTCGTTCAATTGGCATATCAATTTTTGATTTACTTTTTCCATTTTTTAAATTGGGAGTAGTTGTTGTTTTTGTATCTTTCATATCTAATGATATTTTGCTTCCACTTGGATCTATTGGTAGGTTAAAAATTTTTAATGAAATAAAAGAAGAAGTCCCCCATTTAGTATTAAAGCCTTATTCAAGCAAACAGTATGGAGATTTAATTTTTGTTTCTGGTGAGAAATCGGAAAATGGTTATAAAAATGTAACTTTTTTTGATAATACTAGGCTTAAGGGTTTTGATAGAATATTTATGGCAAAAAATCTTGATATTAAAAAAGAAAATTTTCAAGTGTATTTTATTTTAAATGATGTTCTATCTATTGCTTTAACAGACAGTGAGAGTGGATTTTATGATTATTTTTATGCAGATAAGATGAAATATTCAATCGATCAGGTTACATTTAGTGATAGTTTTTTATTAAATTATGTAACTCCTTCCCAAATGAGTATGAGGGATGTTATAAAATTAATTAAAAAGCAAAATAATTTAATTGCAGATTCAAATATAAAAAATAATTTAGAAGGAGACTTTTTAAGTTTAAATTTTTCAAATCTTTATTTAAATTATTTATATAATCAAAACTATTATATGGATGAATCTTATGTGTTTGAAAATTTAAACTATATGTATAATTTAAGTTTAAATTTTAAACCTTATCAAGATAAAAGCATGAAGCAAAATTTGGCTTTGTTTAATCTTGAATTTTATCAAAAAATTAGTTTACCACTTTCAGTTCTATTTTTTATTTTTTTGGCTTTTTCAATGGGAATGTATTCTAATAGGAAATATTCCATTATTCTTGAGCTTGTAATTTCAATTATTGTTTGTGTTTTTTATTGGGTAATGTTTATTGGTGGAAAAGTTTATACTGTGCAGTATGCACCAAATCCTATTATTGTTACTATTTTGCCCAATTTAATTTTAATTGTTGCAGGAGCAATTCTCTTTTTGAGATTGTTAAAAAAATGAAAATAGATAAGCTTTTTGTAAAAAGCATCATTCTGACTTTTCTATCCATGAACTTACTTTTCATGATTTTAATTATGCTTGGGGATTTATTTGTTAATCTTCTCAATTATCTTGAAAAGAATATTGCCTTTAAGGATATTCTTTATATTTATTATTTGTATTTGCCAAAAGCGTTCTCAGATGGAGTGGCTTTATCTTTTCTTTTTGCCATTTCTAACCTTATTGGTAATCTTTCTATGAGAAATGAAATAATAGGTCTTTTTAGTTGTGGAGTTTCACTTGCCAGAATATTAAGACCAATCATTTTGATTAGTGTATTTATTTCAGTTGTTCTTTTCTTTTTTGATAATTATTTGGTAATAGATACTGTAGCAAGAAGAGATATTCTTATTAAGAATAGCATTGGTAATAGTGGATCTAGGGATAAAACTATAATAATCAGAGATCTTGCTAGAGAAATTTATAATATTAAATCTTATGATATTGATGAGAATACTTTTTCTAACTTAATAATTATAATTAAAGACAGTGAGAATGAGTTTCAAGCAAGGTACGATATAAATAAAGCTGAATGGAAAGATAATAAATGGAAGCTTTATGGTATTAGAGAGTTTGTTAAGGTTGGTAAAAAAATTAAAGAGAATGCCTACGATGTTCTTGATGGGACAGGGATTATTAAGCTAGCGCCTGATTACATAAGAACTGTGATGCTATCATCAAAGGCATTGAATTTTACTAAACTTATTAATTGGATAAGTTTTCTCAAAGCCGAACGTTTAAATTATTCTGACGCATTGTTTGATTTATTAAATAGGGTATTCTTTTCATTTAGATTGATTCTTCTTAGCTTTACTGTTGGGTTTATTGCTCTTGCTTTAAAAAAAAATATTTTTATACTCAGCTTATTAAATAGCATTGCTTTTGCTGTTGTTTATGTTATTTCTATTGTAATTTTTAATTTTTTGGCGGATCTTGGTTATTTGCATATATATATAGCAAGCTCTTTTACAACTGTGTTTTTTTTGATTATCAATTTTTTTGTTTATAGGGTTGTTAGGAAATAATATATAATAACTATTTGAGATGTTTATATGTTTAGTGTAATTAAAAATGACAAACATTCTAATGCAAGGATTGGATTTCTAAATCTTCCCCATGGCAGAGTAGATACCCCTTGTTTTATGCCAGTTGGTACTTTGGGGGCAATGAAAGGATTAAAACATGCTGTTCTTGAGAAGTTGGAATGTAATTTGATGCTTGCAAATACTTATCATTTATATTTAAGGCCGGGCATTAAAACTATTGAAAAATATGGTGGTCTTCATAATTTTACAACTTGGAATAAAAATTTTTTAACTGATTCGGGCGGATTTCAGGTATTTTCTCTTTCTGGTCTTAGAAAAATTGATCTAAAAGGTGTGCATTTTAAATCTCATTTAGATGGATCGTATCATTATTTTACTCCTGAGGGAGTGTTTGCTATGCAAGAAATTTTTGGCAGCGATATTATTATGCCACTTGATATTTGTAGTTCTTACGGGATTGATTATAATGAAGCCAACTTATATACAAATATTACAACCAATTGGGCTCGCAGTACATTCAAATCTTATAAAAACAGAAAAGAGGGATATGGTGGGCTTTTATTTTTAATAGCTCAGGGGAATTTTTTTAAAGATTTAAGGAAGAGAAGCATCAATGATATATTGGAATTAGACAGTCCAGGTATTGCCATCGGAGGCATTTCTGTTGGAGAACCAAGAGAAAAATATTTAGAAATTCTTGAATATAGCTCTTTGTTGATACCAAAAGAAAAACCAAGGTATGTAATGGGTATTGGCACTCCTCATTACATACTTGATGCCATATATTACGGAATTGATATTTTTGATTGCGTTAATCCTGCAAGAATTGCTAGGCATGGGTCTCTTTTGACAGATAATGGGGTTATGCGCATTGGTAGAAAGGAGTATAAGGATGATACTTCTCCGGTAGATAAAAATTGCGTCTGTACTTTATGTACAAGGTATTCAAGAGGATATTTAAGACATTTGATAAAATCGAAAGAGCTTTTTGGAATAGTTTTGGCAAGTGAGCATAATATTCACTATATGTTTCGGTTGATTTCAAAGATCAGAGCTGCAATTCTAAATGATAATTTTTTAAACTTTAGAACTGCATATTTAAAAAAGTATGAAGAGGGAAAATTAGATGAATAAATATGTTGTTTCTACAATTTTGGTCATGATTTCCACTTTTTTTTCAAGAATAATGGGCTTTGCAAAGATAAAGATTTTCTCTTATTATTTTGGTGCAAATCTTGATGCTGATATTTTTAACTATGTTTTCAATATTCCTAATAATTTGCGCAAAATTCTTTCAGAGGGCGCGATGACTTCGGCTTTTTTACCTGAATTTACACATGAAAAAAACAAATCGCACGAAAAAGCTGTTTCTTTTTTCAGAACCGTTATAACCTTTAACGTTATTTCTATTGGGTTAATTGTTTTAGTTATGATTATTTTTGCAAAGCCTATTATGTATTTTATATCTTATTATAGGGGCGAAAACTTAATTTTTGCAAGTTCTGTATTTAGTTATTTGGTATTATATATTTTATTAATAAGCCTATCATCAATCTTTGTATCTGTTCTAAATTCATATAAAATTTTTTTCATTCCTTCATTTTCGCCTATTATGCTTTCTTTTGGCATAATATTGAGTACATTCTTATTTTATGGCCGTTTTGGGATATATAGTGCTGTTATTGGCGTAATTTTTGGGGGATTTTTGCAATTTTTGATTCCATTTGTAAATTGCCTTATGATTGGTTTTGCCTGGAAACCAGCATTTTATTTTAGAGAAAAAGTATTTTTAAATTTTTTAACCAGATGGCTTCGTATGATTTTTGGATTTTCCATTTCAATTGTTACTCAGCAGATTTCATTTGCATTAGCATCTACCCTTGAGATAGGAAGTGTTTCTATTCTTAGTAATGCTGTAGTTTATTATCAGCTCCCTGTAGGAATTTTTTATATTTCTATTGCAACAGTAATTTTTCCCAAAATGGCAGAGCATGCTGTTTTGGGAAATAATATAAAATTAAATGCTCTTTTAGTAGATGGAATTAAAATTTTATTGTTAATTTTTATTCCAGTATCTTTTTTAATGTTTATTTGGTCTGATTATATTTTAAATTTATTTCTTATGGGGGGTAAGTTTTCTATTTATGATACTCAAAAAACAGCGGGTGTTTTGAAATGTTTTCTTTTGGGCTTACTTTTTTATTCAATGTTTAGTTTTTTCCAAAAATATTATTTTTCTATTCGTGATGCAAAAACACCATTTTATTTGAGTGTTTTATTTTCTGTTCTTGATATTGCACTTTCTGTTTTTGGCATTAATTATTATGGGTTGAATGCTTTAGCATTAGCCCAATCTATTTCTTTTATGATTTGTGTAATTGTTTTTTATTTTATAATATTGAAAAGTGGGGTTAAAATTGATTTAATTGAAATTTTATTTGTTCTTTTGAAGTCAATTATTACACTTTTCCCTTTGTATGCAATTTATCTCTTTTTTGAAAAGCTTCAGTGGGATGTGGGGTTTAGTTTTAAAAATCTTTATTTTTTAATTGCAGCTGGAATTGTTAGTATTTTTATTTTGTTTATTTGTTATTCTGTTTTAGGAATAAATAAGCTTTTTAGGTATATTAGGAGGGATGCTTTATGAAATACTTTGATTTTTTATTTTTTTTACTTATTTTTAATGTGTATGCTCAAAATGTTAACTCCCCAGCTCTTCCTAGCCCCCCTTTGTTGCCCAAAATTACAGAAAATAAGCTTATTGAGAGAGAAAATTCTTCTAAGGGTGAGAATTTTTCTAATGTTGGTTTAGATGTTAAGTATGTTAACGATACAATTCTTTATGGGCTTGATAGTCAAGTTACAAGCATTATAAAAGCCCTTAAAAAATCAAGTGATAGTCAATATAATTTTTCTCTTAAAAAAAGACTTGAGAAAACTTTTAATGCTGAGATTAAAAAGGAAATACTTGAATTGTTTATTTCTCTTAAGTATTCAGGAGGTATTGATACAGCAAATTATATTCTTGAAAATTATGAGAGTAAGAGATATTCAAATGCTTTATTTGGCTTGGCAATTTCGTATCTTAAGGAGTTTGATGATAAAGAGAAATTAAAAAAAACTCTTATTGACATTCTTGAAAATAAAGAGGGTAATGTGGTATCTATTGCGGCTTATTATTTAGGAGAGCTTAAGTCTCTTGAATATTCTAAAAATATGATGGAAGTTTTTGAAAAATATTCTGGGAATGATGGGGCTAGAAGAGAAATACTTATTGCTCTTGGAAAAATGGCCGCTGCTGATTATCAGGATAGAATTTATGAAATTTCTTTGGATAATTACGAGGGTCCATCAATTAAGGCTGCTGCAATTGAAGCGTTATCATATCTTGCTCCAGATAAAGTAACTGCAAATGCCGATTTGTATCTTCAGAGTAATAACAATAATTTAAATGTTAAATTAGCTATTATTGCTTCTTTATCTAAAGATCCTTCTTTAAAGTCCAAAGAGATTTTACAAGGATTTTTAAGAGATTCTGATGATAATATTAGATTTAAAGCTATTAATGCAATCAAAGGACATAAGGACTCCTCAGCAAAGGATATTTTGATTTACAAGCTTAAAAGCGATCCATCTCTTAAAGTCAGGGAGGCTTCTGCTAAGGCTTTAATTGATATGGATCTTGGGGATATTGAGATAAAAAACATTATGTTTGATTTTAAGATTGACAATAATTTTAAAATCTCAATGTTTAGTTACCTTTTGGATAAGGATTCTCTAAAAGCATTGTCTATTTCTTTAGAAATTATTAATAAAGAAAATGTTGATAGACCTTCAAATGTTTTAAAAGGTATTGCTTCAATGTTGGCTGGTAAAAAGGGCAATTTTGATAATTTTTATTCTAAAATCATTGACAGCAAAAATATTGATTTAAAGCATTTTGCATTAAAAGGAGCTGTTTATAATAAATCCTTATTGCTTTCTGATAAGCTTAAAAAAATTAAAAGTGAAACGAACTCCGAATATATTAAAATGCTTTTAAAAGATTATTGATTATTGAAAACCATTAAGCATTATTAGTATAAAATTTTTAAAATTTCTTTAGCTACTTCTGATTTTTCCATTTCTGGCAGTTCTTTTGCGCTTTGTTTATTTAGTATATAAACTTTATTTAAGTTTGAACCAAAATATTTAAGTTCATTTGCAATTATAAAGTCCAAGTTTTTCTTTTTTAATTTTTCTTTAGCTTTTTGAATTAAATTTTTAGAATTCTCAGCGCAAAATCCAATAACAATTTGGTTTTTAAGCTTATTGTGTCCTATGTGTTGGATTATGTCGGGATTTTTTACTAATTTTATATACAATCCGTTGGTTTTATTTTTTTTAATTTTACTATTGAAAATGTGTTTGGGTTTAAAATCGGCAACAGCTGCAGCTCCAATTATTATTTCAAATTTATTATATATTTTGAGAGCTTCTTTGTACATTTCCATTGCAGTTTTTATTTTTATAATGTTGACCCCTTCAGGCTCATTTTCATTGGTTGGTCCTGTAATAATTGTAACTTGAGCTCCTAGTTTGACAGCCTCTTGTGCTAAACAAAACCCCATTTTTCCCGTTGATGTATTTGAAAAATAGCGAATTGGGTCTATTAATTCTTCAGTTCTGGATGCTGTTATAAGTATTTTTTTGTTTTTTAGGTAATCTTTTTGATTAAATTCATTCAATATTATTTTTATAATTTCATCTTCATTTTTAAGGCGCCCTAAAGCATTTGATGAGCAAGCCAAAAATCCTTTATCAGGTTCAATGAATTTATAATTATAGGCTTTAAGCTTTTTTATATTTTCTTTTAAAATAGGGTTTGAATACATTATATTATTCATTGCTATTGCAAAATAAGTAGGTGCTGTGCTTGCAGATATTATTGTAGTTAATGCATCATCAGCGATTCCTGATGCAATTTTAGATATTGTATTGTAGGTAGCAGGAATAATAAGAATTA
This sequence comes from Borreliella lanei, assembly GCF_014205895.1. Taxonomy (GTDB): domain Bacteria; phylum Spirochaetota; class Spirochaetia; order Borreliales; family Borreliaceae; genus Borreliella; species Borreliella lanei. The sequence goes on along the minus strand of NZ_JACHFC010000001.1, from coordinate 48,776 downwards.
GATGTGCCCAGTTTGCAATTTTTATATGCTCAACCTCATTGCGGTCTAAATCCCATAAATTAGTAATTATTTTGTTCTTAGAAATGGTTTCTAAAGTTAATGGAGTAATAAATTTGGTTGCATTTTTTGTCATTATAACTTTAACGCTGTATCCTAATTTAACTAAACTAGAGACTATGTAAACTGACTTGTAAGAAGCTATGCCCCCACATATACCAATTAATATATGTTTATTTTTATTCATATAATATATATTATATGATATACGTTATATTTGAATTTATAAATTTTGATATCCTTTTGTTAAGGTTGTTTTAAATGAGAAATAGGATTTTGTACGCTGTATTATTGTATATTTTTATGTTTGTATTGTGGTTTTGTTTTGCTTATTTTATTGACACATCAGCTACTATATTTAATATTCCTTTGTGGTTTTTTTGGTCAGGAATTTTATTTCCCAGTATAAATTTTATTTTGGTTTGTTTTTTTATTTTAGTAATTAGTAAAACTTAAAACATTATTGATCATTTTTTTATTTTTAGATTTTTTTAAAAAAGAAATAGAGGTAGGTTTTTGTTATTAAATAAATATTTTCTTGCAAATCGAAATATTAATTTTATTGTTATGGCTTTGTTATTTTCTTCTAGCTATATTAGTGCTAGTAGTTTTATTTCTGGTCCTTCTGCTGTTTATAAGTATGGGTTATCTTTTATATTATTAGCCACCATACAAATTCCTACAACTTTAATTGTTTTTATTATTGTTGGTCAGAGATTAAATTGCGAATCAAAAAAAATTAATGCAATTAATATTATTGATTATATTAGACATAGGTATGAAAGTGATTTTTTGGCGTTAATGAGTGGATTTGTATTGATTTTTTTTTCAATGTTTTTGATTTCTGCCCAATTAATAGGTGGTGCTAAGCTTATAGAGGTTTTTTGGGGTATTGATTACGTAATTGGTCTTTTGTTTTTTGTCTTATTAGTTTTTATTTATGTGTTTTTTGGTGGCTTTAAGGCAGTAGCTTATACGGATTTGATTCAAGGATTTTTAATGCTAGTTTCATCTGTTATTTTATTTTCCAAGATGCTAGATTTGGGAGGGGGTATTAATAATTTATTCAGAACAGCAACGTCTAGCTTAGATAAAAGCCTTTTACTTCCTTCAAATATTGACTTAAAACCACAGTATATAATTTCTTTTTGGATATTAATAGGAATAGGAATATTAGGGCAGCCTCAAATTATTAACAATTTTATAGCATTTAAAGATGAGAATGCTATAAAATTGTCTCTTCCCATTTCTACTTTTATTATCAGCTTTTTAATTGTTTTAATGCATTTAATAGGGTTTTTTGCTATTATTCTTTTTCCAGATTTAAATCCAAATGATAAAGTTGTTTTAAATGTAGCTTTAAAAGTTTTAAGTCCTTTTTATTGTTTTATGTTTTTTATGGGTCTTTTATCTGCAATAATGTCTACAGTAGATTCAAATTTGCTCTTAATGACATCTGTTTTAATAAAGTCAATATTTATTTATAAAAAAGATTTAAAAGAAGATGTAAAGATTGAAAGAGTAATAATGATTTCTAATATTTTTTTTATTTTAATAATACTTATATTTTCTCTCTTTCCTCCCAATTTTTTATTCTTCGTTAATATTTTTGCTTTTGGAGCTTTGGAGGTTTCATTTTTTCCTATTATTTTTTTTGGACTTTATTTAAATTTTGTAAGCAAAATAGCGGCTTTTGCTTCTATGTTTTTAGGCTTAATGTTTTATTTGGCCATTTTATTCTTTAGTTTAAATATTTGGTTTTTTCACCCCGTTTTTCCAGCATTTTTTGTTTCTATATTTACATTTTTAATAGTTAATTTTTTTTGTAAAAAAAATACTAAGTTTTGTTAGGGATATTTTTTGCGTTTGGATAAGTATATTCTTTTAGAAGTACTTGCCAATGATAATGGCAAGCGTCTAGATTCAATTTTAATTAAAATTTTAAATTTATCTAAAGCTCTGATAATAAAACATATTAGAAAAGGTGATATTAGGCTAAATGGTCTAAAATCAGATTTTTCATGTAGAGTTTGCAAAGGTGATAAAATTTATTTGTATAAATCTTTAGCCCAAAGTTTGAACTTAGCCACAGATGAATGCTTTAAAAGCAATATTGATTTTAAATATATTCGAAAAAGAATAATTTATGAAGATAGCGATTTACTTGTTTTGGATAAGCAAAGAGGCATTTTAGTTCATGGAGGCAAAGATTCTCTTGATTTTTTAGTGAATGCTTATCTTTTAAGTCAAAATTTAAGATCCTTAAGCTTTAAGCCTTCGGCAGTTCATAGGCTTGACAGGAATACTTCTGGTATTATTATTTTTGCAAAAAATATAAATACTGCAAGAAAGTTAAGTGCGGCATTTAGTGATGGATCTATAATTAAAAAATATTTTGCAATACTTTTAGGTGAGGTTAAGTCAACTGTTATTTATAAAAATCATTTATTTAGAAATAAAAGGTTAAGAAAAACTTTTGTTTTAGAGGATAAAGGGGTTATTAATGCAATTACAAAGGTTAATCCAATATTATCTTCCAAAAGAGCTACTCTTGCTGAGATTGTTATTGAAACAGGCTTTACTCATCAAATAAGGGCTCAGTGTTCCTTTAACAATCATCCCTTAATTAATGACAAGAAATACTATGATAAATTCAAAAAAAGCGATTACTTTTTACATGCTTTTTTGGTAAAATTTAATGGGACATTCTTTAAAAAGAATGAATTTTACTCTAAGCCCAGTTTAGAATTTTTAAAGCAAGTAAAAGATATTTTTGATGTCTATGAATTTTCAGAATTTTTCAAGTAATTTTTTTTTAAAAAAAATATTAAGCAAGGTTAAAAACTTTGCAACTAGTATTAAGCATAAATTTGTTAGAGTTAGGGTGTATGCATTAGTAGGATCTGCTGGAACTGGTAAGAGCTTTAGATCGCATTTGGTAGCAGATAAATATTCAATACCTTTAATCATTGATGATGGTGTTTTAATTAAAGACATGAAAATTATTGCTGGAAGTTCTGCTAAGTTTGAAGATAATGTTTTTAAAGCGGTAAGGCGATCTGTATTTGAAGATGATGCTCATTGCAGTGAAATGCTTGAAGTTCTTGCAAAAGAAGAATTTAATAAAATATTAATATTAGGAACAAGCCTTAAAATGATAGATAAAATAATTTCAAGACTTTTGTTGCCAAATGTTTTTAAGATTATTTACATAACAGATGTTTCAACCAGACAGGAAATAGAAAAAGCAAGGATTTCAAGGCAAATGGGGGAGCATGTTGTACCAGCAGCTGCTTTTGAAATAACGTCTATTAGACCCAATTTGCTATTAAACTCAATTAAAGTTTTTTTTAAAAGCGGATGGTTTTTTGCTAGGAAGAAAAATTATATTCGATCTGTTGTAAGGCCCCATTTTTATGAAGAAGGGGTTTTGTCTATTTCTAAGAGAGCTGTAAGGCAAATTATTGAACATTGTGTTTCTGAGTATGATAGGAATTATATTGTTTATGATCTTAAAATCAAAAAAGATGGGAACAATTATCTTTTTAAACTGTTTTTAAATATTCCTCTTGGAAATAATTTGCTTAATAATACAGAAATGCTTAGAACCTATATTATTACGAACGTACTTAAGTATACAATAATTAATATATTATCTATTGATATAGTTATACATAAGTTTTATGACAAGAAAGATTATTTAGAAGAGAGCTATGAAGGTTGATTTTGACGATTTGAATAGTATTTTTTTTGTAGGAATAAAAGGAAGTGGGGTTTGTTCTCTGGCTTGTTTTTTAAATTCAAAAGGATATTGTGTAGAAGGGGTAGATGTTTCTGATAAATTTTATACCGATGAAATTTTAAGTAATAATAAAATATCTTATTATGAGAATATTTATGAGTTTTCATTAAAAGGGCTTGATAGGTCTTTTGATTTAATAGTATATTCTTCAGCCTATGATAAGGATAACTTGCAAGTTTTACTTGAGGCAAAAGAATTAAATATACCTATTTTGTCTTATCCTGAGGTTCTAGGTGAGCTTTCTAGAAAGTACTATAGTATTGGAATTGCAGGCTCTCATGGAAAAACCACTACTACGGCGTTTTTAGGTGTTCTTTTTAGCAAATTAGGATTGAATCCTAATGTTATTGTGGGATCAAGTGTTAAAGATTTTAAAGATAATTCTGCAATAGCAGGTATTAGTAATATTTTTATTGTTGAGACTTGTGAGTATAAAAAACATTTTTTGAATTTTAGTCCTAATATGCTTATTTTAACCAATGTTGACTATGAGCATGTTGATTTTTTTAAAAATTATGAAGCCCTTGAAGACGCTTTTTTACAGTATATTAATAATTTAAAGAAAAATGGAATATTAATAATTAATTCTGATGATAATAATTTGCTTAAAATTAAAAGGCAAATCAACAGAAAAGATATCAATATTTTCAGCTATGGAACAAGAGATTTGTCCAATTTTCAAATAAGTAATATTGCAGTTAAGAGTGAATATTTTTGTTTTTCTTTTTTAGGCTTGTTAAACGTTAAGCTTAAGACAGTTTTATTTCATAATGTATTAAATTTTTCAGCAGCTCTTTTGGCTTTAAATCTTTTTTTAGAAAGTAATGGAAAATCAATTTTTGATTTTGAAGAAGCAGTAAAGAGAATTGCAAGAAATTATAGTGGTATAAAAAGAAGGGTTGAAGTTGTTAAAGAGGAAAATGGAGTGATTTACATGGACGATTATGCTCATCATCCTAGGGAAATTAAAAATACGCTTTTGGGTATTAAAAATTTTTATAAGAATAAACGTATAATTTTGGATTTTATGCCCCATACCTTTACAAGAACAAAAGAATTTTTTAATGATTTTGTTGAAGTTCTAAGTGCTGCTGATATATTAATTTTGCACAATATATATCTTTCAAATAGGGAAAATTTTAATCCAGACGAACTTTCCGTTAAATTATTTTTAAATATTAAAAAAATAAATAAAAACACTTATTTTTTTAAAGATTTTAAAGACTCTGTTAAATTTATAAAAAGTTTATTAATATCGGGAGACTTGTTTATTACAATGGGCGCTGGAAATAATTTTATTTTACACAATTTTCTGTAAGGGTGTTATAGTGAAAAGTATGACGGGATTTTTTTATTTGGAAAAGATAATTGGTAACTATATGTTTAGTGTTAATTTGAAATCTTATAATGGAAAGTTTTTAGAATTTAAATTTAGGTTACCAGAAATTTTTTCTGGCTATGATCTTGATATAAGAAATTTGATTTCAAAATACATTAGCAGAGGCAATGTCTTTTTGAATGTAGGATATAAAGAATTGGTTCCTCGTATGAATTTTACAGTTAATCCCAATTATATTGAGGCTATTTCTAGACTTAGAGATTCTTTGGCACATACCAATCTTAATATTAAAAACGAACTAAGTTTAGGCGATTTTTTATCATTAAAGGGAGCTTTGATAATTGATGAGGATAGTGAGCATCAAGAAGAGATTTATGGGTTGTTTAAGGGTGTTTTAGAGGAAACCTTATTTCATTATAATAATGGACGAAGTTTTGAAGGAGAAAATACTAAGGCAGATATAGTGTCAACCCTTGTGCTAATAGAGCGAGACCTTAAAATTGTTAAAGATGCTTGCAGCGATATAAATGTCAGATTATTTGCAAGCATTAAAGAAAATATCTCTAAATTAATGGATGACTTTAGAGATTTAAGTATTGCAGAAGAGGCAGCTAAAATGGCAATTCGTCTAGACATCAATGAAGAGATCATGCGTTTAGATTCTCATATAGAGACTTTTTATAAAAATCTTGAATATGAGATATGTGGTAAAGTTCTTGAATTTATTTCTCAAGAAATGCACAGGGAAATAACAACTATGAGTAATAAGGCGGTTGATCTTGATATTAAGAATTTGATTTTAAATATGAAATTAAATTTAGAAAAAATAAAAGAGCAAATAAGGAATGTTGAATGAGAATAGCACTTTCTGGTAAGAGTGGTTGTGGCAATACTACTGTAAGTGGTATGATTGCCAAACATTATGGTCTTGAGTTTATTAATTATACTTTTCATGATATTGCAAGAGAGCATAATATTCCTTTTTCAGAGTTTTATGAGAAAGAGATAATAGGAAGAGATGATTATTATTGGGATAGATATCTTGATAATAGATTGTCTGTGCTTTCTAAAAAAAATAATACAGTGCTTGCTTCTCGTCTTGCTATTTGGATTTCTAAGAGTGCTGATTTAAAAATATATCTTTATGCTAAAATGGAAGTTAGAGCCGAAAGAATAATGACTAGAGAGGGGGGCATGTATTCTGATGTTTTAAGCAGTACTTTTAGTAGAGATGAAAATGATAAAAAAAGATATTTAGCTATTTATAATATAGACATTGATGATTATTATTCGGAGACCGATTTAGTGATTGATTCTACAAATATTAATTCAAATGAAGTTTTTGAATTAATTAGAGATGAAATTGATAAAAGAAACTTAAAAAAAATTAGCTAAACTTATTTAATATGTTTAGTTTATAAGGAGATTAAATGACTAAAGTGCCTTTAAAAAAAATACAAGATTTTGATGGAAATTTTTATGAACTTGTTGTTGCGACTATAATGCGCACAGAGCAAATTATAGACAATATTTCTTTAGCAGAACATGCTCTTTTTGATGATAAAATATTAGGACAAGCTTTTAATGACATTTTGACTGGTAAATTTAGCTATTCAATTGAAGGAAGATAGAATAGTTTTTATTTTTGGCCCTACAGCTGTGGGCAAAAGCAATATTTTGTTTCATTTTCCAAGAAATAAAGCTGAAATTATTAATGTTGACTCTATTCAAGTATATAAGGAGTTCAATATAGCTTCTTCAAAACCAAGTAAAAATTTAATGAAACACATAAAGCACCATTTAGTGGATTTTTTAGATCCTGAAAAGGAGTATACTCTTGGAATTTTTTACGAACAAGCTTTAAAAATAGTAAAAGAAATAAGACAGAGAAAAAAAATTCCTATATTTGTAGGAGGTACTGCTTTTTATTTTAATCATTTAAAGGATGGATTTCCTTCAACGCCTTTGGTTACTTCTCAAATAAGAATTTATGTAAACAATCTTTTAGAACTTAAGGGCAAATCTTATCTTTTAAAAGAATTGAAAAATGTAGATCCCATCAGATTTAATATGTTAAATAAGAATGATATTTATCGCATTAAAAGATCGCTTGAGGTTTACTATCAAACAGGAATTCCTATTAGTCAATTTCAAAAAAAACAAAATAGCGAATTTAAAAATATTGTGATTATAGGCCTTAAGAGGTCTTTTGAGGATTTGAAAACTAGAATATCAATAAGAATTAATGAAATGCTCAATAGTGGATTACTTTCCGAGATTAAAGGTTTATTTAGTAAGGGGTACAATGAAAATACTCCGGCTTTTAAAGGGATAGGTTATAATGAGTTTTTATTATGGAAAAGTAGACCTTGTTATGGTTTAAATGATATAATAAGTTTAATAAACAAAAATTCGTTTTTATATGCAAAAAGGCAAATGACCTTTTTTGCCAAAATTTCTGATGTTTTATGGTTTCATCCAGAGGATGATTTAGATGACATTTTGAATTTAATTTTTAAGGTTGATAAGGAGATTTAGGGAGTGCCTTGCGGAAGAAAAAGAAAATTAAAAAAAATTTCTACCCATAAAAGGAAGAAAAAAAGAAGAAAAAATAGACATAAGAAAAAAAATAAGTAATTTATTACATTGACCGGACTTTTGTTCGGCTATGTAGTGAAGCTATTTAGAATGATCAATTATTAGATTGTTGACTATATTTATGTCTTTGCTAAAGATGTATCTTTTAGTTCCTTTGTAATTGACTAGGATCCAATTTCCTTCAATTCCATAGCGCTCTGTTTTTTCTAGTGTTTTTTCAATTTTTACGACTTCATCTTTTCTGAGTAGAATTGCGTAATCATAATCCAATTCGCTATTTTTCTTAGTGCTTTTACTAAGAAAGGCATAATCTTTTATTATTATGCCCATTTTATTGCTAAAGCCAAGAATACTACTTTTGGGCAAATTTAATTTTTGAATGAGAGGAATTTTGTTATTTTTATTGCAAGCTAAAAGAATTAAGGGTATTAAATATAATGTTTTTGTATTCATAATTTCCTTGATTTTTTATATACTATTTTAGTGTGTTACTATAATAATATAGTATTTTTTAGAATTTTTAAGGATTGTTAATGAAGAAATATCTTTTTTTTATTTTATTTCTCATCTCTTCTAATAATTTGATTGTTTCTTATCCACTTTCTTTTGGTGGAGGTTTTTCTTATCAATTTACTAATTATACTGATAAAACAGGCGCCACTAAATTTGCTCCAAACTTTACTAGAGCAGATCATGGGATTAATTTAAATTTGTTTTTTGATGCAAATTATGTACTTTTTGAAATGTCTTACAAAGAGGCTTTTGTTGCTACTCACAATGGGAGATATTTCTCGCTTGGGCTTTATGGAACATATCCAATGGTTTTCAAAGAGCAGGTTAGGATGCTTTTCCCATTAATTGGGTTTAAATATGCTTTTGATTTGAGCTCTAATAACTTCAATCTATTTTTTTTAAGCATGGGGCTTGCTGCTGATCTTTTTATTCCTGATCTTGATGGTTTATATATTAGGCCTTTGTTTATGCTTTCCATCTCACCATTTTCTAATCATAAGAATTTTTCTGGGTTAACAACTGAGATTATGCTTGGATTTAATATCGGTTGGAGATTTTTCAATTAAGGAAGCTTTATTCCTAAATGAAATGGGACAGATCTTTCCTGTCCAAAGATGTTTGCAGTGAAGTTTAATTTGTAAGGAGCGTTATTTGATTTTACAACAAGAGTGCTTGAGCCCCCCCCATCTAGATTAATGGCGTTAGTCATGCCATAACTTAATGCAAAATCAATAGCTTCATTAAGAGAAGCTCCTTTGCTATTATTTACACCTCTTCCTTCTATTGTAACAAGAAATAAATACTTATTATTTTTATCAGTTCCTATTATTGTTCTTGGGTGCTTTGTTTCTTTGAAATTTTTTTTATACTTTCCGTTTTTGATTAAAACAAAAAATCCGCTAAATCCATAATCAGAGCTTTCTATTTCGTCTTCTTCGGGATTTAATATAATTTTATTGCGTTTTATTACAATCTCTCCGTAGTTATTTATTTGTTTTGAAATCATTTTTTTATTATATATGTATAGTCCTTTTGGAAAAAACATGTTTTGTTTAACTTCGTATGGACTTGTGTTAATTGCAATGTCAACATTGTTAGAAATTAAGAAATGGCTTGTTGTTTGGCCTTTAAAGAAGTAATTATTTAGCTTTTTGTCGTAAATAGGTTTTGATATGGTAAATTTTAGATCTTTATTTTCAATTTTCACTAGAACATAATTGCTGTTTATGAAATAATCCCTAATAATTTTGTATTTGGCTTTTTTAGTGATTGATTTGGACAGCATTAGTCCTGATGAAATGCTTAAAATCAATACTAGCAGTGTTAATATTTTTTTATTCATTTCTTTTTATTTTATAAGAATAAATGCTTTTGGGATAGTTTTTTAGTATGAGGTTTTTAATTTTGGTTGCTAATTTTTCATTTTTAAATTTTATAAGACTAAATATTTGATAAATTATTTTGACATCTATATTTTTTTCGTTATTTAAAATTTTTTTAATTTCTTCTTCATTAATATTATCTTCATTTATTCTTAATTTTAGCGAAATGATTTCATTTTTTATTTTTTGATTTTTGATTTTTTTTTGGTTTATTTTTTTTAAAAAATTATTAGCTTCTTTATATTTTTTTATTTTTAGATAGTATTTTGTAATTAGCAGATAATACTGTTCTAAGTCAAAATTTTTAATTTTATTTATTGTTTCTAATTCTTTTGACAGGTTATTGGTTAAATCATAAAGCATATGTAGCTTTATTAAATTTTCTATATTTTCTTTATTATCATTACTCTGTAATTCAAAAGGAGAAATTACTAAAAATAATAAAACATAAAAAAAGGATAGCCAGTCCATAATTTATTATAAACTTTGTTTTGAGAATAATGAAAATAATTTGAAATTATTGCTAGTATTGCTGCTAATTTTGAGAAATATTTGATTGTTATCTTTTCTATTATAACAGCTTTCAAAGTTTAGTTTTTAAAAAAAGTAATTTAATTTTTTGTAAACTTTATTTATTAATTTTTTTATAAAATGTAGTTTTTGTATGTATTCTTTGTTTTCTATAAGGCTTTTTATGCTTTCCATAGATTCTTCTATTGCCATTATGAAATTTTGTTTGGGCTTTAGTCTAAAATTTCCAGAATAATCTGTTTCCAATGATAAAAAAAGAGCAATTTTTTTAGGGGTTGAGCTTATAAATTGCATTGTACATTCTAAAAGATTTTTCATTTTTTCGGGTTCGTCAATGTTTACATTCCTTGTTTCATATTTTTTTATACAATGCCAATCTTTTCCCATGTTTTTGACTATTTCTATAGTTTCTAAAAATTTCTTGTTGTTAAAAACTGTTATATTTTTATGCATTAATTGTATTTTAATTTTTTTCAAATCTTCATTATTTTGATTGTTTAGTTCGTTTTTAAAAATCATTTCTTTTAGCGATTCTAGGTTAATTTTTATTATATAAATGTTATTTTTGTATTCCGCTTTGAAATTTTTTTTTCCTATTTTAATTTCATTGATGATTTTTGTCTGCACGGTATTTGTTATTTGTTTCTCTTTGCCAGATATGTCTTTATTTTTAAACTCTTCATTAAGGATGATATCATCAATCCATTCTTTTTTTAAGACACCAATAGATCTTGCATACATTTTCGTAGTTTCTATAATTTCTCCTGCAACGAAATATTTCACAGAATCGGTACTAATAAGTGAGCCGGGATGAATTATTACGTTTTGAGCCTTGATGGTTTTATATTTCTTTTTTGAAGTTTTAAAGCAAATATAATCCCTCATTCCTCTCATTATTGATTTTAAATATCCTTCGTTGTCAAAAACACCTTTTTGTATTATTGGTATATTTAATTTGCTAACAATGTTTTCAAGTTGCATTTGTACATTTGCTATCTCTTCAAGTCCTTGTAGATCTAAATAATTTTCCTTTGTGAAAGCTTCTTTATTTAGAGCTTTTTTAAAATCTTCAAAGATATTAACAAATCCAATTAAATCTCCCATTGGATTTTTATATTTTAAGTGGGCTTGTCTGGCTTCCATTTCTTCATTTTGAGGTAGTAGAAAAATTCCACTTGTGGATAAAAATGATAGACCTATTGTGGTTTGATAGATCGCTTGTGGGTGATTTATCATTGCTTCGACTAATGCTCTTGAATGTGCTGGTATTAATGGGAATAATATCATATATTTTCCAATTTCTGTAAGTTCGTTTTTATTGTTTATAGCATCTAGAGATTTTAATATTTTGCTTGCAGTTTGAATAGAATGTATTGATGGTTTTGAGATAAAGTCAAAGTGGGTAAAATCTCTAATTCCAATATCTGCCATTCTCAGAACTACTTCAGATAAGTCTGTCCTATATATTTCTTCTTTTTGATAATCTTCTCTTAATTGATAATCTTCTCTTTTGTAAAGTCTATAGCAAGTTCCTTTTGAAAGTCTTCCTGCTCGACCAGCTCTTTGAGTTGCTGATGATTTTGAAATTGGAACTTCTTGGAGCGAATAGGTATGAGTTTTTGTTTGGAATTTGTTTGTTTTAACTTTTCCGCTATCTATTACTATTTTAATATTTTCAATTGTGATTGAAGTTTCTGCGATGTTTGTTGATACTATTATTTTTCTTTTATTTTTAGGGGTAGTCATAAATATTTGCTCTTGAGCTTCTTTAGGCATTCTGCCGTATAAAGGAAATATTATTAAATTTTTTTTTGAGTTTAATTCTTGTAATTCTTTTATAGTTTCTTTTATTTCTTTCTCTCCAGATAAAAATATAAGAATATCTCCTGCTTTTTTTTCTTTTATTACGTTTAAGACAATTTCTTTTATTTTTAATATCATTCCTTTTGATGTATTTAAAAGAGGAGGATTGTATATTATTTGTACTGGGTAAGTAATAGTTTCAATACTAACAACAGGTGCATTATTAAAATATTTTGAAAATATTTTTGTGTTTATTGTGGCAGATGAAATTATGATTTTAAAATCATCCCTTTTTCTTAAAATGTCTTTAATAAGCCCCAATATAAAATCGATATTCAAACTTCGTTCGTGTGCTTCGTCTATTATGATTATGTCATATTCATAAAGTAGTGTATCTTTTTTTAACTCTTGCAGAAGCACCCCGTCAGTCATTAGTTTGATTTTGGTTTTTGGGCTTGTAATTTCTTCAAATCTTATTTTGTAGCCAACTTCTTCTCCAACATTTACGCCAATATGCTTGGCAATATATTCAGCTATTGATATTGTAGCTATTCTTCTTGGTTGGGTTACTCCAATTTTTCCTAATTTTGCAAAACCTGCTTCATATATTATTCTTGGTAGTTGGGTTGTTTTTCCACTACCTGTTGGACTTTCGACAATTAAAACATTATGTTTTTTTAGTACTTTAATTAATTCATCTTTGTATTTATAAATTGGGAGTTTGAAATCATTCATATTTATAACAAGCTGAATACATATTTCTCATTTATTTCGTCAAGATTAATGTTATCAGGTAAATCAATCCTCTTTCTTTTAATTTTAGCATAAAATTTTTCGTTTTTTTTGTAAATATATATTTTGTTGCCGATTTTGTTTTTAGAAAATGTGATCATTTTAACGATTATGCCCACTTTATTGGCTCTTTCGTTGAGTAAGCTGATGGCCTTGTCTAGTGTTATGTCATATGCTTTTAAATCTTTTTTTAGCGAGCAAGCAATACTTCCGCTTTCGGTTTTAATATAATCTCCAAAAACACCAGTTGCAGCAATGATTTGTTCATTAGTTTGGGGATGTTTGCCGATTGGTTTTGGCAGTGAGAGCAATTTTAAAGCAAGTTCTAATGTTATGCTTTCAGGGGCAATTTTTTTAGTTGATGCTTTTTTTGCTTTTATTATTTTTAATTTTTTAGGTTTTCCCTTTTTTGTGTATTCTTGAGGAGCATAAGTGTCTTCTCCAAGCTGAACAATGTTTCCATAAATTGTATTTTTAAAGATTACATTAAGTCCTGTTGAAGGATCAATCCCAAGTATATTTGGTTTTAACTCTTTTTCATTTATTATTTTTTCTATTTCATCTTTTTTGTACAAATTTTCTAATGGAGTTTTTGTATTAATTGAGTAATTATGACCTTTAAATATCAAATAAGGTCCATATTTACCAATGTTTATTGTATAATTAATGCTGTTATTATTTTTATTTTCTATGCTTTGACTTTCAATAACGGTTCTAAATTCAGAGGAATCAATTTTGGGCTCTAGTTGCATTACTGTATATTTTAGTCCTTTTTTGCCATTATAAAATTTACTTAGATATTTTATTTTATCTAGCTTTCCTATTGCTATTTTATCTAATTTTTCTTCCATATTAGAGGTGAAATTTAGTTCAATCAGTACTGGAAAATATTTTTCAAGAAGATTTATTACAGCAGCTCCTTTTATAGTTGGCATTAATGTGTTGTTAAGTTTGAATGCATATTCTCTTTCTAAAAGCGTTGATATAATTGTAGAATAGGTCGAGGGACGACCTATTCCTTCTTTTTCCATTTTTTGTACAAGAGACGCTTCTGTGTATCTAAATGGAGCCTTTGTTTCGTGCTCGCTTGTTTTCATTTTAACTATGGAAAATGTATCTCCCTTTTTAATTAAGTCAAAATTTATGTTAAGATATTCATCTTTTTCTTTAGTGTGTTTAAGAAATCCATCAAAAATTGTTTTTGTAAAACTTGATCTGAAAATTAGGTTTTTATACTTAAAAGTCAATTTTATATTTTCTTTTATTGCATCTTTCATTCCAGAAATGATGGCTCTATCCCATATTATTTTGTAAATTTCTTTAGCAGTTTTGCTTTCTATTTCTATATTTTCATTTGGAATAAACATTTCAGAAGGTCTTATTGCCTCATGTGCATTTTGAGCCATTTTTTCTTTTTCATAAATTCTATCTTTTTCCTCTATATAGTCTTTTCCATATTTATTTTTTATTATTTTTGTTATTTTTTCTTTTGCAATTTTAGCAATATTGTGAGAGTCTGTTCTCATATAGGTAATGTATCCGTGTTCGTAAAGTTTTTGAGCGTGTTGCATGATTTGTTTTGTTCCAATTTTAAGGCGCTTATTTATTTCTTGTTGAAGTGTAGAGGTAGTAAATGGCTTTGGAGGAGATATTTTAAGTTTTTTAGTTTCTATTGAAATTAATTCAATTTTTTGTCCATTTTTTAATTCTTTTTCAAGCTCGATCATTAAATCTTTGGTTATTATTATAGTTTTGGCGCTATTTTTAAGTTTTCCAGTTTCATTTATAAAGTCTTTACCCTCTGCTATGTTTTTACCGTCAATTTCTTCTAATTTTGTTTCAAGCAACAAATCTTTTTTTTCGTGTTTGCATTGAATTAAAATTGAATAATAATTTGCCTTTTTGAAATTTATTCTAGTTTTTTCTTTCTCTATTAATAATTTTAATCCAACAGATTGTACTCGCCCAGCAGAAAGTCCATAAGCTACTTTTTTCCAAAGTAGCGGAGAGATTGTATACCCATATAGTCGGTCTAATATTCTTCGAGCTTCTCCAGCATTAACAAGGTTCATGTCTATATTTCTAGTATTTTTTAGTGATTCAGTTATTGCGGTTTCTGTGATTTCATGAAATATCATCCGTTTATAATTTTTAATTTTTAATATTTCTTTTAAGTGAAATGCTATAGTTTCTCCTTCTCTGTCTTGGTCGGTTGCAAGATATATTTCATTTATTGTTTTTACTAATTTTTTTAGTTTTGATACAATTGCTTTTTTATTGCTGGGAATAATGTAAATTGGATTGAATCCGTTGTTATAATCTATAGAAATATTTGCCCATTCGTATTTTTTATATTCTTTGGGGATTTCTTTTGCATTGTTTGGTAGATCTACTATATGTCCAATGCATGCTTCTACTAGAAATGATTCATCAAGAAACTTTTTTATTGTTTTGGCTTTTGTTGGCGATTCAACTATTATCAATTTTTTATTTTGCATAAATTCCCTATGTTTATATATTGTATTATAATATATAAATATAATTTAAGAATTAAAAAAAGTGAGAGTATTTTGTGAGCAATTATAAAATTCTGCATACTTCAGATTGGCATATAGGAAAAAAAATTGAAAATTTTTCAATACTTAGAGAGCAGAAAAATTTTTTATCTTTTCTTTTAGAATTTATTAAAAAAGAAAAGATAGATCTTCTACTTGTTGCTGGGGATGTTTATGATTCCAAAAGACCTGGTTTTGAGGAGCAAAGATTAGTGAATAATTTTTTTTATGAGCTTTCTTTTACTTCTTGTAAATGGTGTGTGGTTATTTCTGGAAATCATGACAAAAAGGATTATTTGAGTATAAATAAAAAACTTCTCTCACGGTTTAATTTTTTTTTAATAACAGAGTATGATTCTGACGAGCAAATAGTTTTATTAAAGGATAATGAAAATCTTAAGTTTATTATTGTTTGTCTTCCACATATAAATGAAAGGCTTATTTTAGGGCAAAGTTTTGACAATATTTTTGGTTTAGAAGATCAGTCTTCCAGTAAGCTATTTCTTGAAAATTTAGAAAATGCTTACAGAGAAAAGATATCAAATTTATCCAATTTTTTAGAAAACAAGTATAAAGGAATTCCTAAGATATTAATGGCGCACTCTTTTTTTGGTAGTAGCAAAAAGATTGATGCCTTGGGAGGCAGTTATATTATCCCTTTTAATGTTTTTGGAAATGGTTTTTCTTATGTTGCTCTTGGGCATATTCATAAATTCATGAAACTAAGAGATAATATTGTTTATTCAGGATCTCCTATGCAATATTCATTTAATGAGACCTGCGATAAATATATAAATGTTTTACATTTTAATGACAATAAATTAATCTTGCAAGAAGCATTTCCGGTGCCGGTTTTTAATAAATTAATCTTTGTTAAAGGTTCTTTAAATGAAGTTCTTGATTTTTTGTCTAATGTTAAAAAAGAAGAGTCTTTTACTATTTATTTGAAAATTGAACTTAATGAAGCAGTTGATACTAGTGCTGAGGAGACTATTTATGATTTAGCAAGGCTTAATTTTATTAATTTAGTTTCTATTTCCTATTCTTTACCCTCAAGTCAGGATTTGCAAGATGATTCCAACTTTATTGAAGAGCTTGAAGTGCTTGAAATGGATGAAAAATATTTTTTTGAGAAAAAGTTGAGACGAGATTTTGAGAACGGTGTTATTAGGGATATCAAATTTAAGGAAGAAGAGCTCATTTCTCTTTTTAACGAGGTTTTAACTAACGGATATTTGGGTGAATATGAGGATAAATAAGCTCATATTTAAAAACATTGCTTCTTATAAGGGTGAGCATGAGTTAAATTTCGATACACTTCTTTTAAGACAATCAGGCATTTTTTTGATTTCTGGCAATACTGGATCAGGTAAAAGCACCATTTTAGATTGCATAACTTTGGCGCTATATGCTCGTGTTTACAGACTTGGAAAAAAAATTGTAGATATTATATCAAAAGGCGAGACTAGTGCTTATGTTAAATTAACGTTTACTATTTCTGGGAAGATTTATGAATCTTTTGTTGAGCTTAATGTAAAAAATATAGAGACCCCTAAAAGCATGTTGCTTAATTGTTTTTTTGATGGTAGGATTATTGAGGGTCGAACCGATGTTTTAGAGCATATTAAAAGTCTTTGTCGATTAGACTTTAACCAATTTTGTCAAACTGTAATTTTGCCACAAGGTAATTTTCAAGAATTTTTAACATCAACTCCTAAAGAAAAAGCAGCAATAATTGATAATATTTTTAATTTGAAAAAATATGATAATTTAGAATTTTATTTAAAAAGTGACTTTGAGCGTACAAAGTTTAATATAGATAAATTGTTGAATTCTGAATCTTATGAAAAATCAATTCTTGATTATGATGAGAGTGAGTATAAATCCCTTAAGGATTATTTGGATTTAGTTGATATTGATCGATTAGAAATTGATCTTGAAAATATTAGAGGGGCTATTTCTTTGTGTAATCAGGCAATAGCGTCTAATGAGAGATATTTGGGTTTAGAAATTGAAATGTCTTCTTTAGAGGATCAATTATCTTATCAGATTGAATATCAAAATTCTTTAGAGAAGGATCATTCCCTTCAAAAGAAATTAAAAGAAAATTTGGATTTGGATCGAAAAGTTTATTTATGCTCAGATTTTTGGACTTTGAAAAATCTAGTTGCTATGCAAGGTGAATTGTTTAATGATATTGGATTACTTGATTTAGAGCTTTCAAAAGTGATGAGTAATTTAAAAGAAATTAAAGATTTGGATAGCAATAATTTTAATTTTAATTATGTTAAGGAGCTTTATAACAAAAATTGCAATCTTTTTAATTTAAAACTTGTTGAGAATGATTATCAAAGCTTGCTTTTAAGGAAAAATAGTCTTGAGAATGAAAAAAAAGAATTATTAATGTCTCAGAGTAAAAAAAATGATGAGATTAAAAGCATTTCTTCTGAGAAATCTAATTTTGATTTTGACAAATATGTTTACTATGAAGCATTGAAATTGTTTCAAGCTTTTAATGATGAGTTGATTTCAAAATATAGAGATAGGTTAGAATTTTTATTAAAATCCATTGACAAAGAAGATTTTAATAAAAATAAGGAAAAAAATATTATTAAGATTGACTTATATAAAGAGTTGTTAAAATATCTTGATGATAAAAATTTTTCTATTGAGAGTGATAAAGAGAAACTAAAATATATTGAGACTGAATATAAAAATTATCAGCATAAAGATAAATTATCGGTTTGTGGTTTGAAAGAGCTTTACGCTTTAAATTCAAAACTTCATTTGATACAAAATCAAATTGATGAGCTTAAATATCAGCTATCTTGTAGACAAGAAGAAATCTCTAAACAAGAGGTTAATGCTTTGGAGTTTAAAAAGAATAATGCTGAGATTTTAAGCTTGATTGGAAAAAATTTATTTGACAAATACATAAATTATTTTGACAAAGAAAAAATTTTAGCATTTGAAAATAAATTGCAAAAGCTTGAACGATTTAAGGTTAGGAAAAAAGATTTAAAAATTGAAATTTCTTTGAAAAATAAAAATTATGATCAAAATCTTTTAAAGATTAAGAGTTTATTATTAAAGCTTAATTTAAATTTAAGTTTTAACGATTATTCTTCTTTGGAAAGAGAATTTAATGTTGTTTTGGCTAAGCAGAAAAGGGTAGAAAGTGAATGGAATATGCTTGTTTTAAATCTTAAAAATTTAGAAGATTTAAAAATTAAAACCGAAACTCAAATTAAATTTATAAAGGAATCTATATTAACTTTAAAGGCGAGATTAAATGAAGAGCAAAATAGTTTTATTAATATAATTTCAAATTTAAAAAATGTTTTTTTTAGTTCATTTTCTTTTGAATCAGAAACTGTTTTGGAACAAATCAATAAGAATAGTTTGCATTTCTTGCAAAAATTGAGCTTATCAATTAGCTCTAAGCTTGAATTTTTATCCAGAGATATCGAAAAGTATAAAATCAAGCTTTTAAATTTTCAAGCTCTTCAAAAAAAGATTAATCAACAAAAAATTAATTTAGACGCGCTGAGAGGGGAATTAAATCTTGCTAAAGAAAGAAAAGATAAACTAGATGTTTTAAGGAAGGTGGTTATTAGATCTTCTGGATTGAAATATTATGTTCAAACTTTTTTAATTAATGATATTTTAAGGCTGGCAAATGAAAAGTATTTAAGGTGGATTTTCCCTGATTTTGAGCTTAAAACTAATAAAGAGAGTAAGGAGTTTGATTTTTTAATTGAAGATAAAAAAGATGTTAATAAAATAAGAACGGTAAAAACTTTGTCTGGGGGTGAGAAATTTCTTGTGTCTTTGGCTTTGTCTTTGGCTTTATCTGATAAAATAAGGGATAGTGAGTTGAAAATAGAAGCTTTTTTTCTAGATGAAGGGTTTGGCAATCTTGATGAAGATACTTTGGCTCAAGTTATGCCTAAGCTTTCTAAGTTTCAAATGATGACTGGACGACAAATTGGTATAATTTCTCATGTTTCTTATTTGAAAGAGATGATTAAAGCACAAATAGTTATAAACAAGATTTCTAAAATTTCTTATATTGCTATGGAAAATTTATAATCATTTATGTACAATTAGGGTCTGAGGATAAATATGAAACGTTATTTAGCAATTGATATTGGCGGAACTAGTACTAAATATTCGCTTTCGGATTCAAGCGGTGTTTTTTTTGATAAAAATGAAATAAGCACTGGTGCTACTTCTGATGAGCAAGTAAATATTTTAGTTAACCTTATTAATTCTTACAAAGAATCAAGTGATATAGCGGGAGTTGCAATTTGTATTCCCGGGTTTGTTGACCTTAAGGGAAATGTCCTTAGGGTAAATGCTATTTCTGGATTCGTTAATTATCCTTTAAAAGAGCGATTAGAATCTTTAACCGGAGTAAGTACAGAGATTGAAAATGATGCTAATTGTGTAGCCTTGGCAGAAAAATTTAAGGGCAATGCCATTGACTCCAATGATTTTATTGCTATAACTCTTGGCACAGGAATTGGTGCTGGAATTTTTGCAAATGGCAAGCTTTTAAGAGGGAGTTCTTTTATGTCTGGAGAAGTTGGATTTATGATTACTAGAGGTATCAGCAATAATATTCCTTTTAATTGTAGATGGGAATCCATTTCTTCTGTTTATGCCTTAAGAAAAAGAGTTGCTATGCGATTAGGGAAGCCTTTAAAAGAGATTTCAGGAGAATTTGTTTTTGATCTAGCTGAGAATGGGAATATTCATGCCAAAAATGAAGTTGATAGATTTTTTGAGAATTTGTCATTTGGTATTTTTAATTTAACTTTTATTTTAAATCCTGAAAAAATTTTGATTGGAGGAGGAATAAGCGCAAGGCCCGATTTAATAGATAAAATATATGAAAAATTAGAAAATTTATGGTCTTTAGAAATGGCTTTTGATAATAATAATAATATAAAAAATCTTGTAACACTTGAGCCTACTAAATTTAATAATGAATCTGGTAAAATTGGAGCTTTGTATCATTATTTTACTTGCAAAAAGCAGAATAATACCTCATTTTAGGTTTGAATGTTTGAAGCCAGTTTTTCTATAAGGTTTTCAACGCTAGATTTTTGAATATTAAATTCTATTTCTACTGTATTTTGGTCTTTTATTGTGGTCTTTATGTGGCTTGATATTGTGAGATTGGTCATGCTTGTCAAGACAGTTGGAATTAACCTTTTTGATAATATTTTTAGTATTGGCGGGTTATTTGTTTTGATCAGGGATTTAAAAATATATTCTTTTTGATTTAAGCTGTTTATAGACAGGGTTCCGCTGCTAAAAGGGATTAAATTTTTGCTGCTTACTATTTGGTTTGGGAGCAATAATGCTGGATTTTGGATCCAAAAAAACATTTCATTTTTTCCTACTTCCTTAATGTATTTTGTTGTTAGTATATTATTGTCTTTTATGATTTTATCTTTTTGGGCTATTGTAATGCTGGTTCTAGCTTTGTTTGGGATAATGTATATATTTGAATTTTTAAGTTTCCATTTTGGATTTGTAAGTATATTACCTATTGATTCTGTATTTCTATTTTTATGAATTCCCCAGAAAATATCTTTTGGAAAATTGCCCATTATTAGTAGAGCAAAGTCGTTATTTTCTTTTTTATAGCTAAAGTATAAATCGCTTATAAGCCCGAGAATGGATTTGTATTTAGGGCTTAAGGAGTTGTAAATAGACCTGTTTTTAATTAAATTTATATGGGCGTATAAATTTGCGTCAGGCAAAAGTTCCATTAAGTAATTTAGTTTTTGTTTTGGAGGGCTGTAAGGCAGACTGGCGCATCCTACTATGAGACATAAAATGGTGAGTATTTTTGTTAATGTTTTTAACATTTTTCAATTCCTATTAGTGTAAATATGTCATCGGCAAGGTTTATTTTTTTTTCTAGCTTACTTTTGTTTGATATGATACTTAAGGTCAATGTTTCAGTTTTAATGTATTTTTCAAATTTATTTAGTATTTCTTTCAATGTTTCATTATTTTCTATGTATAAATTTATTCTATCGCTAACATCAAAATTTTTTTCTTTTCTTAAATTTTGTATTTGTCTTACAAATTCTCTTGTAAGCCCTTCTAAGTACAATTCTTTAGTGATAAGCGAATCTATTCCTATTGTAATGGATTCTTCATTGATTACTTTTAAGTTCTCTTTTTCTTCTCTTTCTAAAATTATATCATTTAATGATAAATAATGTTTTGCATTAGCTATTTTTATTTCATAAGATGTTCCATTTATTATTTTTATTATGTCTTCATTTTTTAGCTTGCTAATCTCAGCAGATACCGCTTTCATATCTTTTCCAAGCTTTTTCCCAAGTTCTTTAAAGTTTGCTTTTGCTTTGTAAGTTATAAGCTCCTCTTCGTTAGATTTTATTTTCATTTCTTTTGCATTTATTTCATCTAATATTATTTCTTGCATTTCCATTAGCATATTTTGTTCATTTTGATTTTTTGTGACAATATATATCGTACTAATGGGCATACGTATTTTTATATTGTGCAATGATCTGAGTGATCTTGCCATTGAAGTTATTTTTCTTGCGAGATTTATTTTCTCTTCAATTTTTTTGTTAATGAAATTTTCATTTGCTTTTGGATAATCGTTGAGGTGTATTGATTGTTTATCTTCATCGGTTTTTAAATTTTGATAAATCTCTTCTGTTATAAATGGAATAAAAGGAGCAAGTAAAATCATTAAAGTTTTTATTGCATAATATAATGTTTCGTAGGCATCATTTTTGTCTTTATCGTTTTCTGATTTCCAAAATCTTCTTCTTGATCTTCTTATGTACCAATTGTTTAATTTATCTATAAATTCAAGTAAAGATTCTATTGATTTTGTTAGATTGTATTTATCTATTTCTGTATTTAGTATTTTTTTTAGGCTTTCAAGTTCGCTTATGATCCATTTGTCAAGGCTATTGTTTTTAGCTAGGCTTAGATTTTTTGGAGGTTTGAATTTATCAATTATTGCATAAGTTGTGAAAAATGAATAAGCGTTCCAAATGGGTATTATTATATTTTTAAGAACGTCTCTTACTCCATTGTCGCTATATTTTAAATCATCGGCTTTAACTACAGGGCTCATTATTAAATAAAGCCTTAAGGCATCGGCTCCGAAAGTGTTTATTACTTGCATTGGATCTGTATAATTTTTAAATGATTTTGACATTTTTCTTCCATCGCTTGAAAGCACAAGTCCATTTACAATTACGTTTTTGAATGCTGTGTTTTCAAAAAGAGCAGCTCCCAGGATTGTAAGAGTATAGAACCATCCTCTTGTTTGATCTAAGCCTTCTGCAATAAAGTCAGCAGGAAATATATTTTTAAAATTATTTTCATTTGCGAATGGATAATGGTTGCTTGCGTAAGGCATTGCTCCAGATTCAAACCAACAATCAAGAACCTCGCTTGTTCTGATAAATGTGCCACCATCTTTGCTTGGCCAGGTTATTTTATCTATTTGGTCTTTGTGTAAGTCTTCGACTTTTTGACCAGATAGGTCTTCAAGCTCTTTTTTTGATCCAACGCAAATTTTTTTTCCTGTTTTTGAGCATATCCAAATTGGAATTGGATTTCCCCAAAATCTGTTTCTACTTATTGCCCAATCCTTTGCATTTTCTAACCATTTTCCAAATCTTCCTTTTTTTAAATGGGCTGGCATCCAATTAATTTTTTCATTTACCTCTAAGAGTTTGGTTTTTATTTTTTCTACATTTACAAACCACGAGCTTATTGGTCTGTAAATAATTGGGCAATTTGTTCTATAGCAAAATGGATACCTGTGCAGATAATTTTCTCTTTTGAATAAAAAATTGCTTAATTTTAGGTTTTCTATTATTTTTTTATCAGCATCTTTTACAAAAAGTCCTTCAAAATCTTTTGTCTGGTTTGTGAATTTACATTCAGCATCTAAGGGGTCTATTATATCGACATTTGTGTGTTTTTTAAGTATTCTGTAGTCTTCTTCTCCAAAAGGAGCAAGATGAACAATTCCTGTTCCATCGTCAGTTGTAACATAATCAGCTGTATGTACCTTGAAAGCCCCTTTATCTTTTTGTTCTAAAAAGTAGTTAAAAATAGGTTCATATTCTATGCCTGCAAGCTTGCTTCCTTTGAATTTTTCAATAATAGTATATGAATTTTCATCATCATAATAACTATTAAGCCTTTTTGATCCAAGTATTAAAATCTCTTCTTTTTTTTTGTCAAAAATTTTAGAATATTCTATTTCTTGTCCTACTGCGATTCCAAGGTTTGAGGGCAATGTCCAAGGGGTGGTTGTCCATACTAGTAAGTATTCGTTTTTATCTTTGATTTTAAATTTTATTGTTAATGATGGGTCATTGACCTCTTTGTATTCTCCAAGATTCACTTCGAAATTTGAAAGCGGGGTTGCAAGCTTTGGGGAATAGGGGAGTACATAGTAACTTTCGTAGATTAAACCTTTGTTATAAAGATTTTTAAATACCCACCATACAGATTCCATGAAGCTTGTATCCATGGTTTTGTAGCCTTTTTCAAAATCTACCCACCTTCCAAGTCTCAAGATTATATTTTTCCATTCTTTTGTATATCTGAGTACTATTTTTTTGCATTCTTTGTTAAAATTTTCAATACCATAATTTTCTATTTCGTATTTGCCAGAAATTCCCAGTTTTTTTTCTACTTCGTATTCAACAGGTAATCCGTGAGTATCCCATCCAAAATTTCTTTTAACATATTTGCCTTTCATTGTCTGATATCTTGGAATTATGTCTTTTATTGTGTTTGGAACAAAATGTCCAAAATGAGGAAGTCCTGTTGCAAAAGGCGGTCCGTCATAAAATGTAAATTCTTCACATCCTTCTCTTTGCTTTATTGATTTTTCAAAGATCTTATTGTCATTCCAAAATTTTAATATTTTTTCTTCTATTTTAGGAAAATTTGCCTTGTTTTCTACTTTTTTAAACATAATATAATTCCTCTTTATTCTATTATTATTTTTTCTTTTTCTAAATAAATCGTTATTTTATTTATGTTTTGATTTTCAGCTATTTTGGTGATAATATTTTCTTCTATTTTTTCTTTTATTGCAGCAATTACGCTTCTTGCCCCTGAATTTTTTTTATAGTATTTTGTGGTTATGAATTTATCAACATCTTTTTTTATTTCTATCTCGATTCCTTTAGAGTAAAATTTTGTTTTAAGGGTGTCTAAGTAGTTTTTGCAAATTTCTTCTACATTGTCTTTTGTGAGAACATTTAGGATAATTTTTTTTTGAATTCTGTCTAAAAAGGATAACTTAAATCTTTTTTCAAGATCTTGTTTTATTTCTTCTTTAAAGTTTTTTGTTTCTAAGCTTTTTTGTTGATTTTTGTTGAATCCAATATTTTTTTCTCCAAGAAGCATTCTAGATCCAATGCTTGTAGTCATTATTATAATTGTGTTTTTAAACAGTATTTTATCTTCTTTGCTGTCAATAAGTTCTCCATTTTCAAGCATTCGACTTATTAGGTTTAATATAGAGTTGTGGGCATTTTCAATGTTTTCAAACAATATTAAAGTTTCAAATGAATGTTTTAATTTATTTGTCAGAATGCCTCCATCAGAGTAGCCTACGTATCCTGGATTTGTGCCAATTAATTTTGAAATAGAGCTTTCTTCTTTATAGTCTGACATATCTAGTCTTAATACTGAATTTTGATCTTTGATAATTTTTTTAGATATTTCATCAGTTAAAGCAGTTTTTCCACAGCCACTTGATCCTATTAACAATATTGAGGTTAAAGGCTTAGAATCGTCATTAAGCCCAAGTTTGACTTTAATAATTTCTTTAATAAGTTCGCTTACTGCATGTTTTTGTCCAATCACTTTTTTATTTATTTCGCTTTCTACTTCTTTTAATTCTAAAATTTCTTCTTTAGTGTTATTTGCTGTTTTAATAGATAGTATTTCATTTATTGCCTTTTGTATATCATCTGATGTTATAATATTGTCTTTTGTAAGTTCTTCCTTTTTAATTGCACCGGCGATGTCTATTATATCTATTGCTTTATCTGGGAATCTTTTATTTATTAGATATTTGGATGAAAGTTTTACTATATTTAAAAGCGCACTTTTTTCATAGATCACTCCATGATAGTCTTCAAAATTTTTTGCAATATTTTCGATTATTTTTAGTGTATCTTTTTCATCAGGCTCTCTTACAGTAATTGTTTGGAATCTTCTGGCGAATGCCTTGTCTTTTGAAATATATTTTCGATATTCATTGTAAGTGGTTGCCCCAATAATTTGTATTTCAGTTCTAGAAAGTGATGGTTTTAGTATATTTGATGCATCAAGAGCTCCTTCGGAGTTTCCAGCTCCTATTAGAGTGTGTATTTCGTCAATAAATATTATTGTGTTTTTGTTTTTTTCAATATACTTAATTATATTATTTAAACGGTCTTCAAACTCGCCTCTATATTTTGTTCCCGATACCAAGTTTGAAACCTTGAGCATTAAAATTGTTTTGTCTTGCAGTTTGCTACTTATTTTTTTTTGTACTATGCTTGATGCAAGTCCTTCAACTATTGCTGTTTTTCCTACACCAGGTTCGCCTATTAGCATTGCGCTATTTTTATTTCTTCTCAAGAGTACATTTGTAAGAGTTTTGATCTCTGCTTCTCTTCCAATCAAAGGGTCTAATTTTCTATCTTTTGCAAGTGCTGTTAAATTTTTGACATACTTTCCAATTTCGAAGTGTTCATTTTCAAGTCGTATTTCTTCATCAAATTCTTTGTAAGTTTCAATTAATCTTATTTTATTTTTTTCCATGTATTCTAATATATTTTGATCTTTAAAGTTGAAGCTGGATTTACTTAGTTTGTGCTTTTTAAGAAGTTTTTTATTTTTTAATATTTGATAAAAAATTTCTTTTGCCCCTATTAAGGGTTTGGATTTAAATTCCTTTTTAGCTTCTTTTATGAGGGTAAAGATTTCTTTATTAATTTTTGGAATAATTATCTCGTTTTTTTCTATTAAAATTTTCTCTAATTTATCTATTTCGCATATAGCTTCTTGTTTAATGTTTTTTAGAGTTTTGGTATCTATAAATTTTATTTCGGATTTTTTTGAAGAGTTAATTATAGACATTAATAAGTGCCAAATTGAAACTTCTTTATTTTTATTTTTTCTTGCAATTTCTTTTGAATCTATTTCTACCAAATTTATTAAATTTTCTGTTATGTTAATATTTTTTTATCTCCATCTTTATTGCATTTATTATACCAAATATTTTGTATTTTTCCTTATACTCTAGCTTTACAGATATATAAAATTTAATTTTTGGCTCTGTTCCAGAGGGTCTTACAATTATTATAATTTCGTTTTCAAGTATAAATTTTATTGCGTTTATGGGATATTTATATTCTTTGATTTCTGAAATTTCATTTTTAAAGTTAATCTTTTTAAGAGTTTTATAGTCTAATTTTTCAATAATTTTAATTCCTGCGAATTGTACTTTTTGTTCTTTTCTTAGTTTTAGCATTAGCTTTTCTCTTTGAATTTCCCCATTAGCTCCTTCAAATGTTTTTTCTATATTAAATTCTTCATAATATCCAAATTCTTTGTATATCTTTTCAAGATAATCCTTAATTGTTTGCTGTTTGGCTTTTAAGTCAAGCACTAAAGAACAAATCCCTTTTATGGCTGAAAATGCATCCTTATCTCTAACCTTTCTTCCTATTAGATATCCATGACTTTCTTCGCATGCAAAAGCAAATTTTTTATTTGGTTCATTTTTTTCCATTTCATTAATTAAGTTTCCTATCCATTTGAATCCTGTGTAAGTTCTAAAAATTTGAGAATCATATTTTTCTGCAATTTTTTCTAGCATTGGTGTTGTTACAAATGATGATATTACAAATGTATTTTTAGGATTTATTTCTTTTGAGAGTATATAGTTCATTAAAATGCATGATATTTGATTTCCGTTTAAGAATATCCATTCGCTTTGATCTTTAAACGCAATCCCTATTCTGTCAGCATCTGGATCTGTTGCAAGGGCAATGTCACAATCTACTTTTTTTGCAAGCTCTATTACTTTAAGCATTGATGTTTGTTTTTCTGGATTAGGATAATTTATTGTTGGAAATTCAGGGTTTGGTAGTATTTGACTTTTTTCTAAAAAAAGCTGTATTTTACTATTTGCAAAGAGTTTTTTTATTATGTTCCCACCAGTGCCGTGTAATGCTGTGTAGGCTATTTTTAAGTTTGTTTCTTTGCTGTCCTTTTCAAAATCAGGGAATTCTTTGTTTATTGATTCCACATACTCTTCGTCTATCTCATTGCTAAGTTCTTTAATGATTCCTTTTTCAATGCCTTCTTTTATGGTAATTGTATTTATTATGTTTTTTGTATTTTTAATTTCATTAGTTATTAGTGTGTCATGAGGTGGTATTATTTGGATTCCACCTTTCCAATATGCTTTATATCCATTATATTCTTTTGAATTATGACTTGCTGTTATCATAACACCAACATCACAGTCAAATTTTCTTATTGTATAAGATAGTTGGGGGGAAGGTCTTAAGCTTTTATATATATATGTTTCAAAATTATTTGAGGCAAAAATTTGAGCAGCATTGTAAGCAAATTCTTTTGAAAAATATCTTGAATCATAGCTTATTGCAACTTTGGGGTTTTTATTTATTTTAAGTACATAATTGCATATTCCCTGGCTTATTTTTTTTACATTATATGTGTTCATATAGCATGTTCCAGCTCCAATGATTCCCCTTATTCCAGCGGTGCCAAATTCTAGATCTTTGTAAAATCTGTTTAGAATTTCTGTTGAATTATTTGTTTTTTGAATTTTTATTGCTTCTTCTTTAAAATAGATATCTTCTTCAAGAACAATGTAATTTTTTAATTTTCTTTTAGCTTCGATTTTTTGCATCAAATATTTCCTTTTATTTTATTAAACAAAGATTAATTAAATTATATTGATTTATAATGAATTTATATACTTGATATAGAATTTATTATCATATAATTTATAAGAATGTGTATTAAATTTTGGTCGTTAAATTAATGATAGATTTTTTTTTGAAGTCGGAATATCTTCCCGCTGGTGATCAGCCTAAAGCAATAAAAGAGATTGAAAATTCTATTTTGCTGGGGAATAAATATCAAACATTAAAAGGCGTTACAGGTAGTGGGAAGACTTTTACAATTGCAAATATAATCAAAGATCTGAACAGGCCTGCTTTAGTTGTCAGTCACAACAAAACATTAGCAGCACAACTTTATAGAGAGTTTAAGGATTTTTTCCCAAATAATGCTGTTGAGTATTTTGTTTCTTATTATGATTATTATCAGCCAGAATCTTATGTTCCTTCAAAAGATTTATTTATTGAAAAAGAAGCCACTATTAATACTGAGATAGAAATTAAGCGAATAAGAACGGTAACGTCTCTTGCTAAAAGACGAGATGTAATTGTTGTTGCAACCGTATCTTCAATTTATGCTCTTGGATCTCCAGATTTTTTCAAAAAATCAGCACGAGAATTTTTTGTAGGCCAAAAGATTTCTATTAAAGAAATATCAGATATTTTTGTAGAGCTTTATTATGAGAGAACTTTAATGAATCTAGAAAGAGATAAATTTTCAATTAAGGGAGATATTGTTGAAATTTGGCCTAGTAGTGAGCATGGAGAGTTTGCTTATCGAATTTGTTTAGATTTTGATGAAATTGTTGAAATATATAGGGTTAGTTCATTTTCTAAAAAAAATTTAGGAGCCACAAATAGTTTTACCCTTTTTGCTAAATCTTATTTTGTAATTCCTTATGAGAACGTATTAGAGGCAATACCTAAAATATCTCATGATTTAAGTCTTCAATTTCAATATTTTAAAGATAATGGCAAACTTGTAGAAGCCGAGAGACTTAAGCAGAGAGTAGAGTATGATTTGGAAATGCTTAGAGAAACAGGGTTTTGTTCGGGCATTGAAAATTATTCTAAATATTTGAGTGGAAGCACAATGGAAAGACCCTATTGTCTTTTTGATTTTTTTCCGAAAGATTATCTATTATTTGTAGATGAATCTCATGTTACATTGCCTCAATTTAGGGGAATGTATAATGGAGATCATTCTAGAAAATTAAATCTTGTTAACTTTGGATTTAGACTTCCTGCAGCGCTTGAAAACAGACCCCTTAAATATGATGAATTTGACGCATTAATTAATCAGGTTGTATTTGTGTCTGCAACTCCGAGTGTTGAAGAGAATGAGAAAAGTAGCGTGGTTGTTGATCAAATAATTCGTCCCACAGGTCTTGTTGATCCTGAAATTATTACTAGGCACTCTGATGGGCAAATGGAAGATCTTTACAGTGAAATTCAAAAAAGAGTAGCTCTTAAAGAACGTGTTTTAATTACCACTTTGACAAAAAAAATGTCTGAGGATTTAACCGAATATTTAGTAAGTCTTGGCATAAAGGCAAAATATTTACATTCAGAGCTTGACACTCTTGAGAGAGTGGAAGTTATTTCGCTGCTTAGAAAATCTGAAATTGATGTTATTGTTGGCATTAACTTGCTTAGAGAGGGCTTAGATATTCCAGAAGTATCTCTTGTTGCAATATTAGATGCTGATAAGGTGGGTTTTTTAAGATCTACTACTTCATTGATACAAACAATTGGTAGGGCTGCTAGAAATTCTAATGGACTTGTAATAATGTATTACGACAAAATTAGTGTAGCTATGCAGGAGGCAATTGAGGAGACTAATAGAAGACGTCAAATTCAGATTGATTATAATAAAAAAAATAATATTACTCCTAAGACAATTGTTAAAAAGATTCAAAATATTTTAGAAAAAGAACTTAATAATAAAAATAAAAATGTTGGCTATGATTTTGAAACAATTATTTCAGGCGAGAGATTGTCTAAAAAAAAGCTTATTAATAAGCTTAAATTTGAGTTAGAAGAAGCTGTTAATGATGAGAGATTTGAAGATGCAATTGTTTTAAGAGATAAAATAAAAGAGCTTAGTAGCAAAATTAGTATAGCTCGTAATAAAAAAAGAGAGGTATAATTTTTGGAAAAAATTTTGAAAAAAAAAATTATTGTCAGAGGAGCAAAAGAACATAATTTAAAAAATATTGATGTAGATATTCCAAAAGATGGTTTAGTTGTAATATCTGGCAAGAGTGGCTCTGGCAAGTCTTCTCTGGCTTTTGATACTATTTTTGCAGAAGGGCAAAGAAGGTATATGGAGTCTGTTTCAGCTTATGCAAGGCAGTTTTTGGGTGTAATGAAAAAACCCAATGTTGATTATATAGATGGACTTTCTCCTTCTATAGCTATTGAGCAGAGAACAATAAGCAGTAATCCTCGCTCTACTGTTGGAACAATTACTGAGATTTATGATTATTATAGACTAATATTTGCGAAAATAGGTAAAGCATACTGCCCAAATGATGGTAGATTAATAGAAGAGCAATCTTTAGATAAAATAGTTAATACTATTTTAAGTTATTCTGAGGGATCCAAGGTTATACTTTTTGCACCAGTTGTAAGGGGTTCTAAAGGCTCTCATAAAAAGGTTTTAGAAAAAATATTAAATCAAGGTTTTAATAGGGTTAGAATAAATTCTGAAGATTATTTAATAGAAGATGCTCTTAATTTAAATTTACATAAAAATAAAAAGCATACCATTGAAATTATAGTTGATAGGATTAAGCTTGGTAATAATGTTCGAGTTAGACTTGCAGAATCTATTGAGACTTCTCTCGCTGTTTCTAATGGATATTTACGAGTGGAAATTGATAATGATTTGGAAAAAATAGACAAACTATTTACAGAGCACAATAGTTGTCCTTTGTGTGGATTTTCACTCCCTCTTATAGAACCCAGACTTTTTTCATTTAATAGTCCATTTGGTGCTTGCAGCGAGTGCTCTGGTCTTGGCGTTACACTTGAGTTTGATTTTGAGAGCATTTGTCCTGATACTAGTCTTTCTTTTAATGATGATGCTTTTCTTACCTTTAAGACAAGTTCATCTTGGTCTGTAGCTATTTTTAAAGGACTTGCCAAACATTATAATTT
Organism: Borreliella lanei; assembly: GCF_014205895.1. GTDB lineage: Bacteria > Spirochaetota > Spirochaetia > Borreliales > Borreliaceae > Borreliella > Borreliella lanei. The sequence continues at coordinate 17,280 of NZ_JACHFC010000001.1, read as the reverse complement.
TGATTTAAATACTCCTATAAAAGACATTCCAGATAAAGTTCTTAAACAGATTTTATACGGCTCAAATGAAAAAATAGATTTTATTTACCAGTCCAAAGAAATGGAAGCAAAGGAGTTAGATGGAGGATTTCATTATTCTAAAACATTTGAAGGACTTTTGCCTCTTTTAAAAAGGCGATATCTTACAACAGAATCAGAAAGCACTAAAATTTTTTACGAAAATTTAATGTCTAAAAAAATATGTAATTCATGTAAAGGGAAACGTTTAAGCGTTGGAGCTTTAACTGTGAAAATTAATGGAAAAGACATTCAAGATCTTACTAATTTGTCCGTATTTGATTCTTATGTATTTTTTGAAAACTTGCAGCTTGATATGGTGGATGAAAAAATATCTAAAGAAATTTTAAAGGAAATTAAAAGTAGGCTTAAATTTTTAATTGATGTTGGTCTTTCTTATTTATATTTAAATAGAATATCAGGCAGCCTATCTGGTGGTGAGGCTCAGCGTATTAGGCTTGCTACTCAAATAGGATCAGCACTTTCGGGTGTTATTTATGTTCTTGATGAGCCAAGTATTGGTCTTCATCAAAGAGATAACGAAAAATTAATTTCTACCCTTGTTAATCTTAAAAATCTTGGCAATACTGTAATTGTTGTTGAGCACGATGAGCAAACTTTGCGTACTGCAGACTATATTATTGATATGGGGCCTGGTGCTGGCATTCTTGGGGGGGAAATAGTTGCAAAGGGATCCTTAATTGATATTTTAAATAGCAAAAATAGCTTAACTGGTCAATATCTTAGCGGCAAGTTTAAAATAGATGTTCCAAGCTCTAGAAGAAAGGCGGATAAGGGAGAAATTTTGCTTTTAGGTTCTAATAAAAACAATCTTAAAAATATAGACGTAAGTATCCCTTTGGGAGTTTTTACCGTAATAACAGGTGTTTCTGGTAGTGGGAAAAGTACTTTGCTTAACGAAGTGTTATATCCAGCTCTTGATAGTAGATTGAAGTTTAATGAAAAGTATTGTGATGGTTTTAGAGATATTGTTGGGTACGAAAGAATTGATAAAATTATTCAAATAAATCAAAAGCCAATAGGGAGAACTTCAAGGTCAAACCCAGCAACTTATGTTGGATTTTTTACAGAAATTAGGGAGCTTTTTGCTAAACTTCCAGATGCAAAGGCAAGAGGTTTTAAAGCTGGTAGATTTTCTTTTAATGTTAAAGGTGGAAGGTGTGAGAAATGTCAAGGAGATGGGTATCTTAATATTCAAATGCATTTTTTACCGGATGTTTTTGTTCCTTGTGATTTGTGTAAGGGTAAAAAATTTAATGAAGAAACTTTAGAAGTTAGGTACAAAGGAAAAAATATACACGATGTTTTAGAGATGAGTGTGTTTGAAGCAAGTAAATTTTTTGAGAATGTCCCCAAAATTAGTCATTGTTTAAAATTTTTAATTGAAGTTGGGCTTGAATACATTAAATTAGGACAATCTGCAACAACTTTATCAGGAGGGGAAGCTCAGCGCATTAAGTTGGCTTTTGAGTTAAGTAAAAAGAGCACAGGTAAAACCTTTTATATTATTGATGAACCAACAACTGGACTGCATTTTGATGACATAAAGAAGTTGTTAGAGGTTTTGCAGCGACTAGTTTCCAATGGTAATACAGTTGTGCTCATAGAGCATAATTTGGATGTAATTAAACAGGCAGATTATATAATAGATTTGGGTCCTGATGGTGGGTTGGCAGGGGGAAATATCGTTGTTTCTGGTATTCCTGAAGAGGTTGCAAAATGCGAGAATTCCTATACAGGAATGTTTTTAAAAAATCTTTTATAATATTTTTAATTTTTTTAACATTTTATAATGCAATTTTTGCCCAGACTGTAAATGATGAGAATTCTAAAAAAAGAGATAAGCTAACCTTAAGTCAAAAATCTTATTTAAGAGAACTTGAGCTTTCAACCGATGAGGATTTAAAAAAATGGGCTTTGCAAGAGGGTATAAAAGAAACAGATGTTTCAAAAATACGAGAATTGCTTTTAAAAAAATTTGGAATAGATCCTGAGCTTTTTGTCAAGGGAAAAGGACTTGTCGGATCTGGTAGATATAAAATAATAATTGAAACTACAGATAATCTTGAAAATTTTACTTATGGACTTACTAAGGATGAAAGTATTATTTTTGAAGGAAGAGTTAATATCTTGGTTGAGGATATTAAAGAGAATAAAAAACACAATATTAAAGGTGATAGGATAGTCCTTAATAGGAACTCTAAAAAACTTTATTCTATTGGAAATGTTGAATATATTCTTGATATGGACACCAATGAAAAACTTTATTTTTATGGTAATGAATTTCTTGTCGATTTTGATTCTCAAAATTTTCTATTAAAAGACGGTATTCTTCAAAAAAAACTGCAAAAAAATCAAATTGATCATATTCTTTCGTTTGGAGGAAAGGTTTTAAGAAAGATAGACAATGATGTTGCTATTTTGGAACAAGCTTTTGCAACAACTAGTAAAATTCCAGAGCCTTACTATTCAATCAAGGCTTCTAAGATATGGGTATTGCCCTCAGGGGATTTTGGGTTTTTAAATGCTATATTTTACATGGGAAGAGTTCCAGTATTTTATATTCCTTTTTTTTTCAGACCGGGAGATAGTTTATTTTTTAATCCATCTTTAGGCCTAAATCCACGAAAAGGTTTTTCTGTTTTTAATACCATTTATCTTTTTGGTAATAAATCTTCAAGTGAAGATTCTTCTTTTTTGGATTTTGATTTCAATTCTGTTTATAATTCAGGCAAAAAACCTTATATAAGAAATGGATATTTAACTTATTTTTTTGCAGAAAATTTAGCACCCAGTGTTAATAAAGATTATGTTAAGTTGATTTTTGACATTTATGCTAATCTGGGATTTTATTCTGGAATTGATGTTAATTTGGGCAATACTTTGGGGCATTTTAAAACTTTGGAAGGGAATTTTGGATTAGGTTTTACTAGGAATGTTTATAGTTATGATGGAGGATATTATCCTTTTGATAATAGGACTTTAAAACAATCTCTTTTTAGTTTTTCCAATCTTAACAAAGGAGATATATTTGGGTTTGAAGTTCCTTTTAGATATTTACTTAAATTTAAAACAGAATTTCTTTTAAGTGATGCACTTTTTTCGGTTGTTTTAGAGCACTATTCTGATCCGTATGTTAATATTGATTTTAGAGATAGAATAGAAAGCGCTACATTTTTTTCTCTTTTAAATTTAGATAAAGATTCGGTTAAAGAGCAAACTAGCATTAGCACTTTTGATTGGAATTTATCTTCTTTTTATAAGAGAACATTTAATGATGGTTCAATTTTAGATTATAAATTAAATAATTTAGGCTTAAATTTTAAATTGTCGGGCTATGAAAATCTTTATGTTAAATCTCCTTTAGAAAGGCCAAAAGAGACTAATGATCCCACAAGAAAATGGTTTTATTTGGAGAGAATTTATGCTCCATATATTGATTTAAATTTCCAAAAAGACCTTTACAATAATCAATGGACATTTTCAGATACTAAAGAAATGATAATGCGTCCAGAAGTTAAAAATCTAGAAGATAAAGATAATAATAAAAAGAGTGTTAAGGAGAAAAATGCTAAAAAAACAACAGAATTGACTAAAGATTTATATATTCCTCCAGAACCAATTACTTTAAAAAATATTGATCAATCTGATTCTTTTTTTATTAGGTTTGGCATTAATCCTTATTTAAGAAATAATGTTTTTTTTAATAATTATGGCATAACAAGCCCAAAGGACTTTAATTATGAAATAAAAAATTATTTATTTGATATAAAAAATAAAACGGATATAAAAATCCATGCTGATTTTTATAATCGTTTAATTACTTTTGAAAATTTATTATATCTTAATACTATTGAGTATAATCCTTTAAATAAAGATTTTAAGGTTGAGGATAAAGATAAAAAAAGTGAGCACTCTATTATTAACCAAATAAATTTAAACTTGCTTCCTTTTATTAGATATCCTTTATTCTCTAGAAGTACTTTAAAGTTTGAAAATAAGGCTACTTTATATTCATTTAATAAAAAATATGATTCTAATGTAAAATCTTTGGTTAATAAGAATAGTAGTATTTTTTTATCTGATCCGGAAACTTTTTATCAAAGTTTAGCAGCTTCTTTAATTTATGATTATGATTATTTTACTACTGAGCTTTTAGGTGAATTAAAAAATAGTTTTGAAGATATTAAGGCTTCTTCTGAGCTTAAATTTTCTTTAGATTTCCCTTATTTATTACAAGAAGCTGGGCTTGGAATTAAATATTATAAAAAGTTTAAAGAAGATGCTATAAAAAACTCTGAAATTTCTTCTGTTCAAAATCCTTTGGATCCCCAAAAACCAACATCGCCTTATAAAAATTTAGAAATGTCTCCCGCTTTGTATTATAAAATTGAACCGAGATATTTGGATTATTTTAAGTTTAGTTTTTTAGCTGCTTATGATCCTTTGATAAATAGAGTTTCCGAGCTTTCTTTTAAGCTTAATGTTTTTGATTTTCAATTTTTGTTTGCTATGAAAGACGACTTTGAATATAATTATGATCCTTTAAAGGGAGATTTTTCCAAGATTGGTACTACAACCAAACTTGTTCCATATTCTTTAGATTCTAGTTATAAGAAGGAATTGTACGTTTTAACTTTTTTTGACAATAAGCTTTCTTTTACCTTAGGGGTAGATGTTGGCTGGAAAATAAATTTACAGAAATTTACGGATAATGAACTTCGATCCGCATTGACTTTTAAGCTTAAATATACAGAATTTTTAGAAATTTACTTTTCTACTTTATCTGTTAATACCAAGACTTTTAAATACTTTAAAGGATATATGGACCAAATTGGCCTTGAACCGGTTAATGTCTTCTCTGATTTATTAAAATCTTTCAATTTCTTTAATTCTCAGGACAGAAAAGATTCACTTTTTAAAATTAAAAAATTTTCATCAGGCTTTAAATTCAATTTTTATGATTGGAAATTTGTTGGTGAATATAATTTAGAGCCAGATTTGCTAATAGGATCTAACGGGATTTATTCTCCTATTTGGAGAAATAATTTTACAATTTATATTTCTTGGAACTTTTTTGCTCCTATAAAAGCCTCATTTGAAAACAATAAAGATACAAACTATGAGCTTATTATTAATAGAAAAACAAAAAAATAATAACGATTTTCATGTATTAGTAATATTAATTTTTCTAGTCCTTGTTATTAAAACATTTATTGTTTTTTTTGCTTCAATTCCTACTTTTGTTATGTTGAGTTTGAAAATAGACGGATATTTAATGGTTAAGCTTACGTTATTGCTATTTTTGTTTTTAGAATGAATTTTTAGTGGATATGCTTTAAATTTAAATGAAGTTTTAGGACCAATAAAAAACTCTCTATATCTATTTTTATACTTCGTTTCATTGTTTATTGTAAGATCTTCTTTTTTTAAGACGATCTTATCGTTATTAAGGCTAGTGTTTTGCCAATTTATTTTTACTATGTCTAAGCTATTGTTTGTAATTTGAATATAAATATATTCATTTGTAGCTTTAATTACATCTATGTTAATGTATTTAGAGGGAGATTCTAGAACTTTAAAATCAGTTTCATAATCATGGTTTATTTTAATTGTAGTACAACAATTAAAATAAACCATTGAAATCAGAAATATTGCTTTTATGTATTTTTTGACAATATTTCTACTTAGTTTTATGAAAACCAAGATCTGCAATATTTTCATTTCCTGGAATAAAAGAAATTTTTCCACCTTGTTCTTCAAATTTTTTCCTTAATTCAGCTGTCTTTTTGATTAAATTAATAGTAATTTGTGTTAATTTTTTGCTATTATAGATTCCTTTTGACCAATATTCAATTATTAATTTACTGTCGCCAAATATGTTTGTTGTATTTTCTTTTAATGCTATTTTGAGAGCTGTATATAGGGCAAGCAGTTCCCCAAAATTATTACTAATCCCTTGAAAATTTTTGACATAATAATTTCCATATTCATTAATCAGAGATTTGTCTAAGATTTTATCCAATATTGAAATTTTTTTTTCGTTTACAACTCTAATTTCTACGCCCTTTCCTCTTCCTGTTCCAGAATCAAAATATATTCCAATTGGGTGATGATGAATTTTGTTCTCATTATTAAATAGCCAATTTTGAGCTTGTTCTATTGTTTTGAAACTTTTTATTTTATTATTTTTCCCTTTAATAGTTGTTTTGCATTCTTCCCAGGATTTGAAAATAATTTTTTCATTACTATTAATCAAAATACAGGCATAATATTTGTTCATAGGTAGTATTAACTTCCTGAGCACCAGAGATTTGTTATATTGCAAGCTCTTCCAAAAATTTTTTCTTTCGATTTTTTAAATTCTATTGTATCTACTATTTCTTTATTGTAACCAATGAATTTTTCTTTTAAGGTTGGTTTAATGAGCCTTTTTGGAAGCACGCTTGGAAGTATTCCTGTAATCGTATAAGACATGTAAAAATTGTAAGCCGCTGCATTTATTTCTCCAGGAGTAATTATTCCCGAAATTTCGTAATTTCTTGATACATTAAGTCCTGCTATTTTATATATTCTATCAACCATTAAAGAGCAATAGGTTTTGTTGTGAATTTCTTCAATATTAAATGAATCTGTCCATAAATTAGAGGATATTAAGGGAACCATATATCCAAAGTTATTGTCAATGTATCTGCTTCTTCCAAAATTAATAGCTTTTTGAATTGTTCTTGTGTCTGTTATTGGCGAGAATATTTTTAATATTCTTGATTGTACATATGTTGAAAGTTTTTCATATCCTGAGCCTTGAGTAGATGCTGTATCGAATTTGATTTGATTGCTTGTAATTATTGATTTTATATCAAAACTATCATTTCCATTGAATGCAATTTTTTTAGTAGCTTCGTATTTTTCTTCATCAAATATTCCTACATGTTGCCAAAAATAAAAAAACTCTGTCCAATCTATTTTTGGCTTGATTAGTATTATGTCGCCATTTGATAAAAGAGATCTTAAACTTTTAGGGGTTATTTCAATGCCTGTATTTGGGTCTATTATTTTTGGTATTATGTCGTATTTATTGCTATTATCCGGGTCGGCAGTTGATCTTTTTCTTCTTCTGGGCGGCGGGGGGGATTGCTTTGAGTAATACAGTTCATTGTGAATATCTGAAATTTTTTGTTTTTCAATTATTGTTTTTATTGTGCTATTTTCAACTTTTAAAAAGTGCATAAATTGTTCAAAATATTTTTTATCTTTTATTTTTAATAATTGATTTGCTATTATGTGCGGTGCAACATATTCTTTCCCATCTATTATTTCTTTTGTTATTGAGTTTATATTTTCTTGAGGAAAGAATGAATTGATGTGGTTTAATTGTATGTATCCTAAATTTTTATCATGAAATGTTTGCTCAATTAAGTTTAAAATTTCTTTTTCTAGATGCATTTGCAATTCTATTAGTTCTGTTAAATTTTCATTATCTGAATTTTTATGATTAAAATTTGTTTTTTTTTCAAAGGAAGTATCAATTTTAATTGTTAGATTGCCATTAACGCTGCTTTGTTCTAAAAACTTTATCCATTCGGTTTCATTATTTAGGTAGTTTTTATAAGCGTTTAGATAGTTTTTTATTTCTTCAAGTTTTTGTGGGCTTATTTTGATTTTTGCTGCTGTTTGTTTTATTAAAAAGGAATTATCATTATTGTTTAAAATTTCTTGGATACTGGATATTGGTATTCGATATTCTACATTAGAAGGATTTTTTATTAAAGAGTTTTCTAGTGGTGTTTTTTGTGTTAATATGATTTCTGATATGCTTAGATTTTTTGACTTGTTGTCTGTAATTAAGGCACAAGAGAATAATAAAATGTGTGTAGTTAATATTAACAATATTAATCTATTAATTTTCTTCATGAGTAGTATTTTAGCATAATTTTTTGTTAATGTTTTTGATTTCTAAGTTTAGAACTTATTTTTTTGTTTTTGCAATTTTTTACATTTATATTAATTTTTTAAATTTTTTAAAAATAGTTGATATTTTTCAATATAAACTATAATATTTTAATATATGGCAATTTTCATAAAGGGGAAAATCGATGGAAGAAGAATATTTAAATCCAATAAATATATTTTCGGAAATAGGTCGTTTGAAAAAAGTTTTGCTTCATAGGCCAGGAGAAGAATTGGAAAATTTGACGCCCTTTATTATGAAAAATTTTTTATTTGATGATATTCCTTATCTTAAAGTTGCAAGGCAAGAGCATGAAGTTTTTGTAAATACTTTAAAAAATAATTCAGTTGAAATTGAGTATGTTGAGGATCTTGTTAGCGAGGTTCTTGCTTCTTCTGTAGCGCTCAAAGATAAATTTATATCTCAATTTATTCTGGAAGCAGAAATAAAAACAGATCGTGCAATAAATATTTTAAAAGATTATTTTTCTAATTTAAATGTTAATAATATGGTTTCTAAAATGATTTCGGGTGTTGCAAGAGAAGAGCTCAAGGATTGTTCATCTTCACTTGATGATTTGGTTAATGGTGAGAGTCTTTTTATTATTGATCCTATGCCCAATGTTTTATTTACCAGAGATCCTTTTGCTAGTATTGGCAATGGAATTACAATAAATAAAATGTATACCAAGGTTAGACGCAGAGAGACAATATTTGCGGAGTATATTTTTAAATACCATTCCATTTACAAAGAAAATGTTCCAATTTGGTTTAATAGATGGGAAGAAACTTCTTTGGAAGGTGGGGATGAGTTTGTTTTAAATAAAGATCTTTTGGTTATTGGAATTTCGGAAAGAACAGAAGCGGAGTCTGTAGAAAAACTAGCTGCTAGTCTTTTTGAAAATAAGGCCTCATTTAACACAATTTTGGCTTTTAAAATTCCAAAAAATAGAGCTTATATGCACTTAGACACAGTTTTTACTCAAATTGATTATAGTGTTTTTACAAGTTTTACAAGTGATGATATGTATTTCTCAATTTATGTTTTAACTTATAATTCAAATTATAATAAAATCAATATTAAAGAAGAAAAGGCCAAACTTAAAGATGTTTTGAGTTTTTATCTAGGCAGGAAGATTGACATAATAAAATGTGCAGGTGGAGACTTAATACATGGTGCAAGAGAACAATGGAATGATGGTGCTAATATTTTGGCGATAGCCCCAGGAGAAGTAATTGCTTATTCTAGAAATCATGTAACGAATAAGTTGTTTGAAGAAAATGGTATCAAAGTTCATAGAATTCCGTCTAGCGAGCTTTCAAGGGGGCGTGGTGGGCCAAGATGTATGTCTATGCCTTTAGTAAGAGAGGGTATTTAAATTTAAGCGTGAGTTAAATGAGTTTTTAAAAACTTGATTGTAAAGGTTGGTGGTTGATGTATAATTTACGAAATAAGAGCTTTTTAAATCTTTTAGATTTTACAAGCAAAGATATTAAATATTTACTTGATTTATCGATTGATTTAAAAAAGTCAAAATATGCAGGAATTGAAGTGCAGAGACTTAAAGGTAAAAATATAGTTATAATTTTCGAAAAAGATTCAACAAGGACCCGGTGTGCTTTTGAGGTCGCTGCTTATGATCAAGGGGCAAATATTACTTATTTAGGATCCAAGGGGAATCAAATAGGCTCAAAAGAGTCTATGATAGATACTGCCAGAGTTTTGGGGCGCATGTATGATGCCATTGGCTTTAGAGGTTGTTCTCAACAGGCTGTTGAATGTTTGGCAAATTATTCCAATGTTCCTGTTTACAATGGATTGACAGATGTTTCTCACCCAACCCAAATATTAGCCGATTTAATGACAATAAAAGAACATAAGGGAAGTTTAAAGGGAATTAAAATAGTGTTTTGTGGCGATGGTAGGGGGAATGTTGCCAATTCTTTGTTGAAAGGCTGTGCTATTATGGGACTCGATTTTAGAATTTTTGCTCCCAAGGAGCTTTTTCCAGACCCCGATTTGACGCTTAAGGCTATGTCTTTAGCCCTAGAGAGTGGGGGTAAAATTACAATTACAGATTCTAAAGAAGAGGCTGTTAAATGTGCTGATGTTGTGTATACAGACGTATGGGTATCTATGGGAGAGAGTAATTGGGAAGATAGAATAAATCTTCTAAAGTCTTATCAGGTTAATAAAGAGATAATGCGCATGGCAAAAGATAGTGCAATATTTATGCATTGCTTGCCCGCTTTTCATGACTTAAGCACTGTGATTGGTAAGGATATTTTTGATAAATACGGACTTGATGGAATTGAAGTTACAGAAGAAATTTTTGAAAGTAAAAATTCAGTTGTTTTCGATGCTGCTGAAAATAGAATGCATACCATTAAAGCTATTATGGTAGCGACTTTGGGATAACGGTATTTTTTATATGAAATTAAATTTATGAAATTGAAATTATTTAGGAGGAACGTTATGATCAAAATGCCAAGTAGTTTTACAATAATATTTTCTTTAATTATATTTGTTACCATTTTAACGTATGTGATTCCTGCTGGTAAGTTTGATAAAGAATTTAAGCAAATGGGTGATGGATCTAAAAGGGAAATAATTGTTGCTGGAACTTATCAGCCTGTAGATCGAGGCCCTAGAGGATTTTTACACCCTATTATGACTATTTTAACTGCAATGTCAAAGGGCATGGAACATGCAGTCGAAGTTATTGTTTTTGTTTTAATTGTTGGGGGTGCTTATGGGATTATTATGAAAACCGGAGCAATAGATGCAGGAATTTATTTTTTAATTAAGAAGTTGGGGCATAAAGATAAATTGCTTATTCCTTTGTTAATGTTTATTTTTTCAATTGGTGGAACTGTAACCGGAATGAGTGAAGAGACCCTTCCTTTTTATTTTGTTATGATTCCTTTGATAGTGGCTTTGGGTTATGATAGTCTTGTTGGAGCGGCTATTATTGCCTTAGGAGCCGGAGTAGGGACTTTGGCTTCTACTGTAAATCCATTTGCGACAGGAATTGCATCTGCAATAGCTTCTATTAGCTTGCAAGATGGATTTTATTTTAGAATTGCTCTTTATTTTGTATCAGTATTAGTTGCTATAATCTATGTTTGTGTTTATGCGTCTAAAATTAAAAAGGATCCCTCAAAATCGCTTGTGTATTCTCAAAAAAATGAACATTATCAATATTTTGTTAAAAAAGATGGACTTTCTACTGGAGATAATACTCAGAATGCTCTTGAGTTTACTTTTGCTCATAAATTAGTTTTACTTTTATTTGGATTTATGATATTGATTTTGATATTTAGCATTGTTAATCTTGGTTGGTGGATGCAAGAAATGACAATGTTGTATCTTGGGGTTGCTATTATAGCGGCTTTTATTTGTAGATTGGGTGAATCTGAAATGTGGGATGCGTTTGTGAAGGGTTCTGAAAGCCTGTTAACGGCTGCTCTTGTTATTGGACTTGCTAGAGGTGTTATGATAGTTTGTGATGATGGGTTGATTACAGATACTATGCTAAATGCTGCTACTAATTTTTTATACAATCTTCCAAGACCTCTTTTTATCATTTTGAATGAAATTATTCAAGTATTTATAGGATTTATTGTTCCATCTTCATCAGGACATGCTAGTCTCACTATGCCAATAATGGCTCCGCTTGCTGATTTTTTGTCAATTCCAAGATCTTCAGTTGTTATTGCTATGCAAACATCATCTGGACTTATTAATTTAATAACACCTACTAGCGGAGTTATAATGGCTGTATTGGGGATATCTAGATTAAGTTATGGTACATGGTTTAAGTTTGTTTTACCATTATTTATTATTGAGTTTTTTATTTCTATTTTAGTTATTATAGCTAACATTTATTTGAGCTTTTAGGGGGGGGCGGGTTATTTTCTTTTAGTTATATAGAAGGAGGATTTAAATCTTTTAGAGAATTTTTACATATGTTTAAACTTGCCAAAACACAGGCTTATTTATATATCAAATTAGCTACAGCGATTGAATTTGGTATCATATAAGAAAAGTATATTATTGGTAATAGCATAAAGGCCGCTATTGATCATATCAAAACCAATGAGAATGTGGTTATAGATAAACTTAATAAAGAAAATTTAATAAAGCCATTAATATGTTAAGACTTATAAAAGATAAAGAAAATATAAAATTTACAGAGTTTCTTTTAGAGTCGATTTTTTTCAAGTGAGAAAGATTTAATTAAAAAGTTTAAAAATAGATTTAATAATTAACAAAAGGTAAGAATTATAATCTATAAATGAACTAATAATTTTGAGATTCTTTATTTAAGAGTCCCAGCTTAATCGTGATATAATAAATAAAAAATAAAGTCAATCGTTATTACATTTAATAAATTTTTAGTTTTGTTATCTATTAACTTATAGATAACAAAACAATTTTTATTATTTTTTACAAAAAGAAAGCGTTTCATTTATGAAAACCCAACAAAAAAACTGCCCCTTCATTCCACCTAAGGAATATAAATACTACATACAATAAAATTTAAAGGTATATTACAACAATGCACAATTACAAATTTAATTTTTCTAGTATAAGACTAATAAAGTGGTCTTTGTTTTTTCCTAATTATATTGTCTATAAATAAATTGTAAAAAATAGAATTAATATTGATTAATAAACAAAGTTTTATTTTATTGAAAAATAGCCTTAATGAAATATATTTATGTGCAACAATTGAATTTTAAATTTTATCTGTTTGGAACATAAGGGGTACGAGTTTTATGTGTAGTAGACTTTTGTCTATGCTTTTTGTGATTTGTTTTTTAAGCTGTGGGTTATACAAAAATAATAAAGATCCCTTATTACAGGATGTAGTAAGCGAAGAAAGTATTAATACAAAATTAGATTGGAAAAGTACGTTTGGACTTAATAATGAAGAGTGTAATACATTAGCTTTTTTTATTAATACATTAAAAAGCGAATTAGCAAAAACATCTACTGAAACACATCATTTTAATATTTATTTAAAAGGAGATGTATCTCAAATAGAAGAGTATATTAAAAGGTTTTTATTTAAACTAAAAGATAGGGGTAAGGTTAAAGAACTGATTAATTATATTAAATATGGTAGAGATAATCAGCCCAATGTAGCAGGTAAAGATGAAAATAACGGAGGGGATATGGATGCTAAGGAACATCATAAACTAGAGAGTAGACTTGCTAGTGCTTTTAACCATTACTTCATGTTATTAAATCCTCCATCTCCTACTCAAGAAGAAGGAAATAACAATAATGTAGCATTGGACAACAATACTGCCCCTCCTACTATTAATAGTGATCCTGAAAATACAATATTAAATGAAATTAAGAAGGTTTGTTATGAGTTTAGAAGTTCAGAACCTAAAAACCCAACATAGTTTTTTAGTAATGATATTATTTTGATATGTTTTTCAAAGTATATACTTATTCGCCTAAAAAGGTTATCATTTAACTTTTTGCCAAAAGTATATTAATTTTAATTATAAATTAAGCTTTACCGCATATAATAAAAATTTTAAAAGATTTAAACTTAGTTTGCTATTCGTTTGTGTAATTTCTAATAAAATTAGGAGCTTAACAATAAAAAAACAATAAATTTAAATTTGGATTTAAAATTGAGCAAAGGGATTATAGAGACTTAAGGAGTTTTGCCTATAAATAATAAAGCAGTATCTACCAACAGTAAATATTGTATTAATTAAGTAGTGTTCCCATTTAACATGGGAACACTACTTAATTAATACAATATTTACCCATAATCCCATCAATTTTCATTTTGAGTAGCTTACAAGGGCTTTTTGCAGGATTTTTTTGTAAAAGTTGGTTAAAATAACTTTTTATAAATTGAAGTTTTACAATCTATTTAATAGATATAGTATTGTATTTGTATTCTTGATTTGAAAATACAAATACACTGTAATCATATAATGGAATTTTATAAATTTTATATGGAACAGAGCTACATATTTTTTGGAATTTCATTAATGTGCATTTTAATTACTATATTTATACAAACTAAAAAATAAATTTTAACAAGACTAATAAAAAATTTACTAAGTAGTCTTTTTGCAAGGATGATAAGTAAAAATGGTTTAGACCACTAAACAACTTTTATTTTGACATGCCCTCGCGCTACTTAATTTAGTTTACAGAAATTCTCATACCCCTCTATTAAAAATAAAATATATTCTGTTCCTTTCTTATTTTTTAGCACCCTAAAGTCATTAAGTAAAATCTTAAAATCTTCTTTGGTTAATGAATAAAGACTGGCTACAATAAAGTTATTTTCTTTTTCATTTTCTTTTTCATTAAAAAACTTATCCTTAGTATCTAATTTTAGTATTTTATCAGCTTCTTCTTTGCTAAACCCAAAGTGTTTCAAGTAAATTAAATTAGAGAAATTTAAAAGATCATTTTTGGCTATTAGAAAAGCAGTATTTTTTACTAAAGTTAAGTACAGTGGATTAGCCAAAATATCTTTTTCTTCAGGCTGAGGCATTGAACATTGATAAAGGGATGACTTTACCACAGTTATGTTAACAAATCTTCTTAGCAAAAAATCAAATGCAAGAGAGTTAAAAATAGATATAATAAATAATTTTTTATAAAGTGATATTGGTATTTTTTTCACAATCTATGTTTAACGACGATGTGCAATAGGAATTTTTAGGAGACAAAGTAGTAATCATAGTTCTTAGATCCATATTGCTCGAAACTGATCTACAAACTACTCTTTCAGTTTAACATTGGTCATATTTGGTTAATACTTTTTTTAAGCCTTCTTTATCTATCCATAGTAATTTATAACTTTTCTTTGCATCTTTATCTTCAAAAAATCTTGAATTGAACTGATGAATATTCGCCCCAGAATAAAGAAATATAAAGTTTAAAGACTTAGCAGATTTTATGGCCATATCATCAATTGAAGAACAGTTTAAAACTGAGTCCCCTTTAAAATATAAGAATCATTGATAATTCTTGTGATTCAGGGCATCTTTTGATTGTTTGTTTAGATTACTTAACAGAAAGAGTATGGTATCAGCTAGATAAGTTTGAAGATGTAAAGAAAGATCTTGATAAAGAATATAGAGCTTTTCTTAAAGAAAGTGAAGAATATGATGTTAAAGACAGTATAAGTAAAGAATTAGTACTTAAAAGAATGCTCTTAAAGAAAGTGTATTTATGGTGTTGATATTAATCCTATTGCGGTTGAAATTACTATGTTAAGTTTGTGGTTTGACACCTTTATTTTTGGAGCTTCGCCAATCTTTAGTAAAGACAATCATCCTTTGAGCGTTGATAGTTCTAGAGTGCTAAGAAAACTAATCCTTATAAAGGTATTGAATTAAATATAAACAAATTAAAAAACTATCCCTTATTCAGGAATCAATAATAGAATTTAAAGACAATGAAGAATTTAGCTTGATTAAAAAATTTTAAGTTCATTTAGTGCTTTTGGTAAAAAGTATATTGATTTTGAAAGAGGGCTTAATATTAAGAATAAGCTTTTATTAAAAGAATATAATAATGAAGTATTAAAACTAAATGAAGGACACTTAACTTCTGCTATAAGTAAGATATCTTCAGCTGGATAGGCTCATTATTTTTTTTAGCTTCTTCTAATTTATTATTAACATCTACTTTGTCTTTTTCATTTTTAAAAAGTAGTATACCTGCTCTAGATTTTACCCCTTCTATTTGCTCACATTTTTATTGTTCCACTGAATAATTTAGTTCTTCAAATATAGATTTAGTGAAGACTCCATATTTGTTTCTGTTGAATTATTATCTATTGAAGAAAATCTATTTTTAACAAAAACAAAAAAATCTTTCATCCTCTTAATATTTTCTTTTTTTATAAAGTCTTTTGATAGTTTCTTATACAGAGATATATTGAAATCATTTGTTTTTACAATGTCATTAATTTTCATAATTTATGCTTACGCCCTCGCTTATTTTATTTATAAATCTTTTTTACCTTTTATTAATAATCAAAACATGGCCAAAGATTTGGTTTTTAATCAAAAAAACCTTTGGCCATATAAAATAAAATTTGTTTTTATTTATTTAATATACTAAATCTATCCCTAGAAATAAGATTGTTCAAGCTTAAACTAAGAATTGCTATCAAATTTTCACATAATAAGAATCTTAATTTTCTAATTCATGAAAATAATTATGGATTAACATTAGTACTATTCAGCTGCCTAATGGAAAGGGCATTGCGTTTGGCATTGCTTTTGATGAGGACAAAATACCACTTGAGTATATAATATTCCTTGATTCGCCCTCAATAAAAATCTCTCTGCCCATATATTCAAAACTAAAGGTCAAATCGACTCCATCTCTAATAGAATATATGTAGAAGAACTCAACAATTTTACAGGCAAAAAGGGATAAAAATCCGAACTATTATTAGCATTTTGATTTTTCCCAAGTTTAATAAAACCTAAATTTTTATTTTTAGCCAAAGCTAAAAATAAATCATCTTCTTTAAAAATAAGCTTAATAGAATCTACAGAGATAGAATATATTATCCCACGTATAAATAAGTATCTATCCTAATCTTAACAGTATTGCTAAGATTCAAAAAATTATTTATCTCTGCACTAAATTTAACTTCTTTGTTCCTATACTCTCTTATCTTTCGATGAGACCACAAGCCCCCCCTATAGTTTGTTTTTAGTTATATGGATAAAATTGATTTAGCACTTAATCACATTACTTAAAAAGTGCACTTCTTTTTTATCAATTGATTTTATAATTTTTTATGCATAGCTCTTCTAAAGGGCTGCCTTTATGTGATGATTAAAATAGAGATAATGTTGATAATGATCATATCTTTATTGATCAAAAATTTCAAGAGATAAATAAAAGTTTAGAATTAATATGGCTTATAGTGCACAATTTGTAATTGTAAATTACTGCCTTATTTTAATATTAAGAAATACCAAGTTTAATTGGTTTTTGTTTTTAAATTTATTGCTTTATATATTTTTATTTTTGGTATACAAAAATCCATATCACATTAAGAGAATAAAGCAACAATTAAGGGCTATGGTTTACTTCCTTTTCTTTGGAGCTGTTGTAATTATATAACTATACTAAAAAATAATAAATTTATTTATTATTTTTTAGTATAGTTATATAATTACAACAGCTCCAAAGAAAAGGAAGTAAACCATAGCCCTTAATTGTTGCTTTATTCTCTT